>NZ_JBEFLD010000001.1:400566-556519 GCF_040148885.1 Vogesella oryzagri
CCGTCGGCGCTGGTGGCGCGCACGGTGATGTCGTAGTGATCGGCGGTCTCGCGGTCGATGGCGCCGGCGACGGTGACCAGGCCGGTGCTGGCATCGATGGCGAAGCGACCGCCGGCGCTGTCGGTCAGCGAGTAGCTGATCGTTTGCCCGCCGGCATCGGCATCGCTGGCGAAGGCGGTGAGGCCGACGGAGGTACCGATTGCGGCATTCTCCAGTACCAGGTTGTCCGCGCCATCGCTGTCGCTGGGGCCGACTACCGGGTTGTCGTTCACGTTGCTGACGTTAATGGTAAAGGTCTGGCTGCTGCTGCCGCCGAGACCGTCGGAAGCCTGCACGGTAATGCTGTGGCTGGTGGCAGTTTCGTAGTCCAGGAGTGTGCCATCGGCAACACTGACTACGCCGGTGGTGGAGTCAATCTGGAAGCGGCCTCCGGCGTTATCTGTCAGTGCGTAAGTAACAACACTGCCATTGTCCACGTCTGATGCGTGAGCCGTAATGCCCACTAACGTACCGGTAGCAGCACCTTCCATTACGGTATTCGCGAGCGCATTAGTGTCTGTGGTGGCAGTGGGGGCATCGTTGCTGCCGGTGATGGCAATGCTCAGGCTGGTGGTAGATGTCGCCCCGGCCGAGTCGCTGACGGTGTAGCTGAAGACATCGTGGGCAGTAACACCTTGTGCCAGAGCCTGGGTGGTAGCGCTGTTGTTGTTGAGCAGGTAGCTGTAGCTGCCATCTGCATTCAAGGTCAGGGTGCCGTAGGTGCCGCTAATGCTGGTGCCAACGTTGGCCGCATTGCCGTTGACGGCGGAGACGGTGAGGGTGTCAAACGGGGCATCCGGATCGGTGTCATTGCTCAGTACATTGCCGCTGGCGCTGTTGTCGCCGGCCAGGCCGTTGTCTACGCCGCCGGCCTCGATGACGGTATCGCTGCCATTGCTGTCGGCGTTGGCAACCGGCCCGTTGTTTTCCACCCCCTGGAAGTCGCCGATCAGCAGGTGGTGGGTGCCCAGTAGTTTGATGGCCAGTTCCGGCGTGCCCGGGTTACCGTTGATGTCGGCGTAGACATAGGTGTTGCCATCGGCGGCGTTGACGAACCACACGCCATTGGCGGTGGGGGTGTTGCCGCCCCATTTCAGGTCCGTCGCCTCGCCCAGCAGTTGCTGCAGGTTGATCTTGTCGCGCTCGGCCGGGTCGGTGGTGTCGTTGATGCCCTTGAAGTCGGTGATGGTGTCCATGGCGCCGACAGTCGAGTCTGACCAGTTGCTCATGCCGTCATGGTCATTGCCATTGTGGCGGTAGTTGTTGTCGTGGTCTCCGGCGGTTAGGGCCGCAGTAAATTCGAAAATATCCTTGCCGCTGCCGCCGGTGAGGGTGTCGGCGCCCAGGCCGCCGTTGATGAGGTCGTCGCCGGCGCCTCCGTTCAGCTGGTCGTTGCCTTTTTCGCCGTACAGCTTGTCGCTGCCGCCTTCGCCGTAGACGAGGTCGCTGCCACTGCCGGCGTAGATGGTGTCGTTGCCGCCGGCACCATCGCCAGTGAGGTTGTTGCCGTTATCGCCGTAGATGGTGTCGCCGCCGTTGCCGCCGTAGATGAGGTCATTGCCGGGTACGTCGGCCAGCGCACCGTTTTCTATCCTGACCAGCAAGCCATTCTGGTAGACGCTGTTGCCGTTGTAGCCGTCACCGTAGATGAGGTCATTGCCGTTTTCATTGCTGTCATTGTTGCGTGTGCTGTCGCCGATGCCGATCTTGTCGTCTCCGGCACCGCCGTAGAGCTTGTCGGTGCCATTGCTGCCCAGCAGGGTGTCCGCGCCGCTGCCGCCGTAGACGATGTCGCTGCCGTTGCCGCCGTCCAGGTAGTCGTCGCCGCTGCCGCCGCTGAGGATGTCGTCGCCGTTATCGCCATACAGCTTGTCGCTTTCGCTGCCGCCATCCAGCAGGTCGCTGCCGTTACCGCCGAGCAGGGTATCCGTGCCGCTGCCGCCGACCAGGGTGTCATCTCCGTTGCCACCATCCAGCGTGTCGCTGCCGCTGCCGCCATCCACGTAGTCGTTGCCGTTGCCGCTGTTGACGATATCGCTGCCGTCGCCAGCGTAGATCACGTCGTCCTTGTTGGTGCCGGTAAGGGTGTCGTTGCTGCCGGTTCCGCTGATGTCCATGATGCGCTCCCTGTAAACGAGACGGGCCCGCCGCGGGTTTTGGGCTGGCAGGCCGATTTGTTAATAAATTGCATCATAGTTTTCAGTAAGTACAAATCTATTGTCCTTCGGTACACCCCAGGTTTTGCTGGCAAAAGAACGGGCGATATGCTACTAGCGGCATTTTTTGACGACGGAAATGAAAAAACCCCGCAGCTGAGTGCGGGGTTTGCTGTGCCGGTGGCCGGTTTATTGCTGCGGCCAACCTTGCGGGTCTTAGCGATCCACGTGGTAGTTCGGCGCTTCCTTGGTGATCTGCACGTCGTGCACGTGGGATTCGCGCATGCCGGCGGAGGTGATCTCCACGAAGCCGGCTTTTTCGTGCATTTCGTCGATGGTGCGGCAGCCGAGGTAGCCCATGGAGGAGCGCAAACCGCCCACCAGCTGGTGGATGACCTGGGCGATCGGGCCCTTGTACGGTACGCGGCCTTCGATGCCTTCCGGCACGAACTTGTCGGCGTTGCTGGTGGTGTCCTGGAAGTAGCGGTCGGCAGAACCCTGGCTCATTGCGCCCAGGCTGCCCATGCCACGGTAGGACTTGTAGGAACGGCCCTGGTACAGCTCGACTTCACCCGGGGCTTCTTCGGTACCGGCAAACATGCCGCCCAGCATCACGGCGTTGCCGCCGGCGGCCAGCGCCTTGGAGATGTCGCCGGAGAAGCGGATGCCACCATCGGCGATCATCGGCACGCCAGTGCCTTTCAGTGCCTCGGACACGTTGTGGATGGCGGTCAGCTGCGGTACGCCGACACCGGCCACGATACGGGTGGTGCAGATGGAGCCGGGGCCGATGCCGACTTTCACGCCGTCGGCGCCGGCGGCTACCAGCGCGCGGGCCGCGTCGGCGGTGGCGATGTTGCCGCCAATCACGTCAACATGCGGGAAGTTGGTTTTTACCCATTTCACGCGATCCAGTACGCCCTGGCTGTGGCCGTGGGCGGTATCCACCACGATCACGTCCACACCGGCGGCTACCAGCGCGGTAACGCGCTCGTCGGTGTCGCCACCGGTGCCGACGGCCGCGCCTACACGCAGGCGGCCCTGGCTATCCTTGTTGGCATTCGGGTGTTCGCTGGTCTTGATGATGTCTTTAACGGTAATCAGACCCTTCAGTTCGAAGGCATCGTTGATGACCAGCACGCGTTCCAGGCGGTGGGTGTGCATCAGGCCGCGGGCTTCTTCGATGCTGGCGCCTTCCTTGACAGTCACCAGACGCTCGCGCGGGGTCATGATGCTGGCAACCGGCTGGTCCAGGCGGGTTTCGAAGCGCAGGTCACGGTTGGTGACGATGCCGACAACCTTGCCATCCTGTACCACCGGCAGGCCGGAAATCTTATGTTGACGAGTCAGCAGCACCAGATCGCGCACCAGCATGTCCGGTGCGATGGTGATCGGGTCCTTCACCACGCCGCTTTCATGGCGCTTGACCTTGGAAACCTCCAGCGCCTGCTTGTCGGCAGACATGTTCTTGTGGATGATGCCAATGCCACCTTCCTGCGCCATGGCAATGGCGAGGCGGGCTTCGGTCACGGTATCCATGGCAGCGGAGATCAGCGGCAGGTTCAGGCTGATATTGCGGGTCAGGCGGGTGGTGAGGGCAACGTCGCGCGGCAGTACAGCGGAATGGGCCGGGACGAGGAGAACGTCGTCGAAAGTATAGGCTTTCTCGATGATGCGCATCTTGGCGTTCCTTAAGCGGCAAAAACGCATTATACCGATACCCGTCGAGCTCTGCAAAACCCTGCTAGGCTATCGTCTGATAGCGGCCGGGCATATACAATTCAGACTATCGTGCAAATGCTACTGGGGATCGATGATGGGTAAGGGATACAGATGGTTGCTGCTGGCGGGCTTGTTGGCCGCAGGTGTGGTGCAGGCAGCCGATGTTTACCGCTGGGTGGATGCCAACGGTCGCACCGTTTTTTCCGATACGCCGCCGCCGGGACGTCGTTCCAGCAAGCTGACCCTGCAGCCGGGGGGCATCGTGCCGGCACCGGAGGCCTCGGCGCCGGACGGTAAGGCACCGCTGGATGCCAAGGCGTTGGCAGCCAAGGCGCAGGAGCAGAACCGCCGCATGATGGCGGCCAACTGCAAGACCGCCAAGGAAAACCTGGCCCTGATGTCCAAGCCACCGGTGCCGGGACGCGCGCCGGATGCGGGCAAGGCCGAGGCCATCCGCAAGGCACAGGAAGACGTCAAGACCTGGTGCCAGCAGTAATGACGCAAAAGTTTGACCCCAAGCCGGTACTGGCCAGCTTGCCTGGCCTGCCCGGCGTCTACCGCATGCTGGACGCCGCCGGCAACGTGCTGTACGTCGGCAAGGCCATCGATCTGAAAAAACGCGTCAGCTCGTATTTCCAGAAAAGCGATCTCAGCCCGCGCATCCAGCTGATGGTGGCGCAGATCGCCGGCATCGAAACCACGGTGGTGCGCAGCGAGGCCGAAGCGCTGATCCTGGAAAACAACCTGATCAAGGCGCTGGCGCCCAAGTACAACATCCTGTTTCGCGACGACAAGTCCTATCCCTACCTGATGCTGTCCGGGCACGCCTACCCGCAGCTGGCATATTTTCGCGGCGAGCCGAAAAAACCCAACCAGTACTTTGGCCCGTATCCCAATGGCTACGCGGTGCGCGAGAGCATCCAGATCCTGCAGAAAGTGTTTCGCCTGCGCACCTGTGAAGACAGTGTGTTCGCCAATCGCTCCCGTCCCTGTCTGCTGTTTCAGATCAAGCGCTGTTCCGGGCCGTGTACCGGCGAGATCAGCCCCGAGCACTACCACGAGGATGTGCGCCGGGCGGTGACCTTCCTGCAGGGCAAACAGAGCGAGTTGATCGACGAGCTGAGCGACCGCATGTTGGCCGCATCGCAAAACCTGGAGTTCGAACAGGCCGCCGAACTGCGCGACCAGATCCAGGCGCTGAGCCGGGTGCAGGAAAAACAGTTTGTCTCCAGCAATGCCACCCAGCTCGATGCCGATGTGGTGGCGATTGCCGCCGACGGCGGCCTGGTGTGCGTCAACCTGGTGATGATTCGCGGCGGCCGCCATCTGGGCGACAAGAGTTTCTTCCCCAGCAACCCGGATGACACCCTTGCGGCCAACTTGGAGGCGTTTCTGGCGCAGCATTATCTGGGCGCGACCCTGCCGGCGGTGATCATTCACAATGAAGCGGTAGCGCCGGAATTGCAGCAGTTGCTGATCGACCAGGCGCAAAAGCGGCTGGCGTTTGTCGGCAACCCGATTGGCGAGCGCCGCGTGTGGCTGGAAATGGCGGAGAAGAATGCCCGCATCGCCATTGGCCAGCGGCTGCTGAGCGCGGCCAGCCAGAACGCCCGTCTGGCCGCGCTGGCCGAATTGATGGAAGTGGACGAAGTGGCACGGCTGGAGTGCTTCGACATCAGCCACACCATGGGCGAGGCCACGGTGGCATCCTGCGTGGTGTACGATCGCGGCGGCATGCAGCCGTCGGAATATCGCCGCTTCAATATCGAAACCGCGGCGGCCGGCGATGACTACGCCGCCATGCGCGAGGCCTTGACGCGGCGTTACAGCAAGTTGGCCGCAGGCGAGGGCAAGCTGCCGGACGTGTTGCTGATCGATGGTGGCAAAGGGCAGGTGGGGGTGGCGCTGGAAGTGCTGGCCGAAGTCGGCGTGGATGTGCCCATCGTCGGGGTGGCCAAGGGCGAGGAGCGCAAACCCGGGCTGGAAACACTGATCGTGCCGCACTTGCAAAAAACGCTACAATTGCCGCGCGATCACGCCGCCCTGCACTTGATCCAGACCGTGCGCGACGAAGCCCACCGCTTCGCCATTACCGGCCACCGCGCCCGGCGGGCCAAAGCCAGGACGCAATCCACGCTGGAAGACATCCCGGGCGTGGGGCCTACACGGCGCCAGCGCCTGCTCACCCGGTTTGGTGGCTTGCGCGGGGTGATGGCCGCCAGTATTGATGATCTGGCGCAAGTAGACGGCATCAGCCATGCGCTGGCCGAAAAAATCCATAATGCCCTGCATTGAATAACAAGACCCAAACATGCCCTTCAACTTGCCGATTTTGCTTACCTGGCTGCGCGTGGCGCTGATTCCCGTCTGTGTGGCCGTGTTCTTTCTGCCCGATAGCGTGCTGATCCAGCACCATCGCAACAGTCTGGGCGCATTCATCTTCGGCCTGGCTGCCGCCACCGACTGGCTGGATGGCTATCTGGCGCGCCGCCTGGGGCAGACCTCGGCCTTCGGCGCCTTTCTCGATCCGGTGGCGGACAAGCTCATCGTGGCGGCGGCGCTGATCCTGCTGGTGGAACTGGGGCGGCTGGAAGGCTGGATGGCGATGATCATCATCGGCCGCGAGATCGCCATCTCGGCTTTGCGTGAATGGATGGCGGAAATGGGGCGCCGCAACAGCGTGGCGGTGGCCTACATAGGCAAGCTGAAAACCGCGGCGCAAATGGTGGCTATTCTGCTGTTGCTGTACGCTGGGCCGATTGTGCCGGGTATCGATACCATGATCGCCGGAAAACTGTTTATGGTGATCGCCGTGATTTTGACTTTGTGGTCAATGGCTTATTACCTGCAAATGGCGGCGCGGGAATTTTCGGGCAAAAAAATTGATGTTTGAGCGTTGACAATCGCGAATCCATCATTATAATTCGCCTTCTCTTAGCGACGCAGCCAGCAGCAACGGCAGCGCAGTGACGGAGAAAAACGGTTTTGCGGGAATAGCTCAGTTGGTAGAGCGCAACCTTGCCAAGGTTGAGGTCGCGAGTTCGAGCCTCGTTTCCCGCTCCAGAAAACCAAGCAATTTTTAGTGATGCGGGAATAGCTCAGTTGGTAGAGCGCAACCTTGCCAAGGTTGAGGTCGCGAGTTCGAGCCTCGTTTCCCGCTCCAAAAATTCAAGCAGTTTTAGCAGTGCGGGAATAGCTCAGTTGGTAGAGCGCAACCTTGCCAAGGTTGAGGTCGCGAGTTCGAGCCTCGTTTCCCGCTCCACAAAACTGCAGTAGTACCTAGCGACGCGGGAATAGCTCAGTTGGTAGAGCGCAACCTTGCCAAGGTTGAGGTCGCGAGTTCGAGCCTCGTTTCCCGCTCCACAAAACTGCAGTAGTACCTAGCGACGCGGGAATAGCTCAGTTGGTAGAGCGCAACCTTGCCAAGGTTGAGGTCGCGAGTTCGAGCCTCGTTTCCCGCTCCACAGTTTGTTCAAATTGTCTGAATGATGTAAGCTTCGGGCAATAAAGTGTACGGCGCGGTAGCAAAGCGGTTATGCACCGGATTGCAAATCCGTGTAGGTCGGTTCGACTCCGGCCCGCGCCTCCAATAAAAACCCCAGCAAGCAAAAGCTTGCTGGGGTTTTTGCTTTTCGCGGCTAACGTTCGTGGGCCGAACTTGGTCGCCACTGGCCAGACCCTCAGCCGAACTTTCCCGGTGCTGACGGTGCGGCAAAAGCCAGCCTGCCGACAGGTACTGCTCTGCGGCCAACGTTTACCGGATGATTGGCATATTTCATGCCGGTCTGGCGCAGGGTGTCATGGTCGATGTGACTGTGCCGGCATCGTAGTTGGTGTGGTGGTGCATTCCGCTTGTGTGAAATTAAAACGAGTGTTTAACTTCGGTGGTCGCGTGCCAACGGCACACCATATAAAGCACACCCCACACGAGGCGCACACCCATGCTTAACGGAACTCCCCGCAAAGTAGCCATTGTCGGAGCCAACCGCATTCCCTTTGCCCGCTCCGGCACCGCCTACGCCCAGCTTTCCAACCAGACCATGTTGACCGACACCCTGAAGGGGTTGGTGGACAAGTATGGCCTGCACGGCAAGGTGCTGGGGGAGGTGGTGGGCGGCGCGGTGATGAAGCACGCCCGCGACTGGAACCTGGTGCGCGAATGCGTGCTGTCGTCCGGCTTGCACCCGGCCACCCCGGCCTACGACGTGCAGCAGGCCTGTGGCACCGGGCTGGAAGCGGCCATCCTGGTTGCCAACAAGATTGCGCTGGGGCAGATTGACGTCGGCATTGCCTGCGGCAGCGACACCACCTCGGATGCGCCGGTGGCGGTGCACCGCGGTCTGCAGCGGGCGCTGATGGACCTCAACGCCGCCAAGAGCAGCGGCGACAAGCTGCGGCATCTGCTGCGTGCACTGAAGCCGGCGCACCTGCTGCCGGAGCTGCCGGCCAATGCCGAGCCGCGCACCGGCAAATCCATGGGCCAGCATGCCGAAATCACCGCCCAGCGTTACGGCATCAGCCGCCAGGCGCAGGATGAGCTGGCACTGGCCAGCCACCAAAAGTTGGCCGCAGCCTACCAGCGCGGCTTTTTCGATGATCTGGTGATGCCGTACCACGGCCTGCTGCGTGACAACAACCTGCGTCTGGACAGCACGCTGCAGAAAATGGCGACACTGGCGCCGGCTTTCGAGCGCGCTAATGGCAGCATCACCGCGGCCAACGCCTCGCCGCTTACCGACGGTGCGTCGGCGGTGCTGCTGGCCAGCGAGGAATGGGCGGCGGCCAACAATCTGCCGGTGTTGGCCTGGCTGGTGGCCGGCGAGACCGCCGCGGTCGATTTTGTCGACGAGCGCGAAGGGCTGCTGATGGCGCCGGCGTACGCCATTCCGCGCATGCTGCAAAAGCATGGCCTCAGCCTGCAGGATTTTGATTTTTACGAAATTCACGAAGCCTTTGCCGCGGTGGTGCTGTGCACGTTGACCGCCTGGGAGTCGGACGATTTCTGCCGTCAGCGCCTGGGCCTGCCCAGCGCACTGGGCAGCATCGACCGCAGCAAGCTCAACGTCAACGGCAGTTCCATCGCCGCCGGCCACCCGTTCGCCGCCACCGGTGGTCGTGTGCTGGCCACGCTGGCCAAGTTACTGGCGGAGAAGGGCAGTGGCCGCGGGCTGATCTCGATCTGTGCCGCCGGCGGCCAGGGCGTCACCGCCATTCTGCAGCGCTAGCCAGCGGCTAGTGGCCGGGTGGGCGGCGGCCGGATTGTCCGCCCGCCGGCTTTCGGCTAGAATCGCCCCCCTGTCCGATGCCCCGGTGGTGAAATTGGTAGACACAAGGGACTTAAAATCCCTCGGCTTCGGCTGTGCCGGTTCGACCCCGGCCCGGGGCACCATTCAGACAGAGCAAAGATTTAGGCGACTCTCAAGGTCGCCTTTTCTTTTTTGTGCAGCCGAACTGTGCCGCGTTTGGGTCGCCGTTCTCGCGTGATGGCTGGCGTGGCCATTGCCAGTGAACTGCTGGCCAGTAAAAAAACCCGCAGCGCGCCATGCACTGCGGGTTTTTGTCTCCGGGCCACCCGGGCCGGCAAGCATCGCGGCTTGCTCACCCGGCTGGCGTGTCAGCTGATGGCCGGGTAGTCGCCGTAGCCATCCGGCCACGGCGTCAGCACTTCGAAGCCGCTCGGGGTGACAGCGACCATGTGTTCCCACTGGGCGGACAGCGAGTGATCCTTGGTGACCACCGTCCAGCCATCCGGCAGGTGTTTTATCGCCGCCTTGCCGGCGTTGATCATCGGTTCGATGGTGAAAATCATGCCCGGCTCCAGCCGCAGCCCCTCGCCACGACGGCCGTAGTGCAGCACTTGCGGCTCGTCGTGATAGATCTGGCCGATGCCGTGGCCGCAGTATTCGCGCACCACGCTGAAACCGGCCTGTTCGGCGACATGCTGGATGGCATGGCCGACATCGCCCAGCGTCGCGCCCGGTTTTACCTGCTGGATGCCGGCCAGCATGGCCTGATAGGTGGTGGTGACCAGCCGGCGCGCCAGGGTGTCCGGCTCGCCGACGAAGTACATGCGGCTGGTATCGCCGAACCAGCCATCCTTGATGATGGCCACGTCGATATTGATGATGTCGCCGTGTTTGAGCTTGCGGTCGGACGGAATGCCGTGGCAGATGACATGGTTCACCGAGGTGCACACGGTCTTGGGATAGCCGTGGTAGCCGACGTTGGCCGGAATCGCGCCCTGCACCTTGACGATGTAGTCATGGCACAGCTTGTCCAGTTCATCGGTGGTGATGCCGGGTTTCACGTGCGCGGCGATCATGTGCAGCACATCGGCGGCCAACATGCCGGCGCGGCGGGCAAGGGCGATTTCGGCTTCGCTGCGGAGGGTGATGCGTTTGGGGGTCTTCATAATGATTGTTCCGTGCTGGGTATCGCGGTGTCGTTGCTGACGCTGGCCTGCTGCTCCAGCTGGATCAGCAACTGGCAGATCTCGCCATAGCGCAGGTTGGGGTTCAGCTCGGCCAGCATGCCGACCCGCAACCAGTGCTCGGCCTGGGCATTGATGGAGCGACTTAGCGCACCACTGGTCAGCCGCAGGTTTTCGTGCATGTGTTCCGAGATCTTGATGATGCCCACCGCGGTTGCCTTTATATGCTTTGTAGTCGTTTCATATAATACCGCGAGCAGCCAAAAAACGCCCGCCACTTTTGCAGTGCACGGGCGCCAAGGTTGGCCGCAGGCAACGACAACAAGCCGTTGCGGGTAGCAACGGCCTGTCGCCGGAATGGCTAATGCACCTGGCTGGTATCCGCTACCCGGCTCGGTTTGGGGGCCAGCCAGATCACGCAGGCCGCCGCCACGAAGGACAGGCCGGATAGCAGGAACAGCTCATTGGTGGACAACATGATGCTTTGCGACTGCAGCAGCTGGTTGAGCTGCTGGCGGCCAGCCTCCAGCCCGGCGGACTGGCTGAGCTGGGCCAGCGTCTGGCCGCTGCTATCCACCAGCCCGGCCAGCTCGGCATGGTAGTAGCTGGCCTTGTCGTCCCATGCGGTGGTGACCATGGAGGTGGCAAACGCGCCGGACAGCGTGCGCATAAAGCTCATCAGGCCAGCCGCCGAGGCCATCTCGTCGCTGTTGACGCTGGCCATGGCCAGCCCGGTCAGCGGCACAAAGAAGAACGGCATGCCCACGCCCTGCAACAGCAGCGGCAGCGCCACCTGCCAGAAGTCCATATCGGTAGTGGCAAAGCTGCGGTATAGCGTGACTGCGCCCAGCCACATTACCCCGGCAAACACCAGCGGCCGCGGGTCCATGCGCTGCGACAGCTGTGCCGCCAGCGGCGCTACCAGCACCGCCAGGATACCGCTCATGGCGGTGGCGTAGCCGGCGTCGGTGGCGGTGTAGCCCATATAGCTTTGCAACCACTGCGGCGTGAGCACCGTGGCGCCAAAGAAGGAGCCGAACGCCAGCGAGATGGTCAGCACGCTGACCCAGTAGCCACGGTGGCGGAACACGCGCAGGTTCACCACCGGGTTGCGCTCGGTCATTTCCCAGATCATGAAGGCGGCAAAACCGATGGCACTGATCACCGCCAGACCGGCGATGAACGGCGAATTGAACCAGTCCAGATTCTTGCCTTCGTCGATCATCAGCTGAAACGCGCCCACCCACAGCACCAGCAGCGCCAGCCCCACCGCATCGATGCTGATCTTCTGCAGCTGGCTCTGGTAGCGCTGCAGTAGCTGCCAGCCAAAGTAGCCGCAGGCCAGCGCAATCGGCACGTTGATGTAGAAGATCCACGGCCAGCTGGCTTCATCGCACAGGATGCCGCCCAGTATCGGCCCCATGATCGGCGCCACCAGCGTGGTCATGCTCCACAGCCCGATGGCGGCGCCGGCCTTTTCCTTGGGGAAGATCTGCAGCAGCAGCGTCTGCGACATCGGCATCAGCGGACCGCCAGCCAGCCCCTGCAGCACGCGGAACAGGATCAGCATTTCCAGCGAGGTGGCCATGCCGCACAGCAGTGAAAACACGCCAAACAGCATCATGGCGGCGGCAAACAGCCGCACGGTGCCAAAGCGTGCCGCCAGCCAGCCGGTCAGCGGCACGGTAATCGCTTCGGCGACCGCGTACGAGGTAATCACATAGGTGCCCTGGCTGGAGGACACCCCCAGGCTGCCGGAAATATTGGGTACCGACACATTGGCAATGGTGGTGTCCAGTACTGCCACAAAGTTGGCCGCAGCCAGCAACATGGCGGCCAGCCACAATTTGTTGCCGCTGAGCGGGGTAATGGGTGCGGGTGCGCTGACGGATGACATGGCGGTGTCCTTACTGGGCGGCGGTATCGATAGTCGCCGTCATCGACAGCCCGACTTGCAGCGGATGCGCCTGCAGCTCGGCCGGGTCCAGCGCAATGCGCACCGGCAGGCGCTGCACCACCTTGATCCAGTTGCCGGTGGCGTTCTGCGCCGGAATGGTGGCAAACGCAGCACCGGAGCCGCCGGACAGGCCGGCCACCTTGCCGTGGTACAGCACCTTGCTGCCGTACAGATCGGCTTTCAGTTCCACCGGCTGGCCGATGCGCACCTCACGCAGCTGCACTTCCTTGAAGTTGGCATCCACATGCACAGTGTGCAGCGGCACCAGCGACAGCAGGCTGCTGCCGGCCTGTACCCGCTGGCCCAGCTGCACCTGGCGCTTGGCGACCACGCCGTCGATCGGCGCGCGCAGCACGGTGCGCGCCAGATCCAGGCGCGCCTGGTCGCGTTTGGCGCGTGCCAGCGCCACTTCCGGGTTGCTGTCCGGCTCGCTGTTTTCGGTCAGCGCCTGGTTGGCCTTCAGCGAACCGATGGCGGCGCGGTAGTTGGCCTCGCTCTGGCGGGCGGCGGCTTCGGCGGCGGTGTAGCCGGCGCTGGCCACCGCCAGCGCATTGTGGGCATTGCTCAATTCCTCACCGGACACCGAGCCATTCTTGGCCAGCGCCTGGCGGCGATCGAAATCCAGTCTGGCGCGTTCCAGCTCCGATTTAGCCGATACCAGCTGCGCGGCGCTGCGTGTCTGCTCGGCGGCACGGGCCTGTGCCTGTGCGGCCAACCCTTCGTCACTGGCCAGGTAGCCTTTTACCCGCCGCTGCGCGCGGGATAGCTCGGCTTCGGCTTGCGCCAGTGCCAGCCGCGCATCGCTGTCGTTGAGTACCACCAGCACGTCGCCCCGTTTCACCGCCTGGGTATCGATCACCTTGACCTGGCTGACGGTGCCGGCCACTTCCGGGGTGAGCTGGGCGATTTCCGCCGCCACATAGGCGTTGTCGGTGCTGACATGGTGTGATGACACCAGGTACCAGTAGCTGCCATAGCCGATGGCGGCCACGGCGACGACGCTGCCCAGCAGGCGGAACAGCTGCTTGCGGCGGGCGCTCAGGTCGCTGGCCGGGTGGGCGGGAGAGGGCAGGGTTTGGGTGAGTTCGCTCATGATGGATTCTTTCCTTGCGGGCTGGCACGGCATCCGCTGCTGGCCAGCCGTTATTCGTTCAGATGGCGCTGTTTCAGGCGGGCAGTTCCGCGCCGCCCAGTGCCTTGATCAGGCTGATGTCGTGGCTGAAGCGCTGGCTTTGCAGATTGGCCAGCGTGCGGCGGGCGGCAATCACGCTGTCTTCGGCATTCAGCACCTCCAGATAGCTGGCCAGACCGCCGCGGTAGCGGTCGTTGGCCACGCGCATGGCGTCTTCCGCCGCCTGCAGGGCCAGGCTGCGCTGCGCTAGCTGCGGCAGCAGCAGGCGCTGGCGGGTGACGGCATCGGCCACCTCGCGCAGCGCCTGGCTGAGAGTCTGGTTGTAGCTGGCGACGGCACTGTCGTAGTCGGCGCGCGCGACGCGGTATTCACCCTGCAGTTGGCCGCTGCGGAAGATCGGCAGGCTGATGGCGGGGCCGATGCCGGCAATGCCGGAACCGGCCTTGGTGAGCAGATCCAGCCCCAGCGACTGGGCGCCGATATAGGCGCTGAGGTTCACATCGGGATAAAAGCCGGCCTCGGCCACGTCGATGCGCCGGGCGGCGGCCTCGGCGCGCAGCCGCGCGGCCTGCAGATCCGGGCGGTGGCCCAGCAACTCGGCCTGCAAGCTGGCCGGCAAGCCCTGCGGTTGGCCAATGCTGGCGGCCGGGCGGGCCAGTTCGTGGCCGCGATCCGGGCCGGTGCCCAGCAGCGCCGCCAGTGCATTGCGCTGCAGCGCGATGGCTTCCTCTGCGGCCAGCAGATCCGCCTCGGCGCCAGCCAGGCGCGATGCCGCCTGGCGCACGCTGCCCTCGGTTTCCAGCCCCTGCTGCTGGCGTGCCTGCAGCAATTGCTCGCTGTGCCGGCGCACGACCACCGCCTGGCTGGCGGCGTCCTGTTCGGCAAACAGCCGTGCCAGCTCGGCATAGTTGGCCGCTAGCGAGGTGGTCAGCAACAGGCGGCTTTGCGCCGCTTCGGCGCGGGCAGCGGCCACCTCGGAAGTCGCCGCCGCAACCGCAGCGCGGTTCTTGCCCCAGAAGTCCAGCTCGTAGCTGAAATCCAGCGCCACGCGGCTGGCATTGTTGAAGCCCTGCGGCACGAAGCTGCTAGGGATGCCGTTGTTGTAACTCTGCTTCTGGCGATTGACGCTGGCGTTCAGGTCCACTGTGGGCAGGCTGCTGGCGCCGGCTTGCTGGGCATAGCCTTCGGCGCGGGCGATGCGGGCGCGGGCACTGGCCAGATCCGGCGCGTTGCTCAGGGCTTCGGCCATCAGCTGATTCAGCTGGGTATCGCCGTAGGCTTGCCACCAGTCCTGTTGGACCCAGCCGCTGGCGCTGCCTTGCAGGCTGTGCCCGCTGGCCAGTTGCGATAGCGGCTGCAGGCTTGGTTTGGTGCCCAGCTCCGGCAGCGCGGCGCAGCCGGTCAGGCTGGCCAGAGCCGCGAGCAGCAGCGTGGTACGTAACGCATGTTGATGAAGTGATGTGTGCATCGTGGTGACCTTGATTTGGGTCTTAACTAAACTGAACGGTATGGTTATAAACTTGCGGTATAATGGCTGTCAATAGAAAATTGAACTCATGGGTTCAGATATGGAGGCGGGATGAGAGTCAAAACCGAAAGCCGACGTCAGGCGATTGTCGAGGCGGCAGCGGCGGTATTCATTGAGCGCGGCTTCGAGGCAACGTCGATGGCGGAGATCGCATCCCGTGCCGGCGGCTCCAAGGCCACGCTGTACAGCTACTTTCCATCCAAGGAAGAACTGTTCCTGATGGTGATGAAGTTCCTGGCGGAAGAACGCATGCAGCAGGCGTTTGCGCGGCTGGTGCCAAGTGACGATCTGGCGGGGGCCTTGCAGGCCTTTGGCGAGAATTTCCTGCTCAATGTGCTGAGTCCAGAGCTGGCCGCGTTGCGTGGCATTGTGCTGGGCGAGGGCCGTCGTTCCGGCATGGGGCGGCTGTTCTACGACAACGGCCCGGCGCGCGGCTGGCAGATGGTGGCGGACTTCCTGGCCGGCGAGATGGCGGCCGGCCGTCTGCGGCAAGCCAGACCGTGGACGGCGGCGATGCACCTGATCGGGTTGCTGGAGGCGGAGTACCAGGAGCAAATCATTGTCGGCATCACCGAGCTGCCGCCGGTCGAACAGATCCGCGCCAGCGTGGCGGAGGCGATAAAAGTGTTTCTGGCCGGCTACGCCCCGGTGGCCTGAGCCGGGGTGCGGCTTGGTCGCGCCGGTGCGCTTGCGTGCCGTGGCCGCTCAAGGTTGGCCGCAGGCCGGCGCTGCCGTTGCCGATGCGCACTTGTGGGCAGTTGACCGCACCCGCAGGCCGGCCAACTGTCAGCGCTGCGGCGCTAGAACGGCTTGTCGCCCAGTATGGTGGCGCGATGCATGATGCGATGCGCCGGGCGGTAGTCGTCCACCGCGTAATGCTGGGTGACGCGGTTGTCCCAGAACGCCACGTCGCCCGGCTGCCAGCGCCAGCGCACGCTGAATTCCGGCTTGGCGAAGTGGGCAAACAGGAACGCCAGCAGCGCGTCGCTTTCCGCCGGCTGCAGCTCGTTGATGCGGGTGGTGAAGCCGTCGCTGACGAACAGTGCTTTCTCGCCGCTTACCGGGTGGGTGCGAATCACCGGATGGCTGACCGGCGGCGTGCTGCGGCGGGTGGCCTCGTAGCGCGCCAACGCCTCCGGCGTGTGGCCGAAACGTTCCAGCGGAAACGATTTGGTGAAGTCATGGCTGGCGGTGAGCCCGTCCAGCAGCTGCTGGAAGTAGGGCGACAGTGCCGCGTAGGCGGCGGTGCCGCTGGCCCACAGCGTGTCGCCGCCATACGGCGGCAGCTTGCGTGCGGCCAACACCGAGCCCAGCGGCGGGGTGTCGATAAAGGTGACGTCGGTGTGCCAAATGGCGTTGTCGCGCAGGTCGTTCTGCGCGGTGTCCAGCACCATGATCTGCGGAATTTCCTCGATTTTCGGATACAGCGGGTGGATGTGCAGGTCGCCGAACCAGGCGGCAAAGTCGCGCTGCTGCTGCGGGCTGATGTCCTGGCTACGGAAGAACAGCACCTGGTGCTGCTGCAACGCCTGGCTAAGGCTGTCGCGCACAGTCTCGTTCAGCGGGCGCGCCAGATCGATGCCTTCTACCACGGCACCGATGGCCGGGGACAGGCGGGTAAAGCTAAGACTCATGGCAATTCCTTGTCGATGGTTGTCCAGGTGGGTGGTTTTGTTTCACAGCGCCTTGCCATGCCACGGCGTCAGCGTGCGCTGCAGGTGGCGCAGGCCCAGCTCCAGCGCAAAGGCCACCAGCGCGATGACGATGATGCCCAGCACCACGATGTCGGTGCCCAGGAACTGGGCGGCCGACTGCACCATGAAGCCCAGGCCGCGGGTGGCGGCAATCAGCTCGGCCGCTACCAGCGTGGACCAGCCGGCGCCCAGGCCGATGCGGATGCCGGTGAGGATGTCCGGCAGCGCGCCCGGCAGAATCACGTAGCGCAGCAGTTGGCCGCGGCTGGCGCCCAGCGACAGCGCCGCCTGCTGGCGCACGTTGTGCACGCTGGCCACGCCATGGCTGGTGGCGATCAGCACCGGCGCCAGAATGGCCAGGAAAATCAGCAGGACCTTGGAGAACTCGCCGATGCCGAACCAGATCACGATCAGCGGCAGATAGGCCAGTGGCGGCAGCGGGCGGTAGAACTCGATCAGCGGATCCAGCCAGTGGCGCAGCAGCGGAAACACGCCGATCAGGATGCCCAGCGGCACGCCGATGCCCACCGCGGCCAGCAGCGCCAGCAGCATGCGCTGCAGGCTGGCCAGCAAATGCTGTTGCAGCGTGGCGTCCATATAGCCCTGGCTGGTCAGCGTGTGCAGCTTGCCCAGCACCGCGCCGGGCGTGGGCAGGAACAGCGCCGGCACCAGCTCGCTGG
Organism: Vogesella oryzagri; assembly: GCF_040148885.1. NCBI lineage: Bacteria > Pseudomonadati > Pseudomonadota > Betaproteobacteria > Neisseriales > Chromobacteriaceae > Vogesella > Vogesella oryzagri. The sequence goes on from NZ_JBEFLD010000001.1 coordinate 417,905, forward strand.
CGGACAGCGCCCACCACAGCAGTAGCAGGCTGGCCAGGCTGAGGCTGCTCCATTGCCAGGCGGCTAGCGGCCGCCGGGTCAGGCGTCGATGGTGCGAAATGGCATCAACGGCCGGCAAAGTGTGTTCGGCGGGCTGGCTCATGCGGCCTCCTGTTGCTGGGCGCGGCTCAGGCTGGCCAGCAGCTGTTCGCGCAGGGTGATGAATTCCGGGTCGGACTTGATGGCGCGCACGCTTTCGCCGGCGAGGAAACGCTGGCTGAAGGTTGGCCGCAGGTATTGCACGATGCGTCCCGGCCCCGGCGACATCAGCACCAGGCTGCTGGCGAGGAACAGCGCTTCTTCGATGTCGTGGGTAATCAGAAAAATACCGCGCTGCGACTGTCGCCAAACCTGCAGCAGCAATTGCTGCATCTGCTCGCGGGTAAACGCATCCAGTGCACCGAACGGTTCGTCCATCAGCAGTACGCGCGACTGGCTGGCCAGCGCGCGGGCAATGCCCACCCGCTGGCGCATGCCGCCGGACAGCTGCCACACCCGCTTGTCGCTGGCGTCGGCGAGGCCGACTTGCTGCAGGGTGTCGGCCACGATGGCGGCGCGCTTGGCCGCCGGTACGCCTTGCAGCTTCAGGCCGAAGGCCACGTTGCCGGCCACGTCCAGCCACGGCAGCAGGCCATCGTGCTGGAACACCACCGCGCGCTCGGCGCCGGGGCCGGTTATCGGCTGGCCGGCAAACTGCGCCGTGCCGTGGCTGGGGGCGATAAAACCGGCCAGCACGTTCAGCAGCGTGCTCTTGCCGCAGCCGGACGGCCCCAGCGCCACCAGCAGCTCATCCGGCGCCAGGCTCAGCGACACCTGCTGCAAGGCAGGCAACGACTGGCCCGGGTAGTGGACGGTAAGATTGTCTACCTGCAACAGGCTCATAACGGCTCCCGCTCAGCGCAGCGCGGCGTTGATGAACTGGTTGGTCACGTACGGGCTGTAGTCGGCCTGCACGCTGTCCACCTTGCCTTGCGACTTCAGGAACGCCGAGGTATCGCTCACCGCCTTCACGAACGGCTTTTGCAGCAGCGCGCTCTGCGCTTTCAGCGACGGGTAGACGTTGCCCGGCAGCAGCGCGGTGACTTCTTCCGGCTTGCTGCCGGTGAGGCGGGCGATCTTGTCCACGTTGGCCGCATCGCTGGCAAAGCCTTTCGGGTCCTTGTTGTAGCGGTCGAACACGTTGCCGGTGACTTTCACGAATTGCTTGAGGAAGTCCGGATTCTTCTGCGCAAAGTCCTGACGCACGATCCACAGATCGTAAGTCGGCGCGCCCCATTTGCTGACTTCGGCCGAGCTGGTCAGCACCTTGCCGCTGGCTTTCACCTTGCCCAGTGCCGGCTCCCACACATAGGCGCCGTCGATGTCGCCACGCTGCCAGGCGGCGGCGATTTCACTGGGACGCAGGTTGATGATGTTCACCTTGCCGGCATCCACTTTCCAGTGCTTGAGCGCCGCCAACAGGCTGTAGTGGGTGGTGGACACGTACGGCACCGCGATCTTCTTGCCGACCAGATCGGTCGGCTTGCTGATGCCGCTGCCGTTGCGTACTACCAGCGCTTCCGATTCACCGATCACGCCGGTAACCAGAAAGGTCTGGATCGGTAGGCCGCGACTGGCGGCGGCGGCCAGCGGGCTGGAGCCGATATTGCCGATCGGCACATCGCCGGAGGCGACTGCAGCGATCACCTCGGCGCCGCTCTCGAACTTGCGCCAGTTGATCTTCTTGCCGGTGGCTTTCTCGTAGTCGCCATTGGCTTGCGCCACTTTGGACGGATCGACGCCGGTCTGGAAGGCGATGGTGACGCCGTCGTCGGCGTGGGCAAAGGTGGCGGCCAGCGCCAGGGTAACAAACAGGGAGGCCAGTTTCGGTCGGGTCATGGTGCTTATCCTTGGGGTTGTGTCTGGTGGATGGCCCCATTTAAAAAGCAAACGCCCGCTGCGGTGAAATAACAAAATCGGGAGTGAATATGGATCCGGCATGGATATGCATAGCCGAATAACAGCTAAGCGCCGCTGGCGACCTCTCGCGGCAGCGCGGGTGCCACGAGGTCGCCATCGCCATGTCAGCTGTCGCTGTGCTGCCCCGCCTGGCAAGGCTGTGCGGCGTGCTGGGTGGTGGCCCGGGCGTTATCAAAAGCGGTGGATTGCTTGCCGGATAAACGCATAAGTATCAATGCATAAACTGGCTACAGTAGCAGCCTGTTACAGGTACGGGCTGTCCTATGAAACGATTCAAGCAAGCCAGACATTATCCGGCCGGGTTCTTGCCGGCACATATCGAGCACTGTCAGCAATTGCTGGCCAGCATGCCTTGTCCGGTGCAATTGCAATGGAACGAGCGCGAGGTGTTCGCCGAGTTCGACGGCTGGTGGCTGACCAGCGATTTCTTTGCCGTCGCCCGCCGCGAGGGCGAGCAGTGCGCGTTTTCGCATTACGCCGCGCGGCTGCGCATCTATGGCCAGTTCGGGCAGTCGATCCCGGCCGACTGGCTGTTTGCCATGAACTACGCCGAACCCAAAACCCTGGCGCTGCTGAAGCTGATCCGCGTGCTGCACCTGCTTAACCATCTTGGCCGCCACGGCCCGCAGCAGGGGCTGCGCATCGATCTGGACCCGCGCATCTGCAATGCCCACAGCGAGCGCATCGTCGATTTCACCGCCGCCTTGCTGGCCGCATTGGGCATGCCGCCATCGCTGCTGCGCTTCCTGCTGTTTATCGATGCCAGTACCGCCAGCACCGGCCAGGCGCTGGTGACACGCTATCGCAGCCAGCAGCACCGCGTCGGCCTGGGCGGTTTTGGCGAAGGCGCGCACGATCTGGCCTGCCTGTGGGCGCTGGAGCCGGACGAGGTGGTGCTGGCACCGCGTTACAGCCGCCGCGCGGTGATTTACCCACTGGTACGCCAGCAGCTGCTGGCGCTGATGCCGGGGCTGGTGGCGCAAGGCTTTCAACTGGGGGTGGACGAGGTGAGCTGCGGCAAGATGCTGGCGCTGTCGCAGGCGATGCAGGCGCGCTATGTCGCCGGTCAGCTGGTGTCGTCGCTGCTGCCGGCAGCCTGAGCGTACACGCTGATAAGCAATGCAGCCGGGCGCAGATAAGCAAAGCGGATTTGCTTGCTTCCCGCTGCCAGGTTGGCCGCATACAGTAGGCCCATCAACGACAGCGCAACAGCAAGGAGCTCACGATGACACTGCGTCTTGGCGACACCGCCCCCGATTTCGAACAGCACTCCAGCGACGGCGATATTGCCTTCCATACCTGGCTGGGCGACAGCTGGGGCATCCTGTTTTCGCACCCGGCCGACTTCACCCCGGTATGCACCACCGAACTGGGGCTGACCGCCAAGCTCAAAGACGACTTTGCCCGCCGCAATGTGAAGGTGATCGCGCTGTCGGTCGACCCGGTGGCCTCGCACCTGGAATGGATCAAGGACATCAACGAGACCCAGCACACCACGGTGAATTTCCCGATCATTGCCGATGCCGACCGCAAGGTGTCGGAGCTGTATGACCTGATCCACCCCAACGCTAGTAGCACCCACACCGTGCGCTCGGTGTTCGTGATCGACCCGGCCAAGAAAATCCGCCTGATCATTACCTATCCGGCCAGCACCGGGCGCAATTTCAACGAGCTGCTGCGGGTGATCGATTCGCTGCAGCTTACCGACCACCACAGCGTGGCCACTCCGGGCAACTGGCAGCCGGGCGATGAAGTGGTGATCGTACCGTCGCTGCAGGACGAGGCGCTGATCCGCCAGAAATTCCCGCAGGGCTACCGTGCGGTAAAACCGTATCTGCGCCTGACACCGCAGCCGGGCTGATTTCTGCTGTCTCTTCTCCGCTCTCTGTATTGGGGGTTATTTACCGGGCCATTGGCCCGGTTTTTTTTGGGGGGCCGCCACGGCGAGGCTGGCCAAGCGGCAAGCATGCGGGCAGGACCAATGGCGCAACAGGTGACGGCAGCGGCGGCGCGCCCGTTATCCGCCGGCTGAGGCCTGCGTGCGTCGGCCATGTGCGGCCAACATGCAGGCTGCGGGCGCTCTGTGGGCGGGCAGGCAGCAGGCTGCATTTTTTCTGCGCTGCTGGAAAGCGCGACGGTATCAAAAAATGTCGAATGACTATCTGGTCAGTTGTGCTACATAGAAAAGGGCCGATTATCCGCGTTGACACGACCATAGCGAGTTGCCCGAATCATGCCGCGATCAGCCTCCATGCAGTACGAGGGGTTCGCCTTCCTCTCCACGTCTGCGCCCTCACATAAACAGCAGCGTCTGATGTTGACGGTGATTTTCATCTCCGCATTGCTGTTCACTCTGCTGGTGCCGTTTGCCAAGCAGCCGCAGGCCAAGGTGTGGGCGTTTATCCCGGCCTACCAGTCGGCGTTGGTGGTGAACGACCTGGTGACCGCCATCCTGCTGTTTGGCCAGTTTTATATCTTGCGTTCACTGGCGCTGCTGGCGCTGGCCACCGGCTATCTGTTCACCGCCTGCATGGCAGTGGTGCATGCGCTGAGCTTTCCCGGCCTGTTTGCCGTTGGCGGGCTGCTGGGCGCCGGGCCACAGACCACGGCCTGGCTGTACATGTTCTGGCATGGCGGCTTTCCACTGCTGGTGATGGCCTACACCATGCTGGCGCGGGGCAAGCTGGAGCTGCCGGCCCACTGGCGCCCCGCCTATGCCATCCTGCTGTGCTGCCTGTTGGCCGCATTGGCCACGCTGGCGCTGCTACTGGTGACCACGCAGTGGCATCCTTATCTGCCCCCCATCATGCAGGGCAACCGTTACACGCCGGTCATGCGCGGGGTGGTGTCCAGCGTGTGGGGGCTTAGCCTGCTGGCGTTCGTGCTGCTGATGCGCCGCCGGCTGCGCACAATGCTGGACCTGTGGCTGACGGTGGTGATGTTCGCCTGGCTGTGCGATATCGCCTTGTCTGCGGTATTGAATGGCGGCCGCTTCGACCTGGGCTTCTACGTTGGCCGCATCTACGGCTTGCTGGCGGCCAGCTTCGTGCTGATCGTGCTGCTGCTGGAGAACGGGCTGCTGTACACCCGGCTGGCGCAGAGCGCGGCGGAGCTGCGCGAGGCCAAGCGCGAGGCCGAGGATGCCACCCGTGCCAAGTCGATGTTTCTGGCCAATATGAGCCACGAAATCCGGACGCCGATGAACGCCATCATCGGCATGTCCTACCTGGCGCTGAAAACCGAGCTGAGCCAGCGCCAGCGCGATTATGTCGGCAAGATCCACAATGCCGGCACCTCGCTGCTGGGCATCATCAACGACATTCTGGACTTCTCCAAGGTAGAGGCCGACCGCATCGAGCTGGAGAAGGTGAGTTTCCGCCTGGACGAGGTCTTGGAGAATGTGTCGTCGCTGGTGGGGCAGAAGGCGGCGGACAAGGGGCTGGAGCTGCTGTTCGAATGCGGCAACGACGTGCCGCAGAACCTGGTGGGCGACCCGCTGCGGCTGGGGCAGGTGCTGATCAACCTGGTGGGCAACGCCATCAAGTTCACCGAGCAGGGGCAGGTGGCGGTGAGCATCCAGTTGCTGGAGCGGGTAGGTGACAAGATAAAGCTGCGCATCAGCGTGACCGATACCGGCATCGGCATGGATGACGCGCAGCAGGCACAGTTGTTTCAGGCGTTCAGCCAGGCCGATGGCTCCACCACGCGCAAGTACGGCGGCACCGGCCTGGGGCTGGCGATTGCCCGGCGGCTGGTGGAACTGATGGGCGGGACGATCCAGGTGGAATCGGCGCCCGGCAGCGGCAGCAGCTTCCTGTTCAGCGTCTGGCTGGGAGAGTCCAGCATGGTCGATGCACGCGGCAAGTCGCTGCCCGAGGTGGCACGCGGCCTGCGTGTACTGGTCATCGACGACAACGCCTCGGCGCGCGACATCCTGTCCGAGCAGCTGCGCGGGCTGGGCTTTGCCGTCAGCACCTGCGCCTCCGGGCGCGAGGCGCTGGACATCTATCGCCAAGCCAGCATGGATCACCCGTTCGACATCGTGTTTGTGGATTGGATGATGCCGGTAATGAATGGCGTCGACACCGCGCGCCGTATCCGGGCGCTCAACGGCGCCAAGATCATCATGGTCACTGCCTTTGGTCGTGACGACGTGCGCGCCGAGGCGGAGGCCGTCGGCGTGGAGGCCTTCCTGGTCAAGCCGGTTAGCCAGTCGTCGCTGCTGGACGTGATGCTGGGGCTGTTCGGCGGCCGGCGCGAGAACGACACCGCGCGCCAGCTGCTGGCCTTGCCTGGCCTGGACGGGGTGCGCGTCCTGCTAGCCGAGGACAACAAGATCAACCAGCAACTGACGGTGGAACTGTTGCAGGCGGCTGGCGCCACGGTAGAGGTGGTGGACAATGGCCGCGATGCGGTGATCCGCCTGGCGGAGCAGGCCGCCGATCACTACCAGCTGGTGCTGATGGACGTACAAATGCCGGTGCTGGATGGCATTGAGGCCACCCGGCTGATCCGTGGCGACCCGCGCCTGCTGGAGCTGCCCATCATTGCGCTGACCGCAGATGTACAGGCCTCCGAATATGAGAGCTGCATGGCCGCCGGTATGGTCGACCGTATCCTCAAGCCGGTGGACCCGCACCTGATGTTTGACACACTACTGCGCTGGGTACAACCGAGACCGGGCACGGTGGCGGCAGCCGTGCCGGCAGCGCTAACCGCGGCAGCAGCGCCGGCGGCGCTGCTCAGCCAGAGTGCCGGTCTCGCCAGCGTGGCTGGCAACCGCAGCCTGTACCTGCACCTGCTGCGCCAGTTCGTGGCCGAGGAGAGCGATGCGGCCAGGCGTGTCGCCATCGCGCTGGCTGCCGCCGACTACGAGACGGCGGTGCGGGTGGTGCACAGTCTCAAGGGCCTGGCCGGAACGTTGGGCTTTCTGCGCCTGCAGGCGGTGGCGGCCAGCCTGCAGCGGGCCATTGTCGAGCGCGAGCCCTACCAGCAGCTGCTGGCGGACTTCGACCAGCAAATGCAGCGGGTGGTGTCGTTGCTGAAAGACGCGCTGGCGCAGGAAGAAAGCGCCAGCGAGCAGCTGCCGGCCGATGCCGCGCTGCTGCTGCGCGAACTGGCCGGCTTGCTGGCCGCCAGCGACGGCGATGCGCTAGGGTTTTTTCTGGAGCATGCCGACAGTCTGCGCACGGTGTTGCCTGCCGCCAGCTATGCCGGTTTCGACAAGGCGATGCGGCAGTTTGACTTTCCCGCCGCGCGCGACTGGCTGGAGCAGGCGGCGGCGGAGGCGGGCATCCGCTGGCAGGAGGATGTGCCATGATCGATTCCCGTATACCGCAACGACAGACCGTGTTGATCGTCGACGACACGCCGGAAAACCTGACCCTGCTGTACGGGCTGCTGAAAGACCGCTATCGCGTGCTGGTGGCCAATAGCGGCGAGCGCGCGCTGCATCTGCTGGCCGGCGAGGTGCTACCCGATCTGGTACTGCTGGATGTGATGATGCCGGGCATCGGCGGCTTTGCCGTGTGCCGGCAGCTGAAGAGCGAGGCGCGCACCGCCAGAATACCGGTGATCTTCCTGACCGCCATGGGGGAGCACGAGGATGAACAGGCCGGCTTCGATGCCGGCGCGGTCGACTACATCGTCAAGCCGATCTCCCCGCCCATCGTGCTTACCCGGGTGAATACCCATATGCAGCTGAAGGCAGCGGCAGATTTTCTGGAAGATCAGGCGGCGTTCCTGCGGCGCGAGGTGGAAATACGCACCCGGGAAGTACAGGTGATCCAGGATGTCACCATCATGGCACTGGCGTCGCTAGCCGAAACCCGCGACCACGAGACCGGCAACCATATCCGCCGCACACAGAACTATGTGCGGGCGCTGGCGCGGCAGCTGCAGTCCCACCCGCGGTTTTGCAGCGTGCTGGACGACGACACCATCGATATGCTGTACAAGTCGGCGCCGCTGCACGACATCGGCAAGGTGGGGATTCCGGATGCCATCCTGCTCAAACCGGGCAAGCTGACGCCGGAAGAGTTCGAGATCATGAAGACACACACCACGCTAGGGCGCGATGCCATCAGCACGGCAGAAAGGCTGCTGGATGCGCCCAGCAGCTTTCTGCGACTAGCACGCGAAATCGCTAACTACCACCAGGAAAAGTGGGATGGTAGCGGCTACCCGGAAGGGCTGTCCGGCGATGCCATCCCGGTGTCGGCACGGCTGATGGCGGTGGCCGATGTCTACGACGCGCTGATCTCGCGCCGGGTGTACAAGCCGCCGTTTCCGCATGAGCAGGCGGTAGAAATGATACACAACGGGCGCGGCCAACATTTCGACCCGGACATGGTGGATGCCTTCGAGGCGATTGCCGAGGAATTCCGCGCCATTGCCCGGCGCTACGCCGACGAATAACCGCCAACCGGCAGCGTCCGCCAGCCGCGACGGACGCTGCACAGCCTTTACGGTGCCGGGTTGGGAATCGCCTGGTGAATGGCGTCGATGCCGGCCAGAGTGTCGGCATCCAGCGTCAACTCGGCACTGGCAATGTTTTCTTCCAGCTGCGCCAGCGTGGTGGCGCCGATGATGTTGCAGGTCACGAATGGCCGGCTGTTGACATAGGCCAGCGCCATCTGTGCCGGCGACAGCCCGTGCTGGCGTGCCAGCGCCACATAGCGCGCGGTGGCGGCTTCCGCCTGCGGGTTGGTGTAGCGGGTGAAGCGATCAAATAGCGTCAGCCGCGCGCCCTGTGGCTGGGCACCGTCCAGGTATTTGCCGGACAGCACGCCAAACGCCAGCGGCGAATAGGCCAGCAGCCCCACCTGTTCGCGGTGGCTGAATTCGGCCAGTCCCACTTCGTAACTACGGTTCAGCAGGCTGTACGGGTTCTGGATGCTGGCCACGCGCGGCAGGTTGTAGCGTTCGGCCAGCGCCAGGAACTGCGCCAGACCCCACGGCGTTTCGTTGGAGACACCAATGGCGCGCACCTTGCCGGCGGCGACGAAGTCCTGCAGTACGCGCAGGGTTTCCTCGATGGCGACGCTGCCCGGCGTATCGTCCTGCCACGGGTAGCCCAGCTGGCCAAAATAATTGGTGCTGCGATCCGGCCAGTGCAGCTGGTACAGGTCGACATGATCGGTCTGCAGCCGGCGCAGGCTGTCGTGCAGCGCCTGGGTCAGATTGGCGCGGTCGAAGTGCACCTTGCCGTCGCGGATATGGCCGGGGCGTTTGGGATCGTTGCTCGGCCCCGCCGCCTTGGTGGCCAGCACGATGCGCTCGCGCCGGCCACCCTTGGCCAGCCAGCTGCCGATATAGCTTTCGGTACGGCCCTGGGTCTCGGCCTTGGGCGGTACCGGGTACATCTCGGCGGTGTCGATCAGGTTGATGCCGCGTTCCAGTGCCAGGTCCAACTGGCTGTGGGCATCGGCTTCGCTGTTCTGTTCGCCCCAGGTCATGGTGCCCAGCGAGATCAGGCTGACATCGATGCCGCTGCGGCCGAGTGGTCGGAATTCCATTGATTGCATCCTTGGCTAACAAGTGGGTGGAAGCGGCGCGGGCCGCTGCAAGTGTGCGCTGTCTATATGGTGCCGGCATGGCCGGAAGGCAACATGATAAGCCGCGATTGGTACATCACGAAAAGTAATAAAAAAATCAATTTATATCGTTTTTGGTTTTTTGAGACTGCCCCTAGACTGGCGTTCGCTCCCCCGCAACCGGGCCGGGGCCGACCAAGCAGTTTGCAGAAAGCCATCATGATAGAAGTGACCGACCTGACCAAACACTACCTGCACGCCGGCAGCCGCGTGGCCGCGCTGAGCGCGGTCAACCTGCGCATCGGGCAGGGCGAAATCTACGGCATCATCGGCCGCTCCGGGGCCGGCAAAAGCACGCTGATCCGCTGCCTCAACCTGCTGGAACGTCCGGACAGCGGCGAGGTGCGCATCGGCGCCGACGCGCTGACGGCCTACAGCGAACGCCAGCTGCAGCAGCGCCGCCAGCGCATCGGCATGGTGTTCCAGCACTTCAACCTGCTGCGTTCGCGCACGGTTGCGGCCAACGTGCGTTTTCCGCTGGAACTGGCCGGCGGCCTGAGTGCCGCGCAGATGGATGCGCGGGTGGATGAACTGCTGGCGCTGGTGGGGCTGCAGGATCACCAGTACAAGCGCCCGGCGCAGCTGTCCGGCGGGCAGAAGCAGCGGGTGGGCATTGCCCGCGCGCTGGCCAATCACCCGGATGTGCTGCTGTGCGACGAGGCCACCTCGGCGCTGGACCCGGAAACCACCGATGCCATTCTGGCGCTGTTGGCCGACATCAATCGCCAGCTGGGGCTGACCATCGTGCTGATTACCCACGACATGCGGGTGATCCGTCAGCTGTGCGACAGCGTGGCGGTGCTGGATCACGGCCGCGTGGTGGAGGCGGGCAAGGTGCTCGACGTCTTTCTGCAGCCGCAGCACGCGGCCACCCAGAGCCTGCTGGCGGAAACCGGGCTGGGGCAGGCGGCGTTGCAGGGCCAGTGGCGCGAGCGCATCGGCACGCCGCTGCTGAAGCTGACCTTTGTCGGCGAGCCGGCGCTGCAGCCGGTGCTGGACAAGGTTGGCCGCGAGGCCGGGCTGCGCATCAACCTGCTGTCCGGTACGCTGGCGGAAATCAAGCACACCCCGTTTGGTCTGCTGCTGGCCGCCGTGGTGGCCAGTGATGTCGAGGTGCAGGCGCTGCCGGCCATTTTTGCCCGCGAGGGCGTGCGTTGCGAGGTGCTGTGATGGGCGATTTTGACTGGAACCTGCTGTGGCAGGTGGACTGGGCGGAAATATTCGACGCCACGCTGGATACGCTCACCATGCTGGGGGTGTCGCTGCTGTTTACCGTGCTGCTGGGCCTGCCGCTGGGCGTACTGCTGTACCTCAGCGCGCCGGGCCAGCTGCGGGCGCGGCCACGGCTGTACGCGGTGCTGTCGCTGCTGGTCAACGTGCTGCGCTCGCTGCCGTTCGTGATCCTGCTGATCGTGCTGATTCCGCTCACCCTGCTGCTGGTGGGTACCTCCATCGGCGTGGCCGGCGCCATTGTGCCGCTGGTGGTGGGCGCGGTGCCGTTCTTTGGCCGGCTGGTGGAAAACGTGCTGCGCGAGGTGGACCGCGGCGTGATCGAAGCCAGCCAGGCCATGGGCGCGCGTCTGCCGCAGATCATCGTCAAGGTGCTGCTGCCGGAGGCGCTGCCCGGGCTGGTCGGCGCCGTGACCGTGACCGGGGTGGCGCTGGTGGGCTACACCGCCATGTCCGGCGTCATCGGCGGCGGCGGGCTGGGCGATCTGGCGGTGCGCTACGGCTACCAGCGCTTCCAGACCGAAGTGATGATCGTCACCGTCGCCTTGCTGCTGGTGCTGGTGCAGCTGCTGCAATCTGCCGGTGACCGCCTGGTGCGGCGCTGTCGTCTGGACTGAACCTCTCCCGTTTTATCCCTTTCATCTGTACGCCCGTATGCCCTGGCCGATCCGGCCCGGGCAGGGGCAAGACTTTCTCTCAAAAAGGAAACACCATGACCCGTCTGAGTAAAATCGCCATTGCCTTCGCCCTGGCCGGCTTCACCTTTGCCGTCCAGGCCGAGAACGTCAAACTCACCATCGCCGCCTCGCCGGTGCCGCACGCCGAGCTGCTGGAGGCGCTGAAGCCGACTCTTGCCAAGCAAGGCGTGGATCTGGAAGTGAAAGTGTTCAACGACTATGTGCTGCCCAATACCCAGGTGGAAGAAAAGCAGCTGGATGCCAACTTCTTCCAGCACATTCCCTACCTGAACAAGTTCAACAAGGATCGCGGCACCCATCTGGTGGTGGCCAGCAAGCCAGTGCACATCGAGCCGTTTGCCGCCTACTCGGTCAAGGTCAAGAAAGTGGCCGAGCTGAAAGACGGTGCCACGGTGGCGATTCCCAATGACCCCACCAACGCCGGCCGTGCGCTGCTGCTGCTGGACCAGGGCGGGGTGATCAAGCTGAAGGACCGCAGCAATATCTACCCGACGGTAAAAGACATTGCGGCCAACCCCAAGCACCTGAAGATCAAGGAACTGGAAGCCGCCACCCTGCCGCGGGTGCTGAACCAGGTGGATCTGGCGCTGATCAACGCCAACTACGCGCTGGAGGCCAAGCTGAACCCGAAGAAAGACGGCCTGTTTACCGAAACCACCTCGCCGTACGCCAACCTGCTGGTGGCCCGTCCGGACAACAAGGACAGCGCGGCCATCAAGAAGCTGGCGGCGGCACTGAATAGCCCGGCCGCCAAGCAATTCATCGAGAGCAAATATCAGGGCGCGGTGGTACCGGCGTTCTGATCGCGTTGCCCGCCGGTGCTGGATGATCGCTACCGCGCTGGCGGCGATGCCGGTTGCGCCTGCTGGCACGTGTCACGCCCCCGCCATGTCGGCGGGGGTTTTTGCCTGTTGCCGCTGCCGCAGGCCGGTAGCTGAGGCAGCGGACTCAGGTCAAAGCCGCCGCTAGTTGGCCGCACCGTTCTCGTTACCAGCGTGCTCTCCCGTCCCTGGCCACTGCTGGCGGCTTGCTACGGCTAGAACAGACTGTGCTGCGGCCAACTATGGCGCACTGCAGCAAGGGGGAGTAGGCTGGCTGCCCCCCTGCCTGTATATCGGTTGTCATGAGCCTGCATAGCGATTCTCCTTCTTCCCTGCGCCACTGCCGGCCGTTCTGGCGTTTCTGGCTGGCGCGCCTGCTGCTGACTGGCGGCTTCCAGATCATGGGCGTGGCCATTGGCTGGCAGGTGTACAGCCTGACCGGCAGCACGCTGGATCTGGGCCTGGTCGGCCTGCTGCAATTCCTGCCGCGCATCCTGCTGGTGCTGGTCACCGGCACGGTGGCCGACCGCTACCCGCGCCACATTATTGTCGCCATCAGCATGGCGGTGCAGGCGCTGGCGGCGCTGTTGCTGCTGCTGGGCAGCGCCGGTGTCGGCCTGGCGGTCAGCCGCGAGCTGATCTTTGTGGTGTCGGTGCTGATCGGCATCTGCCGCGCCTTCGACATGCCCACCATGCAGTCGCTGCTGCCCAATATCGTGCCAGCGGCGCTGTTGCCGTCGGCGGTGGCGGCCGCGGCGTCGGCCAACGAGGTGGCTACCATCGTGGCGCCGGCACTGGGCGGGCTGCTGTTCGCCTTCGGCGCGCCGTTCACCTACGGGCTGGATGCGCTGCTGTTCGGCATCGGCGTGCTGCTGGTGTTGGGCTTGCCGGTGCCGCGCCATGTGCCGGACAGCCGTCGGGTGACGCTGTCGTCGCTACTGGCCGGGGTGCACTTCATCCGCAGCCGGCCGGATATCTTTGGCGCCATCTCGCTGGATCTGTTTGCCGTGCTGCTGGGCGGTGCCACCGCCTTGCTGCCGGTGTTCGCCGCCGACATCCTGCACACTGGCCCGTGGGGACTGGGCCTGCTGCGCGCCGCGCCGGCAGTGGGGGCGCTGGCGATGTCGGCCTGGCTGCTGCGCAACCCGGTGGAGCGCAAGGTTGGCCGCATCATGTTTGCCGCAGTGGCGGTGTTCGGCCTGGCCACCATCGGCTTCGGGCTGTCCAGTCATTTCGGACTGTCGCTGCTGGCGCTGGTGGTATTGGGCGCCTCGGACATCATCAGCGTGGTGATTCGTGGCACCTTTGTGCAGCTGGAAACGCCGGACGAGATGCGTGGCCGGGTGAATGCGGTCAATTCGCTGTTTATCGGTGCGTCCAACCAGCTGGGCGAGTTCGAATCCGGTGTTACCGCCGCCTGGCTGGGCACGGTGCCGGCGGTGGTGGCCGGCGGCGTCGGCACCTTGCTGGTGGTGGGCTTGTGGATGCGCTGGTTCCCGTCATTGGCGCAGCGCGACAAACTGGTGGAGGAACCACATGGCTGAACTGCATCCGGCACTGCAAGGCTGGCTGGGCAAGGTGAACGCGGCACAGGCCGAGCGGCAGGCGCAAGGCTGGGTTTCAACACCCATCGGCGTGCGCGAGGCGCTGGCCGGGCTGATCGCCGCCATGGTGCCGCCCGGCCCGGCGCTACCGTGGGTGAACGAGGCGCTGGTCACCGGCGGCGATTGCCCGGTGGCGGTGCGCATTTACCACCCAGCACCGGACGAGGCGCGGCCAGTGCTGGTGTTCTGCCACGGCGGTGGCCACATGGCCGGCAGCGTCAGCAGCTACGATCCGATCTGTCGCCGCTTGGCCGCAAGCAGCGGCCACATCGTGGTGGCGGTGGAATACCGGCTGGCGCCGGAAAACCCGTACCCGGCGGCGCTGGACGATGTGGCGCTGGTGTTGCGCCAGCTATGGCCGACACTGGATGCCGCCGGGGTGCGCTATCGCCGCGAGCGCACGCTGGCCGGCGATTCCGGCGGCGCGGCGCTGGCCGCCACGCTGGCGCAGCAGGGGCAGTACGATGCCAGCCTGGCTTGCGACCGTCTGCTGCTGATCTATCCCAGTGTCGATTACAGCCTCAGCCAGCCGTCGCTGGCACGCAACGGCAAGGGTTATCTACTGGAGACCGAGCGCATCGGCTGGTATTTCGACCACTATTTCCGCCTGGGCGGCGACCGGCTGGCGGCTTCGCCACTCCATGGCGCGCTGACGGCCAGGCATCCGCCCACGCTGCTGATCACCGCTGGCTTCGACCCGCTGCTGGACGAAGGTGCGGCCTATGCGCACAAGCTGGCTGCCGTCGGCGTGGCCGTGACGTATCACTGCGAGGAGGCGCAGATTCACGCCTTCTTGCTGCTGGAGGCGCTGGTGCCGGAGGTGTGCGCGGCCAACTACCAGCGCATGGCGGCATTTCTCCATCGCTAGTTGGCCGCCAGCGCTGTCACACGCTGATCGCCGCTAGCGCGTTTGCCGGCCCGCGGGCTTGCGTCTGGCGGCGCTCATGGCGGCCGCGGGGCGGTGGCAATAACAGGCGGAGCTCAAGTTCCAATTTCCCGGTTCGATAAAGCAGTACCAACAAGAACAAGGGGAGCGCGCGATGACTTTCGCCATCCTGTTTTTTCTGCTGACGTTGCTGGCCGGCGCGGTCGTCTTGATCACCGATGCGGGCGAGGTGGATGTCAGCGATTGAGTGGCATCGTGGCCTCGCACATGGCTAGCCACCGGCGCGCACTGGCCGCCGGACATCATGGATTGCAGCGAAAACGGCCTGGCTCCTGCTACACAGGGGCCAGGCCGTTTGCTATTGCGGCCTCAGGCCGCTTGCGGTGCACGTGCCGGTAGCGGTTTGCGCTGGCTCAGGCTTACCCCGGCCAGGATCAGGCCACCGCCGACCCAGTGATAGGCATGGATGGTTTCCCCCAGCATCGCACTGGCCAGCAGCGCGGTGAACAGCGGCAGCAGGTTCATGAAGATGGCGGTGCGCTCGCTGCCGATGCGCTGGATGCTGAGCATCCACAGGTAGGCCGCCAGAATGGAGGAGCCGATGCCGGCCACCAGCAGCACCGGCACGCCGGCCAGCGGAATCGCCAGGCTGTCGGCGGTGGCGGCCAGTGGCAGCAGCATCAGCACCGCCAGCAGCACTTGCGCGTACAGGTTCAGCCACTGCCCCAGCGGCGGCGACCAGCGTTTGTAGAGAATGCTGTATAGCGCATAGGCAAAGCCACCCAGCAGCACCATGGCATCGCCGATGTTCACGCCTTGCTGCAGCAGGAACAGCGGGTTGCCGGCCCCCATCAGATAGCACACGCCGCCCAGTGACAGCGCCACACCGGCAGCGGCCTGGGCGCTGATGCTCTGTCGAAAGAACACCGCACCCAGCAGCAGGCCGGATAGTGGAATCAACGCGGTGATCACGCCCATATTGGTGGCAGTGGTGAGATGGGCGGCGTAGTAGGCCAAGCTCTGCGATGCCACCATGCCCAGTAACGACAGCACCGCCAGTTGCGGTAGGTGGCGGCGCAGCTGTGCGCGCTCGCGCCAGAGCGGGCGGGCGAACAATGGCGTCATGACGAGAAAGGCCAGCAGCCAGCGATACAGCGAGATGGCGGCCGGGTCGAACACGGTAGCGGCGGCCTTGGAGGCTACGGTATTGGCCGACCAGATCAACACCGCCAGCAGGGGAAACAGGGTAGCCATCATGGCCTCCAGCAATTGCACTGTCGACAGTGTAAGGCTGTCTGTTTAGTGGCATATAATGCAAACCAGACAAAGCGATGCTGTACTTCCGACAAGAGAAAGCCTGCCATGACCGAATTGCCGTTCAGCGCTGTGGACTTGTCCCTGCCGGTGCCGGCGCCGCTGTATTTTCGTCACGAAAAATATCAGGCCGATACCGAGTTCGACTGGCACCGCCACCCGTGGGGCCAGCTCAACCGCATCAGCCTGGGGCTGCTGGAGCTGGAGCTGCAGCTGCCGCGGCGCACGTTGGCCGCACCGGCGGAATACCTGGTGTGGATTCCAGCGGGAGTGCCGCATGCGGCGCACATCCGGCAGGCGCTGGATTATGTGTCGGTGTATGTGGCGGATGCCCAGGCGGCCAGTCTGCCAGCCCAGCCCTGCCTGATTGTACAGACGCCGCTGATTCGCGCCTTGCTGGATGACTTCTGTCAGCGTGGCGTCACCGGGCTGCAGGACGAATGGGATGTCAGCCAGGCACAGCTGCTGCTGCAACGCCTGCAGCAGGCCGGCTGTGTGGACGATTACCTGCCGGACAGCGACGATCGTCTGCTGCGGCCTATCCTGCTGGCGATGCGGGCGCACGCGGGGGACGACACCACGCTGGCGGCGTGGGCGCAGCGAGTGCACAGCACCGAGCGCACGCTGGCGCGGCGCTTCCAGCAACTGCTGGGCATGAGCTTTGTGCAATGGCGCAGCCGTCTGCGGCTGCTGCAAGCGCTGGCCTGGCTGAAGCAGGGCAGGACGGTCAGCGACATCGCGGCCGAGCTGGGCTATGCCACGCCATCCGCCTTTATCGCCATGTTCGTCAAGCAGACCGGCATCACCCCGGACCGTTACCGCCGCCAGTTGCTGGCGGATGTTCCCCCTCGACTAACAGGATGTATGCAATGAAATACTGGATCGCGGCGGCACTGTGCCTGCTGGCTATGCCGGCTTCGGCCGCACCGGGCACCATCAGCTGCCGCGTGGTGGCGGTATCCGATGGCGATACCCTTAAGTGCCTGGCCAACTGGCGCGAAATCACCGTGCGATTGGGGCAGATCGATGCGCCGGAGAAAGACCAGGCTTACGGCCAACGTGCCAAGTACGCACTGGCCGCCCGGGTTTTTGGCCGCAACGTTACCCTGGAGCGGCAGGAGCAGGACAAATACGGCCGGCTGGTGGCCAAGGTGCTGCTGGAGGGGCAGGACGTCAATCAGCAACAGGTGCGGGATGGCTGGGCCTGGGTGTATCGCCAGTATGCCAAAGAGGCCGCCTATTATGATGCCGAGCGCGAAGCACGCAGCGCCCGGGCCGGGCTGTGGGGGGAGGCGAAACCGATTCCACCGTGGGCGTGGCGCCGCGGCGAAAGGGCTGGCCGCATGCCGCCGCCGCTGCCGGATGCCCCGGTCAGCCCGCTACCAAGCGGCAAGGCTGCGACCGATAACTGGGTCTGCGGCAGCAAGCAGCGTTGCAGCCAGATGCAAAGTTGTGACGAGGCGCGCTACCACCTGCAGGTCTGCGGTGTATCGCGGCTGGATGCCAACCGGGATGGTGTGCCGTGCGAGGCACTATGCCGTTAGCGCGGCTTGGCATGCGCTGAATCGTTGCCTGTTGAGCTGTGGCGCGCAGCATTGGCAGGCCGGCTCTTGTTTGTCCGCTGCGGCGGCGTCGGCAGGCGGCAATGGTGGTGTGTGCCATGCAATGCAGAGGAAGGGGCGTGCAAGCATGACAGCAATAAAAAAGCCCACCTGTGGGTGGGCTTTTTGTGTGGAGCTGCTCGGCCGGCGCCTGGCGCTGCTTTGCCGCGGCGACGCTGGCCGGTGCTGTAGGTTTGCAGAGTTCGTGAAAAACTTGACCCTTGATTTCAAAGGATTTTTTCACATATGTGCAAATTTCATGAGCCCCAAGATTTGCAAATTTCGTGAAAAAATTCTCCAAAATTTGCGCTTTTTGTGAAAATTTTGTCGCAGAACATTATAAATCAACGACTTACAGAGGCTGCATTGAGCCAACCTTTTTCTTCTTCGGTGACAAGTTGTTGCATTGTGTTCAATCTGATCGCCTGCGCCGACCGACGACGTGCTTCAACCTTTTCTGGTGCCATCTCAGACTGCAACTCAATTTGCATGCACTCTCCCAAAACGCGCTGGAATTCCAACTCTTTGTTATGCGCAAAGAGTACACGTCGCTGTGCGTCGTCGACCAGCATCAGTCTCACAGGGTTCAGTCGCAACAAGTGGCGCCAGCGGCGGTCAATCGACACGAAGTAAGGAATGAAGAAAGAACCGAACTGACTGGTCGTGGCAATTTGTTCCATGACTCGGAGCAATGTCATGTCCCAGGCCATGCCGCGAATATCCTTCAGCATCGTCTTCGACCTACCAGTGATGGGACCGAAGAATGGCGCCCCCAAGTCGGAGGTCATGCCGCTCCATATCAGGTGTAGCTCTGTGAGTAAAATAGCCCCCAACTTATGGATACTGAAATGAAGCAATTCGCAAAGGATGCGTTTTTTGTCCGGTTTGCGGTTCTCATGCCAGAGTCGGGCAAACCGCAAAAGTAGCGCCTGGGTCCTTGCGCTCTTGGCCTCCTGATGGATGACATACTCACTTGCTCGCAACTCCGAAAGATAGGCCTCGGCATCGGGACGAAGTAACGACTTCAGTTTTTCGTATGGAATATCGAAAACAAAGCGGCCAGGATCATCTCGAAAGACATTCCAATCTAGATGGTCCAGCATGCGGAAGGCGATCAATGTGTTCAGCGGACGCTCGTTGTCGGGGTTATCACGGGTCAGGCGTGTGTTCTCAATGAGAAACGGCAGCGCATCGAACTGAACTTTTGGGTTGCGAGCCTTAAGTAGGAGAATCTCTTTTACTCGATCAAGCTCGACCTGCTGGATGTTTTCGCCGGCAATGGCCGCACGCATATCATCTGCAAAGTTTGAGTCGAAGCTCAGCGAAAAGTCGGCCATGACATTCGACTGGCCACCCGTGAGCATCGCGTGAACGCTGGCCCCTGCGGACATAAAGAACGCACGCGGGCCTTCGAAGAACGAGGTTACATACTCATTTGAGAACACACTGAGGCCAAGGTCCAAATCGATTGCGCCCGGATCGGCTGTGCAGATAACTGCACGAACACGTGCACACTCTGCTGCGCGGTGTAACTCGATTGCGTCAAGTGCATCTTCATCTTGGTTGAGAAGAGCTGAGAATAATGCATCCGCAATTGGGATATCGTCGGGCATAGATCGTTTCTAAGCTAAAAACACATACTTGTGGAGTTACAAAATTCTAGGATTTCTTCATTAATGCGACCTAGGTACCAACGAGGTCGTCGGGCCCCAAATACACTATCTCGATCCGCCCTGCGTCTTGAGACACTTGGGCACGTATCAGACCAGCTCTCCCGGGCGCAAGTGCAGCTTGCATGGTCCCCAGCGGCACACCGTCCGCAGAAAGAACGCGTTGCTGACCTGCCCAATAATGGAGTTGAACTGGGGTTCCTGGCGGTGGCGGTACTCCGAGCCACGTCACCCCCGCCCAGTACCGGCGGTCTGCCCAGATGCGGTTTGCGCGCGGTGTGAAACTTTGAGCGAACTCCATCCACATCGCCCTCGTTTCCGGTGTCGGCCAATCAGGTCTTGTGTTCCACGTCGCAAGATCATCCGAACCGAGCCAGTGCCGAAGTTCTTGGGCTGTTTGAAAGGTCGCTCCACTGTCTGCGACAGCCTTTATAGCGCCAAGTCGAGAGTTGAACCCCGCCTGAATGAGGATCGCAGCCGACCTATTCAACGTTCCGGTTTCAACGGCAGCCACCGCGAAGCCAAGCTCATAGTCCTCAAGAGAAAGGAGTCCATCAATGGTATCGTCGTTGGCAACCCCACGTACCCGAATAGCCTCCATCGCCCATGGGAGGCGGTAGACAAGGCCGCCTTCAATGAACTGCAGCGTATTCGACTCCTGGCCGACGGCGATGGCGAAGATAGGTTCACCGAGAAGCCAGGCGCGGAGAATGTCGCGCCAATTTTCCGGCATAGGATCTGGTATGAATGGATAGATGACGAAGACGCGTTCCGCAATCGCTGTAATTGCGGCTATCGCTGCCTCGGCATCACTATTGAGAATGCTGCCATTGGCCTGAATCAGTAAAAGATTCGCATCCTCTGCAATGGCGTCCAGCGCCTGCCCAGTTCCTAATCCTACGCCGGCCAAGAAGTAACCTCGGCGGCGCGCTGCAGTCGATTGGCTCCAGATATGCTGGCTGCGTGAAATCAGGCCGGCCTTTAGAACCTGCTGAATCTGCTCGTTCTGCCGCAGAAGACGGCGATGCCACAGGGAGGACTGGAGGATGTCGTCCAGTGCCGCCGCAACCCCATCGTCCGGAATGTCATTTTCGCCAATGAGACTCAGAACGGCCGTGTCGAGCGTTGAAACATGCTGCTGCCAATCCGCAAGCGCACGCTCGCGATCTTCAGGGCTCTCGTTCGCGACTTCGGGGAAGGTCCACGCCATGGCGTTGTTCGCGACATAGTCGATAAGCTGATCCAGGTCACCACCGACTTGGGCTCCCATGCGGGACAGCAGTGCCGCGACGAGTTGCACCAGCCCGCTCTCCATATTGCGGGCGCCGAGATCATTGATGAGCGTTTCCCAGTTGCCCCGCTTTCTCGGAATCTCGTCGAACATGGGGAAGAGCACGATGCCTTCCACGTCGACATAGGCTCGGCCAGCTCGCCCGATCACGTTCTTGAACTCCGAGATATCGATCCTGGTTCCAGCCCGGTGGAGGGAGTGCATGACCACAGCGGTTGCGGACAAGTTCAAACCTTGAGCCAAGGTCGGCGAGGAGATAGTGACTTTGAGAATATTGCTACGCAACAGACCTTCGATCTCTTTCCGGTAGGCCGTTGGCAAAGCCCCGTGATGGAGCGCCACCCCGAGACGTAGGCACTTGAGGATTGCACTGTCCGAGCCCAGCCATTCTTCGCCAAGCGCTATAGCAGTAGCGAGAACAGCAGGGTCTGCTTCCAGCAACGATTGCAGCGCTCCGCGCTCATGGAGGTCGACAATCACTTCCGCAAACGGTTCAACGCTACGCCGTTCCGGACAGAAGATGAGGACGGTCTGCCCGTCGTCTACCAGCCGCCAAGCTGTCGCAAGGCAGAGTTCTCGTTGATCGTCTGGAAAGAGCCTGGTTCGGCGACGCTTGGGTGGCACCCAGGTTGGCGGCGCTACTCCCGTAAGAAAGCGCTGAACCCATGGGCGCTCTTCGCCGACACGCAGATTCAGGCGCGCATTAGGGGACGCCCAGACCACCTCTCCAAACCGCAACCGGGTTGGACGCCAGTCATGTTTGATCAAGCCGCCAGGATGGTCTCGACGCAGCCATCCGGCGAAGTCATCAAGTTGGTCGCCGTCAGGGAGAATTGCTGAGAGACAAACGATGCGCCGCTCATGTGCATCAGCACGTCGGAGAAGCCGCTGGATTTGAACCTCGTAGCGGATCTCCCGTTCGTTCAAGCCAATCATGTGCCCCTCGTCGAAGACAAGTAGGCCAACGTCATCGAGGAGGGAGGGGTCGTTGCGGAGCGCAAAGTCTAGCTTCTCCGGCGTAGCGACGACGATGTCACTTTCCCGGATCGTATCCTCATCAAAGCCGCTGACCCCGATGCTGCCATAGAGTGCTGAGATCGTCTTGCCGAGTGGGCCAAAGGTTCTCTGAAGGGTTGTTTCGGTCTGCGCGGACAGCGCTCGCAGCGGCGTGATGAAGACCACGCGCTTCCCGCCGGCGAGGCAGCGCAGAATGCATAGTTCAGCGATGCGCGTCTTGCCCGCGCTGGTATCAAGAAACAGTAGCATGATCCCCCTCCGGGTTGGCCACTTGCCAGGCCAAGTAGCCGGTGCGCAATGCGCGAGCATCAGCTAGAGCATGGTGCGGAGGCCATTCTCTGCTATATGAGGCCATTTGGGCTTGTCGGAAAGCCGGATCGCTGATGATCTCACGTGGTAGCAGCCACTTTTCTTTAAGGTTGAGGTCTACCCGTAGCTGGCCCCGTGCGATGGCGGCTTTCACATACCGTGCGCTATTGATTCGTTGTGCAAGCTCTGCAAGCGAAAGGGACTGATCCGTCTAAAGCCTTGATTGTCGAGACGTAGCCGCGATAAGTGCAGCCATGGATCGTGACTGAAATGCGAGAAGGGCACCCTGTTTCGTACGAACGAGTGAGGGCCTTCCAAGGCGTGCTTATGCCTATGGTTTTCATCGTGAAGCTCCTGTCTCGGGCGTTTTCAAGGCGAGCGAATGCCTCTCGATGCCCGAGAATTTTCAGAAAACTAATGTGGGAGCTTGACCTGGCGCGGACGGTTCACGATACTTGAGATGACAAGTCTGGCATCGTAAGTTGCCAACCGCGGGGCAAGCTGAGAGCGATCGAAGTTTGTCCCGTTTTTCCTTTTGTAATTCCTCCTAGCTGATTATGCCAATCGCCTCAAACGGCAGATGGCGTAAGTAACGGCTCAAGTACCTAGTACTCTTCACCTCAAATTTTAGTTGCTGCAACCAGTGCTATACGTTGTTCTGGCCTGTTGCCAACGAATTTCTGCTTGCAACCCCTTGGCGTAGCCTTTCTTGTTGCAAAAAAAGCAAAAGTAAAAATTTTAAGTATTTTTTTCTGCGATTTTGGATAGAAAAAAATACTTTATTTATTGTTTTCAATGAGTTACGCGATGCTTGTGCGGAATATAATCTGAACAGATTATTTATGGCAAGAGTGTATGGCGCTTTTATAGCGCGGCGAGAGATAAGAGCTGTTGCTCGAGGAATAAAAAATGGGGCGATCCTTGCTGGAAGGATCGCCCCATTTGGGTGCGTGACGTGGTTTTTTCGGAAAATGTGCTTGGAATTTTTACCTAAGCAACTTCCCTACAGGTGCCCGGCTGCTTACGCGTCCGGCACGTTCATCGAGTTGATGCTGAAACCGGCGTCAACGTAGGTGATTTCACCGGTGATGCCGGAAGACAGGTCCGACAGCAGGAAGGCGGCGGTGTTGCCTACTTCCTCGGTGGTTACGTTGCGGCGCAGGCAGGACTGGCCGGCAGCAATGCTCAGCAGTTTGCCAAAGCCGGAAATGCCGGCGGCAGCCAGGGTCTTGATCGGGCCGGCGGAAATGCCGTTCACGCGGATGCCGTCCTTGCCCAGGCTGGCAGCCATGAAGCGTACCGAGGCTTCCAGGCTGGCCTTGGCCAGGCCCATCACGTTGTAGTTCGGGATGGCACGCACGGCACCCAGGTAGGACAGGGTGAGCAGGGCGCCGTTGCGACCCTGCATCATCGGACGCGCGGCCTTGGCCAGCGCCGGGAAGCTGTAGGCCGACACATCGTGAGCAGTCTGGAACGCTTCGCGGGACAGGGCGTCGAGGAAGTCGCCTTCCAGCGATTCGCGCGGGGCGAAGGCAATAGCGTGCACCAAGCCGTCCAGGCCGTCCCAAGACTTGCCCAGGTCAACGAACAGCTGGTTGATTTCTTCGTCGTTCTGCACGTCGCAGCGGAACACCTGGCTGCTGCCGAAGTCGGCGGCCATTTCGCGCACGCGCTCTTCCAGCTTGTCCACCACATAGGTGAACGCCAGTTCGGCGCCTTCGCGGTGACAGGCTTGTGCAATGCCGTAGGCAATGGAACGATTGGAAATCATCCCGGTGATCAGAATCTTTTTGCCTTGCAGGAAACCCATATTGAATCCTCTTCAATCCGATTTAGCGCGGCATTATAACCAGCAATTGTCGGACAGTCTTGTTTCTCTGTGTTGGCAGGCAATAGACGCACCCGGATGAGGGTTGCCGCTCATGGGGTGAGTTGTTAACATCGGCCAATCACAAATAATCGACATCCCATCGAGAGGACTACTCCATGAGCAGCGAGCTGATTCTGCACGTAACCGACGATTCCTTTGAGCAAGACGTTCTGAAAGCAGAAGGTCCGGTACTGGTGGATTACTGGGCTGAGTGGTGCGGTCCGTGCAAGATGATCGCCCCGATCCTGGACGACGTGGCCAAGGAATACCAAGGCCGCCTGACCATTGCCAAGCTGAACATCGACCAGAACGAAGCCACCCCGCCGAAGTTCGGCATCCGTGGTATCCCGACCCTGATGCTGTTCAAGAACGGTGAAGTGGCCGCCACCAAGGTGGGGGCACTGTCCAAGACCCAGCTGATCGAATTCCTGAACGCCCAGCTGTAAGCTGTGGCGTAGTGGCCCGGCAGCAGCGCTGTCGGGCCACAATCAGGCACCTGGCATTGACAGGTGCCAACTGTTCCACTATCTTCACGATAGTCCTTACGAGCGGCTCAAAGCCGCTCGATTCATATGCAGTATCCCTTCACGTATTTTCCCGAACGGCGCCCGCGCCGCACACTGTGACACAAACGTCCGACACCGCACACACTATGCATCTCTCTGATCTTAAGCGTACGCATGTCAGCGAACTCGTCGAGATGGCCATTGCCAACGAGATTGATGCCGCCAGCCGCTTGCGCAAGCAGGACTTGATCTTTGCGCTTCTGAAAAACCAGGCCAAAAAAGGCGAAAGCATCTACGGCGAAGGCACGCTGGAAGTGCTGCCGGACGGCTTTGGCTTCCTGCGCAGTCCGGATTCGTCGTATCTGGCCGGCCCGGATGACATCTATGTCAGCCCGTCGCAGATCCGCCGCTTCAACCTGCACACCGGCGATACCATCGAAGGCGAGATCCGTACTCCGAAGGAGGGCGAGCGCTACTTTGCACTGGTGAAGGTGGACAAGGTCAACGGTGGCCCGCCGGAGCAGGCCAAGAACAAGATCCTGTTCGAGAACCTTACCCCGCTGTTCCCGACCGAGCGCCTGCACCTGGAGCGCGACATCCGCGGCGAGGAAAACATCACCAGCCGCCTGATCGACCTGATCGCACCGATCGGCAAAGGCCAGCGCGGCCTGCTGGTGGCGCCGCCCAAGTCCGGCAAAACCGTGATGCTCAAGCATATCGCCCACGCCATCACCACCAATCATCCCGAAGTGGAGATGATTGTGCTGCTGATCGACGAACGCCCGGAAGAAGTGACCGATATGCAGCGTTCGGTAAAGGGCGAAGTGGTGTCTTCCACCTTCGACGAACCGGCCACCCGCCATGTGCAGGTTGCCGAAATGGTGATCGAGAAGGCCAAGCGCCTGGTGGAGCACAAGAAGGACGTGGTGATCCTGCTGGATTCCATTACCCGTCTGGCCCGTGCCTACAACACCGTGATCCCGGCCTCCGGCAAAGTGCTGACCGGTGGTGTGGACGCCAACGCGCTGCAGCGCCCGAAGCGCTTCTTTGGCGCCGCCCGTAACATCGAAGAAGGCGGCTCGCTGACCATTATCGCTACCGCGCTGGTGGATACCGGCTCGCGCATGGACGATGTGATCTACGAAGAATTCAAGGGTACCGGTAACATGGAAATCCACCTGGACCGCCGTATGGCGGAAAAGCGGATATTCCCGGCCATCAACATCAACCGCTCCAGTACTCGCCGCGAAGAGCTGCTGATTCCGCAGGAACAGCTGCAGCGCATCTGGGTGCTGCGCAAGCTGCTGTACCCGATGGACGACCTGGAAGCGATGGAGTTCATGCTCGACAAGCTGCGGGCAACCAAGTCCAATCTGGCGTTCTTCGATTCGATGCGCCGCTGAGGCTTTACGGTTACCGTTCCAGACGCCAGGCCATCCGGTCTGGCGTTTGTTTTTCAGGAGGGCGGGCATGGATCCCGTATGGCGTTTCTTGCTGGATTTTGATGGCTACGCCGCCATCGGCACGGTGGCGTTCGCCATTTCCGGCTACCTGTCGGGGGTGCGCAAGCATCTGGACCTGCTGGGCATCATCATTGTCACGCTGCTGACGGCGATCGGTGGTGGCATCATTCGCGATGTACTGGTTGGCCGCATGCCGCAGGTGTTTCTGGGCAATACCAGCCTGGTGATCATTGCCGGTGCCATGCTGTTTGCGCTGGCTGCGCGGCTGCACAAGCGCGAATACGAGGTGCTGACGCGGCTGTTCATCATCGCCGATTCCATCGGCCTGGTGGCGTTCAGCCTGGCCGGTGCCAAACTGGGAGTGGAGTACCACATCAATGCCTTCGGCGTGATTCTGCTGGGCTTTGTCACTGCCGTGGGTGGCGGCATCGTGCGCGACATGATGGTGAACGATGTGCCGTTCATCCTGCACAAGGATTTCTACGGCACGGTGTCCATCCTGGTGGCGTCGGTGCTGTATGTGTTGGCCGAACTGGGCTGGGACCACCTGGTCGCCGTACAGCTGGTATTTGCCGGAGGCGTGGCGCTGCGCTTGTTGGCGCACTGGAGCGAGCTGACCCTGCCCAAGATCGCCGGCCGCAAGAAGGGTTGAACAGGCATGGATATGGCGCGAGATGCAGACAGTATGGTGCACTGGTTGGCCGGCTTTGCCGGGCTGCAGGTGGCCGATGAGGAAGGGCTGGGCCTGCGCCAGCCGCCGGGCAAGAGCGCGGCGGTGCTGGTGGCGGTGCATTGGCAGGCCGATGCCTGGCACATCCTACTGACGCGCCGCACGCCGCACCTGCGCAGCCATGCCGGGCAGATCAGCTTTCCCGGTGGCCGCATCGAGCCGGAGGACGGCAGCGCGGAAATTGCCGCGCTGCGCGAAGCGGAGGAAGAAGTCGGGCTGTCGCCGGCACTGGTGCGGGTGGTGACCGTGCTGCCGCATTACGACACCGTTACCGGCTACCGCGTGACGCCGGTGCTGGCGTTGCTGACCGCACCGTTCCAGCCGCGGCCGTCACCGCAGGAGGTGGCCGAGGTGTTCTCGCTGCCGCTGGCGCTGGCGCTCAACGAGGCCGCCTACGAACGCCACCCGTATGTGCGCGATGGCATCGCCGGGCACTATTACGCGCTGCGCTACGGCGATTACTTTATCTGGGGTGCCACGGCCGCCATGCTGCGGCGGCTGGCGCGGCATCATGCGGCCAACCTTTGACTGCGTTGCCAGGCGCTGGGGGCTGTAGCGACCCGTGCGCCGGCAATGGACAGATGGCGCTGAGCCGCCATCTGTCGCTCACTACTTACGCCAGCAGCTTGCGCTCGCTCTTGCCATATTTCAGCGATTTCTCGTCCGGCAGCATCAGTCCGGTCTGCTCGTCGCGACCCTGCAGGATGAAGCGGGCCTTGGCCGAGCCCAGTTGGGCGGCCGCTTGCTGGCTGTCGGCACCGATCTCGCCTTTTTTCAGGCGGTTGACGATCAGGCCAACCGAGGTATCGCGGAAGTCGCGCAGCATCCAGGCATCGCCATCACTGTCACCGGCCACCAGTACCGGGCCATAGCCCTTTTGCGCCACCAGCACGTTCTGTATGCCGGTGGTTTTGCCCGGCCCCCAGTTGAAATGCCAGCCGGACTTGTAGTTGGCGGTGTATTTGCCGTCCTGCATCTCCAGTCGTAGCCCGATCACGTTCTCCGGCGGCACGCCATAGCCATAGCTGGGGTGGCCGGCGAACACGCGCACCACGTCGTCGATCGAGGCGGTGCTGACGTAGACATCGATGCCGTTGGCGCGCAAGGCATGCATCAGCGCGCGGATTTCCTCGTGGATGCGGATGCCGTGGAAATGGCTGTCCGCCACCACGCCGGCCTTGCCCGGCAGGGTTTTCGGGCTCTCGTACTTCACCTTGCGCAGCGCGTCGCCGATGTCGTAGTTGTTCGACGCCTCGGCCATGGCCTGCAGTTCGGCGGTGGTCATGTTCTTGTAGAAATAGATGATCCACTTGTAGCCGATTTCCAGCGGGTGGGTGTCACAGATGGCGTCATACATGAAGTACAGTTTGGCGCGGAAATCCTTGAACTGGTCGCTGGCCTGAATCTCCTCCAGGCTCTTGCTGCCGGCCAGTCCCCGGTAGTTGGCGTGCAGCCAGCGGTAGTCGGCTTCCACATCGGCCGCCAGATCCTCCATGGTCACCGGTTTGCCGTCCACCGTGGTGTAGTCCTTCACAAACGGCCCCTTGGGCACGTCCTTCCACATCACTTCCACGAATTCATCCGGCGTCAGTTTGTACTGCAGATGGTTGATCTGGTACATCAGCAGCGCTTCTTCGCAGTCGTTCATGATGCAGGTGTTGTCCCAGTCGAACACGGCGTACGGGCGTTTGTCGGCACGGTAGCCCTTGCTCTGGCTGCCGTAGTCGTCGAGCAGCGCCTGGATGCGGCGGGCGTTGAGCGGCGACCAGCGGCCCGGGTCAAGCGTGGTGGGCCGCATGGTGGCGGTCTGGGCATTGGCACGGCCGCTGGCAAACAGCAGGGGGCTGGTGACGGAGACGGCGGCAAGGGCATTCAGAAACTGGCGACGCTGCATGGCATTCCTCTCTGAGATGAAATAGCCGTCCGGTGGACGGCGGTCTGGCATCGCCGGCGGCGCCGGCAATTGCAAGTTGCTGCATCCTCCGCCAGCTGCTGGCGCACGTTGCGCGGCAAGCACCGGGCAGGGGTGGTGGTGTGCTGATGCTAGGTAGAAATACACAAAATTGCAAATTTACACAAAAAAACACAAGGCGGGCGTTGGCAAAGCCACAACAGCCGGCCACGCTTGACAGTGGCTGCGGTCATTTCACAATGCAGGATCGGTACTCAATCAATCGCAGGAAGCAGCATGTGGCAGCAAGAGCGTTACCAGCGTATCCGCGCACTGTTATCCACCTTGCAGCGGGTCAGCACCGACCGCCTGATGGTGGAGCTTGATGTCTCGCGCGAAACCGTGCGTCGCGATCTGGCGGCGCTGGAAGAACTGGGGGCATTGAAGCGTATCCACGGCGGTGCCATCCGCGTGGAGGACGAGGCGCCCATCGCCGAACGGGCGCACAGCAACGTCAAGTACAAGCGCGACCTGGCCTGCGCGGCGACCGGTCTGCTCGAGCGCGGGCAAACGCTGTTTGTCGATGCCGGCACCACCACCGCCATCCTGGCCGAAGAGCTGGCCCGGCTTGGCGGTCTGACCGTGATCACCAACTCCTTCGACGTGGCGCTGACGCTGCGTGGCGCGGGCGACGGCGGGGCGGGCAACGAGATCATCGTGCTGGGCGGCTGCATGGGGGAGCGGGCGCCGGGCACGGTCGGGCCGGGGACGGTGGCGGAAATCGGCCGCTATCGCGCCGATCTGGCGCTGATTTCACCCACCGGCATCGATGCGCGCCGCGGGGCGTGCAACTACGACCACCGCGAAACCGAAGTGGCGCGCGCGATGGTGGAACACGCCGGACAGGTGGTCATCCTGGCCGACTACAGCAAGATCGGCATCGAAAGCCGGGTGAGCTTTTGCCCGCCGGAGCGGATCGATGTGCTGATTACCAATCACAAGGCCCGGGAGCTGCCGGCACTGGCCGAGCTGGAAGCCCGGCTGGGCAAGGTCATACTGGTGTAGCCGATCGGGCTGGATGAGATAGCGCGTGGCGGTCGCGTCATGCGCAAACGACAACACCCCGCCAGGCGGGGTGTTTGTCATATAGCGCTGCTGCTTGGGGCTGGGGCGTGCCGTCAGCCGGCGAAGCGCATCGACAGGTCCACCGCGCGCACGTCCTTGGTGAGTTTGCCGATGGAGATGCGGTCGACGCCGGTTTCGGCGATGGCGCGCACGCTGGCCAGTTCCACGCCGCCGGAGGCTTCCAGCTCGGCGCGGCCGGCGGACAGGCGTACCGCTTCGCGCATGTCATCCAGCGACATATTGTCCAGCAGCAGCAGCGTGCAGCCGGCGGCCAGCGCCTCCTGCAGTTCGGCCAGGTTTTCCACTTCCACCTGCAGGCTGACGCCGGCCGGCACCAGTGCGCGGGCATTGGCCAGGGCCTGGCTGATGCTACCGGCGGCCATGATGTGGTTTTCCTTGATCAGCACGCCGTCGTACAGGCCGATGCGCTGGTTCATGCCGCCGCCCACGGTTACCGCGTACTTCTGTGCCAAACGCATGCCCGGCAGCGTCTTGCGGGTGTCGAGAATGCGGGCGCGGGTGCCGGCGATGGCATCCACGTAGCGGCGGGTTTCCGTTGCCACCGCCGACAGCGTCTGCAGCATGTTCAGCGCGGTGCGCTCGGCGGTAAGCAGCGCCCGCGCCGGGCCGCTGATCTCGCACAGGCACTGGTTCGCCGCAACCTGCTGCCCCTCGGCCACCAGCCAGCGCACTTCGCAGTGGCTGTCCACCTGGCGGAAGGCTTCGTCGAACCAGGCGATACCGCAGATCACCGCGTCTTCGCGCGCGATCACGCGGGCGCTGCCCTGGCTGTCGGCGCCGATCAGCAGCGCGGTCCAGTCCTGCTGGCCGATGTCCTCGGCCAGCGCAGCGCTGACCAGGCGGGAGATATGGTGAAAAGCGGGAAGCGTGAGCATGAATCGATCATCCTGAACGTAAGGTTGGCCGCATTTTACCGCGATTGCCGCGCCGCCGCGCCTGTGGGCTGGCCGGTGGCGCTGTTATCATGCCGCGGGCGGCAGATGGCCGTGTATTTGAGGCGAGAGGGAACCATGAATTTCGTGGCCAGTCAGTTTCCGTTATGGGCGTTGTGGCTTGGCAATGTGCTGGCACTGCTGCTGCTGGGCGTGGCGGTAACGCGCGTGCAGTGGCGGGTGCTGGAGCGCCGCGCCGTCAATGCTTGGCTGGGCGCCTGCGTGGTGCTGCTGGGCTTCTGGCTGGGGCGTGCCGGGTTGCAGCCGGGACTGAGTTTCCACCTGCTGGGGGCGACAGTGTTCACGCTGTTGATGGGGCCGTGGCTGGCTCTGCTGGCGCTGGCGGTGGTGCTGCTGGGGCTGGCGGCTGGCGGGCAGCTGGAATGGTCGGCGCTGGGGCTCAACTATGTGCTGAGCCTGCTGCCGGCGGTGGGCTTGACCGTGCTGATGCTGTGGGTGGCGCAGCGCCGCTTTGCGGCCAACGTGTTCGTGTATGTGTTTGTGAATGCGTTCCTCACCGGGGCGGCCGGCATGTTGCTGGCGGCGGTCTGCGGGCTGGCGGCGCTGCTGCTGGCTGGTGCCTATCCGCTGGAGCATTTGCTGGAAAACGCCTTGCCATACTATGTTTTATTGGCCTGGTCCGAGGCATTCACCAGCGGGCTGGTGCTGGCGATCCTGATCGTGTACCGACCGCACTGGGTAGCCACGTTTGATGATGCCCGCTATCTGGACAACCAGTAGCGGCAGACAAGAAGAGGGGACTGACATGCAGTTTGCGTTCTGGGCGGTATTGGCCGCGGCGGTACTGCCGCTGCTGTGGGCCGGGGTGGCGAAATCCGGCGGTGGTTACAACAATCATGCGCCAAGACAGTATCTGGACAAGCTGACCGGCTGGCGCCAGCGTGCGCAGTGGGCGCAGCAGAATGCCTGGGAGGCGCTGACGCCGTTTGCCGCCGCGGTAATCATCGCCACCCTGCAACGGGTGCCGCCGGAGCGTATCGATGCCGCCGCGCTGGTGTTCCTGCTGGCGCGGGTGGCGCACGGCTTTTGCTATGTGGCGGACAAAGCCGCGCTGCGCTCGCTGATGTGGCTGCTGGGTTTTGGCACCGTGGTGTATCTGTTTCTGCTGGCGGCGTCCTGGCTGTAAACCGGCGCCCAAAATGATGCGGCCAACCTGTAGTAGGTTGGCCGTTGCTGTTTCCGGGGCAGATCAGAGTACGATCGGTTCCGGCTCCAGCGTCACGCCGTAGCGCTCGCGCACCGTGTCCCGCACCTTGCTGGCCAGCGCCCACATCTGGCTGCCGCTGGCATTGCCGTGGTTGACCAGCACCAGCGCCTGGCGCGCGTGCACGCCGGCATCGCCGTCACGGTAGCCTTTCAGCCCGGCCTGATCGATCAGCCAGCCGGCAGCCAGTTTGACGCCGCCATCCGCCTGCGGGTAATGCGGCAGGGCCGGGAAGCGTGCCAGCAGGGCATCGGCTTCGGTGCGGCTGACGATGGGGTTCTTGAAGAAACTGCCGGCATTGCCAAGCGTGACCGGGTCCGGCAACTTGCTCTGGCGAATGGCGATCACCGCCGCGCTGACCTGCTGTGCGGTCGGGGCCTCGCCGGCGCCCATGGCCTGCAACTGCTGCTGGATGTCGCCGTAGCCGATGCGTGGGCTGAAGCG
Source organism: Vogesella oryzagri (assembly GCF_040148885.1). NCBI lineage: Bacteria > Pseudomonadati > Pseudomonadota > Betaproteobacteria > Neisseriales > Chromobacteriaceae > Vogesella > Vogesella oryzagri. The sequence goes on from NZ_JBEFLD010000001.1 coordinate 450,146, forward strand.
GCGTTGCAGGCGGAAGCGCACCGCCGTCACCAGCATGCGCCCGGCCAGTTGCTGCTTGAATACGCTGTCGCGGTAGGCAAAGCGGCAGTCGGCGTTGTCCACTACCACTTCGGCGCCGTTTTGGCTCAGGTCGGCACACACCACCTGCAGCAGATGGTCCTTTACTTCCACGCCATAGGCGCCGATGTTCTGGATCGGGCTGGCACCGACGGTGCCCGGAATCAGGCTGAGGTTTTCCAGCCCGCTCCAGCCCTGGGCCAGGGTGTATTGCACGAACGCGTGCCAGTTCTCGCCGGCAGCGGCTTCCACCAGTACGCTGTCGCCGTCGTCGGCCAGCAGGCGGATGCCCTTCAGCGCCACCTTGATCACCAGGCCGGGGTAGTCGCGGGTGAACAGCAGGTTGCTGCCGCCGCCCAGCCACAACACCGGGCCGCGCTGGAAAATATCGCTGGCCAGTAGCGCCGGCAGCTGGGCGAGGTCTTCCAGCTCGCAGAAGTTGGCCGCATTGACGGGCATGCCAAAGGTGTTGAGTTCACGCAGCGGGTAGTTGTGATGCATTACGGGATTCATTCGGTCTTTCACGCAGTTTGACGATGCAGCCGTTGCTGGCTGACGCGCGACAGATAGCTTACCAGCAGCAGGCCGGCGGCGCTCAGGCTGATCACCAGCGCCGCCCAGAAGCCATGCACCCCCATCTGCGGCGAACCCAGCCCCAGCCAGGCGCCCAGCAGCAGGCCAAAGCCCCAGAACGACACGATGTGGATCAGCATCGGGGTGGTGGTGATCTTGTAGCCGCGCAGCGCGCTGGAGGCGATAGTCTGCATCGCATCGGTCAGCTGGTAGAAGGCGGCGAACAGCATCAGCGTGCCCCCCAGTGCGATCACCGCCGGGTCGGCAGTGTACAGCTGCATGATGCTGTGGCGATCCAGCAGCACCCACAGCATGGTGAGGCAGGCCAGCGCCAGCCCCAGTGCCAGGCTGACGCCGCACACCAGTCGCGCCTGACGGTAATCGCCGGCGCCCACGCTTTGGCCGACGCGGATGGTGGCGGCGGTGCCGATGCTTTGTGGGATCATGTAGATCACGCTGGAGAAGTTGATCACCGTCTGATGGGTGGCCACCACGGTGGTACCCAGCTTGGCGATCAGCAAGGCGATAAAGGAAAACAGGCTGACCTCCACAAAGAACGACAGGCCGATGGGCAGCCCCAGTTTCAGGAAGGCGGGGAAGCGCCGCCACTGCGGCGCGACGAAGCGGCCACACAAGCCGTAGGGGCGGAACGCCTGATGGTGCTTGATGTACAGGAACAGCGCGCTGGCGTTGAAGATGAACACCATGCCGGTGGCCCAGCCGCAGCCGGCGCCGCCCAGCGCCGGCAGGCCGAATAGGCCGTGGATCAGCGCGTAGTTGAGCGGAATGTTCAGCAGCAGTCCGGCCACGCTCACCATCATCAGCGGGCGGGTGTGTCCCAGGCTGGAGGCAAACGCGCCCAGCGCGCGGTGCAGGATGGCGGCCGGCATGCCCATGGCGGCACCATCGATGAACAGCATGGCCTTGTCTTCTACGCTGGCGGGCAGCTCCAGCCACAGCCGCAGCACCGGTTGCACCGCCAGCATCAGCAGTGCGCCAAAAATGCCTAGCAGTAGACCGAACCACAGGCCCTGGCGTGCGGTGTCACCTAGTGCGGTGGTTTCGCTCTGGCCATGCTGCTGCGCCAGAATCGGATTCAGCGCCGCGGCCACGCCGATCAGCGTGACATACACGGTAACGAATACGCTGGCGCCCAGCGACACCGCCGCCAGATCGTCGGTGCTGACACGGCCGGCCATCACGGTATCGACAAAGCCGGTGGCCACCTGTGCGATCTGCGCCACCATCATCGGCAGCGCCAGCTGGATCAGCAGCAGGGTCTCGTGGCGCAGGCTGCGCCACGGGCTACGGTTCAATTCAAACAGCATGGGAAATACCGGCAGGCAAAAAGAGCGCCATTATAAGCGCGCTTTGCCACTGGCATGCCCCGCTTGGCCGCAGCGTGTAATGCTGTGTCGCTTCAGGCGAAATGGGCGGGCGGGTCGCAGCGCAGATGGCAGCTGATGATCAGTTCGTTGCCAAAGCGGGCGTTGATGTTCAGCGCTTCGGTCAGCGTCAGGTCGTCGATGTTCAGCGTGCCCTGCTGCAGGGAAATATCCAGCTGGCGCTCGGTGGCGTAGGCGGCCAGTTCGGTCAGGCGGGGTTTGTGTGCGCTGCCCAGCGCCCGGGCGGTGAGCTTGCCGCGTAGCGCCGGGGTGGCGATTTGCGGGGCGGTGTTGAAGTCGGTGTAGCGGTCTTCTTGGCAGTCGTACATGGCAGTCTCCGTAGCGTGGTGCGCGCCCGGTAAATGCCGAGCGACGCTTTAGCAGAATTTCGATGGCGCCCTGCAAGTTGTCGATTAACTCGGCGCATGAACCTATTTGCCCGCTTCTGGCTGCTGCAATGCAAAAACCCGCTGTGACCAGTAAAGGGCAACAGCGGGTTAGGCGGTGCGCTCTTAGCTGGTATTTATCAGGCGCCCGCAAGCAGCAAAAATCGGCGCAAGCCAGAAAATTAGAGCAGACCGCCCACGCTGTCAAGCATGACTATGGCACGATGCTGGAGACTGAGGCCGGTATCGGGCTATAATCCGGCGCTCAAGTCCATCACGGCATGCGCCGCGCAGCTACCACCTCCAGATACCATTCCCATGATCCGCAAACTGTTCAGTCGCGTTTTCGACTTGTCGGGCAACCGTGCCGCCGCCAACAAAACCAAACCACGAGTACTGTCGCTGGCACAACACGGCGTGCGCCGCGACGGCCTGAGTAGCGCCGCCCTGCGCGTGGTGTCGCGCCTGCAGGAAGGCGGGCACGCGGCCTATGTGGTGGGTGGCGCGGTGCGCGACCTGCTGCTGGGCGTCACGCCCAAGGATTTCGACATCGCCACCAGCGCCACGCCGGAAGAGGTGCACCACCTGTTCCGCCGCTCGCGCATCATTGGCCGTCGCTTTCGCATCGTGCACGTGATGATGGGGCCGGAGACCATCGAGGTCACCACCTTCCGTGGCGGCGAAGTGGGCAAGACCAGTGACAGTGGTCGCATCATGGCGGACAACACCTACGGCAGCCAGTCCGAGGATGCGCAGCGCCGCGACTTTACCGTCAACGCGCTGTTCTACAACCCGACCGATGAAACCATCATCGATTACCACCACGGCGTGAAGGACCTGCACGCCCGCAAGCTGGTGATGATCGGCCAGCCGGCGCGCCGCTACCAGGAAGACCCGGTGCGCATGCTGCGCGCGGTGCGCTTGGCGGCCAAGCTGGGTTTCGACATCGACGAGCACACGCGCAAGCCGATTGCCGCGCACGCCATGCTGCTGAAAAACGAGCCGCCGGCGCGGCTGTTTGACGAACTACTCAAGCTGCTGCACTCCGGCCATGCCTATGCCTGTTTGCAGAAGCTGCGGGACGAGGGTCTGTCGCGCGGCATCTTCCCGCTGTTGGACGCGGTACTGGACGAAGACGGCGGCGAGGCCTTCCTCAAGCTGGCGCTGGCCAATACCGACGAGCGCGTGCGCGCCGACAAGCCGGTATCGGTGGGCTTCATGTTGGCCGCATTGCTGTGGGCACAGGTCAATAACCGCTGGCAGGCCCATATTGCCCGCGGTGAAAAATCGCTGCCGGCGCTGATGCTGGCGATGGCCGAGGTGGAAACGCTGCAGGACAATGATTTCGCCATCCCGCGTCGTTTCTCCGCCACCATGCGCGAGATCTGGTCGCTGCAGCCGCGCTTTGAAAGCCGCGGCGGCGCACGCCCGTTCCGCTTCCTGGAACAGCCGCGTTTCCGTGCCGCTTTCGATTTCTACAGCCTGCGCGCCGAAGTGGGCGAAGTGCCCAAGGACATGGTGCTGTGGTGGGCAGAATTCCAGGATGCCGACCATGCCGAGCGCCAGGCGCTGATCGCCGAAGCCGCCGCGGCCGCCAAGGAGCCGGGCGAGGGCAGCGATGCGCAGCGCAAGAAGCGCCGTCGTCGTCGCAAGCCGGCCCGCCCGGGCGAGGGGGGCGACGCGTGAAGCGGGCAGTGATCGCGCTGGGCAGCAATCTGGAAAACCCGGCAGCACAGATCGAGGCGGCGCTGGCCGCCATTTCTGCTTTACCGGGGGTGCATTTGCTGCGCCGCTCGGCTTGCTACCGCACCGCGCCGGTGGGTTTTGCCGAGCAGCCGGACTTCATCAACGCGGTGTGCGAGGTGGCAAGTGAGCTGGCTCCCGCCGAACTGTTGGCCGCCTTGCTGCGACTGGAACAGGATTTTGGCCGCGTGCGCACCTTCCGCAATGCACCGCGGGTGCTGGACCTTGACCTGTTGCTGGTGGAGGGTGTCAGCCAGCAGGACGATTTCCTGACCCTGCCGCACCCGCGCATGCACGAGCGCGCCTTCGTGATGGTGCCGCTGGCGCAGATGGCGCCCGAGTGGCAGATCGGCACGCACGGCACGGCGGCCGACATTGCGGCCAACCTTGACGCCAGCGGTGTCACCCGGCTGGATTGAGCTTTCTTGCAGGAGAACATCTGATGTCGCACTTGCGTTACGTGGTGGTGGAAGGGCCGATCGGCGCCGGTAAATCGCAACTGGCCCGCCGCCTGGCCGACCACTGGTCGGTACGCCTGCTGGCCGAGGCGCCGGAGCAGAATCCGTTCCTGGAGCGCTTCTACCGTCAGCCGCCCTACCATGCGCTGGCCACGCAGCTGTCGTTTCTGATGCAGCGCGCCGACGCCGCACACGGCATGCTGCATGGTGACTTGCTGGCCACGCCGCTGGTGTCGGATTTCCTGTTCGACAAGGACGAGCTGTTTGCCTGCAAGACGCTGGATGCCGACGAGCTGGCCATCTACCGTCGTGTGGTGCAGCGTTTTCTGCCCGAGTACCCGGTGCCGGATCTGGTGATCTACCTACAGGCCTCGGCCAGCACCGTGGCCGACAGGTTGGCCGCACGCGCCGCCAACTCGGCACTGCCGCCGATGCCGGAAGGCTATGTGCAGCGTATGCACGAAGCGTACAGCGCCTTTTTCCATGGCTATGAGGCGGCACCGCTGCTGATCGTGAATACCGACAACCTCGATCTGGTTGAAGGCACAGAAGATTTCGAGCTATTGTTGCGCTGCATCACCGAGATGCGTGGTCAGCGCAGTTACTTCAACAAGGGGCTCTGAACCCGGTGCGCGACCGCAGCCACAAGCGGCGTTTCGCCACTGGAAGCAACGAGGACACACAAAAAAATGAAAGTCACCGTCAATACGCTGCAGCAGATGGCAGCGGAAGGTCAGAAAATCGCCATGCTGACCTGTTACGACGCCAGCTTTGCCAGCCTGCTGGATGAAGCCGGTGTAGACATCCTGCTGATCGGCGATTCGCTGGGCATGGTGATGCAGGGGGAAGAGTCGACTCTGCCGGTGTCGATGCCGGAAATGGAATACCACACCCGCTGTGTGGCACGCGGCGCCAAACGGGCGCTGGTGCTGGCCGACATGCCGTTCGGCAGCTACCAGGAAAACCCGGCGCAGGCGTTTGCCAACGCCGCCCGCCTGATGCAGGCCGGTGCCCACATGGTGAAGATCGAAGGCGGCGCCTTCATGGCCGAGACCGTGCGCTTCCTGGTAGAGCGTGGCGTGCCAGTGTGCGCGCACATCGGGCTGACCCCGCAGTTCGTCAATGCTTTTGGTGGTTACAAGGTGCAGGGGCGCAGCGAATCCGACGCCGAGCGTATTCTGGCTGACGCCCGCGCGCTGACCGATGCCGGTGCCAGCCTGGTGCTGATGGAGTGTGTGCCGGCGGTACTGGCCAAGGCGGTTACCGAGGCGGTGGCGGTGCCGACCATCGGCATTGGCGGCGGGCTGGATGTTTCTGGCCAGGTGCTGGTGCTGTATGACGTGCTGGGCGTGTACCCGGGCAAGAAAGCCCGCTTCGTGAAGAATTTCATGGCTGAAGCGCACAGCATCCAGGGTGCCGTTAACGCCTATGTTGCCGCGGTGAAGGGCAAGACCTTCCCGGCCCCCGAACACTGTTTCTGAGGTTTGCATGCAAGTTATCCGTAGCATTGCCGAACTCCGCACCTGGCGCCGTAGCGCCGGCCGTGTCGCCTTTGTGCCGACCATGGGCAACCTGCATGCCGGCCATCTGGCGCTGGTAGCCGAGGCGCGTGCGCGTGCCGACAAGGTGGTGGTCAGCATCTTCGTCAACCGCCTGCAATTCGGCCAGGGCGAGGATTTCGATGCCTATCCGCGCACCTTCGATGCCGACTGTGCCAAGCTGGACGCTGCCGGGGTGGACGTGCTGTTCTTCCCGGACGAGCGCGAGCTGTACCCGCGCATCAAGCAGGACTTCAACGTCGAGCCGCCGCATATCCAGAATGAGCTGTGCGGCGCCTTCCGCCCCGGCCACTTCCGTGGCGTCGCCACCGTGGTGTCCAAGTTGTTCAACATCGTGCAGCCGGATCTGGCCTGCTTCGGCAAGAAGGATTACCAGCAGCTGCACGTGATCCGTGCCATGGTTGCCGACCTGAACATGCCGATCGACATCGTGCCGGTGGATACCGGCCGTGCCGATGATGGCCTGGCGCTGTCGTCGCGCAATGGTTACCTGACTGCCGACGAGCGCGCGGAAGCGCCGCGGCTGTACCGCAACCTGGCGGCGATCCGTACGGCGCTGCAGGCCGGCGACAGCAACTATGCTGCGCTGGAAAAGACTGCCTGCGATGACCTGGCGGCGCATGGCTGGCGCGTGGACTATGTGGAGATCCGCCAGGCCGATAGCCTGGAAATCGCCCATGTCGGCGAACCGCGCCTGGTAGTGTTGGCCGCCGCCCGCCTGGGCAAGACCCGGCTGATCGACAATATCGAAGTAACGCGCTGAAGCAGCGCCAGAGGAATAGCACTATGCAGCGTTCGATGCTGAAATCCAAACTCCATCGTGTCACCACCACGCACGCCGAACTGCATTACATCGGCTCCTGCGCTATCGACGAAAACCTGCTGGAAGCCGCCGATATCAAGGAATATGAAGAAGTGCAGATCTGGAACGTGACCAATGGCGAGCGTTTTGCCACGTACGCCATCCGTGCCGAACGCGGCTCCGGGGTGATCTCGGTGAACGGTTCGGCCGCGCGCCGTGCCGCGCCTGGCGACCTGCTGATCATCGCCTCATTCGCCGCCTACGAAGACAGCGAACTGGCGAACCATTCGCCCAAGCTGGTGTTCGTGGACGAGAAAAATGTGATTACCGAGTTGGCCGGTGTCACCCCGGTACAGCCGGCCTGAGCCTGCTCTACGCCACAGAAAAGCCCGACATTGTCGGGCTTTTTCGTTTGCAGCCAGGGCTTTATCGCTGCTGGTGCCGCACTTTGAAGCTGGTAATCGTGCCGTCGGCAGCTATAGTTTTTTAACCAGCTGCTGTTACCGGGAAGACGCCAATGCAAGGAAGATGCCTGTGCGGTGCCGTGCGCTATCGTCTGCGCGGCGAACCCTACCACGTCACGCATTGCCACTGCCTGTCCTGCCGGCTGGCAAGTGGAGCGCCGTTTGTTACCTGGTTTACCATCCGGGCGCTGGAGTTGGAATGGCGTGGGGAAGTCAGGCATTACCAGTCATCCATGGGGGTGCAGCGCGGTTTCTGCCCGCGCTGCGGCACCACGCTGAGCTACCGCCACGAGTCCGCACCGGACGAGATCGATCTGACTGCGGCCACGCTGGAAAATCCGTCCCTGCTGACACCGGAAGATCACACCTGGGTGGACAACATGCTGGATTGGGTGCGCATGCTGCCGCTGTTGCCGCGGCACCGGCGCCACCGCCAGCTGAACCGTAGCGCCTAGCGCGTGTTATAGCAGCGGCTTGGCCGCCACCAGTACGCCATCTTCATCAGCGTACAGCCACTGGCCCGGCACGAAATCCACGCCGCCGAAATTGATGCTCAGATCACGGCTCCCTTCGTTGCGCTTCACAGACTTCTTCGGGTTGGTGGCCAGTGCGCGCACCCCCAGTGGCAGCGCATTGATGGCCACCGAATCGCGGATACAACCGTGGATCACCACGCCTTCCCACTGGTTTTTCACTGCCAGCTCGGCGATCTGGTCGCCCAGCAGCGCGCAGCGCAGCGAGCCACCGCCATCCACCACCAAGACCTTGCCTTTGCCCGGCTCGCCCAACACTTCGCGCACCAGCGTGTTGTCCTCGAATAGCTTCAGCGTGACGATCTGGCCGTAAAAGCGCGGCCGGGCGCCATAGCTTTGCAGCAGCGGCGCCAGCACGGCGACGCAGTCTTCGTTGGCATCGTACAGATCGGTGGTCAGGAAGGTCATGCTTGCTCCTTTGTATTGCTCTCTATGGTATTGCGGGACGAAAAAAAACCGCCCCAGCGGGCGGCGTGTATCAGTTGATGCGCAAGGGTACGAACAGCGTACTGTCCTGGCGCCGCACCAGCAGCGCGATATTACCGTTGGCCGCAGACAGCGCACGCTCGAAAGAGCGGATATTGGTGATCTCGGTCTGGTTCAGGCCGATGATCACGTCTCCATTGGTGAGCCCGGCCTGGGCGGCGGCGCCCTGGGCTTTCTGGATCACCAGTCCGCCGCGAATGCCCAGCGTTTCCTTGTCGTCCGCGGTCAGTTCGGCCAGCGTCAGACCCAGCTTGCCGAACTGGTAGCTCTGCGGCTGCGACGGGGCGGCGGGCTCGCTGGCTTGCGCGGCCTGCTCGGCGGCCAGCTCTGCCAGCGTGGCTTCCACATTCTGTTCGTTGCCCTTGCGCCATACCCCCAGCTTGATGCGGGTGCCCGGCGGCTGATCGCCGACCATGCGCGGCAGGTCACGCGAGTTTTCCACCGTCTGGCCATTCAGGCGCAGGATGATGTCGCCGATCTGGATGCCGGAGCGGCTGGCCGGGCCATTCGGCTCCACGCGTACCACCAGCGCGCCGCGCGGGCGGTCCAGTCCGAACGATTGTGCCAGCTCTTGGGTTACTTCCTGGATGTGCACGCCCAGCTGGCCACGGCTGACCTTGCCGCTGCTCTTCAGCTGCTCGGCCACTTTCATTGCCAGATCGATAGGAATGGCGAAGGAAATGCCCATGAAGCCACCGGAACGGCTGTAGATCTGCGAATTGATGCCGACTACTTCGCCGCGCAGGTTGAACAGCGGGCCACCGGAGTTGCCGGGGTTGATCGCCACGTCGGTCTGGATGAACGGCACGTAGCTTTCATCCGGCAGGCTGCGGCCCTTGGCGGACACGATGCCGGCGGTAACGGTGTTTTCAAAGCCGAACGGAGCGCCAATGGCGGCGACCCATTCGCCTACTTTCAGGGCTTCCGGCGCGCCGATTTTCACGATCGGCAGGTTGGCCGCATCGATCTTCAGCACCGCCACGTCGGTGCGTTTGTCCAGACCCACCAGCTTGGCGCGCAGTTCGCGCTTGTCGGTGAGCATGACCTTGATCAGGTTGCCGCCGGCCACCACGTGGGCGTTGGTCAGGATATAGCCGTCAGCGGACAGGATGAAGCCGGAGCCGAACGACACGCTCTCGGAAGGCTGCGGTTCCTGCTGCTGGTTGGGGTTGGGCATGTAGCGGCGGAAGAACTCGTAAAACGGGTCGTCTTCCGGAATCGGGAACGGCAGATCGCTGCTGGGGGTGGACTGGCGCGTCGATTCGGCACGGACCGCCTGGATGTTGACCACGGCCGGGCCTTCGCGCTCCACCAGCTGGGTAAAGTCCGGCAACAGCATGGCCACGCTGCCGTCCGCCTTGGCCGGCACCGCAACCGGTGCGCCCTTGTCATCCTTGAACAGGGCTTCGATCTTGCCGCAGCCCCCCAGGGCCAGCAGCAGCGCGCTGGCGATGGCCACGCGTGTATAGCTATTCACCTGAAACATCCTTTTTTACAGAAGTAGACCCCGCCATGCCGAGCGGCGACTATCGCGGGCGACGCACGTACCCGGTACGTGGCGACAAAGTCGCAAAAATCAACAGGCAGGGGTCCATCATAGCGGTTTTGCCGGATATTCGCAGAGGTCGACTATCACGCAGCGCTGGCATTCCGGCTTGCGCGCTTTGCACACATAACGTCCGTGCAGGATAAGCCAATGGTGGGCATCGAGTTTGTATTCTGTGGGTACGAAACGTAACAGTTTGTCCTCCACTTCGCGCACGTCCTTGCCCGGGGCGATGCGGGTGCGGTTGGCGACCCGGAAAATATGGGTGTCTACTGCAATGGTAGGCTGTCCGAAGGCAGTATTCAGCACGACATTAGCTGTTTTGCGGCCAACCCCGGGCAAGGCCTCCAGCGCCTCGCGCGTTTGCGGCACTTCACCGCCGTGCTGTTCCAGCAGGATGCGGCAGGTGGCCACGGTGTTCTTGGCCTTGGTGCGGTACAGGCCGATGGTCTTGATGAAGTCGGCTACGCCTTCTTCACCCAGTGTCAGCATCTTGTCTGGGGTGGGGGCCACCTGGAACAGCACGCGGGTGGCCTTGTTGACGCCGACGTCGGTGGCCTGCGCCGACAGCAGCACGGCGATCAGCAGCTGGAACGGCGTGTCGTACTCCAGTTCGGTGGTGGGATGCGGATTCTGCGCCTTCAGGCGCTCGAAGATTTGCAGGCGTTTGGCGGCGTTCATGGCTGGCGGGCTGGCAGGGTAACAGGGTTGGCCGCAGCGGCGGCGATACGGCGCTGGCGCGCATCCAGCATATTCTTGCCGGCAATCAGCAGGCCCAGTCCCAGAAAGGCGCCCGGCGGCAGCAGCGCCAGCAGGAACTGGTAATTGGCCGGTGCCAGCTGCAGCACCATGGCGTGACCGGCCTCGCCGAACAGCTTGTCGGCACCAGCCAGCAGCGTGCCCTTGCCGAGCAGCTCGCGCAGGCCGCCCAGCACCACCAGCACGCCGGTCAGCCCCAGGCCCATCATCAGGCCATCCAGCGCCGCGTCCGCCACGCCATTGCGGGCGGCAAATGCTTCGGCACGCGCCATCACGATGCAGTTGGTGGTGATCAGCGGAATGAAAATACCCAGTACCAGGTACAGCTCGTGCAGCCAGGCGTTCATCGCCAGATCCACGCAGCTCACCAGCGCGGCGATGATCATGATGAAAATCGGGTTGCGAATCTCGTGCGGTACCAGCTTGCGCACGCTGGCCACGGCCGTGCCGGACAGTGCGGTAACTAGCGTGGTGGCCAGCCCCAGGGCCAGGGCGTTGACCACGTTATTGCTGATTGCCAGCACCGGGCACAGCCCCAGCAGCTGTACCAGCCCCGGGTTCTGCCGCCACAGGCCATTGCGGCTGATGTCTTGCCAGTTGCTCATGGTGTTCCTTGCAGCAGGGCACTGCGATGGTCGCGGAAGTAATCGGCCACGCGGCCAACTGTGGCGGCCACGGCGCGGGCGGAGATGGTGGCGCCGCTGACGTAGTCGAGGTCGCCGCCATCCTTGCGCACCTGCCAGCTGCGCTGGGTGTCGCTGTCGCGGCCGACAAACTGCCGTGCCCAGCTACTGACCGACAGGTCGATGTAATCGCCCAGTCCCGGCGTTTCCTTATGGTTGACCACGCGCACACCCTGCAGTTTGCCATCGGCGGCAATGCCGACCAGCAGTTCGATGCGGCCGCCGTAGCCATTGGGTGCCGCGGCCTCGAACACCACGCCGCTGGGCTGGCCGGCCTTGCTGGCACGGTAAACGTTGGCCGCAGCATGGCCGTTCAGCAGCCAGGCCGCCGCCTCGGGTAGCGGCTGGCGGCTGGCGGTCAGGTCGTTATCGAACAATCCGGCGGGCAGCGCCTGCGCCAGCAGTGCGGCGCGAGCCGCATTCTGATTGGCTTCCACCCGAGCGCGGGTTGCCAGCCAGGTGCCGGCCAGCAGCAGGGTGATGATGGCGGCGAAGCAGGCCAGAATCAGCGCGCTGCGGCGCGCCTGGTGCGAGGCGCTACGCACGGCGCGCTCCCTTGCGGCCGAACACTTTCGGCTGGGTGTACTGGTCGATGAACGGCACGGCGATGTTCATGATCAACACCGCAAACGCCACCGCATCCGGAAAGCCGCCGAACACGCGGATCAGCACCGTCAGCACACCGACCAGTCCGCCGAAGATCAGCCGTCCGCGCGGGGTAGTGGAGCCGGATACCGGGTCGGTGACGATAAACACCGCTGCCAGCAGCGTGGCGCCGTTGAGCAGATGAAACAGCGGGCTGGCGAACTGCGCCGGTGCGGCCAACCATAACGCGCCGGCCATGCCGATCACGCCGGCCAGCATCGCCAGCGGCGTCTGCCACGGGATCAGCTTCTGCTGCCACAGCCACAGGCCGCCGATGAGCCAACCCAGCGCAATCCACTCGCCACCGGCATTGCCGAACTGGCCGAAGCGGGTACCGGTCAGCAGCTGGGGCACGTCCTGCCCGCCCTGCAGCAGCCCGGTTTTCAGCAGGTCCAGCGGTGTGGCGCTGGACACCGCATCCAGTGCGGCGCCGGCCGGCAGGCTATGGCTGAAAATCCACTGCAGCTGGGCCATGGCATCCAGTGGCAGCAGCGGGCTACCCCAGGCCGCCATCTGCGCCGGGAAGGAAATGATGGCCACCGCAAAGCCGACCATTGCCGGGTTGAACGGGTTGTTGCCGAGCCCGCCGTACAGCTGCTTGGCCACCACGATGGCGAACAGCGTGGCTACCACGATCAACCACCAAGCGCCCAGCGGCGGCATTGCCAGCGCCAGCAGCCAGGCGGTGACGACTGCCGACAGGTCTTTCAGGAACGGCGCCAGCGGCACGCCACGCAGGCGCAGCATGGCGGCCTCGGCGGCTACCGCGGTGACGGTGGCGAGGCCGAGCTGCAGCAGCACGCCAATGCCGTTGCAGTACACGGACAGGGCAATGCCCGGCAGCAGGGCGGTCAACACCTTGAGCATCACCGTAGACACGGTGGCCGGTTTGGCAATGTGGGTGGCGTGTCGGGTCATGTCGGGTCTTGTTGATCTTGCTGTGCCGCCGCCTTGCGTGCAGCGGAGCGTTCCATGGCCGCCTTGATCGCTGCCTGCTTGGCGTCATCCATGCCGCTGGCGAGGGGTGGGCTGGCCGCAACGCTGTTGGCGGCAGTTTCGTTATTCGCTTGCTGCGCCGCTGCCTTGTGTGCTGCGGCGCGTTCCATGGCCGCCTTGACCGCCGCCTGTTTAACGTCGTCCATGCCGCTGGCGAGGGGAGGGCTGGCCGAAACGCTGTTGGCGGCAGTTTCGCTATTCGCTTGCTGTGCCGCGGCCTTGCGCGCGGCGGCGCGCTCCATAGCCGCCTTGATCGCCGCCTGCTTGGCGTCATCCATACCGCTGGCGGGGGGCGGGTTGGCCGCAACGCTGCTGTCGGCAGCCGCGCCGGCAACTGGCTGAGCCGCGGCCTTGCGTGCGGCGGAACGTTCCAGTGCCGCCTCGACCGCCGCCTGCTTGGCGTCATCCATGCCGCTGGCGGGGGGCGGATTGGCCGCAACGCGGCTGTCGGCTGCAGCGCCGGCCGCGGGCTGTGCCGCGGCCTTGCGTGCGGCGGCGCGTTCCATGGCCGCCTTGATCGCCGCCTGTTTGGCGTCGTCCAGCGCCTGGATGTGGCTTTCGGACAGTGGCTTGGCTTCCTGTTGCGCGGCGGCGCGGGCCATGGCGGCGGCGATGATGGCTTTTTTCGGGTCGTCGTCACTGGCGACCAGGGTGGCGCTGGCCGGTGGCTGGCTGGCAGCCAACTTGGCGGCTTGTTCGGCGGCGCGGGCGGCCAGGCGCTCGGCTTTTTCCGACTTCTCCCGCTCGATGCGGAACTGACGGAATTCGTGCCGGCGCCGTGCCAGATCGGCCGCTTTCTTGTCGCGCTCGGCGGCCCAGATTTCGCTCTTGGCAAAACGGTAGTAGTCCACCAGCGGTATCTGGCTGGGGCAGACGTAGCTGCAGGCGCCGCATTCGATGCAGTCGAACAGCTGCCATTCCTGTGCCTTGCCGAAATTCTTGGCCTTGGCAAACCAGAATAGGTCCATCGGCTGCAGCTCCATTGGGCAGGCGCTGGCGCAGTCGCCGCAGCGGATGCAGGGCATGGCGGCGGGGCGCGGCGGGAATTCGGCCGCGTTTTTGACGATCAGGCAGTTGCCGGCCTTGCTCAGGCCGGCGGCCAGGTCCGGTACGGTAAAGCCCATCAGCGGGCCGCCCATGATGACTTCCGTGGCCGGGGCTGGCAGGCCGGCTTGCGCCAGTAGCCAGTCCAGCGGGCTGCCGAGCAATGCTTCTACGTTGGCCGCATGCGTCACGGCGCCGGTGAGGGTGACGATGCGGCTGAGCAGCGGCTCGCCGTGCAGCACGGCGCGGGCGATGGCGTACAGCGTGGCCACGTTCAGGCACTGCACGCCTAGCTCGGTGGCGCGCACGCCGTGCGGCACTTCCTTGCCGGTGAGGATGCGGATCAGCTGCTTGGCACCGCCGCTGGGGTACTTGGTGGGGATGGCGACCACGCGGAACGTGCTGCCGTGGCAGGCGGTCTGCATCGCGGCGATGGCCAACGGCTTGTTGTCCTCGATGCCAATCAGCACCTCGCCGGCCTGCAGTGCATGCGCGGCAATGCCGATGCCGGCGACGATGTCGACAGCGCGCTCCTGCATCAGACGGTCGTCGCAGGTAATGTAAGGCTCACACTCGGCACCGTTCACCACCAGTGTTTGCAGCCTGCCTGCGGCCAACTTCAGGTGGGAGGGGAATACGGCGCCACCCAGCCCGACCACGCCCATCTGCTGCAGGAAGTCGCGCAGCTCGCTGCCGGCTGCCTCGCGCCAGTGCGGCAGGTTTTGCCGCGGCTGCCAGTGCTCCCGCCCATCCGGTTGCAGGGTGATGGTGGTGGCCGGCAGGCCGGAAGGGTGGGCAAAGGCGTGTTCGCCAATGGCTAGCACGGTGCCGGAAGTGGGGGCGTGTACGGCGACAGACAGCCGGCCGTCCGGCGTGGCAATCAGCTGGCCCTTGAGCACCTGTTGCCCCGGCTGCACACAGGGCAGGGCGGCATTGCCCACGCTCTGTGCCAGTGCGATATGCAGCAGCGGGGGCAGCGGCAGCTGACGAATCGGCGTGCCGTTCGACTGTTGTTTGTTCTCGGGGGGGTGGATGCCACCGTGGAAATCGTACAGCCGGCTCATGCGCGCGGCTCCGCCGGGGTTTTGACCGACTTGATCGGAATGGTGGGGTAGCGCCATTTCCAGTTGGTGAGATCGGTGCCGACCGGAATCATGCGGATGCAGTCCACCGGACAGGGGGCGAGGCACAGCTCACAGCCGGTGCACTCGCTGGCGAGGATGGTGTGCATCATCTTGGCCGAGCCGAGGATGGCATCCACCGGACAGGCCTGGATGCACAGCGTACAGCCGATACAGGTGGCCTCGTCGATCAGCGCCACCGCCCTGGGCTTGGGTTGCGGAGCATCGGCGGCGAAGGGTTTGAATTCCACGCCCAGCAGCTCGGCCAGCTTCTTGATACCGTCCTCGCCGCCCGGTGGGCATTTGTTGATGTCCTCGCTGCCGTCGGCAATGGCCTCGGCATAGGGGCGGCAACCCGGGTGGCCGCATTGGCCGCACTGGGTTTGCGGCAGGATGGCGTCGATCTTGGCGACCAGCGGATCGCCCTGCACGCGGAAGCGTACCGAGGCAAAGCCCAGCACCGCCCCCAGCAGCAGCGCCAGGGCAATCATGACCAACAGGGCAAGCAGCAGGCTTGTCATTTCACCAGCCCTCCAAAGCCCATGAAGGCCAGGCTCATCAGTCCTGCGGTGACCAGTGCGATCGGCGTGCCTTTGAACGCCGCCGGCACGTCGGCGCCTTCCAGCCGTTCACGCATGGCACTGAACAGGATCAGAATCAGCGAAAACCCCAGTGCGCTGCCAAAGCCGAAGACCAGCGATTCGGCGAAAGTGTGGCCTTCCTGTGCGTTCAGCAGCGGAATGCCTAGCACCGCGCAGTTGGTGGTGATCAGCGGCAGGTAGATGCCGAGTACCTGGTACAGCACCGGGCTGGTCTTGTGGATCACCAGCTCGGTGAATTGCACGATGCCGGCGATCACCACGATGAAGGACAGCGTGCGCAGGTATTCCAGCCCGGCGGCGGTGAGCAGCAGGTTGATCAGATGGCTGCTGCCGGCGCCCAGGGTGAGCACGAAGGTGGTGGCGGCGCCCATGCCGATGGAGGCTTCCAGTTTCTTGGACACGCCCATAAACGGGCACAGGCCCAGGATGCGTACCAGCACCACGTTGTTGACCAGTACGGTGCTGAGCAGAATCAGCAGGTAATGCGAGAAATCCATTGATGCCATTGCCAGCGGAGAATGCGCGAATTATCCGTGTTCGCCGGCATGGCTTCAACCTTCATGCCGGCATGGCAAGGTTGGCCGCAGTGTTAATAACCGGGATTTATATCGTGAGCGGGGTATCGGCCCCAAAAAAACCGCCACACGGTGATTGCAGCACGCGTGTGGCGAAGGAGGGTACTGTTACTACTACTTCAGCAGGGTACTACTCGGTTGCCGTGGCGGTGGACGATACAGCGGGGGGGCGTCCACCGCCGCGGGGCTTAAATGGCAGCCTGTTGCAGCTGCTCCAGGATGTGCGGGTTTTCCAGCGTGGACACGTCCTGGGTGATTTCCTCGCCCTTGGCAATGGAACGCAGCAGACGACGCATGATCTTGCCGGAGCGGGTCTTGGGCAGGTTGTCGCCAAAGCGGATGTCGTCCGGTTGGGCGATCTTGCCGATTTCGTGCGCCACCCAGTTTTTCAGCTCGGCGGCGATCTTCTTGGCTTCGTCGCCTTGCGGGCGGGCGCCCTTCAGTACCACGAAGGCCACCACGGCTTCGCCTTTCACATCGTGCGGCTTGCCGACCACGGCGGCTTCCGCCACCAGCGGGTTGGCCACCAGTGCCGATTCGATTTCCATGGTGCCCAGACGGTGGCCGGATACGTTCAGCACATCGTCGATACGACCCATGATCCAGAAGTAGCCGTTCTCGTCACGGTTGGCGGAGTCGCCGGCCAGGTAGTACTGGCCGTTGAATTCGTCCGGGAAGTAGGTTTTCTTGAAGCGCTCCGGGTCGTTCCAGATGGTGCGCACCAGCGACGGGAACGGCTTCTTGATCACCAGGAAGCCACCGCGGCCCGGTTCGACCTGGGCGCCGGATTCATCGACGATGTCGGCCATGATGCCCGGCAGCGGCAGGGTGCAGGAGCCCGGCTTGGTCGGCACGGAGCCCGGCATCGGCGCAATCATGGCGGAGCCGGTTTCGGTCTGCCACCAGGTATCCACGATCGGGCAACGGCCGCCGCCCACCACTTCGTAGTACCACATCCAGGCTTCCGGGTTGATCGGTTCGCCCACGGTGCCCAGCAGGCGCAGGCTGGACAGGTCGAATTGCTTGGGCAGGTCGTTGCCCAGCTTGATCAGCGATCGGATCGCGGTCGGTGCGGTGTAGAAGATGGAAACCTTGTGTTTCTCGATCATGCGCCAGAAGCGGCCGGCATCCGGGTAGGTCGGCACACCCTCGAACACGATCTGGGTGGCGCCAATGCCCAGCGGGCCGTAGCAGATATAGGAGTGACCGGTGATCCAGCCCACGTCGGCGGTGCACCAGTACACGTCATTCGGTTTGTAGTCGAAGGCCCAGCGGAAGCTGTTGATGGCGCCCAGCAGGTAGCCGGCGCTGCTGTGCTGGATGCCCTTGGGCTTGCCGGTGGAGCCGGAGGTGTACAGGATGAACAGCGGGTCGTCCGCCAGCATCCATTCCGGTTCGCAGGTTTCGGCCTGGTCTTCGACCAGCTTGTGCCACCATACATCGCGGCCTTCGGTCCACTGCGCGCCGCCATTGGTGCGCTGGTAAACCACCACGTTCTGTACCGATTCGCAACCTTCCAGCGCCAGCGCTTCGTCCACGGTGGCCTTCAGTGGGACGGTCTTGCCGCCGCGCAGGCCTTCGTTGGCGGTAATCACCAGCTTGGCGCCGGCATCCTGGATGCGATCGCGCACGGCGCCGGCGGAGAAGCCGCCGAACACCACGGAGTGGATGGCGCCGATACGGGCGCAAGCCTGCATGGCGACGATGGCTTCGATCACCATCGGCATGTAGATCACCACGCGGTCGCCCTTGCCGATGCCCAGGCTCTTCAGGCCGTTGGCAAACTGGCAGACGCGGCGATGCAGTTCGGCGTAGGTGACGCGGGTGACTTCGCCATCGTCTGCTTCAAAAATCAGTGCAATCTTGTTGCCGTTCTCGGCCAAGTGACGGTCCAGGCAGTTGTAGGACACGTTCAGCATGCCGTCGTCGAACCACTTGAAGAACGGTGCGTTGCTGTCGTCCAGCACGCGGCTGAACGGTTTTTTCCAGGTAATCAGTTCACGAGCCAGGTCACCCCAGAAGGAGAGGTAGTGATCGTCAGCCTGCTCGCACAGCGCGTTGTAGGCATCCATGCCGGCGATGGTGGCCTTGCGACGGAAGTCTTCGCTGGGCGGGAAGCTGCGGGTTTCCTTGAGGATCGATTCGAGGGTAGACATATTTGGCTCCTTTTTGCTTTCTTGGTTGGCCGCACCGTTTACGGTGCGGCCATACTGCGTGTTGCTTACTTAGTGTTTGGACGCGCCGGAGGCACCAATGCCGGTCATGGAGCGAACAAACTGTGCATCAAACTTCTCTTTTTCTTCAGCCGCGGCCTTGGAGGTATCCAGTACCGAGAACAGCCAGGTGAAGAAGAAGGCCAGGGTCATGGAGAACAGCGCCGGGTTCTTGTACGGGAAGATGGCGGCTTCGTGCTTCATCACGTCTACCCATACGGTCGGGCCAACCACGATCAGGCCAACAGCGGAGATCAGGCCGATAAAACCACCGATCACGGCACCACGGGTGGTGAGACCTTTCCAGAACATGGACAGGAACAGCACCGGGAAGTTGGCCGACGCGGCGATGGAGAACGCCAGACCTACCATGAAGGCGATGTTCTGCTTCTCGAACACCAGACCCAGCACGATGGCCAGCACGCCCAGGCACAGGGTGGTGATCTTGGAGACGCGCATTTCGCTCTTCTCGTCTGCCTTGCCCTTCTTGATGACCGAGGCGTACAGGTCGTGCGATACCGCGGAAGCCCCGGACAGTGCCAGACCGGCAACCACAGCCAGGATGGTGGCGAAGGCAACTGCAGAGATGAAGCCGTAGAACACGTTGCCGCCAACTACGTGCGCCAGGTGAATGGCCGCCATGTTGTTGCCGCCTACCAGCTGGGTTACTTCTTTACCGTTCTTGGTGATGGTTTCCATCAGGCCCGGCTGGTTCAGTACCAGCATGATGGCGCCGAAGCCGATCACAAAGGTCAGGATGTAGAAGTAGCCGATGAAGCCGGTAGCGAAGAACACCGATTTGCGGGCTTCCTTGGCGTTGGACACGGTAAAGAAGCGCATCAGGATGTGCGGCAGGCCGGCAGTACCGAACATCAGCGCGATACCCAGCGAGATGGAGTCGATCGGATCAGCCTTGCCCGGGGACATGATGGCGATGCCTTTGGCGTGGATTTCAGTGGCTTTCTGGAACATCACTTCCGGGCTGAAGCCAACCGAGGCCAGCACCATGAAGGCCATGAAGGAGGCGCCGGACAGCAGGATGACAGCCTTGATGATCTGTACCCAGGTAGTAGCCAGCATGCCGCCGAACATCACGTACATCACCATCAGCACACCGACCAGTACCACGGCCACACTGTAGTCCAGACCGAACAGCAGCTGGATCAGCTTGCCGGCACCGACCATCTGCGCGATCAGGTACAGCGCTACCACCACCAGAGTGCCGGTGGCAGCAAAAGTGCGCACTGGGCCCTGTTGCAGGCGGTAGGAGGCCACGTCGGCAAAGGTGAATTTACCCAGGTTGCGCAGGCGTTCGGCCACCAGGAACAGGATGATTGGCCAGCCAACCAGGAAGCCCATGGAGTAGATCAGGCCGTCATAGCCCTTCTCGAACACCATGGCGGAAATACCCAGGAACGAGGCTGCGGACATGTAGTCGCCGGCGATCGCCAGGCCGTTCTGGAAACCGGTAATGCCGCCGCCGCCGGTGTAGAAGTCGGAGGCAGACTGGGTGCGGCGAGCCGCCCAGTAGGTAATGAACAGCGTGGCGCCGACAAATACCAGGAACATGATGATGGCGGTCCAGTTGGTCGCCTGCTTGGTCACGTCGCCGTCAATGGCACCCGCAGCCATGGCAACGGCCGGAAGGGTGGCCAGCGCGGCAAACGCTGCATGTTTCAGCCATTTGTTCATTGTTTTGCCTCCTCAACGATCTGCTGCGTGAGTTCGTCGAACTCGGTGTTGGCCTTGCGCACGTAGATGCCGGTCAGCACGAAGGCGGACAGGATGATGGCGACGCCGACTGGGATGCCAACCGTGGTGATGCCGCCGGACAGCGACGCACCCAGCGTGGCTGGGGAGAAGGCAAGTACCAGGATGAAGCCGTAGTAGATTGCCAGCATGATGATGCTGAGCAGCCATCCGAAGCTGGTTTTCTTGTGTACCAGTTGTGCGAACTTTGGATTGGCTTGCACCCGTTTCAGGATGTCCTCGTTCATTGTTTCCTCCTTTGTCATCGCGAAAGATCGAACGACCGTGATCGCGTGCTGGGAAATTAAGGCGCGTCAGGAGTAGGGGCTAATCGTTTTTTTTGATGTGCTGGATAAGGTTTTGTCTGATTAGCAAAAAAACACTGTTATATCAATGAATTGCAATCGAGCATTTGCTTTATTTATGCCAGGCATAAGTGATTTTTATCCAGAAGTCGTGCGGTTTTCCTTGTCGCGGCACGAGCGCTTGTACAGAATGGGGGCCAATAATTGGCAGGCCGCCGCATACAGGTTGGCCGCATCGGGAGGGTGGTAGCAGGATGGAAATCTATCAGCTGAGAACCTTTGTCACCGTGGCCCAGCAAGGGCACCTGACTCAGGCCGCTGAAGTACTGCATTTGTCGCAACCTGCTGTGACCGCCCAGATCAAGGCGGTGGAAGAAGAAGTGGGCATGCCGTTGTTCGAGCGCACTGCCGGCGGTGTGGTGCTGACCCGAGCGGGGCAGGAGTTGCTGCCGCAGGCGCAGGAGATACTCGCCGCGGCCAAGCAACTGTTGAATCAGGCGCGTAGCCTGAAGGGGCAGCTTACCGGCAAGGCCCAGTTGGGTATCACCCTGATGCCCGATCTGCTGCGCATCGGCCCCTGGGTCGCGCGGCTGACCGAGCGCTACCCCTTGCTGGAAGTCTGTCTGCACCAGGGCGTTACCGGCGATGTGCTCAACGCGGTACGCAAGAAGGAGCTGGATGGCGGCTTCTACCTCGGCAAAAACCCGTATGTGAACGTGCATACCGTGCTCTTGGACAATATGCGGCTGCGCGTCGCCTTGCCGCCGGGCTGGCTGGCCCGGGTGCAGCCGGACAATTCCCGGGAGCTGGGGCGCTTGCCGTGGGTGGGGGTGTCACAGTTCTCCAGCCTGTCCAAGATCGTCAGCGAATTGTGGCGTGAGCTGAACATCTCGCCGAAGAAGGTTTCCGAAAGCGATTACTTCCTGACCTCGATGGAGCTGGTTAAGGCCGGGGTCGGCGTGGCGCTGCTGCGCGAAGAGGATGCCTTGGCCGCCGCCGCCGCCGGCGAGCTGGAACTGTGGCCCGATCTGGTCAAGACTGCCGAGCTGCAGTTTGTATTCGCGGCCGACAAAGCGACGGATCCGGTGCTGCAGGCCCTGGTCGGTGAGCTGGGGCCGGTGTGGCATATTCCGGTGCCGGAGTTGCAATAGCCGGATCATTTCTGTTGTGACAATGCGCAAACCGCGGAGGGTCTATGGCCAATGTGCTGCAGCAGTACCTGGATGTTTTTCAGGCCGCGCATCAGCGCTGGCTGGAGACCAATGGTGATTACTGGCAGCAGCTGTGGAGCAAGCCACCCATGGCCAGCCGCCAGCAGCTATCGCTGCAACTGGAAAGCTCATTGGCCTCAGGGGCCTCGCTATGGCGGGCTTCTGCCGACATGCACCACGACCTGCAGGTGTTGGGTGAGCGCTGGCTGGGGCAGCAGCAAAAGCACTGGCAGCAGTATGTTGCTGCCTTGCCGCAGCAAGTAACGCCCTGCCTGATGCCACTGGAAGCCAGCTTGTCTGGCTGTCTGATTGCCAGCCGCGCTTCGCGGCAAATTCATCATTTTGCTTCTACTCGCCTGTCCACTGCGCCGCTGCATGCGATACGCGGTGCCCAGCGCGTCTATCATCATCAGGGTAAATAACCCTGCAGCCACCGCCGTGTTTATCCGGCTGGCGAGCCTCTAGAATGGCGGGCAGTGCTTGTGGCCGGGCTTGACGCTATTGCGAGCGTGCCCGAGCTGCTCTGCCGGACAAGTCGTCTGGCACCGTCTTTGACTCGGCTATGGTGGGCTGTTCTCTAGCCGCGTCTGGACGCCAGGCTGCCGATGGTGGCTCCGCCCAGAATCAGCGCGCCAGCCAACCAGCTGATGGTGGTCATCTTGCCGAGCCCGCTAAGTGCCAGCAGCAAGGTGGATAACAAGGGTGTGAGGTATGACAGGGTGCCTACCTGGCGCGGGTCTGCCCGTTTCATGGCTTTGTCCCACAGGAAAAATGCCAGTCCCAGTGGACCCAGACCAATCACGCCCAATGCCAGCCATTCTCGCGCCGTAGGCAGTGCCGCCGGCTCGAACAGCCAATGGCAAATACCCGCCAGTACGGCCGAGAGCAGACAGAAGCAACTGACTGCACTGTTGGGGAAGCTGGGGAGCTTGCGTAGCAGCAGGCTGTAGCATGACCAGGTCAACGCCGCGGCAATGGCGAACAGATAACCGCTAGGCAGCGTGGCTGGTAATTGCAACTTGCCTTGCGTGACGATGAGCACGGCACCGCCAAAGCCGGCAATGGAGGCCACGATATGCAGCCAGTGCAAACGACCGAGGCGAAACAGCGGGCTGAGCAGCACCAGTAGCAGGGGCCATAGGTAATTCAACAGATTGGCTTCCAGAGCCGGTGCGGTGCGGAAGGCGGTAAATAGCAGGCAGTGATAGCCAAAGATGCCGATAACGCCAATGGCCAGCACTTTGGCCGGCACTCGCCATTGCCGGTAATGGCGGATCGAGAGCAGACTGCCAATGCCCAAGGCAATGGCGGTGACTAGAAATGGGGGTAGGCGCTGAGTAAACACACCAAGACTGGCAATTGTGGACCACAGCAGAATGGCCATGAATGCCGCGAATAACGGATGTTGCTTCATTGTAAATCTGTAATCGCTGCGAGGGCGCACACTATCCCCGCAGAACAGTGGCCGGTCAAGTTTCCGGGTGGAGTATCATGTCAGGCCGCATTGGCGGCAAAGTAAGAGGTCGAATCATGCAGCAGCAATTAATTGCCGACTGGTTGCAACAAAACCAGGCCACCGTAAATGAAGCCGGTGAATTGAGTCTGCCGGCGTATGCCGAGCAGTTGGCCGCAGTGGCGGCAGGTACGGCCTGCAGCTGGTTAAGCAAGTTTTCCGTCCTGCGTATTTCGGGTGAGGATGCTGCTACATTCCTGCAGGGGCAGTTTTCCTGCGATGTGGCGGCCGTGGCTGAAAATGGCGTGAGCTGGGGGAGTTACTCCACTGCCAAAGGGCGCATGCAAGCCAGTTTCTTGCTGTTTGGTAGCCAAGGTGTATTCCATCTGCTGTTGCGTCGCGATATTGCCGAAACATTTCGCAAGCGTTTGTCGATGTTTGTGCTGCGCGCCAAGGTAAAAATCGAAAACGTCGATGATTCAATGCTGGCATTAGGGGTAATGCAGGCAACCGCCAGCCATGGTGCGTTGCCACTGCGTGACGTCGTTGCCGGGGAAAGCCTGGTGGCGGCGCTTACGCCAAATGTCCGAATCGTACTGACGGCTGCGCCGGCCGCCTTGCTGGCGCAATGGCAGGCATTGCACCGGGCGGTGGGCAGTCAGGCGTGGGATTTGGTGTTTGTGCAGGCGGGATTGCCGTGGGTGAGCCAGGCGACCTATGAGGAATTTGTGCCGCAAATGGCTAACCTAGATTTACTGGGGGGGATCAGCTTTAAAAAAGGCTGTTATCCGGGGCAGGAAATTGTGGCCCGCACCCAGTATCTGGGCAAAGTGAAACGTCGGCTCTATCGCGCCCGTATCACCGGGGCGACGGTAAATGAAGGCGATGCCTTGATTGCCGCCAGTAGTGGGGAACAAACCATTGGCCGTATTGTCATGGTGGTGCCCTTTACTGACGGCAGTAGCGAATGTTTGCTAGTGATGCAGTCCGGCGCTTGGGATGATCAGCCTAAACTGGCATCGGATACGCGTGGGACATTGGCACAATTGCCATTGCCTTATTCTTTTCCGGATGCGGATTGAATATGCGGTTAGTGCGATTGTAAATGCACTTGACGCATTTCAGATTAAGAGCTAATTTGCGATAATCTAAAAACTCAAACGCCAAGGGGAATCAAATGGATCTGTCGACGCTGGATTTTTCCGCTCTGCTGCAATTGCGTACCGACGTAGATGCTGAAATTCGCCGCCGTGAAAGCGAAGAAAAAGCAAAAGCCGCCAAGCAGGTAATGGAGCTGATTCGCACCCATGGTCTGGATCTGCAGGAACTGGCTACCAAGTCGGTAAAAGCGGTTGCAACCGCGACCCGAAAACCGGTGGATGCCAAATACCGTCATCCGGACGATGCCTCTCTGTCCTGGACCGGTCGCGGCCGCAAACCGCTGTGGGTAGTTACCTGGCTGGATGCTGGCCGTTCGCTGGATGAACTGCTGATTAAGTAAGCAGCCCAGCGCTTGCCGCTAATAGAAACGCCATGCTTTTGCATGGCGTTTTGTTTTTGGCAACGACCATAAGGCGGCTGCACTATACTGGCGGTTATCAATTAGTCGGCAGACTCTTCACCGGTTTGATATTCGAGACAATGACAAATGGCTAAGCTCGATTTTTTATCTTTTGGCAGCAAGAAAAAAGCCCCGCCGCTTGATGACGCAGAAGCCGCCGCCGCCTGGTATGGTGAGATCGTGCAAGAGCACGGCGCCGGCGCACACCAGAAGGTGGTGGAGCTGCTGGGGCAATACAATCTGCACGGAGAGAGCCTGGCGCCGCAAACGTTGGCCGCATTGCTGGCGCTGGACGGGCTAGCGGCCCAGCAGCACCAGCAATTGGGGGCGCAGTACCTGCTGAACGGCCGTTTGCCCAAAGTGCTGGAAGAGCAATTGCGCAGCCGCATCACTGCCTATGACCGTCAGATCGTTGCGGCCTACCAGCGCTTCCTGGCGCTGGGGGAGGAAGACATCCGCCTGTTGGGCGATAGCCTGCTGCTGGCGATTGCCCGCACCATGCATTACCTAGCAGAGCAGGCGCTATGGCAGTACTACCGCCACGCGCAGCCGGATACAGTGTTCTGGGAAACGCTGAACCGGCTGTTTGCCCGTGCCGAGCAGTTGGGACTGGATGCGCGCCCGGTAGAGCTGTTCAAGCAGGGGCAGGTGACGACGGTCCATGATCTTTACCTGTCGTTGCTGCTGGTGGCGGCACTGTCCAGCGGCAATTTGTCGGCTAGACAGGTCTCGCTGTCCCATCAATTGGCGCTGCTGGTCTCCAATCGTGCCACCTTGCGCCGCAGTGTCAGCAGCTACCCCAGTTTTGTGGTTGATCTGGACAAGGGCGTACCGCCCAGCCGGGTGCGGCAGGTGGATATGCAGGGCAATCTGCGCTACTGGAATACGGTCGATATCATCGAACAGATCGACCGCTGGCATGTGGTGTGCGAATCCGGCGTGCTGCCGCTGGAGCTCAAGGGCCTGATGATGACCACCAGCGAAACGTCGCTGCTGCGTTATCTGGCGCGGGAGTGGGCCGAGCGGCCATTTCATTACCAGCGCGCCGAGCGGGTGCGCAGTGGTTGCCAGCGCGTGGAAGTGGCGCACCGGCTGGGGGTCATCCATCGTCTGGTGCGCGATGCCGATGAGGCGGCCAAGCAGATCGCCTATGCCCAGGATGGCGGCGAAGAAGAGCAGTTCCGGGTGTATGGCTTTGTCAGCAGCCGCCGCCGCGAAAAGAATATCTACAGCCAGGTGCAGGCACCGTCGGTGTTTCCGTTCTGGGAGCTGGATAACAAGAGTGCCTCCGGCATCGGCGTCAACTTGCCGTCACACGGTAACGAGTGGGTGGCGCTGGGTGGCTTGATGGCATTCCGCGAAGTGGAAGATCCGGGCTGGACGCTGGGCCTGATCCGGCGTCTGCAGCGCCCCGAGGTCGAGCGGGTCTACCTGGGGATACAGGTGCTGTCCAATCGCCCGGTGGCAGCCTCGCTGCACCGTAGCGACGGTGTGCCACCCGACAGCGTGCTACCGGCCGAGCTGATCTGGAACAAGGGCGAGATTGCCCTGTTTGTGCCGTTCCTGCGCGACGACAAGAAGCTGAATACCCTGCTGCTGTCGGTCAGCTCTTACACTGCCGGGCGCGAGCTGGAAATGCGTGCCAAGGGCAAGACCTTTCAGGTGCGTCTGGGACGGGTGCTGGAAAAAGGAGTGGACTGGTGCCAGGTGGAGATCGATCTGATCAAGGCGAACTAGGCTGTTCATGCAATAAAAACGCCGGCAGGCCAAAGTGGCTTGCCGGCGTTTTTATTGGGCGCAATGCAATCAGCGTAGTTCTTGCAGCACGCCATAAATGGCGCTGACGGTGGCTTCGCCCAGGCGCAGGCTGCGCTGGCCGTTCCAGCCGTAGTCGTCGTCCGGCAGATTGTCGTTGTCCTTGAACGGCATCTCCAGGGTGTAGGCCAGGCACTTGAACTGCTCGCCGACCCAGGCGGTGGCCATGCTCATGTTGGCCGTACCCGGCGCATCCTTGTCGTAGCCGTATTCGTCCTGGAAGTCCGGCGAAGACAGGCGCAGCAGGTGCTTGAATTTGTCTTCCAGCCGCGCGATGCGCTCGTCGTAGCTGGGCACGCCCTCGGTGCCGGCCACGAAGATGTAGGGGATGGTCTCGTCGCCGTGGATGTCCAGGAACAGGTCGACGCCGGTTTCCTGCATCTTGTTGCGCACGTGGAACACCTCCGGGCTAGTTTCTGCGCTCGGGTTCAGCCATTCGCGGTTCAGGTTGGCGCCGGCGGCGTTGGTACGCAGATTGCCCAGTACCGAGCCGTCCGGGTTCATGTTCGGCACGATGTAGAAGGTGGCGCGGTCCAGCAGCGCGCGCGAGGTCGGGTCCAGCGTGTCCAGCAGGCGGGTGATCAGGCCCTCGACAAACCATTCGGCCATGGTTTCGCCCGGATGCTGGCGCGCGGTCACCCATACTTTCAGGTCCGATTCCACTTCGTGGCCGATGGTCAGCAGGTTAATGTCGCGACCCTGCACGGTAGAGCCCAGATCGGAGACCTGGCACAGGCCGGAGCTTTGCGCCATGCCGATCAGGTTCAGATGCTGCTCATGCGAATACGGCTCGAAGTAGGCGTAGTAGATACTGCCGGCCAACGGGGCATGCTCGATCACCAGCTCGTTGCCGTCGGTGTAGGTCGGCACGCGGAACCAGTTCACGCGGTCGTAGGAAGCCACCGCCTGATAGCCATCCCAGCTATTGGGGTAGGCGGTTTCGTTCAGGTTGAGGAAGCGCAGCTTGCAAGTCTCGTAGGCGGCACCCTGCAGCCGGAAATAAAACCATTGCGCAAAGTCCGAGGCATTGTCCTTGCGGATACGCAGCTGGATATCGTCAAAGCTGGTGGCGGAAACTACCTCAATGCTGCCGGCATCGAAATTGCTGCTGATTTTCATGTGGTGCATCCTTCCTGATCAAGGGCGGGATTGTAGACCGCTTGGCGGCTGCCGTCATGGTTGGCCGCAGGCGCGATCAAGTGTTTGAACAATTGCTTACTGGGCGTGTGCCTGTTCCAGGTTGTCGATTTCTTCCTGTAGCGCCAGCCAGTCCATTTCCACCTCTTCCAGCTGACTGCAGACCTCACCCTGGCGCTTGACGCTGTTGCTCAACTGCTGGCGATTGGCGTCATTGTAGGCATCTTCCGATGACAGAAACGCTTCCAGCGCGGCTTTTTCCTGCGACAAAGCGTCCAGCTGTTTTTCCAGTTTGGTCAGTTTGTTCAGCAGCGGCTTTTTGGCCGCGGCCAGTTTTTGCCGCGCCTCCGCTTCCTGTCGCTTTTGTTCCTTGCGGCCAACGTTCTGCGCATCGCCGCTACTCGGGCTGCCGCTCTGGCCCTGTTGCGCCAGCTGTGCCAGTCGCCACTGGCGATAGTCTTCCAGGTCGCCATCGAAGGCGGTGACGGTGCCGTCCGCCACCAGCCAGAAATCGTCGGTGGTGGCTTCCAGCAGTGCGCGATCGTGCGACACCACCACCAGCGCGCCGGCAAAGTCCTGCAGCGCCATGGTCAGCGCGTGGCGCATTTCCAGGTCCAGGTGGTTGGTCGGTTCATCCAGCAGCAGCAGGTTGGGCTTTTGCCACACGATCAGCGCCAGCGCCAGCCGCGACTTTTCGCCACCGGACATCGGTCCCACCGGGTCGGTGACGTTGTCGCTGCGGAAGTTGAAGCCGCCGAGGAAGTTGCGCAGTTCCTGCTCGCGGGTGTCCGGCGCCAGTTTCTGCATATGCCACAGCGGCGATTCGTCGGAGCGCAGGGTGTCCAGCTGATGCTGGGCGAAGTAGCCGATCTTCAGCATCTGCGCGCTGATCAGCTCGCCGGCCTGCGGTTTGAGCTCGGCGGCCAGCAGCTTCACCAGCGTGGATTTGCCGGCACCGTTCACGCCCAGCAGGCCGATGCGGCTGCCGGCCATCACCGACAGGCTGATGCGCTGCAGGATCGGCGTCGCGCAATAGCCGACGCTGATGCTGTCCAGCCGCAGCAGCGGGTTGGGCAGGTTGTCCGGGGTGTCGAAGTGGAAATCGAACGGCGAGGCGATATGCGCCGGCGCCACGCGCTCCAGCTTCTCCAGCGCCTTGACGCGGCTCTGGGCCTGGCGCGCCTTGCTGGCCTTGGCCTTGAAGCGGGTGATGAATGATTCCAGGTGCGCAATCTCGCGCTGCTGTTTCTCGTAGGCGCCTTGCTGTCGCGACAGCTTCTCGGCGCGCATCACTTCGAACTGGCTGTAGTTGCCGGTGTACAGCGTCAGCGTTTGCGAAGCGACTTCCACGATGTGGGTGGTCACGCTATCCAGAAAATCGCGGTCATGCGAGATCACCAGCAGCGTGCCCGGATAGGCTTTCAGCCAGTCTTCCAGCCACAGCACCGTTTCCAGGTCCAGGTGGTTGGTGGGTTCGTCCAGCAGCAGTAGGTCGGAGCGGCACATCAGCGCCTGCGCCAGGTTCAGGCGCATGCGCCAGCCACCGGAAAACTCCGCCACCGGGCGTTGCTGTCCTTCCTGGCTGAAACCCAGTCCGGTGAGCAGCCGCGCGCCGCGCGAGGGCGCGGCGTAGCCGTCGATGCGCGCCAGTTCTTCGTGCAGATGGCCGATGGCATGGCCGTCGCCACTGTGTTCGGCAGCGGCCAGTTGTTGCTCCAGGTTGCGCAGTTCGGCATCGCCGTCCAGCACGTAGTCCAGCGCGCTGCGCTGCAGCGCCGGAGTCTCCTGCGCCACGTGCGCCATGGTCCACTGCGCCGGCACGATGGCGTCGCCGTTCTCGGCGTGCAGTTCGCCGCGCAGCAGTGCGAACAGGCTGGACTTGCCGGCGCCGTTAGCGCCAACCATGCCGACCTTGTTGCCGGGGTTGATGGTGAGGTTGGCCGCAACAAGCAATTCTTTCAGGCCGCGGCGCAGGGTGAGGTTCTTTAGCTGGATCATGTTTTCTTGGGGCTACGGCAGCGCCCGGGTGTCCCGGCGCAACGCAATCGGCGGATGCGGCCAACCATGTTGCGGTGTCGGGGGCGGGCGCGGTGTTTTCCGTGGCTGCCGTGGGGTTCCGTGGCAAAAATTCAGGGTTATACCGCCGGCAGGCTGGACAGATCCCAGCGTGGCTTCACGGTGAAGCTGCCGGCCGGCTGGGCCTGCGACAGGCGCATGGCGCCGGCAAAGGCAATCATGGCGCCGTTGTCGGTGCACAGTTTCAGGGGCGGGTAATACACCGCGAACTTGCGGCGCTTGGCGGCGGCATCCAGTGCCGCGCGCAGCTGTTTGTTGGCGCCGACGCCGCCGGCCACCACCAGCTGGCTCATGCCGGTCTGCTTCAGCGCCTGCTGGCATTTGCTCACCAGCACCTCCACGATGGCTTCCTGGAACGCGCGGCAGATGTCCTTGCGCGCCTGCTCGTCGATGCCGCCATGCTCGGCTTGCACCTGCTTGCTCAGCGTCAGTACCGCGGTCTTGAGGCCGGAAAAACTCATGTCCAGATCGCCGGAGCGCAGCATCGGCCGCGGCAGGGTGAAGCGCGCCGGGTCGCCTTCCTCGGCCAGTTTCGACAGCAGCGGGCCGCCGGGGTAGGGCAGTCCCAGCAGCTTGGCGGTCTTGTCGAAGGCTTCGCCGGCGGCATCGTCCAGCGTTTCGCCGAGGATTTCGTACTGGCCGACGCCGCGCACCGCCATGATCTGGGTGTGGCCGCCGGAAACCAGCAGCGCCAGGAACGGAAACGTTGGCCGTGGCTCCGCCAGCAGTGGCGACAGCAGGTGGCCTTCCAGGTGGTGCACCGGAATCACCGGCTTGCCCAGGCCGAAGGCCAGCGCATTGGCAAAGCTGGCGCCCACCAGCAGCGCGCCGCCAAGGCCCGGGCCCTGAGTAAAGGCCACCGCGTCGATATCCTGCAGGCTGACGCCGGCATCGGCCAGGCAGGCGTCGGTCAGCGGGCGGATGCGGCGGATGTGGTCGCGGCTGGCCAGCTCCGGCACCACGCCGCCGTACTCGGCGTGCATCGCCATCTGGCTGTGCAGCTGGTCGGCGATCAGGCCGCGTTCGGTGTCGTACAGGGCGACGCCGGTTTCGTCACAGGACGATTCAATACCAAGTACAAGCATTATCGGGCTTCAAAACAAATCAATCTTTTCATTTTACCGGTGATTCTTTGTCCGCCCAAATCGGCAATGTTAGGCTAGGCGCCTGTTTTGAGCGGAGAACAACAATGAAGGCCAGATTGAAGTGGGTGGACGGGGTGTGTTTCATGGGGGAAACCGGTAGCGGCCATGCGGTGGTGATGGATGGCGCGCCGGAAGGCGGCGGTCGCAATCTGGGCCCGCGCCCGATGGAATTGCTGTTGCTGGGTACCGCCGGCTGTACCAGCTACGACGTGATCAACATCCTGAAAAAATCGCGCCAGGACGTGCGTGACTGCTGGGTGGAAATGGATGCCGAGCGTGCCGAGGTCGACCCCAAGGTGTTTACCCGCATTCACTTCCACTTTGTGGTGGTTGGCCGCAACCTGAAGCCCGAGGTGGTGGAGCGCGCCATCTCGCTGTCGGCGGACAAATACTGCTCTGCCTCCATCATGCTGGGCAAAACCGCCGACATTACCCACGATTTCGAAATTCGCAGCGACGATTGATGCGGCCAACCTTGCGGCGATTGCCGCGGGTCGCACAGTAAGTTCTACCGGCCCGGCACTGCCGGGCTTTGTCTTTCCTGTAATGGCGGCGGTCTGTCGTCATCTTCCCCGCCGTTGCGCTGACCCTGCCAGGTAGCTGAGCGCCGCGCGGGAGCAGCAACGCCACCGGCAAACGGTGGCGTTTTGCTTGGCTGGGCGGCAAATCTTGCCGCCTGCCGCTTTGCCGCCGCCCGCGCCTGTCGGCAGAAGCCTGATTTTCTTGAGGGTTAATCACCAAAAAATGTTGGCACGCATCGTGCTTTAAACGCGGCTATTCCACCCCTGGTGCCGTGCCATGTTGAACAAGATGTCCCAGCAACTCGACTTTCTGCAGCGCTCGCTGGATTTGCGTGCCGCGCGGGCAGAGGTGATTGCCGGCAATATCGCCAACGCGGACACCCCCGGCTACAAGGCGGTTGACTTCGATTTTGCCAAGGCGCTGCAGGCGCAGACCAGCCAGCAGAATGGTTCGCTGGGCATGGCGCTGACCGATAGCCGCCACCTGAACGGCCGCGGCAGCCAGGCCGCGGGTGGCGAGCTGCAGTATCGCAGCGCGGTACAGCGCAGCATCGACGGCAACTCGGTGGATATGGATATCGAGCGCGCGGCTTATACCGACAATGCGCTCAAGTATCAAAGCACGCTGACTTTCCTCGGCCGCCGTATCAGCGGTCTGATGGATGCCATCAAGGGCGGCCAATAATCATGTCTCTGTCTAATGTCTTCAATATTGCCGGCTCGGCGATGACCGCGCAGTCGATGCGCCTGAACCTGGTGGCCAGTAATATCGCCAACGCGGAAAGCTCCACCAGTTCTACCGGCGAACCCTATCGTGCGCGCCATGCGGTGTTTACCGCCACGCCGGTAAAGGCCGACGTGCCGCAGGTGGCTGGTGTGCGTGTCACTGCGGTAGAGGAAGATACCTCGCCGTTCCGCATGAAGTACCAGCCGGGCCACCCGCTGGCAGACGAGAACGGCTACGTGAAGATGTCCAACGTCAATCTGGTGGAAGAAATGGCAGACATGATTTCCGCCTCGCGCTCCTACCAGACCAACGTCGAAATTGTGAATACCGCCAAGACCCTGCTGCAAAAGACTTTGCAGCTGGGGCAGTAAGCTGATGCCGGGAGAGTGTGATGTCCACCATTGCTAATACCAAGTACAACCAGACGGTTCTGGACCAGATCAACGGCGGCAGTAGCCAGTCGAACAATGCGGCCAACGTGACCTCCGCCGAAGAGATCCAGAACCGCTTCCTGAAGCTGCTGACCACCCAGATGAAGTCGCAGGATCCGCTCAATCCGATGGACAACAGCCAGATGACGACGCAGATGTCGCAGATCAGCACCGTGTCCGGCCTGGAAAAGCTCAATTCGACGCTGAAGGTGATGATGGATTCGCAGCTGGCCAGCCAGTCGATGGCGGCGGTCAGCGTCATCGGCAAGAAGGTGCTGGCGGAGGGTAATGCGCTCAACTTGAAGGATGGTGCGGCGCCCGGCTTGCTGAAGCTGTCGGCTCCGGCGGACAAGGTGTCGATCGATATCCGCGACAGCAATGGCAAGTTGCTGCGCTCGATGGATATCGCGGGTGGCGATGCCGGCATGCTCAGCTACAGCTGGGATGGCAAGGACATGAATGGCGCGACGGTAGCGGACGGCAGCTACAGCGTGCAGGTGAGCGCCAGCAACGCCGGTGCGGCAGTGGAGGCAACGTCGTTGCAAGGTTATATGGTCAGTGCGGTGGCATTTGAAAGTGGACAACCCCAGTTGGTTCTTTCTTCCGGACAGCGAGTTGGCCTGTCGGATGTGGAATTGATTACGGCTTAAGCGTTCGAGGAGAGAATCATGGGTTTTCAGCAAGGTCTGAGTGGTCTGAATGCAGCCAGTAAATCGCTGGATGTGATCGGTAACAACGTTGCCAACGCCAATACGGTTGGTTTCAAGCAATCGCGTGCCGAGTTTGCCGATATCTACGCCAACAGCCTGTCGGCGATCAGCAATACCCAGGTGGGTATTGGTGTGCAGACGGTGAACGTGGCGCAGAGTTTTTTCCAGGGTAACGTCACCACCACGCAAAACCCGCTGGATCTGGCGATTTCCGGCCCGGGCTTTTTCCAGGTGAATTCCGCCGAATCGGGTGATGGTGTGTCTGCCTATACCCGTAACGGCCAGTTCAAGCTGAACAAGGATGGCTACTTTGAAAACAACGGTTACTTCCTGACTGGTTACCAGCTGGACTCCTTCGGCAACGAAATCGGCGCCGAAGGGCCGTTGAGCATTTCCAACCTGGCGCAGGGCGTGGCCAAGGCCACCACCAATATCGACTGGAGCTTCAACCTGGACGCCGACAGTACCCGCACCCCGGCAATCGCCTATACGGCTGGTGGTGGTTACGATGTGCCGGATGTGACGGTGCGTGGCTCCTACTCCTACACCAATACCAGCAAGTTCTATGACAACTTCGGCTCGCCACATGAAGTGACGGTGTTCTTCGTGAAGCGTAATGCCGGGACCAATACCTGGGATGTGTATCGCCAGCTTGATGGTGGTACCGTTACCAACGCTGATGGCACTGCCGCACCGGCTACTGCGCCATACCAGATCACCTTCGATTCGTTGGGGCAATTAAATAGCCCGACGCCACCGACCTTCCAGATTGGTGTCGCTGAAGGTGTGACGTTGGCCAACCCGATTACCATCGATTTGAGCAAAACCACGCAATATGCTGGCGAGTTTGCGGTGACCGGCCTGAATAATGACGGTTACCCGCTGGGTAGTCTGGCCAGCGTTAACGTCGGCGGTGACGGCCTGGTGAGTGCACGTTTCTCCAACGGTTATGTACAGAACGTTGGCCACATCAAGCTGTACAACTTCGTCAATCCTCAGGGGTTGCGCCCGGTGGGTGACAACCGCTGGCTGTACACCGACAGCGCCGGTGCCAAGACCGTCGGCAGCCCCGACTCCGCTGGCCTGGGCGCGTTGCAGTCCGGCGCGCTGGAAGACTCCAACGTGGATACCACGCAGGAACTGGTCAACATGATCGTGGCACAGCGTTACTACCAGGCCAACGCGCAGACCATCAAGACGCAGGACTCGGTGCTGCAGACACTGCTGAACCTCCGCTAACCACTGATCTGACGGGTGTGAACTAAATGGACAAGATGCTGTATCTGGCAATGAATGGTGCCAAGCACGTGGATTTGCAACAGGCAACCACGGCCAACAACCTTGCCAACGTTCACACCAATGGCTTCAAGGCCGACCTCGCCTCGTTCCGCGCGCTGCCAGTCGTTGGCGATGGCGCGCCGACCCGCATCTATCAGGTGGACAACACCATCGGCCATGACATGTCGCAGGGTGTGTTGCAGCAAACCGGCAATGATTTCGATTTTGCCGTGACCACACCGGGTTTTTTTGCCGTGCAGTTGCCGGATGGCGGCGAAGCCTACACCCGTAATGGCGGTTTTGAGCTGGATGCGACCGGAACCATGCGTACGCGCACTGGCATGGCAATTGCTGGTGAAACCGGCCCGCTGCAGATTCCGGAAGGCTACAAGGTGGATGTGCGTCAGGACGGCTATGTCTATGCCATCCCCGCCAACGGCGGCGCACCGCAGGAGGTTGGCCGCATCAAGCTGGTCAACCCGCCGGCCAACACCATGTACAAAGGCGACGACGGCCTGTTCCGCCAGAGCAACGGCGAGGATGCCGATGCCGATCCGGCGGTGCGGGTAAAGAGCGGTTTTCTGGAGGCCAGCAACGTCAATGCCGTTGATAGCCTGGTACAGATGATCAGCCACGCCAAACAATACGACCTGAATGTCCGCATGATGCAAACCGCGGATCAGGATGCTCGCCAGGCGACACAGATTCTGTCGCTGAACGCGTAACGATAAAAATTGCCAGGTAACGACACCATGATGCGTTCGCTCTACATCGCCAAGACCGGTATGGAATCCAGCCAGTTTCGGCTGGACGTGATTTCCAACAACCTGGCCAACGTAGGCACCAAGGGCTTCAAGCGCAGCAATGCCGTGTTCGAAGACCTGATGTACCAGACGCTGCGTGAACCCGGCTCGCGTTTGCAGACTGGCGAAGAGCTGCCGACCGGCCTGCATGTCGGTCTGGGCTCGGCGGCCACGGCCACGGCGCGGGTGCATACCCAGGGTGGCCTGTCGACTACCGACAATGTGTTCGATCTGGCGGTGAATGGCCGCGGCTTCTTCAAGGTCACCACCCCGGATGGCGAAACCGCCTACACCCGCAATGGCCAGTTCCAGCGCGGCCCCACCGGCCGGCTGGAAACGGCGGAAGGTTACCCGCTGCAGCCGGAAATCACGGTGCCGGACGGCACCGGCTTCCAGGTGGCTGCCGACGGCACGATTTCCTATATCCCGGCGGGTGATACCACGCGAGTGGATGCCGGCCAGCTGGAGCTGGCGGACTTCATCAATCCGGCCGGGCTGGAAAGCCTGGGCGGCAATCTTTACCGCGAAACCACCGCATCGGGTGCGCCGGTTGCCGGTACCGGCGGCTTGCTGGGCTTTGGCGCAATCAAATCCGGTTTTCTCGAGGAATCCAACGTCAACGTGGCCGAGGAGCTGGTGGGCATGATTCAGGCGCAGCGGGCGTACGAAATGAACTCGCGTGCCATCAAGACGTCGGATGAAATGCTGCAGCGCCTGACGCAGCTGTAATCGATTAGGGGGATGGTGATGAAAAAACTGCTGCCGTTGTTGTTGTCTCTGCTGGTGCTGACGGCATGCAGTACCCAGGCGCCACCCATTACCCAGCAACCGATGTCGCTGCGCCCGCAGGGGCAGCCGGCGGCGGTTCTTCCGCAAGGCTCCATCTTCCAGTCCGGCAGTTTTCAGCCGTTTTTCGAGGACAAGGTACCATTGCGTGTCGGCGACATCCTGACCGTTACCATCAGCGAAAGCTCGACCTCCTCGAACAAGGAAGATTCGGCCGGCAACCGCCAATCCAGCATCGATGGCTCCGTCGGTGCCTCGCTGTCGCTGCCGTTTGTGCCGGGTGCGCTGGAGAAAAAACTGGCCGGTACCTCGCTGACGGGCAGCGGCTCGGCCAGTGAATCTGGCAAGACCAGCAGCTCCAATAGCAGCCGCTTCCAGGCCACGATTACGGTGACGGTGATCGATGTCTACCCGAATGGCAATTTGCTGGTCAGTGGTGAAAAACAGGTCAAGGTCAACAGCGAGCACGAGTTCGTGCGTTTGTCCGGGGTGGTGAATCCGCGTGACATTGCCCAGAACCGCACGATTGAATCGACGCGGCTGGCCGATGCGCGCATCGAGCAGATCAACCAGGGGCGCAGCCGCTCTTACAACGATGTGGGCTGGCTGCAGAAGATCTTCCTGGCGGTGATGCCGTTCTGAGGCGGAAAACAAACATGAAACGATGGCTGGTGCTGTTGCTGGCAAGCCTGCTGTGTGTCAATGCACAGGCGGCGCAGCGGCTGAAGGAAATTAGCAGTGTGGCGGGGGTGCGTTCCAACCCGCTGCTTGGCTACGGTCTGGTGGTGGGGCTGGATGGCAGTGGTGACAAGTCCGGCTCGTCGCCGTTCACCACCCAGTCGCTGGCCAATATGCTCAACCAGCTGGGGGTTCAGGTGCCGGTTGGTACCAAGCTCGACCCCAAGAATGTGGCCGCGGTGTCGCTGACCTCCGTGCTGCCGCCGTTTGGCCGGCGCGGCCAACCTTTGGATGTCACGGTATCGTCGATTGGCGATGCCAAGAGCCTGAAGGGCGGCACGCTGCTGCTGTCGCCGCTAAAGGGCGCGGATGGTCAGATCTATGCGCTGGCGCAGGGTAATGTGGTGGTGGGCGGCGCCGGTGCCGCCTCGGGCGGTAGCAAGGCGCAGGTCAACCACCTGAGCGTTGGCCGCATCCCGGCGGGTGCCACCATCGAGCGCGAAGTGCCGAATGCCTTTGCCAGCAGCGAAGTGGTGATGCTGAACCTGCAGGAGTCGGATTTCACCACCGCCAACCGCGTGGTGATGGCGGTGAACCGCGAGTTTGGTGCCAACACCGCCCGCGCGCTGGATGGCGCCTCGGTAGAGGTGCGGGCGCCGCAGGACAGCAACAGCCGCATCCAGTTTTTGTCTCGGCTAGAAAACATTAACGTGGAGCCGGGCGAGGATACGCCGCTGGTGATTATCAACGCCCGTACCGGCTCCATCGTGATGAACAAGGCGGTGAAGCTGGAGCCGTGTGCCATTGCGCACGGCAATTTGTCTGTCACCGTGAGCAATACTCCCGGGGTCAGCCAGCCGCCGCCGCTGAGTGGTGGCAATACCGTCACCACCAACCAGGCCAATGTCGCGATCAAGGCGGATGCCGGCAAGGTCATCAACCTGCCGGGCGGTGCCTCGCTGTCGCAGGTGGTGAACGCGCTCAACACCGTGGGGGCGACGCCGCAGGACCTGGTTTCCATCCTGCAGGCGATGAAATCCTCCGGCGCGCTGAAGGCCGATCTGCAGATCATCTGACACGGCT
Source organism: Vogesella oryzagri (assembly GCF_040148885.1). NCBI lineage: Bacteria > Pseudomonadati > Pseudomonadota > Betaproteobacteria > Neisseriales > Chromobacteriaceae > Vogesella > Vogesella oryzagri. Next base: position 488,245 of record NZ_JBEFLD010000001.1, read on the forward strand.
TGCGGCCAACAAAAAACAGCACCTGCGGGTGCTGTTTTTTGTTGGCCCGCTTTTTGCTGTAAACGGGTGACTGTTACCGGAGCACCTTCGTATGGCCCTGCCCACACTTCCCAACCGATTGGTAATGGACCCTGCCTCAACGCAGGGCATTGCCGAGCTGACGCGCAAAGACCCCAAGGCGGCGATGCGGGCGGTGGCTGGGCAATTCGAGGGCCTGCTGCTGAGCCAGCTGATGTCGGCCATGCGGGAGAACTCGCTGGGCGGTGATGAGGATTCCGGCGAGATGGACACGTTCCGCGGCATGTATGACCAGCAGCTGGTGCAGGGCATGATCCAGTCCGGCGGTATGGGCTTGGCCAATGTGCTGACGCAGCAGCTGATGCGAGCGGCAAATCTGTCCGACGGCCAGCAAGATCTGCCGCCGGTTGCCGTGCAATTGCCGCCGGTGGTATCCCAGGCGCAGCTGCGCCAGGCCTATGGTGAGAGTGTCAATGCGGGTGCTGCCGCGGCAGCCACCACGGCACAACTTGCTGCGGGCGATCCGCTGCCCGGCGATAAGGATGGCTTTGTGGCGGCCATGCTGCCGCATGCCCGCCGTGCGGCGGAACGGTTGGGGGTAGCGCCGGAAGTGCTGGTGGCGCACGCTGCTCTGGAGTCCGGCTGGGGACGGCGCATGCTGCGACAGCCGGATGGCCAGAACAGCTTCAATTTGTTTGGTATCAAGGCTGCTGGTAACTGGCAGGGGGGCTCGGTGGCGGCGCTGACTACCGAGTACGAGTCGGGCAAGGCGAAAAAGCAGGTGGAAAGTTTCCGTGCCTACCAGTCCTATGGCCAGGCCTTCGACGACTACGCGCAGCTGATCGAAACCAGCCCGCGCTATCGGTCGGCATTGAATCAAGGCAATGATTTCGGCGCTTATGCGCAAGCGCTACAGCGTGGCGGTTATGCCACGGATCCGGCTTACGCCGCCAAGCTGCAGGCAGTGGCCAAGAGTGTTGTCGCCCTGTAAGGCTTCAATTTACGGCCACGCTGCCGATATAAAGTAGTAAGGAGAGCAAGATGAATCTGTTGAATCTGGGTGCGAGCGGCGTATCTGCGGCCAGGGTGAACCTGGAAACCACCAGCCATAACATCAGCAACGTGAATACCGATGGTTATTCGCGTCAGGTGGTGTCACAAAAAGCTGCCTTGCCACAGTACAACGGTTTCGGCTTTCTGGGGCAGGGCGCCGACATCGCCAGCGTCAGCCGCATGTTCGACCAGTTTGTCGAGGTGGAGCTGCGTACCTCCACCTCCACCATCAGCTCGCTGCAGGCGCAGCAGAATGCGCTGGGCACCATCGACAATATGCTGACCGACAGCTCCACCGGCATCATGGCCTCGGTGCAGCAGTTCTTTACCGCCATGCAGACTGCGGCGGCCAACCCGACCTCGATTGCCACCCGCCAGGTAGTGCTGAGCGAGGCGCAGGCGCTGGTGGACCGCTTTCAGACCACCAACAGCCAGATTGAGGAATTGCGCCAGAACCTGCGCAGCTCGGTGGATGTGTCGGTCAACCAGATCAATACCCTGACCGAGAATCTGGCCAAGATCAATCGCCAGATCACCATCCTGTCGGATGGCTCTGCCAAGGTGCCGAACGATCTGCTGGACCAGCGCGACAAGCTGGTGGTCGATCTTGGCAAGCTGGTTAACGTCAACGTGGTGCAGTCGGATGACGGCAACTACAACGTCTTCCTCGACAGCGGCCAGGCGCTGGTGGTGGGGCCGAGCTCGTCCAAACTGTATACCCAGACCACGCAGAGCTCGACCAAGGTGATGCTGGATAACCAGTTCACACCGGATACCCAGATCAGTTACACGGATATCCGGGGCGGTGCACTGCAAGGCTATCTGCAGCTGCTGGAGCAGGATATTCCGCGCGTGCAGATCGACCTGGGCAACCTGGCTGTCGAATTTACCGATGCGGTGAACCGCCAGCATGCGCTGGGGGTGGATCTGACCGGCCAGTACCAGCAGGCGGCCACGCAGCATTATCTTGATCCGGCCACGCCTTCTGGCCCGTACATGGCGCAGGATGGTGGTTTGTTCCAGGACTTGAGCCAGGAGCGGCTGACGGCGGAAAACGCCACCAACATCACCGACGAAGCGCTGGCAATGCAGCTGGCGGTTGCACACATGGCGGTGAAAGTCGGCAACCCGGCGCAGCTGGCGATGTCTTCTGGCGTGATTGCCACTTCGCAGGTCAGTGCCGATGGTTCCATCACCAAGCCGGTGATCAGTTCGGTGTGGCAGGAGGCCTATCTACACCAGGACAACACCACGCCGTTTGTCGGCAAGGAACCCAACGCGCGGCTGTTCGACGTGTTGCCCCCGCCGGCTACCGTGCAGATTCCGTTCGATGCCAGTACCAACCCAGTGTTCGGCACGCCCACCGTATCGGTTGCCGGCTATACCGCCACGGCGATCAGCAAGTCGACTACCCAGCAGGGGGTGTGGGAGTTCGAGCTGACCAGTACCGCGGCTCCGTCGCAGACGGTGAAGCTGGCATTCAAGGCGGAGTCGTTGCCGCTGACCGGTACCCAGAGCCTGACGATTCGCGCCCGCGATCCGGCCACCGACGGCGTAAACGGCATGGATAACAGCAATATGCTGGCCATCAACAGCCTGCAGTCCAAGCCGATTCTGGCCAGTACCAAGACCGGGACAACCTCCTTGCTCGCCAAGATCACTGATCCGGGCTTCACCCGCACGTCGACCATGGAGGTGTTTTTTGCGCAGACAGTCAGCTATGTGGGTAGCCGCGGCAGCATTACCGATGTGCAGTTGAAGGCGCAACAAAACCTCAACCTGGAAGTCACCAAGAAAAAGCAGGGGCTGTCGGGGGTGGATCTGGATGAAGAAGCGGCCAACCTTGTGAAGTTCCAGCAGGCCTATCAGGCATCCAGCAAGGTGATCCAGGTTGCCCAGGAAACCTTCCAGGCTATCCTGGATGCCGTAGCGTAAGTAAAGGACTGAGTCATGCGAGTTACCAACGCCACACAATTCGGTCTGGGGGTGTTTTACATGCAGCAGAAGCAGCAGAGCCTGCAGAAGCTGTATGAACAGATTTCCTCCAAGCAGCGGGTTATCACCTCGTCCGATGATCCTGCCGCCGCCTCGCTGGCGATTGAAGTCACCGCGATTGCCGATCGCAGCAGTCGCTTTGTCAGCAATGCCAGCCTGGCATACGACCAACTGGCGACGACGGATACCACTTTGCAGAACGTGTCGGACGTGATTACCCGGGTGCGCGAACTGGCGGTACAGGCCGGCAAACCGGCGCTGTCGCAGACCGACCGTGCGGCGATGCGTAGCGAGCTGGTGGAAGTGACCAAGAACCTGGTGGGGCTGTTCAATACCACCAGTGCCGAAGGCAATTACATCTTTGGCGGTACCGCGACTGGCTCGAAGCCGTTTGAGCTGTCGTGGGAGCCCGTCATCCAGGTGGATTACCAGGGCAATATGCAGCGTCAGGAGGTGGCTGTCGGTACCTCGCGCACGCTGGCGCTGACCGAGCCGGGTAACCTGGTGGCCGGGCAGACCAGTACCGTGCCGCTGCTGACGACCGCACTGGCGGCGGTACCAGCCGCGCCGCCGGCGATTCCCGGTAATTTGCCCGCGGTCAGCAAGGACCCGGATGCCTTCACTGCCGGCAATGAATTGTTTCAGGCCATTTCCCGCTTGGACGTGCTGCTGCGCGTTGGTCCCAATGACCCAGCGAGTACGGCAGAGTTCGATCGCATGCTGTATGAATCGAGACAGCTGACTGCCGCTGGCACCACACCGAATCCGTACAAGGCTTATGAAGACTTTGCCGCCACCCCGGACTGGAACATTCCCAATCCGCCCACTCCGGATAGTGGCAGCGCCTATTACTCCAAGGGTATGGCCGAGGTGTTGAAGGGGCTGGATGCCGGTTTTGAACAGGTGGTGTCGGTGAATACCGTGATCGGTTCGCGCATGAATGCGGCGCAAACGGTAAAGGATATCGGTACCGAACTGGATATCAACTACACCAAGCGTATCCAGCAGCTGGTGGGGCTGGATGAAGATGGTTACGTAAAAGCCATTTCCTCCTACCAGCAGGCGCTGACGGCGCTACAGGCATCGCAGCAGACGTTCTCCAGCATCAGCAAGCTGTCGCTCTTCAACTATCTGTGATCGGTGTGACTTAGTGGTATGATGCCGCCCTTTGTCGGCATGGCGGTGGGAATGATATGGAAACAATGCGTTTGTCCAAGCGCCTGGCAGAAATGGGCGTCTGCTCGCGCCGCGAAGCGGATGTTTACATTGAAAAAGGCTGGGTAAAGGTAAACGGTGTTGCCGCCGTGCTGGGGCAGAAGGTGGGGCCGGAAGACCACATCGTGGTGGAAAAGCAGGCACTGGCGGCGCAGTCGCAGCGCGTTACCATTCTGCTGAACAAGCCGGTGGGTTATGTGTCCGGGCAGGCTGAGGACGGCTACCAGCCCGCCGTGGTGCTGGTGCGGCCGGAGAACCACTGGAGCGCGGATCAGGCCAATATCAGTTTCTCGCGCGAGCATCTGAAAGGTCTGGCGCCGGCAGGGCGGTTGGACATCGATTCGGTCGGCTTGCTGGTATTGACGCAGGATGGTCGGGTAGCCAAAGAGATCATTGGCGAAAACTCCGACGTGGAAAAAGAGTACCTGGTACGGGTTGCTGGCGAGCTGGATGCCGAAGGCCTGCGCCTGCTCAATCATGGCCTGGCGCTAGATGGCCAGCCGCTGCAGCCGGCCAAGGTGTGGTGGCAGAACGAGGATCAATTGCGCTTTATTCTGCGCGAAGGCAAGAAGCGGCAGATCCGCCGCATGTGCGAGCTGGTCGGCTTGCGGGTCGTGGGCCTCAAGCGGATTCGGATCGGCAACATCATGCTCGGCGATCTGCCAACCGGACAGTGGCGTTACTTGTCGCCGGAAGAAAGTTTCAGCTGATAAAAAAACCTGCCAAGCGGCAGGTTTTTTTTATTCATCCCCATTGTTTGACCAGAAATCCGGGGCGGATGCCGGCGTCTTTCAACGAGACGGGGCCAGTGATGGTGTATTCGGCAAGTGCAGTATTGCGTGGTAACGGCTCGCCGTACATATCGCCGCTGCCGGCACGTACCGCGGCCACGCGCGGCGTGTTGCCCCTGCCTTCGGCGGGGCGCTGTACCACCACGGCGATCTCGCCATTGCCCAGGCGGACAAAGCTGCCGGGTGGGTAGATGCCGATTTCCTTGATCAGCATGGCGACAAAGCGGGCATCGAACTCGCTGAAGTCGCCCCGGTACAGCTTGCCCAGCGCAATGGACGGCAGGTGGCCGGGGCGATGGGCGTGGGTGGTCAGGAGCGAGGTCAGCACGTCGGTGAGGCGAATCAGGTGGGCGCCGGGGTCGATCTGTTCTTTCTTCAGCCCATAGGGGTAGCCGCTGCCATTCCATTCTTCATGGTGCTGCTGTATCAGCAGGTGCCAGCGCTCATCCTCGATTTTCAGATCACGTAGGATGGCCGACGACAGCAGCGGGTGTGCGTACATCTCGGAGCGCTGTGCATCATCCAGCGGCTGTTCCTGCCGGCTCAGCTCGCTGTGCATCGCGGTGGTCGAGATGTTCATGGTCAGTGCGGCACACAGCAGGATCTGTTGCTCGGCCGCTGGCAGGTTCAGGCGGCGGCCCAGCACCGCCAGAATGGCGGCGGTATGCAGGCTGTGCATACTGCCATAGTCTTTGTATGGCACCAGCAGACAGGCGGCAATCAGCCCATCCGGGTGCTGCTGCGCCAGCCGGATCAGTTGCTCGGCAACATGCTCGATTTCTTCGCCAAAATTGCGGAACTGGAAAAAGCGGTTCAGCAGACCACCCATCTTGTGCGCTAGACGATCCATCTCGATGATGGGATTGTTCTGCCGATTGGCGTGCTCGCGGCGTTCCTGTTCGTGTTTCTCCCGACGCTCGCGCAGCTCCTTTTCTATCTGCGCTGCGCGATCATGCCCGGTGATCAGGCCATGATCCAGCAGGCGCTGCTTTTGTGCTTCAGTCAGGACGTAGTGGCCCCGCTTGATGAACAACATGCCGTTCTTGGCAAACACATCGGTCGGCAATTCGGCACCGATGGTGATCATGTTGGGTGGCAGCGGGGTGGTGGGCTTGCTCATGGTGGTCTTGCCTTAAAGCGCGATGCGGCAGTGTGGGACGCGTTAGCGAATCAGTGGGGCGCTGGTGCGCAGGCGCTTCCACAGGTCTGCCAGATACTGGGGGCGGATGCCGATCTGCTGCTGGTCCAGGGCCTGCAATATCTTGTACTGCGAATTATTGGCCTCGCGCAGTTGCGGTTTGTTATAGGAGCTGCCGTTGTTGCTGCGCAGCACCGCAACGCAGGGCTCATTGGCGCGGCTGCGGCGTTGCAGTACTACCCCCATCTCGTGATTGGCCAGCTGTACAAAACAGCCGGGCGGGTAGATGCCCAGCTCTTTCACCAGTAAGGCGGTAAAGCGGTAATCGAACGAGCGGTCGGCTTCCAGAAACACATGCGCCAGCGCCTTGTTGGGCTTCAGTGCCGCGCGGTAGCCACGCGGCGCCAGTTTTGCGGCGGTGACATCGGCCAAGTGCAGCAAGTGCGACAGCGGCTCGATATGCTCGCGGTTCAGCCCATACGGGTAGCCGCTGCCATTCCATTGCTCGTGATGGGTCTGCACCAGCTGGTGCCACACCTCGTCATGGACGCCCAGCTCACGCAGCATGGCCGAAGACAGCAGCGGATGGGCTTCAATCTGCTGCCGCTGTTCGTCGGTCAACGGGCTGCTCTGGTGGTGCAGGCTGTCCATCAGGCTGGCAATTGACAGGTTCATGGTCAGTGCGGCACACAGCAGGCTGCCCCTGACCTCGGCCGGCAGCTCCAGCTTCTCGGCCAGTACGGCCAGGATGATGGCGACGTGGATGCTGTGCGCCGACGCGTACTTGCTCATCGGCACCAACAGCACTGCGGCCAACATGCCGTCCGGCGCGCGCAGGGTAAAGGCGGTGAGGCGGCTGACCAGCGCGCGTACCCGCTGCTCGAAGCCCGCGGCCGACAGGCCGGTGCCGAGCAGAAAATCCAGATGCCGCGTGGCGTGCCGGACTTCCTCAAACGGACTGAAGTCGCCGATGCGCGTCAGGTCGCTTTCCAGCGGCGGCAGGCGGCCGGCGGGCTGGGTCACACCCATGCTGACCAGCCGTTCGCGCTGCCGCTCGTTCAGCACGTAATGGCCTTTTTTCAGCAATAGCAGGCCGTTGCGGGCATAGATGTCCGTCGGCAATGCTTCGCCGACTTTCAGGACCTGCGCCAGCGGCGGCGTGTTATCGGATTTCCCCATGGCACCCATATGTAAGTAGCTGCAACAATACTCATTTGATTGTGGCACAAATCCCGGCTAGGGCGGGGCGAGTCCAGCATCAATAGTTGCGGGGCAGTTCATCCCATAGCTTTTGCAGACGTTTCATCGACACCGGATACGGGGTCTTGAGTTCCTGCGCAAACAAACTCACGCGCAATTCCTCGATGTGCCAGCGGAAAGCCTGCAGCGCGTCCGAAGGTTGGCCGCGTTCGGCTTCTTCCGCCATGCGTGCCTCCCACTTGGCCCACAGCTCGCGGATCTCCGCGCCGCGCTGGCCGTCGCGCTGGGCATTGGTCGGCTGCTTGTCCATGCGCAGCCCCATCGCCTTCATGTAGCGCGGCAGCTGCGGCAGCTGCGGCCATGGTGTGGCGGCCAGGAAACCCTTGTACACCAGGCGGCCCAGCTGCTGGGTCAATTCGAAGCCCAGCTTGTGTTTTTGCAGTCGCGGCGCCAGCGCCTGGTATTCGGCGGCGATCTGGTTCAGATAGCTGGTCACCGCCTGGGTGACGGCCGGCAGGCGGGTGCGGGCGCGGGCCTTCTGTTCGTTGAAGGCTTTTTCCGTGCGCGGTAGCTCGTCGTCGCCGATGAAGGCACGGTCGCAGATGGCAGCGATGGCGTCCTGCAGCAGCTCGTCCACATTGCACACCGTGCGTAGCTGCAGCCCCAGCTGGGTCATGCCCGGCAGGCCCTTGTTCAGCTGCTTCATGTGCTCCTTCAGCTGGTATTGCAGCAGCCGTACCACGCCCTGGCGGTGGGCATGGTGGGCCGCACCCTCGGTGTCGAACAGGCGAATGGCCACCTGCTCGCCCTTGGCATCGGTTTCCAGCGTCAGAGCCGGGAAACCGGTGAGCTGCTGGCGGCCGCGCGCGAACTGGATCGCCTGCGGCAGCTCGCCAAAGTCCCACGCTTCTACCTGATCGCGCTCGAACTCGGCGCTGGTGTCGCGGAAGGTCAGCTGTGCCGCCTGGCCGAACTGCTTCTGCAGCACCACCAGGTCGCGGCCCATGCCGATTTCCTGCTTGCCGTCGTCGATGATGCGGAAGTTGAACAGCAGGTGCGGTGGCAGCTCCAGGGTGTCGAATTCCAGCGGGTCCACCTTCACGCCGCCGGTGTGGCGCAGGATGAAATGCGCCAGCTGCGGCCCGATCGGCTTGAACTGGTCCGGGCCGCTGAGCAGAAACTGGGTGACGAAGTCCGGTACCGGCACGCAGCTGCGGCGAATCTGCTTGGGCAGCCCCTTGATCAGCGCCTGCAGCTTGTCGCGGATCATGCCCGGCACCAGCCATTCGAACTCGGCCGGCTCCAGCGTGTTCAGTGCCGCCAGCGGCAGGTCGATGGTGACGCCATCCAGCGGATGGTTCGGCTCGAAGCGGTAGCGCAGGCGGCAACGGCTGCCGGCGATCTCGCGGTACTCCGGAAACTGGTTTTCCGACACATGCTCGGCGGCATGGCGCATTAGCTCCTCGCGGGTGAGGAACAGCAGCTTGGCGTTGGCCGCCTCGGCTTCCTTGCGCCAGGCTTCGAAGCTAGCAGCATCCACCACCTCATTACCGATGCGCTCGGCGTAGAAGGAAAACAGCGCCTCCTCGTCTACCAGCACGTCCTGGCGGCGCGCCTTGTGCTCCAGCTGTTCCACCTCGCGGATCAGCTGCTGGTTGCGCTGGAAGAACGGCGCATTGCTGACGTATTCCATCGCCACCAGCGCCCCGCGGATGAACAGCTCGCGCGCTTCCTGCGGCGCGATGCGGCCGTAGCTCACCGGGCGGCGCGCGATCAGCGTCAGGCCGAACAGCGTCACGCGCTCGCTGGCCACCACTTCACCGCGCGACTTCTCCCAGTGCGGCTCGAAGTGATGCAGCTTGACCAGGTGCGGCGCCACGTCCTCCACCCAGTCCGGCTCGATCTTGGCCACGCAGCGCGCGTACAGCTTGGTGGTTTCCACCAGCTCGGCGGCGATCAGCCATTTCGGCTTGGCCTTTTTCAGGCCGGAGCCCGGAAACACCAGAAAGCTGCCGCCGCGGGCGCCGGTGTAGTCGTCGCCTTCCTGCGATTTCATCCCGATATTGCCGATCAGGCCGGTAAGCAGCGCTTTGTGCAGCTTCTCGTAGGCCAGCGCCTCGGCCTGGGCGCGCTTCTTCGGCGTGGCTTCGGGGTTAGCCGCAGCCGCCGGCGCATGCGCCAGTTCTTTCTCGATCAGGTTCAGGTCCGAGGCAATCTCGGCCAGCTGCGCGTGCAGCTCGCGCCACTCGCGCATGCGCAGGTGCGACAGGAAATGCTCGTGGCACAGGTTCACCAGCTGGCGGTTGCTGCTCTTGCTGGCCAGCGCGGCGGCAAAGAAATCCCACAGGTGCAGGAAGGACAGGAAATCCGATTTCTCGTCGTTGAAGCGGGCATGGGCGCGGTCGGCGGCCTCGCGCGCCTCGAACGGCCGCTCGCGCGGGTCCTGCACCGACAGTGCAGCGGCGATGATCAGCACCTCGCGCACGCAGTGGTAGTCGCGGCCGGCCAGCAGCATGCGGCCAACCTTGGGGTCTACCGGAATGCGCGCCAGCTCCTTGCCCACCGTGGTGAGCTGCAGCGCCTCGTCCACCGCGCCCAGCTCCTGCAGCACCTGGTAGCCATCGGCGATCAGGCGGCTGGATGGCGGCTCGATGAAGGGGAATTGGTCTACCTGGCCCAGCCGCAGCGCGGCCATGCGCAGAATCACCGCCGCCAGGCTGCTGCGCACGATTTCCGGATCGGTAAAGGCGCTGCGGGCGTTGAAATCGGCCTCGTCGTACAGCCGGATGCACACCCCGGCCTCCACCCGGCCGCAACGGCCGGCCCGCTGCCGCGCGGCGGCCTGCGAGATTTTCTCCACCTGCAACTGTTCCACCTTGGCGCGCGGGCTGTAGCGCTTGATGCGCGCCTGGCCGGTGTCGATCACGTACTTGATGCCGGGTACGGTCAGCGAGGTTTCCGCCACGTTGGTGGCCAGCACGATGCGGCGGCCGCCGGACGGCTTGAAGATTTTCTGCTGGTCCTCGTTGCTCAGCCGCGCGAACAGCGGTAGCACCTCGTAGTGGCGGATGCCGCTGCGGCGCAGCTTGTCGGCGGTATCGCGGATCTCGCGCTCGCCCGGCAGGAACACCAGGATGTCGCCGGGGCCGTGGCGCGAAATCTCGCTCACCGCCTCGACGATGGCGTCTTCCATCTCCATCTCGCGCTCGTCTTCGTCGCGCTGCTTCAGCGGGCGGTAGCGCACTTCCACCGGGTAGGTGCGGCCGGAGACTTCGATCACCGGTGCGTTGTTGAAGTGGCGGGCAAAGCGGTCGGCATCGATGGTGGCCGAGGTGATGATCACCTTCAGGTCCGGCCGGCGCGGCAGCAGCTGCTTCAGGTAGCCCAGCAGGAAATCGATGTTGAGGCTGCGCTCGTGCGCCTCGTCGATGATGATGGTGTCGTAGGCTTCCAGGTGGCGGTCGGTTTGGGTTTCCGCCAGCAGGATGCCGTCGGTCATCAGCTTGATGACGCTGCGCTCCGACAGCTTGTCGTTGAAGCGCACCTTGAAGCCAACATGGTTGCCCAGCTCGCTGCCCAGCTCCTGCGCGATGCGGGTGGCTACCGAGCGTGCGGCCAAGCGGCGCGGCTGGGTGTGGCCGATCAGCCCGTACACGCCGCGGCCCAGTTCCAGGCAGATCTTGGGAATCTGCGTGGTTTTGCCGGAGCCGGTTTCGCCGCAGATGATCACCACCTGGTGGGCCGCGATCGTTGCCTTGATGTCGTCCAGCTTCTGGTTGACCGGCAGCGCATCGTCAAAGGTTGGCCGCGGCAGGTGCTGGGCGCGCACGGCGGCACGGCTGGCGGAGCGGGCAATGTGGGCGGCGATGTCGGCCAGCAGGCGGTCGGATGGCTGGTTCTTGCGCAGGCGCTGTTCGATGTCCTGCAGCTTGCGCTTGAGGCCATGGCGGTCGCGGATCAGGCAGGTGGCAAGGGCGGCTTTGAGTTCGGGCAGGGTGGGGGTGGTCATGCGGCGGGAAAGAGCACGGAATTCGACAAGGCGGGCAGTATAGCAGAGGGCTATCGCCAGCCCGGCAACGCATTGCGGCCAACCTTGAGGTTGGCCGCAATGGGCAGACGGCGGCCGGCGTGGGCGGTGGCCGGATCAGGCGTTATCGCTTGCCTGTTCCGCGGGCTTGAGGCTGATGGTGGTAGCGCTGGGCAGGCCATCCTTGGCCCAGCGGTCGAACTCGGCCATGATCGTGTCGTAGGTCTGGTTGCTGATGTCCGGCAAGGCGCCGCCCAGCGCCTCCTTGGCTTGATCAAAGCCCTGGCTGACGGCATCGCGCACGGCTTGCAGCCGCGATGGGTCGTCGCCAATCATTGAGCGGGCAAAGCTCAGGATGCGCTCGGCGGTCTTGCGCACGCCGAATTCGCCATCCTCGGCAATGGCGGCCTGTGCCGCCTTGATGGTTTCCGGGTCGGCGGTCAGTTTTTGTTCGCCGCTAACCACCTTCTTCCATTCCAAGCCCTGCGTTTGAATCAGGTTGCCCAGCAATTGCAACATTTCACCGGCCTTGCGGTCGGATTCTTCCAGCATGGCGGCCAAGTCCACCTGCTGCGGCGCGTCGCTCTTGCGCGGCTTGTCGTAGGTCAGCGCCGCGGTGTCATCCTGCTGGCCCAGCGTCACTTTTTCTTGCTGCTTTTCGCGCTGCTCGGCCTGCTTGGCGTCGGCACGGGCGTGGGCATCGCTGCTGACCTGGCGGCCTGGCGGGGTAATAGGTGGGGCATTGATACGCGAGATGTCCATGGATGGCTCCGGGGCAAAAAAGGGGATAGTTCTTTATCGGCCAAGCCCCGGTTTTTTGCAGGTCTGAATGCCGTTTCGGCGATATGATTTGCGGCGGCTTGTTGCGGCCAGGTAAACGCCGCCATGGCAAATGGGTCAAGCGTCTTATTTTAAGGTTTTTGCTATGGAACCAAACGCTTGATCAATGGGCGTGCATTATCGAATAATGCAAATGACAAGTGTTATCCGATTTGTCTTTTATCAATGCCTATCAAATCAATATGTGAAATATAAAGCTTTCTGATTTGAATACTGTCTGGAGTAGGGTGTGACGTTTCCCCATGTCGTTGAATCGATCATTTCCCGCAATGTGCTGACGTGTACCCCGGACACTCCGGTGAGCGAAGCCGCACAGGCGATGTGCCGTGCACATTGCGGCTCCATCGTGGTAGTGGATGCGCAGGGGAGCCCGCTGGGCATCTGGACCGAAAGCGATGTGGTCAAGCTGGACCTGTTCCATCCGGATGTGGCGCGGTGTCCGGTACGGCAGTTCATGAGTTCTCCGGTGCTGAGCATCCCGGCGGATATGTCGGTACAGGAGGCCACTGCGCACATGCACGATAACAGGGTGCGCCACCTGCTGGTGACCAGCCCGGTCAGCCATCAGTTGCTGGGCTTGGTGTCGGCCACCGATATCGTGGTCAATCAGGATGCCGAGTTCTTCCTGCGCCTGAAGCGGCTGGACAGCATGCTGCACCGGCCACTGGTGATCGTGAATGCCGACCAGCCGGTGGTCGAGGCCATGCACCAGATGCGCGATTTCACGGTGGAAGCACTGGGGGTGCGCTACCCGGACGGCAGCTGGGGCATCCTGACCCAGAGTGACGTGGTGCGCTTTGTCGCCGGCGGCGACAGTGCGTTGCCGGTGGCGGCGCTGGCCAGCCACCCGCTGCGCACGGTGCCGCGGCAGATGACCCTGCTCAACGCCCGCCGCATGCTGCAGGAAGGGCGTACCCGCCACCTGGGGGTGGATGGTGACGATGGCCAACTGGTGGCCATCATCGGCATGTCCGACATCCTTGCCACCATGGAGCAGGAGTTCCTGATCGAGCTGCGCTCGGCGCTGCGTGAGCGCGATGAGGCGCTGCTGCAGTCGCGTCAGAGCCTGCAGCTGGCCGACAAGGTGTTCGAGTCCACGCTGGAAGGCATTGTCATTACCGATCACTACGGGGTGATCCAGTCGGTAAATCCGGCCTTTAGCCGCATCACCGGCTACAGCCGGGAGGAAGTGCTGGGCAAGACACCGGCGATCCTGAAATCCGGCCGCCAGTCGGCGGATTTTTACGAACACATGTGGCGGCAGCTGAAAAACGACGGCTACTGGCAGGGCGAGGTGGTGAATCGCCGCAAGAGCGGCCTGCTGTATACCGAGCACCTCACCATTACCGGCATCCCGGATGGCTTTGGCGGTATCCGCCACTACGTCGCGGTGTTCTCCGACATCACCCAGCGCAAGCAGGCGGAGGAGCGGCTGCACTTTCTGGCCAACCACGATGCATTGACCGGGCTGCCCAACCGCACGCTGTTCGGCGAAAAACTGCAAAGTGCCATCGAGCAGGCACAGGAACACGGCCAACGTTTGGCGCTGATGTTCATCGACCTGGATCGCTTCAAGCTGATCAACGACACCCTCGGCCATCAGGCCGGCGACGAACTACTGGTCAAGATCGCCGCCCGGTTGCAGACGGAAGCCCCGGCCGGCAGTACCGTGGCACGTCTGGCCGGCGACGAATTCACCCTGCTGCTGCCCAATGTCGGTTCGCTCAACAGTGTCGCCAGCCTGGCGCAGGACGTGCTGGACGGCATAGCCGGTGAGGTGGTGCTGGCTGGTAGCAGTAAGGTGTTCATTTCCGCCAGCCTCGGCATTGCCATGTATCCGGAAGATGGCACCACGGCCGATTCCTTGCTGGTCAACGCCGATGCCGCCATGTACCGCGCCAAGAACCGCGGCAAGAACACCTTCCAGTTCTACACCGCCGACATGAATGCCAGCGCCATGGCACGGTTGAAGCTGGAGTACGGCCTGCACCGGGCGCTGACGCGCGACGAATTCCAGGTCTGGTACCAGCCCAAGGTGGATCTGGCCAGCGGCCGGCTGGAGGGCATGGAGGCGCTGGTGCGCTGGCAGCATCCGGAGATGGGGCTGGTGTCGCCGGTGGATTTCATCCCGGTGGCGGAAGAGTGTGCGCTGATCGTGCCGCTGGGCGCGTGGGTGCTGAGCGAGGCTTGCCGCTTTACCCGTCAACTGCAGGCGGATTACGACTTTAGCGGCCGCGTGGCGGTGAACCTGTCCGGCCGCCAGCTCAAGTTTGGCAATATCGTGGATACCGTGCAGCAGATCCTGCAGGACAGCGGCCTGCCGGCCAGCTGCCTGGAGCTGGAAATCACCGAAAGCACGGCGATGGACAGCGACCAGGAGGTTGGCCGCGCGCTGGAAGGTTTGCGCAGCATGGGCGTGACGCTGGCGATCGACGATTTCGGCACCGGTTACTCCTCGCTGGCCTACCTCAAGAGCCTGCCGGTACAGGTGTTGAAGATCGACCGCTCCTTTATCGCCGATCTGCATCAGGACAAGGACGACGCGGCGATCGCCTCGGCGGTGATCTCCATGGGCCGCAGCCTGGGCCTGTCCATTGTGGCCGAAGGGGTAGAGCTGCCGGCGCACCGCGACTTCCTGCGCGCGCAGGGCTGTCATATGGCGCAGGGTTATCTGTACGGCAAGCCGATGCCGGCTGAGGCGTTTCGCCGCTATGTGCAGACGTTCGAGGCGCAGGGGTAGTGCAGGCGGTATAACGTTGGCCGCAGACCACAGAGTCGGTGTCATTGACACCGACTCTGGCGTTTGTGCCGTGTATGGCGGCAGTCGCCCGCAGCCGGCGCTGCGCGACGGATTGCCGGCTGCAGGCGGCCGCCGCTGCGACCGGGTGTCGCTTTTTTTGTCGTCGGTTGCGGCTTGATTTTGCAGTATTTTTGCCGCGGTACCGTGTCTGGCGGCCGGCCGCACCGCAGATGTCGCAATCGGGCCGATTCAGACCGTTTCCCTTTCGTTGGCAGCCCATGTTGGGCGCGTATTCTCGCGGGCACGGCAGCTTCCAGGCCGTGTTGGCGTGGCCCGTCCCGGGTGGCGCCGTTGCAAACAATCACAGCCCATCCAACAAGGCGGAGACAAGCAATGAGTGACAATCGCGGTGTGGTGTACATGGGGCCGGGCAAGGTCGAAGTGCGGGAGATCGAATCTCCGCGCATGATCGACCCCAGCGGGCGCGCAATCGGTCACGGTGTGATCCTGAAAGTAGTAACGACCAATATCTGCGGTTCCGACCAGCACATGGTGCGTGGCCGGACCACCGCGCCGATCGGCCTGGTGCTGGGCCACGAGATCACCGGCGAGGTGATCGAGGTTGGCCGCGACGTGGAAACCCTGCAAGTGGGCGACCTGGTATCGGTGCCGTTCAACGTGGCCTGTGGCCGTTGCACCAGCTGCAAGGAGCAGCATACCGGCGTGTGCCTGAACGTGAACCCGGCGCGTGCCGGTGGCGCCTACGGCTACGTGGACATGGGCGGCTGGATCGGCGGCCAGTCCGAATACGTAATGGTGCCGTACGCCGACTTCAACCTGCTGAAGTTCCCGGACAAGGATCGCGCCATGGCCAAGATCCGCGACCTGACCTGCCTGTCCGACATTCTGCCTACCGGCTACCACGGTGCGGTGATGGCCGGCGTCAAGCCGGGCTCGTCCGTATACGTCGCCGGTGCCGGCCCGGTAGGCCTGGCGGCAGCCGCTTCCGCCCGCCTGCTGGGCGCCGCGGTGGTGATCGTGGGCGACATGAACGCCGACCGCCTGGCGCACGCCCGCGCCGTGGGCTTCGAAACCGTGGACCTGTCGCTGGATGCCTCGCTGGGCGAGCAGATCGCCGCGCTGCTGGGCGTGCCGGAAGTGGACTGCGCGGTGGATTGCGTAGGCTTCGAAGCACGCGGCCACGGTGCCGGCAGCCACGAAGAAGCCCCGGCCACGGTGCTGAACTCGCTGATGGAAATCACCAAGGTAGCCGGCGGCATCGGCATCCCCGGCCTGTACGTGACCGACGATCCGGGCGCGGTGGATGCTGCAGCCAGGAAGGGCAG
This sequence comes from Vogesella oryzagri, assembly GCF_040148885.1. NCBI lineage: Bacteria > Pseudomonadati > Pseudomonadota > Betaproteobacteria > Neisseriales > Chromobacteriaceae > Vogesella > Vogesella oryzagri. The sequence goes on from NZ_JBEFLD010000001.1 coordinate 504,608, forward strand.
CCTGAGCATCCGCTTCGGCCTTGGCTGGGCCAAGTCGCACAGCTTCCACACCGGGCAGACCCCGGTGATGAAGTACAACCGTAACCTTATGCAGGCGATTCTGTGGGACCGCCTGCCGATCGCCGACATCGTCAACGTGGAAGTGATTTCGCTGGATCAGGCGCCGGAAGGCTACCGCGCGTTTGATGGCGGCGCGCCGAAGAAATTCGTGATCGACCCGCACAACACGCTGAAGTCGGCGTAAGGCCGCAGGCTGTTGCAGCCATGACAACGGGCCTCTGCATGCAGAGGCCTGTTTTGTTTGTGCCAAGGTTGGCCGCATGCGGCCAACCTTTCGGGCGGTAGACCAAGAGCCGGCTCAATATCTGCCGCCTGCGTGCTGGGCGGGCCAAAGCAGCTTATCATGTCAATGTGTTAGCATGGCTGTTATCGGCTAGGAGCCGACACTTGGAAACATCACCGCAAAGCGGCCGTTAAACCAACAGTTTGGCTCTGGCTATTTAACACGGGATTCTTTGAGATGCGCTGGAAAACAGGAAGGCTGTTCAAAATTAAATTGAGCAATGGGGGGGCTGCCTTTGCTTTGGCTTTAGAGTTTCCCGAGTTCGCATTTTTCAATTGCTTTAATCCAGATGCCACCATCCAAGAGATATTGAAATCAGGTGTATTGTGGCGGCTCTGGGTCATGAAACATGTGTCAAAAGAGCCGGGCTGGCAGCCTATAGCGGTAGTGACAGACATTCCAAAAAATCTCCTGCAGGCAACTCCTCGCTTCAAAAAGGATAAAATTTCGGGTCAGTACACAATTTACATAGATGGTGTCGAAAGCCCAGCTACAAAAGAGCAATGCATTGGACTTGAGTCGGCTGCTGTATGGTCGGCATTACATCTGCAGGATAGATTGCAAGATCATGTGGCGGGTATACCTAATAGGTGGGTAGTATCATTGCTGCCATAGCCAGTAACCAACTTTCGCTCAGGGGCAGCTTTCGGCCAGGAGCGGTCGGCAAAAGTTGTGTTCATAAAGCGGTCATTTTGATAATTCAAGTCAGACCCATTAATTCAATGTTGGTGATTATAAACACTCAGTACTCGCACAGAAATTCGCCAAATTAATTTACTGGCCACCTATTAAAAAATTAGGCATACCATGAAAATACAACTCTCGACAATGGTAAAAATTTCAGCGCTGCCAGTTTTTATTAGCCTATGCGCTTCATACTATTTTTTCGCCAACGATCACCCCGCACTAACAAAAACCTTGAAACAATGGCAACCCAAGCCGAATCACCCGGCAATTGTTGCACTTAATCGCGATAGTACACGCCTAGCGGTAGCCAACGTATTAAGTAATGAAATTCGCATCTTCTCCGTGCCAAGTTTTGATCTGCTCAGAATCATTAAAAAACAAGGGGGCGTGAGTGCAATTTCATTCGCACCTGACGGCAAGACATTAGCGGCTGGTAGTGAATTTTCAAGACTAATAGAGAATCGCAATAGCATACGCCTTTGGAATTCGGACACTGGTGCGCTGCTATGGGAGCCGGCTGGCTTCATTGCCGGGAAAAGCGCAGAAAATGACGTTAACGATTTAGTTTTTTCTCCCAACGGTAAAAATCTTCTTGTATCAATGTATTCACTCCATCCGTATAAAAAATGCTGCTACCTATTTCTTATTAAATTAGAAAAGAAAAGCATAAGTGGCTTCGGAACCTCTTTATCATATTCTGTAAGTTACTCTCGAAATGGTCGACGAATCGTGTCTGGGGGATTTGGTGGACTGCAAATATGGTCTGCGACCGGAGGGGGGGCAGAATGGGAGCAAACCTTACAAAATAAAAAAAACCGCGGCACTTTTGATCCGTTTATGAAGTTGGCATTTTCTAACGATGGCTCTGAGCTTTTGGTTGTTAACGAGAAAGGGGCAAAAATCCACAGTGCAGCGACTGGGATTCAAACGTTCACCTTGCCAATTGAGAGTAAAAACATTCGGTTGGCAACATATTCACCAGATGGTCGTTACATTGTCGCCGCTTCTAATCGACTTTTCATATTTGATGCAATTTCGAAAGTATTGCTAGAAGAAAGCGCCTTGCCCAAAAGTGCTAATTCAATTTCATTCGATGGCAGTGGTCGAAAATTCGCAGTTGGAACGGATTCAGGCTACGTAGTAATAAAAGAATTCTTGTCAAACTGATTTCCGTAAATTTGACGTTGTGAATTTCTGCTTCTAATGTCAGGCTATGGCTTCTTCGGGTCGGCTGTTGCCACGGGGTGGTTAGCAGCGGCTGGCCAGCCGGTGCCGTTCGGAGTCTGGCTGAGTTGTTATTTGAACGGCGGCTTCGCTCTACAATCTGCCGGCATGACTACGCACGCTTATCGGCCACCGTGGTCAGGTGATTGCGTTGGTCGCTTCCCTGCCCATACAACAAAGCCCTTGCGCATTGCGCAAGGGCTTTGTCATCAGGAGTTGGCCGCATGCGGCCAACCTGGCGGTCATCAGGCGCCGATCTTGTCCTTGCCGCCCAGGTACGGACGCAGCACTTCCGGCACGGTTACGCTGCCGTCGGCGTTCTGGTAGTTCTCCAGCACTGCCACCAGGGTGCGGCCAACTGCCAGGCCGGAGCCGTTCAGGGTATGCACGTAACGGTTCTTGCCATCGGCATCCTTGAAGCGGGCCATCATGCGGCGTGCCTGGAAGTCGCCCATATTGGAGCAGGAGCTGATCTCGCGGTAGGTGTTCTGCGCCGGCAGCCACACTTCCAGGTCGAAGGTCTTGTGTGAGCCAAAGCCCATATCGCCAGTGCACAGGGTGATCACGCGGTAGGGCAGGCCCAGCGCTTTCAGGATGTTTTCGGCGTGGTTCACCATCTCGTCCAGCGCGGCAAACGAGTTGTCCGGGTGCTCGATGCGCACCATTTCCACTTTGTCGAACTGGTGCTGGCGGATCATGCCGCGGGTGTCGCGACCGTAGCTGCCAGCTTCGGAGCGGAAACATGGTGAGTGCGCGGTCATCTTCAGCGGCAGCTCTTCCAGTTTCAGGATGCTGTCGGCCACGGTGTTGGTGAGGGTGATTTCCGAGGTGGAGATCAGGTACTGGTCGACATTGCCTTCTTCGCCGCCACGGGTCACCTTGAACATGTCCTCGGCAAACTTGGGCAGCTGGCCGGTGCCCAGCAGTGCGGTGTCGTTGACGATGTACGGGGTGTAATGCTCAACGTAGCCATGCTCGCCGGTGTGGGTGTTCAGCATGAACTGCGCCAGCGCACGGTGCAGGCGGGCGATGTCGCCTTTCAGCACGGTGAAGCGGGCGCCGGACAGCTTGGCGCCGGTGTCGAAATCCAGCCCCAGCGGCGCGCCCACGTCCACGTGGTCTTTGACCGCGAAGTCGAAGCTGCGCGGGGTGCCCCAGCGACGCACTTCCACGTTGCCGCTTTCGTCATTGCCGGCCGGCACCGATTCGTGCGGCAGGTTGGGGATGCTCATCAGCCAGCCATCCAGCTGCTTCTGTACGGCGGCGAAGCCGTCTTCCGCCGCTTTCAGCTCGTCACCCAGGGTGGCGACTTCGGCCATGATGGCGGACACGTCTTCACCGTTTTTCTTGGCGATGCCGATCTGCTTGGACACGGTGTTGCGCTTGGATTGCAGCTCCTGCATGCGGGTCTGCAGGAATTTGCGCTCGGCTTCCAGCGCATTGAAGGCGTCCACGTCCAGGGTGTAGCCACGGCTCGCCAGACTGGCGGCCACTTCTTCGATATTGCTGCGCAGCAGTTGAATGTCCAGCATGGTTCAATCCTGTTTTTTTTGAATTGGCTTGTCGATTACACCCGCGCCCGGCGCGAGCGGGTCCGTCATCTTGTACTTGCGGTACCCGACATGGCAGTGGTTGCTGGCCGGGTAGTGCCGCCGACATGGGGCGGGCGACGCAAACCGCAAGTGTACTGGCTAGCTGTGGGGTTTGTCCTGTCCGGCAATGCCGGGATGGCGATTTGCGGCGCCATGGTTGGCCGCATGGCAGGGCTGCGGCCAAGCCGACGGCGTCATTTCTTGCCGGCGTCCTCGTCCAGCTGGCGCAGGAAGGCCAGTTTGTCGGCAATCTTGCTTTCCAGCCCGCGGGGTACCGGCTGGTACCAGCCGGGTTCGGCCATGCCGTCGGGGAAATAGGTCTCGCCGGCGGCGTAGGCGTGCGGCTCATCGTGGGCGTAGCGGTAGTCGTGGCCGTAGCCCAGCTCTTTCATCAGCTTGGTGGGGGCGTTGCGCAGGTGCACCGGCACCTCGCGGCTCTTGTCCTGCTGCACGAAGGCTTTGGCCTGGTTGTAGGCCATGTAGCCGGCATTGCTTTTGGCGGCGATGGCCAGATAGATCACCGCCTGCGCCAGTGCCAGCTCGCCTTCCGGGCTGCCCAGCCGCTCGTAGGTGGCGGCGGCGTCGTTGGCGATCTGCATCGCGCGTGGGTCGGCCAGACCGATGTCTTCCCACGCCATGCGCACGATGCGCCGTGCCAGGTAGCGTGCATCGGCGCCGCCATCCAGCATGCGCGTCAGCCAGTACAGCGCGGCATCCGGGTTGGAGCCGCGCACCGATTTGTGCAGTGCGGAGATCTGGTCGTAGAAGTTGTCGCCACCCTTGTCGAAGCGGCGGGCGCTGACGGTGAGCACCTCGGCCAGAAACATGGCATCGACACTGGCGACCTTGCGTGCGCGCGCCGCGGTGATGGTCTGTTCCAGCAGGTTGAGGAAGCGACGCGCGTCACCGTCGGCATAGCCGGCCAACGCCTCGGCGGCGCCGTCGGCAAAGCTGATGCCGTCCAGCCGGCCGCTGGTCTGCACTCGTTGCAGCAGTGCCAGCAGATCATTGTTCTGCAGCGATTTCAGTACGTAAACCTGGGCGCGCGACAGCAGGGCGGCGTTGACTTCGAACGACGGGTTCTCGGTGGTGGCGCCGATGAAGGTGAGCAGGCCGGATTCCACGAACGGCAGGAACGCATCCTGCTGGCTCTTGTTGAAACGGTGCACTTCATCGACGAACAGGATGGTGCGCCGCCCGCTCTGCTGCAGCGTGGCATGGGCGCGTTCCACCGCCTCGCGGATTTCCTTTACCCCGGACAAAACTGCCGACAGCGGGATGAACTCGGCGTCAAACGCATTGGCCAGGATGCGCGCCAGCGTGGTTTTGCCCACGCCGGGCGGCCCCCACAGGATCATGGAGTGCGGCACCTGTGCATCCACCGCCAGCCGCAGCGGCTTGTCGGCACCGATCAAATGTTGCTGGCCGATAACCTCGTCCAGCGAGGTTGGCCGCATGGCCTCGGCCAGCGGTTTTATCGGCTCGCGCGCAAACAGGTCCATGGCTTACTCGCTGACCACATCCACGCCCTTGGGCGGGGTAAAGCTGAAGTGTTCGGCACCCAGCGGCGGGTTCTTCTTGATGTTGCTGAAGCTGATGCGGGTGGTATTGCCGAAGCTGTCGGTCAGCTCCATGGCCACCAGCTGGTTGGCGCTAAAGCCCATCTTGATGGCGTCGAAGGTGTTGTCGGATTTTTTCGGCGTGGCAGCCAGCCATTCCACCTGCCCCTGGCGGCCAACCTCGCGCAGCAGGTAGTCGCGCTCGATGGCATTGCTGCCAGCCAGCAGTGCCGCCGGGCTGCTGCCCAGCGTGCCGGCCTGGTTGCGCTTGGTGATCTGTGCCAGTTCCTTGTCGTACACCCACAGCGTCTTGCCATCGCCGACGATCAGTTGCTCGTACGGCTGGGTGTAGCTCCAGCGCAGCTTGCCCGGGCGCTGGATCTCCATCTGGCCGCTGGCTTTTTCCTGGCCGTTCTTGTTGGTCACGGTCTGGCTGAAGCTGGCGGACAGGGTCTTGGTGCCGGCGACAAAGGCCTTGAGCTGGGCGATGGCGGCGGCGTTGGCCGGGGCGATCAGCGCGCAGCACAGTGCGAAACTGGCGAATGCTTTCATGGGGTTCCTGTCAGTGAGGGGATGGCCGATCAGACCATGCCTCGCGGTGACTGTTCGTGTGATTCTGTTAACGAATGCGTACCGTTGGCCGCCAGCCTGCGGCCAACCTTGTTGCCAGTGCTTACATGAAGCGGTTGGTGATCGGGTAGCGCCAGTCCTTGCCGAAGCCGCGGTGGGTGATGCGCGGGCCTACCGGCGCCTGGCGGCGCTTGTATTCGTTGATCTTCAGCAGCCGCACCACCTTGTTCACGTCCGCCTCGGCAAAGCCGGCCTTGACGATATCGGCGGCGGACTGGTTGCCTTCCACGTAGCGTTCCATGATGGCGTCCAGCACCTCGTACGGTGGCAGGCTGTCCTGGTCTTTCTGGTCCGGGCGCAGCTCGGCGGAGGGCGGGCGGGTGATGATGCGTTCCGGAATCACTTCGCCGACGCTGTTACGCCAGCGGCACAGCGCGAACACCAGGGTCTTGGCCACATCCTTCAGCACCGCAAAGCCGCCGGCCATGTCGCCGTACAGCGTGCAGTAGCCGGTGGTCATCTCCGACTTGTTGCCAGTGGTCAGCACCAGTTTGCCGCTCTTGTTGGACAGTGCCATCAGCAGCGTGCCGCGAATGCGCGCCTGCAGGTTTTCCTCGGTGGTGTCGGCATCCAGGCCGGCAAAGGAGGGCGCCAGTGCCGCCATGAAGCTTTCGTACATCGGCCAGATTTCGATTTCGTCGTACTTCACGCCCAGGCGGCCAATCATGTCGCGGCTGTCCAGCACGCTGATGTCGGCGGTGTAGCGCGACGGCATCATTACCGCGTGTACCTTGTCGGCGCCCAGCGCATCCACTGCCACCGCCAGCGTCAGCGCGGAGTCGATGCCGCCGGACAGGCCGAGCAGGGCGCCGGGGAAGCGGTTTTTACCTATATAGTCGCGCACGCCCACCACCAGCGCGCGGTAGATACTTTCCAGCTCGTCCGGCAGGGGGGTAATGTTGGCCGCGGCGATGTCGCCGTCCACCACATCCAGCAGCAGCAGCTCGTCGTCGTAGGCGGCGGCCTGTGCCACTACCTCGCCAGCCCGGTTCACGGCGAAGGAGCCACCGTCGAACACCAGTTCGTCCTGACCGCCGGTCAGGTTGACGTAGGCCATCGGCACGCCGGTTTCTTCCACCCGGTAGCGCAGCACTTCGTGGCGGGTGGCGATCTTGTTGCGATGGAACGGCGAGGCGTTCAGCGACACGATCACCTGTGCACCGGCGTCGGCGGTTTCCGCCGCCGGCTCCACCGACCATACGTCCTCGCAGATCAGCACGCCCACCTGCACGCCATTCTGCTCGAATACCAGCGGCGCGGCGCCGGGGGTGAAGTAGCGGCATTCGTCGAATACTTCGTTATTCGGCAGCAGCATCTTGTGGTACTGGCCCAACCTATGACCATCCCGCAGCACGGTAGCGGCGTTGAAGCGCTCGTTGCCCAGCTTGACCGGGTGGCCGATCACCAGGGTGATGCCGTCCAGCATCTCCAGTTCGTCGATGCCGTGGGCGATGTCGCGATAGAACTGGTCGCGCAGCAGCAGGTCTTCCGGGCTGTAGCCGGTCAGCGCCAGCTCCGGGGTAACCAGCACGTCGGCGCCTTGCGCCATGGCCGTGCGGGCGAGTTCGAGAATCTTCTGGGTGTTGCCGGGGATGTCACCCACCACCGGGTTGAACTGGGCTAGAGCAATACGCATGGCTAAAGACAGCTTGTTGTAAGTTAACGGGGGGATTCTACCTGATCGGCCGCCAGCCTGCGCCGGCCCATGTGGCGGCGCTGCTGCGGCGGGCAGGGCATGATCATTGGCGCTTTGCCTGCCGGATCAAGCGCTTGCCGCCGTCGCTGTTGCCGGCACGGCGCAGGGTTGGCCGCAAGTTGCCGCATGCTGTACTTTTTTCTGCAAAAAAGCTTGCCAATACAGGGTACGTCCCCTAAAATGCGCAGCCTCTGACGACGAAACGCCTAGCGCCGTTGTCAAAGCCATCTGGAGAGGTGGATGAGTGGTTTAAGTCGCACGCCTGGAAAGCGTGTTCAGGGTAATACCCTGACGGGGGTTCGAATCCCCCCCTCTCCGCCAAATTGCCTCATAAAGCCGGTTCAACGCCTGCTTTATCAAATTCCGGTTTTATAGAATTCTGGAGAGGTGGATGAGTGGTTTAAGTCGCACGCCTGGAAAGCGTGTTCAGGGTAATACCCTGACGGGGGTTCGAATCCCCCCCTCTCCGCCAGAATGTGAAAAGCCCCGAGCAATCGGGGCTTTTTGCTGGCTGCTGGGAAACTACCCATTTATGCATCACCGGACCCGGCAAAGCCGGGCCGCTCCAGCCAAGTGCTTGCATCGGCAGCCTTTCCGTTTACAAAACCAAGTCCTTCCGCGTAGCGAAAGAACTTGGTCAATACTCTCAAAAAGCCCCGAGCAATTGGGGCTTTTTGCTTTTTTTGCCCGCCGCTTTGCGCCATGCTCAAAGCACCCCGCCGCTGCGGCCAACCTGCTCGGAGTTATCCATGTCTGCCCTGCACCCCATCGACGCGCTGATCGCGCAACTGCCCAAGACCGAGCTGCACCTGCATATCGAAGGCACGCTGGAACCGGAACTGATGTTCGCCCTGGCCGCGCGCAACGGCATCACCTTGCCGTATGCCGACATCGCCAGCCTGCGCGCCGCCTACGACTTCAGCAATCTGCAGTCCTTCCTCGATCTGTACTACGCCGGTGCCGGCGTGCTGCAGACTGAGCAGGATTTCTACGATCTGACCTGGGCCTATCTGCAGCGTGCTCACGCCGACGGCATCGTGCACACCGAGATTTTCTTCGATCCGCAGACCCACACCGCGCGCGGCATTGCCTTTGCTACCGTCTACCACGGCATCAGTCGCGCGCTGGAAGAGGCCGAGGCAGAGTGGGGCATGACTTCGCGGCTGATCATGAGCTTTCTGCGCCACCTCAGCGAGGAAGACGGCTTTGCCGTGCTGGAGCAGGCGATGCCCTACCTGTCCGGCATCGATGGCTTCGGGCTGGACTCCAGCGAGGCCGGCCACCCGCCGTCCAAGTTCCAGCGCCTGTTCGCCCGCTGCCGCCAGCTGGAGCTGCCCTGCGTCGCCCATGCCGGCGAGGAAGGCCCGGCCGCCTATGTGTGTGAGGCGCTGGACTTGCTGCAGGTGTGTCGCATCGACCACGGCGTGCGCAGCCTGGAGGACGCGGCGCTGGTGTACCGCTTGGCCGCAGAGCGCATGCCGCTGACGGTGTGCCCGCTGTCCAATATCAAGCTGAAAGTGTTTGCCGATCTGAGCCAGCACCCGCTGCGCAGCATGCTGCAGGCCGGGCTGGTGGCGATGGTGAACTCCGACGATCCGGCCTATTTTGGTGGCTACTTGGGCGATAACCTGCTGGCCTGCCGCCGTGCGCTGGACTTGGGCGCCGACGAGATCGTGCAGTTGGTGCGCAACAGCTTCGAAGCCAGCTGGCTGGCGCCGGCGCAAAAGGCCGATTGGCAGCGCGCCATCAGTCATATCGTGGCGCAATGGCAGCAAGAGCAGGCGGTCTGAGCTGTTGCGTGGCAAAGCAACAAAAAGCCCGGCACAAGCCGGGCTTTTTGCTGGTGCTGGCGACACTCAGATCGGCTGAGTGGCTTGCTGCAGCCAGGCCAGCGCCTCACCGCTGACCAGCGGGGCGATGCGCTCGCGCACTTCGGCGTGGTAATCGTTGAGCCAGGCCAGCTCGGCCGGGCTCAGCAGCTCGTGCACGATGCAGCGGCTGTCGATCGGGCACAGCGTCAGCGTTTCAAACTTCAGGAAGCTGCCGAAGCTGTTGTCGGCGGCCGGCACGTTCAGCAGCAGGTTCTCGATGCGCACGCCCCACTGGCCCGGGCGGTAGATGCCCGGCTCGTTGGAGGTGATCATGCCCGGCTGCATCGCCATGGTGGCCTCCGGCTGCGAGCGGGAAATACTCTGCGGGCCTTCGTGCACATTCAGGAAGTAGCCCACGCCATGGCCCACGCCGTGGCCGAAGTCGATGTCTGCCTGCCAGATTGGCGAGCGCGCCAGCGCATCCAGCATCGGCGACGGCGTGCCCACCGGGAAATGCGCCATGCTCAGCGCGATCATGCCCTTGAGCACCAGGGTGAAATCGCGACGCTGCGCGTCGCTGGGCTGGCCCACCGCCACCACGCGGGTGATGTCGGTGGTGCCGTTCAGGTACTGGCCGCCGGAGTCGATCAGCAGCAGGCCGTTGCCGGCAATCTCGCTGTGGCTGGCTTCGGTGGCGCGGTAGTGCGGCAGCGCACCGTTGGCGTTGAAGCCGGCAATGGTGGCAAAGCTCGGGCAGACAAAGCCGGGGCGGCGTGCGCGCGCGGCGGTGATCTGCTCGTCGATGGTCAGCTCGGTGATGCGGCTGCGGCCAACGTTGGCCTCGAACCAGGCAAAGAACTCGGCCAGCGCGGCGCCGTCCTGCGCCATGGCCTGGCGCACGTGGGCGGCTTCGGCAGCGGTCTTGCGCGACTTCAGCAGCGTGCCGGGGTTGATCTGCTCGCTCACCAGCACGCTGTCCGGCACCGCCTGGCGCAACCCCAGGGTGATGCGGCGCGGGTCCAGCAGCAGCTTGCTGCCGGCAGCCAGCGCTGCCAGAGCGCTTTTGGCCTGCTCGTAGCTGGCCAGCTGGATGCCGTCGGCTGCCAGTTCCGCCGCCAGTGCGGCATCGATCTTGCCGGCCCCAACGAACAGCGTGGCGCTGTCCTGCCCCAGCAGCAGGTGGGCAATGAACACCGGGTTGTAGTTCACATCGCTGCCGCGCAGATTGGTGAGCCAGGCAATGTCATCCAGCGTGGAGATGAAGTGCCAGTCGGCGCCGGCTTCGCGCATGGCGCTACGCACTGCAGCCAGCTTGTCGCCACGCGGCGTGCTGGCATAGGGCGCCAGGTGGGCATACACCGCTGCGGCCGGCAGGGCGGGTCGCTCGGCCCACACCTGCTGCAGCAGGTCAAGATCGGTGCGCAGATGCACGCCGGCACCGGCCAGCGCAGCCTGCAGCGCGCGTGCCGCAGCCAGGCCGAGTACGTCGCCATCCACCGCCAGCGTGCTGCCGGCGGCAAGGTTGGCCGCCAGCCAGTCCAGGTGCTGGGTACTGGCCAGGGTCTGGATCTTCATCAGCTGGATGCCGCTGCCGGCCAGTTCCTGTTCCGCCTGCACCCAGTAGCGGCTGTCCGCCCACAGGCCGGCAAAGTCGGCGGTAACGATCAGCAGCCCCACCGAGCCATGAAAGCCGGACAGCCAGCGGCGGCCCTGCCAGTAGCCCGGCAGGTATTCGGACAGGTGTGGGTCGGAAGACGGGATCAGGCAGGCGCTGATGCCGTGCTGTTGCATGGCGGCGCGCAGGGCGGCAATACGCTGGGGGATCTGGCTCATGGTGGGCTCCAACAAAATATTGTATTCATTTTGCGGAACAGCATAAGCGTGCGCAAGCGCTGCGGCGGGAAACAGCAAATTGCTGAACTATCGGACAGGTGGGGTTTCTGCGTGCGCGGGGTGAGCAGAATCGCGGAATAAAAAAACCGGGGCAGGGCCCCGGTTTTGCATGCAGTGCAGCGTGCTTACGGGCGCTCAACTGCCAGCGCTACGCCCATACCACCGCCGATGCACAGGGTAGCCAGACCTTTCTTGGCATCGCGGCGCTGCATTTCGTGCAGCAGGGTCACCAGTACGCGGCAGCCGGAGGCGCCGATCGGGTGGCCCAGCGCGATGGCGCCGCCGTTGACGTTGACCTTGTCGGCGCTCCAGCCCAGTTCACGGGCCACGCCCAGTGCCTGTGCGGCAAACGCTTCGTTGGCTTCCACCAGGTCCAGGTCTTCCACCTTCCAGCCGGCCTTGTCCAGCGCCTTGCGGGTGGCGGCTACCGGGCCGATGCCCATGATTTCCGGCGCGCAGCCGGTCAGGGCGTAGGACTTGATCACCGCCAGCGGCTTCAGGCCCAGTTCGGCGGCCTTGGCGGCAGTCATCAGCATTACGGCGGCGGCGCCGTCGTTGATGCCGGAGGCGTTACCAGCGGTCACGGAACCGTCTTTCTTGAACGCCGGGCGCAGTTTGGCCAGCGATTCGGCGGTGCTGCCAGCCTTGATGTATTCATCGTTGGCGAAGGCTACCGGGTCGCCTTTGCGTTGCGGTACCAGCACCGGCACGATCTCGTCCACGAACTTGCCGGCTTTCTGCGCGGCTTCGGCACGGTTCTGCGATGCCAGTGCCAGCGCGTCCTGCTCGTCGCGGCTGATCTCGTACTTGGCGGCCACGTTCTCGGCGGTGATGCCCATGTGGTACTGGTTGTACACGTCGGTCAGGCCGTCGGCCACCATGGTGTCCACCAGCTGAGTGTTGCCCATGCGGAAGCCATCACGCGAGCCCGGCAGAATGTGCGGCGACAGCGACATGTTTTCCTGGCCGCCGGCGATCACGATCTCGGCATCACCGTTGGCGATGGCCTGGGCACCCAGATGTACGGCGCGCAGGCCGGAGCCGCACACCACGTTGAGGGTGGACGCCGGGGTGGATACCGGCAGACCGGCCTTGATCAGCGCCTGGCGCGCCGGGTTCTGGCCGCTGCCTGCGGTCAGTACCTGGCCCAGGATCACTTCGCTGACGGCTTCCGGCTGTACGCCGGTTTTTTCCAGCAGGCCCCTGATCACGGTCGCACCCAGCTCCGGGGCCGGGATCTTGGACAGGGAACCGCCAAAGCTGCCAACGGCGGTACGCAGGGCAGCAACAATCACTACGTCTTGCATCGGGTTTCTCCAGAATGTTGTGTTATGTGCTTGTTGGAGTAGGTATGGCACAGGGCGATACCTACTCTAGCACGGAACCTGTTGCGAATTATTGCAGGGTCGCCAGCTGCGCCGGCATGGCCTTGGCCTGGACGTATTCGCCCGGGGCCGGGCACAGCGGCGGCAGATCCTTGCTGCCCATGGTCTTGGGCGTGTTGATCTTGTCGCCGGATTGCGGTGCCAGCCAGGCATCCCAGTCCTTCCACCAGCTGCCAGGACGGCTTTCGGCGGCGTCCAGCCAGGCTTCGGCCGAGGCCGCCTTGCTGTCGTTCACCCAGTAGTTGCGCTTGTCCTTGGTCACCGGATTGATGGAGCCGGCAATATGGCCGGAGGCGCCCAGCACGTAATGGCAGCTTGGTGCGCCGGTGAGGTATTGCAGACCATCGAAGGCGGATTGCCACGGCACGATGTGGTCTTCGCGGGCGGCGAAAATGTATACCGGGATGTCGATGGTGCGGACATCGATGGCCACGCCGCACAGGGTGATGCTGCCCGGCTTGGTCAGCGCGTTGTTGCGGTAGAACTCCTTCAGGAAGAAGGTGTGCATCGGCATCGGCAGGTCGACGGCGTCGTTGTTCCAGTATAGGAGGTCGAACGGCGGCGGGGTCTTGCCCAGCAGGTAGTTGTTGACCACGTAGTTCCACACCAGGTCGTTGGCACGCAGGCTGGCGAAGGTGCGGCCCAGCTCCTTGCCGCTGACGATGCCGCCGTTGCCGGCGGCCAGTTTGGCTTCGCGGTTGGCGAAAAAATTGTCATCCAGGAACACCTTGATCTCGCCCGGATCGGTGTGGTCGATCAGCGAGGTCATGAAAGTGGCGGAATCGAAGTATTTCAGGCCGCGGGCCTTGGCCACGCACAGCGCGGTGGTGAGGATCACGCCACCAATGCAGAAGCCCAGCACGTTCATGGTTGGCTGTTTGGTGACTTTCTTTACCGCTTCGGCGGCGGCAAACACGCCTTCCTCGATGTAGTTATCCCACAGGTAGTTCTTCATGTCCGGGGTGGCGGAGCGCCAGCTCACCAGGAACACGCGGTAACCCTGGGCCACGAAGTGGCGCACCATGGAGTTGTCCGGCTGCAGGTCCATCAGGTAGTACTTGTTCACGCACGGCGGCACGATCAACAGCGGCTTTTCGTACACTTCGCCGGTGGTGGGGGTGTACTGGATCAGCTCGATCAGCTGGTTGCGGAACACCACCTGACCCGGGGTGCAGGCGATGTTTTTGCCGATCTCGAACTTGCTTTCGTCCGACATCGAGATGTGACCCTTCTGCAGGTCGTCGATCACGTTCTTCATGCCTTCCACCAGGCTTTCGCCCTTGGTTTCGATGGCGCGTTTCACCACTTCCGGGTTGGTGAGCATGAAGTTGGTCGGTGACATCGCATCGATGTACTGGCGGGTGGCAAACGCCAGGCGTTCCTTGTCGCCGGCCTCCAGCTGCGCCTTGTCCACCAGCTCGGTCATCCATTTGGATGTCATCAGGTAGCTTTGTTTCAGGAAATTGTAGAACGGGTGTTCGTTCCACTCCGGGGCGGCAAAACGGCGGTCGCTGCCGGGGCTGGTCGGGCTGGCGGCAGCCGTGCCCTGGCCAAGAAACTGCATCCACAGGTTCATCTGCTGCTGGTACAGGCTGTTCTGCATGGCGAAGAACTGGTTGGTGTTCTCCATCATCTGGCCCCAGGCGCCTGCCAGCGGATTGCCGGCCTGGTCCGGGTTGGCGCCTGCCGACATCGAATTGACGAACTGTTGCATCCACTTCTGGTTGTTTTCAGAGATGCTGGCAAAAAAGCTGTCCAGCGCTGCCTTTGGGTCCTGACTCATGGGGGCTCCTTCAGAAGATGGCGAGGTGGACGGCGGGGGCCTGTACTTGTCATTCTGGCTGCCCGCTACCGAATGCATGCTTATCACTGTATCACCGCTTTATGACAAAACACACGAATTGCCCATGTCGGCGAACGTGGCCGGTGCTTGCCGCCGGGTGGCATGGCGATAGGCGCAATGACCTGTCGCTGCGGCCAACCTTTTGGCTGGGTGTTGCGCTGCAGAAAAATCGTTTTCTTTCAATTGTTTGCATGTTGCACTGCAAGATGGGTTTGGCCGCGTCTTATCGAAATGACATGGCGCGGCGCGGCGTGGGCCATGTTGCGGCGATGCACAAACTGGCGGTGGCGGCACCGTGGCCAACCTGGCCATTGTTACTGTCGTCTCGTTGACGCTGCGAGGCGGCGGCACTACCGTGGCGGCTGATCATCATTTACAGACGGGAATGCGCATGAATATCGAGCTGGGCGGGCAACCGCAACGGGTCAATACGGTGTTCTGCATCGGCCGCAATTACGCGGCGCACGCCGCCGAACTGGGCAATGCGGTGGAGCCGGAGCCGCTGGTGTTTCTCAAGCCCAATGCGGCCCTGCTGCCGGTTGGCGAACTGATCCGCCTGCCGGATTATTCCAGCGATGTGCACTATGAATGCGAGCTGGTGGTGCTGATCGGGCACGGCGGCGACGATATCGCCGAGGCGGATGCCTTGCGCCACGTCGCTGGCTACGCCATCGGCCTGGATCTGACCGCGCGTGACGTGCAGGGCGAGGCCAAGCGCAAGGGGCTGCCGTGGACCAAGGCCAAGGGTTTTCGTGGCGCCGCTTGCGTGTCGGCCTTCGTGCCCGCCGGCCACATCGACCCGGCTGCGGCCAACTTTACGCTGCATATCAACGGTGAACTGCGGCAGCAGGGCGATAGCCGGCTGATGCTGTACCCGGTGGCGACCATTATCAGCTACCTGTCGCGTATTTACGGTTTACAGGCTGGCGACCTGATCTATACCGGCACCCCGGAGGGCGTCGGTGCATTGCAGCCGGGTGACCGCTTGCAGCTGGCATTGCAGCATGGGCTGCTGGCCAGCTGGCAGGTGGCGGCATGAGTCGCCAGGCGGTGGAAGCTGCGGACGATAAGCTGCGGCTGGATAAGTGGCTGTGGGCGGCGCGCTTTTTCAAGACCAGGCAGCTGGCGCACGAGGCGCTGGAGCTGGGGCGGGTGCTGGTGAATGGCGAGCGGGTAAAGGCATCGCGGGTGGCGCGGGTGGGCGACTTGCTGCAGATTCGCATCGACAAGCTGGTCTATAACGTTACCGTGCTGGCGCTGGCCAGCCAGCGGCGGCCGGCGGCAGAGGCGCGGCTGCTGTATAGCGAAAGCGAGGACTCGGTCCAGGCGCGCGAGCATCAGATCGGCCTGCAAAAAGCCGAGCACGCCAGTTTCCCGTATGGCGAGGGCCGCCCCACCAAGAAGGCGCGCCGCGACATCATCCGTTTCAAGGACAAGTGGTAGGCCGCTTGCGGCCAACCTGTCCGTGAGGGCAGGGCGGGCGCAAGCAAGCGTCATGTTCGGGCCGGGCCGCTTGCGCTAAAATGCCGTCCCGATTGAAGGTTGGCCGCAATGTCTGTTCCATTTGTCCCTCCGCTGGCGGCACTTGCCGCCTTCTATTTCAGCTATTTCGCCTTTCAGGGTCTGTTCGGCCCGTTCTGGTCGCTGTACCTGGAGGCACTGTCGTTCTCGCCGCTGCAGATTTCCGTGTTGATGTCGTTGTCCACGCTGGCGCGTATCGTGTCGCCGGTATTCTGGGGCTGGCTGGCCGATCGTTCCGGCCAGCGCCGCGCCATCATTTTCTGGACCTCGCTGGCCGCCGCGGCCTGCTTTGCGCTGGTGGCGTTGCAAGCCAGTTTCTGGGGCATATTTACCACCCTGGCACTGGGCTTTTTCTTCTGGGCCGCCGCGTTGCCGCTGGCCGAAGCCACCACCAGCCAGCTGACCCGCAGCCAGCCCGGCCGCTATAGCCGCATCCGGGTGTGGGGCTCGATCGGCTTTGTCTGTCTGGCCAGTATTGGTGGTTACCTGTTGGAGTGGGTGTCGCTGGCCAGCCTGCCGTGGCTGTTGTTCGGCCTGCTGAGCCTGGTGGTGCTGGCCGGCTGGACGGTGCCGGAAGTGGCGCCGGAAAAACGCAGCCGCACGCAGCAGTCCATGCTGGCGACGCTACGCCGGCCGCAGGTCATCGCGTTGTTCAGCTGCTGTTTCCTGCTCGCCTTCGGTATGGGGCCGTACTACAACTTCTACTCGCTGGGATTGAAGGAGGCCGGTTACGACAAGGCCGCCACCGGTTGGCTGTGGTCGGTGGGGGTGATGGCGGAGATCGTGGTGTTCTGGCAGATGCCGCGCATCATGGCGCGTGTCTCGCTGGAGCGCTTGATGCTGGCTTCGCTGCTGGTATCGGCGCTGCGCTTCGCGCTGATCGCCTCGTTGTTGGCGGTGCCGGCGCTGGCGGTGCTGGCGCAGCTGGGGCATGCCTTCACTTTTGGCGTGCACCACGCCGCTGCGGTGGGCTTGATCCACCGTTATTTCAGCGAGCAGCAGCAGGCGCGCGGCCAGGGCCTGTATACCGTGGCCTCGTTCGGTATTGGCGGCAGTCTGGGTGGCTTGCTGGCCGGTGGGCTGTGGCAGGTTGGCGGTGTGGCGTTGACCTTTGGCATTTCCACCGCAGCGGCGCTGCTGGGGGTGGCGGTATGCCTGAAATGGTTGCGCCCGTAGCCGGCAGTCAACTGATGCGGCCAACCTTGTCGCCGTTTCATGCGCGGTTTATGGCGCTGGCCGGCTGAGCCGGATGTTGCGCCTGAGCCGCGTGCCACCACAGTGCCATTTACTGCCGGCGGAGAACAAACAAGAGGCGCAGTCGTTACCCGGCCCGAAAGTGCCGGTCGGCAACGGCGCGTAAACCAACACCTAGAGCAGCATCACCAGCTTCAGCCCGGGCGCGTGCGCCAGCCGCAGCGTCAGCTGCTGATAGCACAGCCGCCCTTGGGTGGCGTGGTTGAACACCCGCTCGCCGCCTTCGCGGCCCTGCACGTCCTGCTGCCGCCACAGAGTGTCGAACTCGCTACTGTCCTGGCGCAGCCGCTCCAGCAGCTCGGTCAGCGCGTCTTCATGGTGGTGGCTGATTTCGGCGCGGAACTCCGCCACCATGCGCCGCGCACGCGTCGGCCAGTCATCCACCAGCGTGCGCGCCAGCGGGTGCTGAAACATGAACTGCAGCAGGTTGTGGCTATGGCCGCCATCGTCCAGCCAACCGGTAAACAGGCTGGCTGCTGCCGCGTTACAGGCCGGCACGTTCCACAGTGTATCCAGCACATAGGCCGGGCTGGCGATATTGTCCACCGCCAGCGCCAGTGCCTGCTGCGCCTCGGGGTTGGCCGCCAGCGTGGCTTCCTGCGGGTCTTTCAGGCCTGCCAGGTCAAACAGGTAGTCGCGCTCGGCACGCGACAACAGTAGTACATCGGCCAGCCGCGACAGGGTGCCGGCCGATACCGACTGGGTGCGCCCCTGTTCGATCCAGGTTAGCCAGGTGGGGCTGATGCCCACCAGCTGCGCCACTTCCTCGCGACGCAGGCCCTTGGCGCGGCGGCGGTTACCGGCTGGCAGGCCAGCCTGCTGCGGGGTGATGCGTTCGCGGTGGCTACGGATGAATTCGCCCAGCGGGCTGGGGGAGCGGGCTTCCATGGTGTGCGCCTATGGGTGGTAGTGTTACTACTAGTATAAATGCTTATCTTGTACTAGGAATTGTGCTGCGCAATGATAAGCCCATCGCCGGTCCGATGGTCCGGCCCGCTGCACAAGTAGCGGCTAATACTCAGCGACCCCGGCGCCGTCAGCGGTGCCAGCAAATGGAAAGCAAACCATGACCGCACAGACTCTCTACGACAAGCTCTGGAACAGCCACGTGGTACACCAGGAGGCCGACGGCACCGTGCTGCTGTATATCGACCGCCACCTGGTACACGAAGTGACCAGCCCGCAGGCCTTCGAGGGCCTGAAGCTGGCAGGCCGCAAGCTGTGGCGTGTCGATTCGGTGGTGTCCACCGCCGACCACAACACCCCCACCGACCACTGGGACGAGGGTATCAAGGACCCGATCTCGCGCCAGCAGGTAGAGACGCTGGATGCCAATATCAAGGCCTTCGGCGCGCTGGCCTACTTCCCGTTCAAGGACAAGGGCCAGGGCATCGTGCACGTGATGGGGCCGGAGCAGGGCGCCACCCTGCCGGGCATGACCGTGGTGTGCGGTGACAGCCACACCTCCACCCACGGCGCTTTCGGTGCGCTGGCGCACGGCATCGGCACCTCCGAGGTCGAGCACGTGATGGCCACCCAGACCTTGGTGGCGAAGAAATCCAAAAACATGCTGGTGCGGGTCGACGGCAAGCTGCCGGCCGGCATTACCGGTAAGGATGTGGCGCTGGCGATCATCGGCAAGATTGGCACTGCCGGCGGTACCGGCTACGCCATCGAGTTCGGCGGCGAAGCGATCCGCGAGCTGTCGATGGAAGGCCGCATGAGCCTGTGCAATATGGCGATCGAAGCCGGCGCCCGCTCCGGTCTGGTGGCGGTGGACCAGAAAACCATCGACTACGTGCAGGGCCGTCCGTTTGCGCCGAAGGGCGAGCAGTGGGAAGCTGCTGTGGCGTACTGGAATACGCTGCATTCCGACGACGGCGCGCAGTTTGACCAAGTGGTAGTGCTGGATGCTGCCGACATTCAGCCGCAGGTAACCTGGGGCACTTCGCCGGAAATGGTGACCGACATCAACGGCCGCGTGCCGGACCCGGCACAGGAAAGCGACCCGGTGAAGAAGGGCTCCATCGAGCGTGCGCTGGCCTACATGGGCCTGCAGGCCAATACCCCGATCAACCAGATTCCGGTGGACATCGTGTTCATCGGCTCCTGTACTAACAGCCGCATCGAAGACCTGCGCGAAGCTGCCGCAGTGGCCAAGGGCCGTAGCAAGGCGGCCAACGTCAAGCAGGTGCTGGTGGTGCCGGGCTCCGGCCTGGTGAAGGCGCAGGCCGAGGCCGAGGGGCTGGACAAGGTATTTGTCGCTGCAGGTTTTGAGTGGCGCGAGCCGGGTTGCTCCATGTGTCTGGCGATGAACGCCGACCGCCTGCAGCCGGGCGAGCGTTGCGCATCTACCTCCAACCGTAACTTCGAAGGCCGTCAGGGTCAGGGCGGCCGTACCCACCTGGTGAGCCCGGCGATGGCCGCCGCCGCTGCGGTAGCCGGGCACTTCGTGGATATTCGTACCCTCTAAGCGAATTCATCCTCGTTACTGGAAAGATCTGCCTCATGAAAACATTCGCTATCAGTCTCTTCATGGCTCTGCTGCTGTCGGCCTGCAATACCGTGCAAGGTGCAAAAGAGGACTTGAAACAGGGCGGTGAAGCCGTGGGGCATGGCCTGCAAAAGGCAGGCCAAGCCATTGAAAATGCCGTGCACTAAGGGCTTGTTTACGATCTGCCGAGCGTCGGCGATGCGGCGTTAACGACGCCTCTCGCTCGGGCTCGCCAGATCGTTAAACCGGCGCCAAGGGCAAACCTCCCCGGAGAGCAAAAGAATGAAAGCATTCACTACCCTGAACGGGCTCGTATGCCCGCTGGATCGCGCCAACGTCGACACCGACGCGATCATCCCCAAGCAATTCCTGAAGTCGATCAAGCGTTCCGGCTTCGGCCCCAACCTGTTTGATGAATGGCGCTACCTGGACCACGGCGAGCCTGGCATGGACAACAGCCAGCGTCCGCTGAACCCGGATTTCGTGCTGAACTTCCCGCGCTATGCCGGGGCGCAGGTGCTGCTGGCACGCGAGAACTTCGGCTGCGGCTCCAGCCGCGAGCACGCACCGTGGGCACTGGAAGACCAGGGCTTCCGCGTGGTGATTGCGCCGTCGTTCGCCGACATCTTCTTCAATAACTGCTACAAGAACGGCCTGCTGCCCATCGTGCAGCCGGCGGAAGTGGTGGACCAGCTATTCCGCGAGTGCGAGGCCAGCGAAGGCTACACGCTGAACGTGGACCTGGCGGCGCAGACCATCACCACCCCGTCCGGGCAGTCGTTCGGCTTTGAGGTTACCGAGCACCGCAAGCACTGCCTGCTGGGCGGCCTGGACGAAATCGGCCTCACCCTGCAGCACGCCGACGAGATCAAGGCGTTCGAAGCCAAACGCCGCGCCGAACAGCCGTGGCTGTTTGCCTGATTTACCCACAGGTTGGCCGCATGCGGCCGACCTGTTGTCACTTAATCTGACGGGATACCCAATATGAAAATTGCAGTTTTGCCGGGTGACGGCATCGGTCCGGAAATCATTGCTCAGGCCAAACGTGTACTGGACGTGCTGCGCCAGGATGGCCTGCCGATCGAAATGGAAGAGGCGCCGCTGGGTGGTGCCGGTTACGACGCTTACGGCGTGCCGTATCCGGAGTTCACCCAGAAGCTGTGCCGCGAGGCCGACGCCGTGCTGCTGGGCGCCGTGGGCGGCCCGGCCTACGACAAGCTGGATCGCCCGCTGCGCCCGGAGCGCGGCCTGCTGGCGATTCGCAAGGACCTGAACCTGTTTGCCAACCTGCGTCCGGCCATCTTGTACCCGGAACTGGCCAATGCCTCCACGCTGAAGCCGGAAGTGGTGTCCGGCCTCGACATCATGATCGTGCGCGAACTGACCGGTGACATCTACTTCGGCCAGCCGCGCGGCATCGCAGTGAACGAGCTGGGCGAGCGCGAGGCGTTCAACACCATGCGCTACAGCGAAAGCGAGATCCGCCGTATCGCCCACGTGGCTTTCGGCATCGCCATGAAGCGCAATAAGAAGCTGTGCTCGGTAGACAAGGCCAACGTGCTGGAAACCACCGAGTTCTGGAAAGAAATCATGATCGACGTGGCGAAAGAGTATCCGCAGGTGGAACTCAGCCACATGTACGTGGACAACGCCGCGATGCAGCTGGTGCGCAACCCGAAGCAGTTCGACGTGATGGTGACCGGCAATATTTTCGGCGACATCCTGTCCGACGAGGCCTCCATGCTGACCGGCTCCATCGGCATGCTGCCGTCGGCTTCGCTGGACCAGAACAACAAAGGCCTGTACGAGCCGAGCCACGGTTCCGCCCCGGACATCGCCGGCAAGAACCTGGCCAACCCGCTGGCCACCATCCTGTCTGCCGCCATGATGCTGCGCTACACCTTCAACCAGGAAGCTGCCGCCGTGCGCGTGGAAGACGCGGTGAAGAAAGTGCTGGCCCAGGGCTACCGCACCGCCGATATTTTCGAGGCCGGCTGCGAGAAAGTGACCTGCTCCGGCATGGGTGATGCCGTGGTGGCTGCGCTGTAAAATTACCGTTTTAATGCTGTTCGGATAAAAATAACCAACCCCATTGTGCGGGCGGCTGTTGCCCTGCACAATGGGGTTGATCATCGAATAGAGCTGGTGCGTCAACGGGCCGGCAGAACAGTTTCAAAACACCCGACAGACATTCAGGAGAAGTATCGTGCGAGTAGGTTTTGTTGGCTGGCGTGGCATGGTTGGTTCCGTGCTGATGCAGCGCATGCGTGAAGAGAACGATTTTGCGGTTATCGACGAGCCGGTGTTTTTCACCACCTCCAACGTGGGTGGTGCCGCTCCGGACGTTGGCCGCGATGTGCCGCCGCTGAAGGATGCACGCAATATCGACGAGCTGAAGGCGATGGACGCCATCGTTACCTGCCAGGGCGGTGACTACACCACCGAGGTATACGCCAAGCTGCGCGAAGCCGGCTGGAACGGCTACTGGATCGACGCGGCTTCCACGCTGCGCATGGAAGACAACGCCATCATCGTGCTGGACCCGGTAAACCGCGACGTGATCGACGCTGGCCTGGCCAATGGTGTGAAAGATTTCATCGGCGGCAACTGCACCAACTCCATCATGCTGATGGGTATGGGCGGTCTGTTCCGCGCCGGTCTGGTGGAGTGGGTTTCCTCCATGACCTACCAGGCAGCTTCCGGCGGCGGCGCCAACCACATGCGCGAACTGCTCAAGGGCATGGGCGTGGTACACGCTGCCGTGGCCGACGAACTGGCTACGCCTGCGTCTGCCATTCTCGATATCGACCGCAAGGTTGCCGCCACCATCCGCGAAGACGTGCCGACCGAATTCTTCGGCGCGCCGCTGGCTGGCGGCCTGATCCCGTGGATCGACAAGCAGCTCGATAACGGCCAATCCAAGGAAGAGTGGAAAGGCCAGGCCGAAGTGAACAAGATCCTCGGTAACACGACTACCATCCCGGTCGATGGCCTGTGCGTGCGTATCGGCGCCATGCGCTGCCACAGCCTGGCGCTGACCGTGAAACTGAAAAAAGATCTGCCGCTGGCCGAGATCGAGGCCATCATCAAGTCCGGCAACGACTGGGTGAAGTGGGTGCCGAACGACCGCGACATCACCGTCAAGGAGCTGACCCCGGCTGCCATCACCGGCGGTCTGCAGATTGGCGTTGGCCGTGTGCGCAAGCTGAACATGGGTGGCGAGTACCTGTCGGCCTTCGTGATCGGCGACCAGCTGCTGTGGGGCGCGGCCGAACCGCTGCGCCGGATGTTGCGCATCCTGATTGAGCGCTAAAATACGCGCAAAGCTGTTTCCTCCAAGGGCGCCGGCGGCGCCCTTTCTGTTTTTCTAGAACTGGATAAATGTATGTCTGAAGCAATTCGTGTTGCCGTGGTCGGTGCGACCAATCTGGTAGGCCAGGCTGTACTGGAACTGCTGGCCGAGCGGGATTTGCCCATCGAGCGCGTCTACGCACTAGATGTCGCCGACAAGGAGGGCGAGAGTGCCTACTACGGCAACCTCGAACTGGATACCCTGGCGGTGGAAGAGTTCGACTTTGCCAACGTGGCGTTGGCGATTTTCGTGGCCGGTAGCGATTTGTCGCGCCAGTACGTGCAGGCCGCCCGCGCAGCCGGGGCCGCAGTGATCGATTTCAGCGCGGTTTACCGTCACGCAGCCGATGTGCCGCTGTATGCGCCGCAGATCAACGACAAACTGCTGGATGATCTGGGTGAGGCACCGCTGGTGTCCGTCCCCAATTGCACCGTTACGCCGCTGGCGCAGGCGCTAGTGGCATTGAAGCCGGCCGGTCTGCAGCGTGTGACCGTTACCACCTTCCAGTCGGTATCCGGTAGCGGTCAGGCTGCGCTGGAAGAGCTGGCCAGCCAGACCACGGCGCTGTTCTCGCAGCGTGATGCCGAGATGGAGGTGTTTCCCAAGCGTATCGCCTTCAATGTGCTGCCGTTGATCGGCGCTGTGGACGAGCAGGGCGTCAGCGAGGAAGAACTGTCGGTCGAGCAAGAGCTGCGCAAACTGTTGGCACTGCCGGCGCTGGCGGTGGAGGCCAGCTGCGTGCGTGTGCCGGTGTTCTTTGGCCATGGCTGGGCGGTGACGGTGCAAACCGAAGATGCATTGTCAGCTGAGAAGGCGCGGGAATTGCTGGCTGCCGTCGGCATGCAGATCGTGGATGATCCGGCTGGCGAGATGCCCTATGTTACCCCGCTGGAAGCTTCCGGCAATGAGGCAGTGTGGGTTAGCCGTGTACGCCGCCAGGGCAATGCACTGTCGTTCTGGCTGGCCGCGGACAATATCCGTGCCGCCATTGCACAAAGCTGCGTCGCCACGGCCATGGCACTGATGAAGCGCGGCTATTTTGCCTGATCCGCTAACAGCAGTTAGTATCAGGTGTTGACACTGGTATGTGGTTTGACTTGTTGATCTGCTAGTTTGATATTACATGCAGCAAACGAGTCTCCAGCGGCCGCGGGGCGGCGTGGGAAATGGATAATTACAGCGAAAGGTAGTGCAAGAAAAATGCTGGCCAAGAAAAGAATGAGTTCGCTGCTGTTGGCTTTGCTGTTCTCGACGTCCGCCTGGGCAGGATTGGGAGGGGTGGCTGTACGTTCCAACCTGGGCGAAGTACTACGCGCGGAAATCGACCTGACCGGCAAGGCCGACGAAGAGGTGCTGCGCGTAGGTCTGGCGCCGATCGAGACTTTTCGCGATCTGCAAGTGGATTACACCGGCGTACTCAGCAGCCTGCGTTTCACTCTGGCCTACCGCAGCAACGGACGACCCTATATCCGGGTAAGTTCCAGCCAGCCTATCAGTGAGCCTTTCCTGCGTTTTGTGGTGGAAGCCAAGGCGACCAATGCCCGTTATGTGCGCGAATACACCATTCTGCTGGATCCGGCGGAATATGCCGGTCGTGCCGACGAGATCAGCCGCAGCAATGTGCAGGCGGCACCGCTGCGCCGCCCGTTGCCGCCTGTGGTACGCCCGCGTCCGCTCGCTACGGACGATCTCCCTGTGCCGCCAGTCTATCGTGCGCCGCGTGGCAGTCTTGTGGTTCAACCAGGTCAGACGTTGTCCGGTCTGGCGCGTAGCCTGGGATTGACCGGCGTGGGGCAGCGCCGTGTGATGGCGGCACTAGTCAACGCCAACCCGTCTGCCTTCATCAATGGCAATCCATCGTCAATCAAGGCCGGCAGTCGTTTGAAAGTGCCGTCGGTGGCCAGCATACGTGCGCTGCAGGAGCAGCAGGTGGCACAGATTCTGGCTGGCGGTATGGGTGCAAGCCCCATGCCTGCGGTTAAACCGTTACCGGCGGCGCCCGCGGCTCTGCCGGAAAAATCGGTAGCGCCGGCACCGGTGGTACCTGCTCCTACTCCTACTCCCAAAGCTGCCGCGTCTGTGCCGGCGACGCTGGCCCCCAGCGGTAGTCCGGTGTTGAAGCTGGAGGCGCCGGATGCCGCTGCTTCTGCGCCGCTAAACGAGCAGGCGTTGCAGCAGGCACAGCGCAAGATTGACGAACTGGAGAAGCAGCTGAAGGCGCTGCAGGCGGCTGCATCTGCCGCCAAGGCTGCGCCACCTGTGGCAGCGGCGCCTGAGCAGGAGTCAGGCCCGTCCATCATGGATACCGTACTGGATAATCTGCCGCTGGTGGCCGGTGGCAGTGCGGCCGTACTGCTGCTGTCTGCCGCGGTGGTGTTCCTGCGCCGTCGTCGCAACAACGATGCCGCGGTAACGTCGGCAGCCACCATCAATGTGCCGTTGGATAATGCCGGTCGTGCGCTGGCTGCAGGAAGCACCGCTAGTGACAGCGCCTTCCTGGCGGACTTTACCCGCACCAGCATGAATACCGTTGATACGGTAGAGGTCGATCCGGTGGCCGAGGCCGAGGTGTATCTGGCCTATGGCCGCGACCAGCAGGCCGAGGACATTCTGCGCGACGCCCTGGCGAAAGACCCTACCCGTCACGAGGCCCGTCTCAAACTGATGGAAATCTACGCTTCGCGCCAGGATCGCGCGGCGCTGGAGGGCCACGCCAAGGAATTGCACGCGGTAACCGGCGGGCAGGGCAGTGTGTGGGCCAAGGCATCCGCCTTGGGGCGCTCCATTGACCCGGAAAATACGCTCTACGCGGACCAGAATGCGGCCGCAGTGGCGGCTCCTGCGGTAGAGGTGGTGTCGTCGAGCACGACCGTGGATCTGGATAAGGAGTTGATGGGCGATTTAGTGGCACCGGTGGCGCCCGCCCCGGCGGCCGCTCCGGTTGACGATATCGAAGCCGCCTTGATGGGCACCGCTGCCCCGGCGGTGGCTCCGGCCGTTGCTAACGATCTGGATATGGATGCCTTGCTCAACGAGCCGGCGCCGGTGCAAGAGACCGTCGCCGAGCCCGAGCCGGCAGCGGCAGACAATAGCCACATGCTGGATTTTGATTTCAATCTCGACAGCATGTTGCCGGCTGGTGCCGCGACCGCAGAAGTTGAGCCGCCGAAGCCTGCTTCCAGCAATGATGATGCTTTGGCCTCGTTCGATTTCGATCTGTCGGCACTGGATGAGCCGTTGACAGCTGCGCCAGTTGCCGAGCCAGTTGAGGCCGTGTCTACGGCCGGGCTGGATGTCAGCGATGATCCGCTGTCCACCAAGCTGGATCTGGCACGGGTGTATCTGGACATGGGTGACAAGGAGGGCGCCCGCGAAGTGCTGGAAGAGCTGGTCAAGGAAGCGCAGGGCTCGCTCAAGGCCGAAGCAGAGGCGCTGCTTGACAGCCTGTAATACCGGCAACCGTGGTAGCGCGGTGTTGGCCGCGTTGCCACATTCAATCGTTTTGCATCAACAGGGGATGGCTGCGTGCGATTAAAGGCGCTGTCTGTTGCACTGGCGCTGGGTTTGCTGGCGCCGGGTGCTCATGCCGGTCTTGGCGAAGTGCGCGTACTCTCCGCCGCCGGGGAGCCGTTTCTTGCCGAAATCCCCCTGCTGGATGAGCCGGGCCTGACGGACCCCTACGCATCGCTGGCATCGTCCCAGCAATATCCCTTCCTCGAAAGTTTTTCCGCCAAGGCCTTCCAGCTCAAGATCATGACGGTGGAGGACCACCCGGGCCAGTATGTGGTGCGGGTCATGGGCCCGGTCATGGCGCCGGACGAGGTGCTGGATTTTGCGCTGGAGCTGGCCTGGGCCTCTGGTCGCGAGGTGCGGGCCTATCATGCGCAGGCAGACACGGTGCGATCGTCTGCCGGGAATATCGCCGTGGCTGGCAGCGGCTTGCCTGGTGAGCGCACCGCCAGTGCGCCTGCCGCTGATTTCCTGGCCTTTGGCGAGGCGCGCCTGCTGTCGGCCACTGGCCTGCCCTTGCAGGCCGAGATCGACCTGCTGGGTAGCTGGCCGGCCGAGTTGCGTGATGAAGACTTTGTCCTGCGGCTTGGCAAGGGTATGGCGGGCGACCAGGTTGCCGTTCGCTATCATCAGGCCGCCGGGCACCAGTGGGTAACCCTGCACGGCCAGCAAGCGCTGACTGGCGGTGAGCTGGCGTTTGTGCTGGAAACCCATGCCCATGGCCTGCAAGTACAGCGAAGCTACCGCCTGGCACCGGTAAATGCTGCCGTAGGCTCAAAACAGCCACCGCACAGCCATGCCGTGCATGCCGGCGGGCGCTACCAGGTGCGGGCCGGTGACACGCTGTCGGAGATTGTGTCGCGACTGGCGGAGGGGACGCAGCGCCGTAACGAACTGGCGTTGCAGATCGTTCGCAATAATGCGCATGCTTTTGTGGACGGCGATCCTAACCGGCTGCTGGCTGGTGCTTGGTTGCGCCTGCCTGGTCAGGCGTCGCCGCGGCCAACCCTGGCTGTGCCCGCGCCGGCCAAGGCGGTCGGCAGCGCCGTCAGCAAAACCGTGCCGGCGCATGTCGACGAGGCGAAGCCCAGTGCCGCAGAGCGTGCCCAGCAGGAAGCTGAACGGCAGCGCATTCTGCACCTGCATCAGGCGCAACAGCGCATTGCCCAGCTGGAGGCGGAAATCCGCCGTATCGCGGCAACCGATCGGGAGCCGGCCCAGCCGCCAAAAGCGCCGGCGTCCAGTCCGACCGTTGTGGCCAAACAAGACGAAGATTTGCTGGTAGCCCTGGACGACTGGGTGCTGACCGGCATCGGTGGTGTCTCGGTGCTGAGCCTGTTGGCGTGGGCGGTCTGGCATCGCCGCAAGCAACAGTTGCGCGGGTCGTTGGCTGCGGCGCCCACTCGCTGGGTAACGGAGCCGGCCCCCGCTGTTGTGGATCCGGATGTATCCCCGGTCGCGGAGGCTGGCCCGATGGATGTCCCGGTGCCGGCTGTGGTGCCACCGACAGAACCTGAAGCGGCCCCCGAAGTACCGCCGAGCGCATTGGACCTCCCACCAGCAGAGCCAGTGCCAGCGCTGCCAGTCACGGATGTGCTGGCCGAGGTCGAGGTACTGCTGGTGTATGGTCGCCGCGAGCAGGCCGAGCAGATGCTGCGTGTTGCGTTGCAACAAGACCCGCAGGCGGACGCCGTCCGTTACAAGCTGCTGGAGTTGCTGGCGCAGGCGGGCGCGACCGAGCCGTTCGAGGCCGAGGCACTGGATGTGCTGGCCATCTCCGGCCCGGATAGCGCGCTGTGGCAGCGGGTGCAGTTGCTGGGTGCCAGGTTCGATGGCGGCAACCCCTTGTACCGGGCGCCGGAGGCGGTGCCATCGCCAGTATTTACCCCGCCGGCAGCGGCGGAGGCTTTCGATGAGCCACAGCGTGAACCGGTGCGGCAGATTGCGCGCAAGGTAAACGGTAACGAAGCGGTCCCAGCTTCCGCCTTGGCGGATACCGACGATGAGGCTGCCGCCCTGGCGCGCCTGTACCGCGAGATGGGGGATAGCGAAATGGCCGACGCCCTGCTGAAAGGGGATGGCGACTGATGTCGCGACAGTTTGCGCTGCACCCGCTGACATGTTGCCTACTCGTTGTTGTGCTGGCCCTGTACCTGTTGCGCTTACCCCTGGTTGGCTATCTGGCATTGTTGGGCGCACTGGCCTGTTGGCGGCGTGGCCGCGGTGAGCTGTTGCAGGCATTGCGCCGCATGCGCTGGCTATTACTAGCCATGTTGCTGCTTGCCGCATGGACTTTGCCTGGGGCGCCGCTGTTTGCTTCCCGCTTTGCACCCAGCATGGCCGGTGTGCTGGCCGGTGCGCACCAGGCACTGGCGGTGCTGCTGCTGGCGTTGCTGGCACGTGGCGTGTGGCTGTGGCTGGGGACGCCGGGCCTGCTGGCGGCAAGTTGGCCACTGGATGCCCTGTTTGCCTGTGTCGGTATGCCGCGCGGCCGTCTGGCCCTGCGTCTGGCCCTGACCATGCACTATGCCAACCGCCTGCTGGAACAGGCCGAAAAGCCCCGCCTGGCGCAATTATTGCCGTATTTGCAGCCGCCGCAGTTCGCACAAGCTGCGCCCGATAAGGTAAAGTTGCCTCTTTACCCGTGGAGCAAGTGGGATGGCGCGTTGCTGGCGTGCCTCCTTTTGGCAGTCGTAATGAGAATGGTGGCATGAGGATTGCGCTGGGTCTGGAATACGACGGGCGCGCATTTGCCGGCTGGCAGAGTCAGCCACATGGCAATACCGTACAGGACGAGCTGAATCGCGCGATTTCGATCATTGCCGGTCAGCCGTTGACCACGTTGGCCGCAGGCCGCACCGATGCCGGCGTGCATGCGCTGATGCAGGTGGTGCACTTTGAGACCGAGGTGCTGCGACCACTGACTGCCTGGGTGCGCGGTGTCAATGCCCAGTTGCCGGATTCGGTGGCCGTAGTGTGGGCACGGGAAGTGTCCGAGCCGTTTCATGCCCGTTTTTCCGCGTTTTCCCGTTCCTACCGTTATCTGCTGCTGACGCACCCGGTGCGCCCAGCGCTGACCGCTGGCCGCATTGGCTGGTATCACCAGTCGCTGGATGTGGCCGCGATGCAGCAGGCCGCGCAAGTGCTCATCGGTCAGCATGATTTTTCCAGCTTCCGCGCCAGCGAATGCCAGGCCAAGTCGCCGCTGAAAAACCTGCAGCAACTGGATATTCATGAATGCGATGGCGTGATCAGTTTCGATCTGATGGCCGATGCCTTCCTGCATCACATGGTGCGCAATATCGTCGGTGCGCTGCTGTACGTGGGCAAGGGCAGCCTGGATACCGCCGGCCTGCAGGCGCTGCTGGCGGCACGGGATCGCACCAAGGCACCGCCCACCTTCATGCCGGATGGCCTGTATCTGACCGGCGTGGGTTATCCGCCGGAATTCGAGCTGCCATCGCAGGCCGTGCCGTCACGACTTACCTTGTGGAGATAACATGACGGTTCGCATCAAAATCTGCGGTTTTACCCGCCCGGAAGACGCGCTGGTGGCGGCCAACTTGGGCGCCGACGCCATCGGCCTGGTGTTCTATGACAAGAGCCCGCGCCATGTCACCATCGCGCAGGCGCAGGCCATCATTGCCGCATTGCCGCCGTTTGTCAGTGTGGTGGCGTTGTTCGTCAATGCCAGCCGCGAAGAAGTGGAACAGGTGCTGGCGCAATGTGCCATCGACGTGCTGCAGTTCCACGGCGAGGAAAGCCCCGCCTTCTGCCGCAGCTTCCAGCGCCCATACCTGAAAGCGGTGCGAGTGCAGCCGGGTACCGATCTGCAAACGTTGGCCGCACAGTATCACGACGCCCGTGGCCTGCTGACCGACGCCTTCGTCG
This sequence comes from Vogesella oryzagri, assembly GCF_040148885.1. Lineage (NCBI taxonomy): Bacteria > Pseudomonadati > Pseudomonadota > Betaproteobacteria > Neisseriales > Chromobacteriaceae > Vogesella > Vogesella oryzagri. The sequence continues at coordinate 535,293 of NZ_JBEFLD010000001.1, forward strand.
AAGGCGCGCACGGCGGCACCGGCAAGACCTTCGACTGGACGCTGATCCCGCCGCAACTGTCGCTGCCGTTGATCCTGTCCGGTGGGCTGGACGAACACAATGTGGTCGATGCGGTAGCGCGCGTCAGTCCCGCCGCGGTGGACGTGTCCAGCGGCGTGGAAAGCGGCAAGGGCATCAAAAGCCCGCAGCGCATGGCCAGTTTTATCGCTGCGGTACGGGCGGTGCAGAAGGATATATCGAAAAAACCCGGTTTCTAAGCGAGACAAGGCGCGAATGAAAAATCCCGACGCCGCATATGGCTGATATGTAAGGAGGGGTTTTTCGTGAGTAACGCCGTATCGCGACGAAAGCGGGGTTTTAAATTAATGCAGTCGGCGTGAGCCGGCACACACCCACTATCAGGAGCATGCCATGAGCCAATACGACTTCCCCGATGCACGCGGCCACTTCGGCCCGTACGGTGGCGTCTACGTTGCCGAGACCTTGATGGCTGCCTTGGACGAGCTGAAAGCCGAGTACGCCCGTGCCAAGGCAGATCCGGCCTTCTGGCAGGAATTCCATTACGAGCTGAAGCACTTCGTCGGCCGCCCCAGCCCGATCTACCATGCCAAGCGCTGGTCCGAGCTGCTGGGCGGCGCGCAGGTGTTCCTCAAGCGCGAAGACCTCAACCACACCGGCGCGCACAAGATCAACAACGCCATCGGTCAGGCGCTGCTGGCACGCCGCATGGGCAAGAAGCGCGTGATCGCCGAAACCGGCGCCGGCCAGCACGGCGTGGCCACCGCCACCGTGGCAGCACGTTACGGCATGGAGTGCGTGGTGTACATGGGCGCCGAGGACATCAAGCGCCAGGCGCCCAACGTGTTCCGCATGAAGCTGCTAGGCGCCACCGTGGTACCGGTGGAGTCCGGCTCCAAGACGCTGAAGGATGCGCTGAATGAGGCGATGCGCGACTGGGTAACCAATATCGACAGCACTTTCTACATCCTGGGCACCGCCGCCGGCCCGCACCCGTACCCGATGCTGGTACGCGACTTCGTGTCGGTGATCGGCGAGGAAGCCAAGGTGCAGATGCCGGAAATCCTCGGCCGTCAGCCGGATGTGGTGATGGCCTGTGTCGGTGGCGGCTCCAATGCCATCGGCACCTTCTACCCGTATCTCGATGTGCCGGGCGTGCGCCTGCTGGGTGTGGAGCCGGCCGGTGACGGCCTGGAAACCGGCCGCCACGCCGCGCCGCTGGCGTCCAACGCGCCGGCCGGCGTGCTGCATGGCTCGCGCAGCTACCTGATGCAGGATGCCAACGGCCAGGTCATCGAGACCCACTCCATCTCTGCCGGTCTGGATTACCCGGGCGTGGGGCCGGAGCATTCCTGGCTGAAGGACAGCGGTCGCGCCGACTACGTGGCGGTAACCGACACGGAAGCCCTGGCCGCGTTCCACGACTGCTGCCGCCTGGAAGGCATTATCCCGGCGCTGGAATCCAGCCACGCACTGGCGCAGGCGGTGAAGCTGGCGCCGACCATGGCGAAGGACAAGGCTATCCTGGTGACGCTGTCCGGCCGTGGCGACAAGGACATCAACACCGTTGCCGGCCTGATGGGGCTGACGCTGTAAGCATCCAAGGGTTGGCCGCAGGCGGCCAACCCTTGGCACTTTTCATACGCGGGCCGCGTGAACGCCGGCCCAGCAAGGAAACCTGCCATGAACCGTATTGCTGCAACCTTTGCCCGCCTCAAGGCCGCCGGCGAAAAAGCGCTGATCCCCTTCATTACCGCCGGTGACCCGCATCCCAACCTCACCGTAGAGCTGATGCACGGCCTGGTGGACGGCGGTGCCGACATCATCGAACTGGGCATCCCGTTCTCCGACCCGATGGCCGACGGCCCGGTGATCCAGCGTGCCAGCGAGCGAGCACTGGTACACAAGGTGAGCCTGCGCGACGTGCTGGCGATGGTGAAAATCTTCCGCCAGAGCAACCAGACCACCCCGGTGGTGCTGATGGGCTACCTCAACCCGGTGCATGTCATTGGCTATCAGCAGTTTGCCCAGTCGGCCGCCGATGCCGGCGTGGACGGTGTACTGACCGTGGATTGTCCGCCGGAAGAAGCCGGCGACCTGTCCGCCGCGCTGACTGCGGCCGGGCTGGATCCGGTGTTCCTGATCGCCCCCACCACCCCCGAAGAGCGCGTGCGTGAAATTGCCCGCCATGCACGGGGTTATGTCTACTATGTGTCATTAAAAGGCGTTACCGGTGCCGGAAATCTGGACATTGCCGACGTAGCGCGTAAAATTGCCGCCCTTAGACAGTTCATTGAAGTACCGATCGGTGTCGGCTTTGGCATTCGCGATGCCGAAACCACCCGCGCCATCGCCGGCACTGCCGACGCGGTGGTGGTGGGTAGCCGCCTGGTACAGGAAATCGAGGCGGCTACACCAGAAACTGCCAAAGAGCAGTTGACCCGTCTGGTAGCTACATTGAAAGCTGCCACCCGTTAGGAACACGCTGGATACCCGTGCCAGCACCACTGCGGCCAACGACCAGTTGGCCGCAGTGTTTGAATCAAGGAGTCAGCATGAGCTGGTTGAACAAACTCCTGCCGCCGAAAATCAAGCGCGAGACCCGCGCGGTGAAATCGTCGGCGGTACCGGAGGGGCTGTGGAGCAAGTGCCCGGCCTGTGAGGCGGTGTTGTATCACACCGATCTCCAAAGCAACCTGCAGGTCTGCCCCAAGTGTGACCATCACCACGCCATCGACGCGCGCGCGCGCATCGACATGTTGCTGGATGAAGAAGGCCGCCGCGAGATCGGCGCCGACGTCAAGCCGGTGGACATTCTCAAGTTCAAGGACAGCAAGCGCTATCCGGATCGTCTCACCGCAGCGCAAGCCGGAACCGGCGAAGACGATGCGCTGGTGGTGATGCAGGGCAGTATCCACAACCTGCCGGCCGTGGTGGCCGCGTTCGAATTCCGCTTCATTGGCGGTTCGATGGGTTCGGTGGTGGGCGAGCGCTTCGTGCGCGGCGTACAGGCCGCGGTGGAAGCACGCGCGCCGTTCATCTGCGTGGCCGCCTCCGGTGGCGCGCGCATGCAGGAAGGCCTGAATTCGCTGATGCAGATGGCCAAGACCTCAGCCGCGCTGCAGCTGCTGAGCGACTACCAGCTGCCGTTCATTTCCATCCTCACCGACCCGACCATGGGCGGCGTGTCCGCCTCGTTCGCCTTCCTCGGTGATGTGGTGATCGGTGAGCCGGGCGCGCTGATCGGTTTTGCCGGTCCGCGCGTGATCGAGCAGACCGTGCGCGAAACCCTGCCGGAAGGCTTCCAGCGTTCCGAGTTCCTGATGGAAAAGGGTGCCATCGACATGATCGTCGATCGTCGCGAGCTGAAAATGCGGGTGGCCACGCTGCTGGCCATGCTGCAGAAAGAGCCGACCGTCGCCGCCTGATGCACCCGGCGTGATCAAAAAGCCAGTCTACGGACTGGCTTTTTGTTTGGCGGCGGCCAACGTTGGCCGCAACAGTGGGTTAGCCCCACACCACGCCGGCGGTGAGAATCTCCTCGGCGCGCTGCAAGGCGGTGGTCAGGTCGGGCTGAATGTTGCGCACGCCCATTTCCTGCGCCAGATTGGCGTTGCTGATCATGCGCGTCACCTCGCTGCCGGCGCCGCAGATCACCAGCGTACGCTGCTGCGCCTGCAAACGCTGGTTCAGCGCCGACAGCGCCAGCAGGCCGGAGGTATCCAGCAGCACAAGGCGGTGCAGTTGCAGCACCACCACGCGCACGCTGCTGGGCTGGCTGGCCAGTTTTTCCACCGTGTCGGCAGCACCAAAGAATAGCGCGCCTTCTACCCGGTAGGCGACACAGCCGGCCGGCACCTGCTTGCCGGCGATGGAGTGGCGTTCGAACAGGTAGGCATGTTCCGGTAGCAGCTGTTGCACGCTGGTGCTGGCCGCCATGCGGCGGATGAACAGCACGGCGGCGATCAGCAGCCCGATTTCCACCGCGATGGTCAGGTCGAAAATCACTGTCAGCGCGAAGGTCACCACCAGGATGGCGGTGTCCTGCTTGGGAAACTGCGCCGCCTTGCGGATATCCCAGTCCCCCATTTTCAGTGCCACCGCCACCAGAATGGCGGCCAGCGCCGCTAGCGGAATGTAGGCGGCCAACGGCGCGGCCACCAGGATCACCAGCAGCAGCAATAGCGCATGCACGATGCCGGCCACCGGCGTCTTGCCACCGTTGCCGATATTGGTGGCGGTGCGCGCGATAGCGCCGGTGGCCGGGATGCCGCCAAACAGCGGCACCACCATATTGGCGATGCCCTGGGCGATCAGCTCCTGGTTGGCATCGTGCTTGTCGCCGGTCAGGCTGTCGGCCACCACTGCGCACAGCAGCGATTCGATGGCGCCGAGCAGGGCAATGGTAAATGCCGGCCCCAGTAGGTCCGACAGGTGTTCCGGGTCGAATGACAGGCCGTGAAATTCGGGCAGTCCCTGCGGAATGCCGCCGAATTTGCTGCCGATGGTTTCCAGCGGCAGGTCAAACAGACTGACCGTCAGCGTGGCCAGCAGCAGCGCCACAAACGGCCCGGGCAGGCGGCTGTTGAAGCGCTTGGGCCACAGCAGGATCAGCCCCAGCGATGCGGCGGCTATCACCAGCGTCAGTGGGTCGAACAATGGCAGGTTGTAGCGCAGGGTATCGATGACGGCAAAGAAGCCTGCCGGCATCTTGTCGACCGGCAGGCCGAAAAAATCCTTCAGCTGGGTGATAAAGATCAGCACCGCAATGCCGTTGCTAAAGCCGGTGATCAACGGCATCGGAAAGAACTTGATCACTTGCCCCAGCCGCAGCAGGCCCATCAGTACCAGCATGGCGCCGGCCATGAAGGTGCAGATGATCAGGTTGGCCACCCCGTACTTCATCACGATGCCGTAGATGATGACGATGAAGGCGCCGGTAGGCCCGGTGACGCACAGCTTGGTGCCGCCCAGCAGCGAAGCCAGCAGGCCGCCGATTACGGCGGTGAAGATGCCGGCCTGCGGTGACACGCCGGAAGCGATGGCAAACGCCATCGCCAGTGGCAGTGCGACGATGCCGACGGTGATGCCGGCCAGCAGGTCTTGCTGCAGTAGCGCCCGGTTGTAGTGACGCAGGGAGTCGATCAGTTGCGGACGAAAAGCGGGCAGGGGCGGCATGGTGGCTTCTTGTTCGAGTTCTGTTGTCCTGAAGACTACTTAACAAGAGCGTGCCAGTTCAAGGGCTATCTGCCCGCTGCCGGGCCGGCGTGCTGGCCGCTACAGCCGCAAGGCAAAGATGGCGGCGCAGATCAGCAGGGTGGCCAGGGTGACCGGCACACCGGTGCGCGCGTGGCGGCGCCAGTCGATGCGCACACCGTGGCGGGCGGCGGCATCCACCACCAGGATATTGGCGATGCTGCCGACGATCAGCAGATTGCCGGCCAGGGTGCTGACCAGCGCCAGCATGCTGCCGGCCAGCTCATGCTGGGCTACCGGTAGCAGCAGCATCACCGCCGGTACGTTGGAGATGATGTTGGATAGCACGAAGGTGGTGCCGAACAGCGTCCAGGGTTCGCTCAGCTGCACACCCTGCACAGCCAGCCACTGCACCGCCTCGGCGGGCAGGCCGGTGCCCTGCAGCGCGTGGTTGACGATGAACAGCCCGGCAAACAGTACCAGCACCTCCCAGTCCACCAGCCCCAGCATGCGCGCCGAGTGCAGCTTGCGGCTCATCAGCAGCAGCCCGGCGCCGGCCAACGCCAGCTGTTCGTGTGGCAGCGGCGAGAACAGGAACAGCCCCAGCAGCGCGCTGGCGACCGCCAGGCCCTTGATGGTCTGCCAGCGGTCGAGCGGTTGTTCGTCACTACTGCGCTGTTCCGGCAGCGGTGCTTGCTGCGCATCGCCTACCCAGTTGTCACGACTCTGCCACACGATGATCGCCCAGCAGGCCGCCAGGCCCAGCAGCACCGGGACGCTGGCCTGCAGCAGGTAGCCGGAGAACGACAACTGCAGCGTCTGGCCGATCAGGATGTTCTGCGGGTTGCCGATCAGCGTGGCGGCGGAGCCAATGTTGGCCGCACAGGCTAGGCCCAGCAGAAACGGCACCGGGTTCAGCCGGCGGCGCACGCAGGCCTCGGCCAGTACCGGCGCCATCGCCAGGCAGACGATATCGTTGCTGAACACGGCGGACAGCGCGCCCGCCAGCAGGATCAGCAGCCCCAGCAGTCGCGGCGGCGACACCGGCAGGGCCGCCATGCCACGGGTGATCCAGCTGTAGAAGCCGCCCAGCCGCATCTGTGCCGACACCACCATGAAGGCAAACAGCAGAATCACGGTGGGCAGGTGCACGGCGGCTACGGCATCTTGCAGGCTGACAGCGTCCAGGCCGATCAGCGCGATGGCGCCCAGCAGCGCCACGCCGGTGCGGTCCAGCTGCAGAAAGGGCAGGCCGCCCAGGATCATGCCCAGGTAGACCAGGGCGAAAACGGTGACGATGGTGGCGGTCATGTTTGGGTGGGGGTAGTGGGAAGTTTAGTGATCCAGCGCCAGCTTGGCGCCAAAGCCGATGAAGGCGACGCCCAGCAGGCGATCCAGGCTGCGCTGTACTCGCGGTGACTGCAGCCAGGTGCTGGCGCGGGCCGCTACCAGCACCAGTAGCGCGAACCAGATCACCCCCTCCAGCGCGTGGATCAGCGCCATGGCCAGGCTCATCCACAGCACGTTGTCCTGCGGCTGCAGGAACTGCGGCAGCAGGGTGAGGTAGAACAGCCCCACCTTGGGGTTGAGCAGGTTGGTCAGCACGCCGCGCCAGAACCAGTTGCCATCGGTGTCGGTGGTGGTGTCAGGGTTGGCCGCAGGCTCGCTGCGGCGGCGCAGCAGCTGTACGCCCAGCCACAGCAGCCAGGCGGCGCCGATTACACGCAACAGCGTGTAGGCAAGGGCCGAGGTGTGCAGCAGCGCACCCAGACCACAGGCCACGATCACGCCCCAGGCCAGCACGCCGCCACAAATGCCAAGGCCGGCGGCCAGCGCGGCACGGCGGCCTTCGTTGACGGCGGTGCGCAGCACCAGCGCGGTATCGAGGCCGGGGGTGATGGTGAGCAGGGCGGCGGTGGCACTGAACAGCAGCAGCGAGGACAGCATGGCGGGGGGTCCTGTGGGGGGAGGTGACAATGATAACGGCTGCTGTGGCCAAGGTCAGGCAGCAAGCTTGGCCGCAAGCAGGGGGGTAGATGTAAAAACGGCAAGCCGCAGCTTGCCGTTGTGTCGGTGGGCGCCGCTTACCACAACACCTTGACGGTGTTGTCGCCCAGCCAGTCCTGCAGCGTCAGCAGCAGGCTGTCGTCCAGCCGCACGCCCCATTCCGGCGGCAGCATCAGGTCGCCCTTGGCCTTGTCGTTCTGGTAGCTAATGCGCACCGGGCAGCCGGCCTCCTCGCTGCGGTACGGGGTGAGAATATTGCGCAGCGAGTTCACGTCGTGGCTGGACTTCATCTGGATCGCCAGGCTGCGGGCGTAGCGGCTGCGTGCCTCGCCCAGCTCGTACAACTGGTCGGCAATGATGCGCAGGCCACCGGAGAACTTGTCCTCGCTGACCTTGCCTTCCACCACCAGTACGATGTCGTCCTTCAGCTTGGTGCGGTTGGCGTCCACCGCCTCGGCGAACAGGCTGACTTCTAGCTTGGCGGTGCCATCGTCCAGCTGCACAAAGGCCATCTTGCCGCGGTTGCCCACCTTGGTACGGATGCCGGTGACAAAGCCGGCCAGCAGTTGCGGCTCGCGCTTGGGGCTGATGCGATTGAGCGGCGTCTTGATGAAGCCGCGCACTTCCTTCTCGTAGGCAGAGAACGGGTGGCCGGACAGGTAGTAGCCGATGGCGATTTTTTCTTCTGCCAGCTGCACCGCCGGCGTCCACGGCTTGCAGTCCACCATTTCCACGCTGGGGGCCACATCGTCGCCGAACATGTCGAACAGCCCGCCCTGGCTGGCGTTGGCCGCTTCCTGATCGGCGGCGCTCATGGCGAGGCCAACGTTGGCGAACAGCTTGGCGCGGTTCGGGTCGATGCTGTCGAAGGCGCCGGCGCGGATCAGCGATTCGATCACCCGCTTATTGACCAGTTTCTTGTCGGTACGCTTGCAGAAGTCGAACAGACTGGTAAACGGGCCGCTTTCGTTGCGTACCGCCACAATGTGATCGACGGCCGATTCGCCGGTACCCTTCACCGCACCCAGTGCGTAGCGGATGTGCTTGCGATCCACCGGCACGAAGCGGTAGAAGCTTTCGTTCACGTCCGGCGGCAGGAATTTGAGCCCGTTTTTGCTGTCGATGCTGTCGTCGTAGAACACCTTCAGCTGATCGGTGTTGTCCAGTTCCGACGACATGGTGGCGGCCATGAACGCCGAGGTGTGATGCGCTTTCAGCCAGGCGGTCTGGTACGACACCACCGCATAGGCGGCGGTGTGCGACTTGTTGAAGCCGTACTCGGCGAACTTGGCCATCAGGTCGAACAGCATCTCGGCCAGTGCCGGGTCGTAGCCTTTTTCCTTGGCACCGGCGGCAATCTTGCCGCGGTGCTCGGCCATTTCCTCCGGCTTCTTCTTGCCCATCGCGCGGCGCAGCATGTCGGCGCCGCCCAGGGTGTAGCCGCCGATGATCTGCGAGATCTGCATCACCTGTTCCTGATACACGATCACGCCATAGGTCGGGTCCAGGCAGGCCTGCAGGTCGGGGTGGAAGTAGTCCACCTCCTGCTTGCCGGCCTTGCGCAGGATGAAGTCGTCCACCATGCCGGAACCCAGCGGACCGGGACGGTACAGCGCCAGTACCGCGATGATGTCTTCAAAACGGTCGGGCTTCAGCTTTTCCAGCAGCCGCTTCATGCCGTCCGATTCCAGCTGGAACACGCCGGTGGTGTTGGCCTGCTGCAGCACCTTGTAGGCGGCCGGGTCGGTGAATTCCAGCAGGTTGATGTCGGTGGTGAAGCTGGGGTCCAGCGCTTTGATGTAGCGTACCGCCAGGTCGATAATCGTCAGGTTGCGCAGGCCCAGGAAGTCGAACTTCACCAGCCCGACCTGTTCCACGTCGTCCTTGTCCAGCATCGATACCGGCACCGCGTCTTCGCCGCTGGCCTGGTATACCGGGCAGAAGTCGGTGATCTTGCCCGGCGCGATCAGCACGCCGCCGGCGTGCATGCCGATGCCGCGGGTGAGGCCTTCCAGCTTCTTGGCCAGCTCCCACAGCTGGCGCAGTTCTTCCTCGTTGTCCAGCCGCTCGCGCAGCACCGGCTCCATTTCCACCGCGTCATCCAGCGAATACTGCTTGCCGGGCGCGGCGGGAATCAGCTTGGACACGCCGTCACAGAACATGTACGGCAGGTCCAGCACGCGGCCGACGTCGCGCACCACCGCCTTGGCGGCCATGGTGCCGAAGGTGGCGATCTGGCTCACCGCCTCGGCGCCATAGGCCTGGCGCACGTATTCGATCACGCGGTAGCGGTTGTCCTGGCAGAAGTCGATATCGAAGTCGGGCATCGATACCCGCTCCGGGTTCAGGAAGCGTTCGAACAGCAGCGCGTAGGCCAGCGGGTCGATATCGGTAATGCCGATGCTGTAGGCTACCAGCGAGCCGGCGCCGGAGCCGCGGCCCGGGCCTACCGGGCAGCCGTTGTTCTTCGCCCAGTTGATGAAGTCGGCCACGATCAGGAAGTAGCCGGGGAAGCCCATGTCGATGATGGTCTTGCACTCGATGGCCAGCCGTTCGTCGTAGCGCGGGCGCTCGGCGGCGCGGACTTCCGGGTCCGGATACAGCTTTTCCAGTCGCGTCTCCAGGCCTTCTTTGGACAGGTGCACCAGGTAATCGTCCAGCGTCATGCCGTCCGGGGTGGGGAACTGCGGCAGGTAGTTCTTGCCCAGCTGCACGGTGATGTTGCAGCGGCGGGCAATCTCTACCGTGTTCTGCAGTGCCTCAGGGATGTCGGCAAAGCGCGCCAGCATCTCCTCGGTCGTCATGAAGTACTGGCACTCGGCGAAGTCCTTCGGCCGGCGCTTGTCGGACAGGGTATAGCCTTCGGCGATGCACACCCGCGCCTCGTGTGCCTTGAAGTCGTCCGGCTCCATGAACTGGATCGGGTGGGTAGCCACCACCGGCAGGCCGGTGTCGCCGGCCAGGCACAGCGTGCCCTGTACCACGTTTTCCACCTGCGGGTTGTCCACCCGCTGTACTTCCAGATAGAAGCTGCCCGGAAACAGCCGCGCCCAGTGCTCGGCACGGCTGCGCGCCTCGTCCAAGTTGCCGTTGGCAATGGCGATGCCGACGTCGCCCAGATGGGCGCCTGACAGGCACAGCAGGTTGCTGTTGTCGCCGTCTTCCAGCCAGCTGCGCTTGATCTCGGCGCGGCCACGATGCTGGTTGTGGGTGTAGGCCTCGGCCAGCAGCTCGCACAGGCGGCCATAGCCGGCGCGATTTTTCACCATCAGCAGCAGGCGGCTGGGCTTGTCCGGGTCGGCTTCGTTCTCTACCCAGATGTCGCAGGACACGATGGGCTTGATGCCCTTGCCGCGGCAGGCCTTGTAGAACTTGACCATGCCGAAGATGTTCATCAGGTCCGACATGCCCAGTGCCGGCATGCCATCCTTGACGGCGCGTTTTACCGCGTCGTCGAGGCGGACGATACCGTCGCTGACAGAGAATTCGGAATGGAGGCGGAGGTGGACAAAGCGGGGTGCATTCATCCCGCCATTGTAACGGGCGCGTGCGCGGGCGTCATGACAAGGTTGGCCGCAGCGGGCGGCCAACCTTGAAGGCTACAGGTCCTTGGGCTTCATGGCGGCCAGGGCGGCCTTCTGCATTTCCAGGGTCTTGATCTGCATCGACAGCATGCCCAGGTTCATGGTGAGCCAGGTTTCCACTACCCGCAGCTCGGCAATCTTGCGTTCGACTTCTTCTTCGGTCATCGGCGGCAGAAACGGTTGGGCGCCGGGCGGGGTGGCGGATTGCAGCAGCTGGCGGAACATGGCAAATGGGTCTGCGGGGTTGAAGTCGGCGCTCATGATGGTCTCCGGAGTGGCCGGCGCTGCCGGCATGATGGCTTCATCTTAGCGCATCGCTGCTGGCGCGCGGGCGGCGAAATAAAAAACGGACACCCGCAGGTGTCCGTTTGTCTGTGTTACCGCGCCCGGCTTAGTTGCAGGCGGCATCCACGGCGGCCAGTGCCACCATGTTGATGATGCGGCGTACCGAGGAGATCGGGGTCAGGATGTGCACCGGCTTGGCCATGCCCATCAGGATCGGGCCGATGGTCACGCCGTCGGACGCCGATACGCGCAGCAGGTTGTAGCTGATGTTGGCCGCTTCCACGTTCGGCATTACCAGCAGGTTGGCCGCGCCTTTCAGCGTGCTTTCCGGCATGGCTTGCTGGCGGATGCTTTCCACCAGTGCTGCGTCACCCTGCATTTCGCCATCGATTTCCAGTTCCGGATGGGCTTCTTGCACCAGGGCCAGCGCATCGCGCATCTTGCAGGCGCCTTCCGAGTTCCAGGTACCGAAGCTGGAATTGGACAGCAGCGCAGCCTTAGGCTGAATGCCGAAGCGACGGATGGATTCGGCGGCCATCTCGGTGATGGCAGCCAGCTGTTCCGCGTCCGGGTTCGGGTTGACGTAGGTGTCGGCAATGAAGATGTTGCCGGACGGCAGGATCAGCGCGTTCATCGCGGCGGCTACCTTGTCCTGGCGGGCGTAGCCGATCACGTTCTCGATGATGTCGAAGTGCTGGCGATACGGGCCGTAGGTGCCGCAGATCATGGCATCGGCTTCACCGCGGCGCACCATCAGCGCACCGATCAGGGTGGTGTTGCCGATCACGCGGCGACGCGCCTGTTCCTGCGACACGCCCTTGCGCTTCATCAGCTGGTAGTAGTCTTTCCAGTACTCGGCATAGCGCGGGTCGGACTCGTTGTTTACCAGCTCGAAATCCTTGCCGATTTCCAGCTTCAGGCCCAGTTTCTTGATGCGCTTCTCGATCACCGACGGACGGCCGATCAGGATCGGGAAGGCCAGACCCTGCGCGGCGATTTCCTGGGTGGCATGCAGCACGCGCTCGTCTTCGCCTTCGGCCATCACCACGCGTTTCAGCGCTTTCTTGGCCTGGGAGAACACCGGCTTCATGAACAGGTTGGTCTTGTACACGAACTGCGCCAGCTGGTCGGCGTAGGCGTCGAAGTCCTTGATCGGGCGGGTGGCAACGCCGGAATCCATGGCGGCCTTGGCCACGGCCGGGGCGATCTTCACGATCAGGCGCGGGTCGAACGGTTTCGGAATCACGTATTCCGGACCGAAGGACAGCTCCTGGTCACCGTAGGCGGTGGCGACCACATCGTTCTGCTCGGCCATGGCCAGGTCGGCGATGGCGCGCACGGTGGCCAGCTTCATCTCTTCGTTGATGGTGGTGGCGCCCACATCCAGTGCCCCACGGAAGATGAACGGGAAGCACAGTACGTTGTTCACCTGGTTCGGGAAGTCGGAACGACCGGTACCGATGATGGCGTCCGGGCGAACTTCTTTTACCAGCGGCGGCAGGATTTCCGGCTCCGGGTTGGCCATGGCCAGAATCACCGGGTAGGCGGCCATGGATTTCACCATGTCCTGGGTCACCAGTTTCGGACCGGACAGGCCCATGAAGATGTCGGCGCCAACCATGGCGTCGGCCAGCTTACGCTGACCGTTGTCCGGGATGGCGAAACGCTTCTTGGATTCGTCCATCTTGTCGTCGCGGTCCTGGTAGATCACACCCTTGGAGTCGCAAACGGTGATGTTCTCGCGCTTCACGCCCAGTGCCACCAGCAGCTCCAGGCAGGCAATGGCGGCGGCGCCGGCGCCGGAGGCCACCACGCGCACGTTGCCGATTTCCTTGTTCACCAGGCGCAGCGAGTTGAGTACCGCGGCGGCGGCCACGATGGCGGTACCGTGCTGGTCATCGTGGAACACCGGGATGTTCATGCGTTCGCGGCACTTCTTCTCGATGTAGAAGCACTCCGGCGCCTTGATGTCTTCCAGGTTGATGCCGCCGAAGGTCGGCTCCATCGCGCAGATCATGTCGACCAGCTTGTCCGGGTCGTTCTCGGCCAGTTCGATGTCGAACACGTCGATGCCGGCAAATTTCTTGAACAGTACGCCTTTACCTTCCATCACCGGCTTGCCGGCCAGCGGGCCGATATTGCCCAGACCCAGCACCGCGGTGCCGTTGGTCACCACGGCAACCAGGTTGCCACGGGCGGTGTACTTGTAGGCATTCAGCGGATCTTCCACGATCGCATCGCAAGGAGCTGCTACGCCCGGCGAGTAGGCAAGTGCCAGGTCGCGCTGGGTGGCCAGCGGCTTGGTAGGGGCGACCTGGATCTTGCCCGGCTGCGGGAACTGGTGGAACTCGAGTGCGGCTTGGCGCAGTTGCTCGTCCATTCTGTTGGCTCCTGATTGTTATTTCAGAGGGTGTGGAGAGGGTAGGCATTATAGGGCGAACCCTTGGATTGGGCTATGACCGTGTCCGACAAAAAACGCGACAGGCGTTGCGTCGCGTCAGGCAGCCGGCACGGTAGCTGGCCCGTAAGCGGGCGGACCCGGCATGGCCGGGCCGCTGCGGGTGGGCGCTGGCCACTGCCAGCCGGTTGCCGGCCCCATGCTGCGCGAGGCGCGGACAGGGCCGGCAGGCTGGCGGTGCGGCCAACGTTTACATCATGCCCAGCGTGCGTGGCAGCCACAGCGAGATGACCGGTACATAGGTCACCAGCGCCAGGAACGCCAGCATGGTGAGCAGCCATGGCCATACCGCCACGGTCAGCTCGGTGATGCCCATCTTGGTGATGCCGGAGGCCACGTACAGGTTGAGACCCACCGGCGGGTGGCACATGCCGACTTCCATGTTCACCACGATCAGGATGCCGAAGTGCACCGGGTCGATGCCCAGCGCGGTGGCCACCGGGAACAGGATCGGCGCGAAGATCAGCACAATGGACGACGGCTCCATCACGTTGCCGGCCAGCAGCAGGATCACGTTCACCGCCAGCAGGAAAGCCACCGGGCCGAGGCCGGCGTCGATCAGCCAGCTGGCCATCGCCTGCGGGATGCCTTCGCTGGTCATCAGGAACGAGAACAGCACCGCGTTGGTGATGATGTACAACAGCATTGCCGACATACTGGCCGAGTCCAGCAGCACCTTGGGCACCTGTTTCAGCGTCAGGTCCTTGTACACGAACACCGCCACGATGAAGGCATACACCGCCGACATGGCGGCCGCTTCGGTGGGGGTGAAGATACCGGTGTAGATACCACCGATCACCACCACGATCAGCAACAGGCCCCAGATGCTTTCACGGAACGCCTGCAGGCGCTGCGCCAGGCTAGCCTTGGCCAGACGCGGGTAGCCGAACTTGCGCGCACGCCACCAGGTGGTGAAGCCGAGGAAGCCCGCCAGCATCAGGCCGGGGATCACGCCGGCCATGAACAGCTGGCCCACCGAGGTGTTGGTGGCCACCGAGTACATCACCATCACGATCGATGGCGGGATCAGGATGCCCAGCGCACCCGAGGTGGTGATCACACCGGCGCCGAAGCTGTTGGGGAAGCCCTGCTTCACCATCGCCGGCAGCAGGATGGAGCCGATCGCCACCACGGTGGCCGGGCTGGAGCCTGATACGGCGGCAAACAGTGCGCAGGCCAGCACCCCGGCCAGACCCAGGCCGCCATGCCAGTGGCCGACCATGGACGAGGCGAACTTGATCATCCGCCGCGCCACGCCGCCGTGGGTGAGGAAGTTGCCGGCGAGGATGAAGAACGGAATCGCCATGATCTCGAACTTCTCGATGCCGGTGAACAGCTTCAGCGCCACCGCCTCGATCGGTACGTCAGTCATGGTGAACAGGAAGGTCAGTACCGTCAGACCCAGCGAAATGGAGATCGGCATGCCGGTCAGCATCAGCACCAGCAGCAGACCAAAAATGATGAGTGCGCTCATTTCTTGTTGCCTCCGTTGTTCTTGATGTCGTGCGGATGCAGGTTGTCGTCCAGCGCAAACCAGTTGCTGTCATCGGCAACGTCGTCCATGCCTTCGACGTGGCTATGGTCGTGCTTGGGCAGGTGGCCGGTCTTGAGGAAGCCCACCATCACCTGCAGGAAGCGGAAGCACATCAGGTACGAGCCGCACGGCACCGCCAGGTAAACCAGCCACATCGGCAGTTCCAGGTCGGCCGAGGTCTGGTCGGTATGGCCGATTTCCCACACGAAGTTGGCGCCCAGGGTGCCGACGATGCCGGTGAACAGCGCACCGGCCAGCAGGCCGATGATGATGAAGCGGCCGCGGTTCTTGTCGGACAGCTTGTTGATCAGCACATCCACGCCGACGTGGATGCCGGTACGCACGCCATAGGCGGCGCCGAACTTGGCCATCCACACGAACAAGTAGATGGTCAGTTCCTGTGCCCAGCTGGTGTGGATGTGGGCGAGATAGGGTTGGAGTGACTCGATGCCGCTGCCGTAACGGTGCACCACTGCAAAGAACGTGATCAGTGTTGCCGCCGCCATCAGGGTTGCAATCAGCCACTCCTCGAGATGGTCGAGGAATTTCATGGTGTGACTCCAGATACAAGGTTGGCCGCATGGTGTTGCGGCCAACCTGGCTGTTACGGACGGGGCTTAGTTCGGGGTGTAGCCGGTCTGTTTGTAGATCAGCTGCACCAGGCCTTCGCCGATGCGGTCATCCATCTTGGTGTGTACCGGCACCAGTGCCTTCTTGAAGGCGGCGCGCTCGGCGGCGCTTGGCACGTAGATCTGGGTCTTGCCGGAGGCCTTGATCTTGGCCAGATCGTTTTCGTTTTCCTGCTGCGCGATCTTGTTGGCGTACACGGTGGCATCCTTCATCGCGCCATCCAGCGTGGTGCGGATGTCAGCTGGCAGGCCATCCCAGAACTTCTTGTTCACAATCACTGCATAGCCCAGGTAGCCGTGGTTGGTGACGGTGGCGTACTTCTGCACTTCGTGCATCTTCTGGGTCAGCATGTTGGACGGCGGGTTTTCGGTGCCATCCACCACGCCGGTCTGCAGCGCCTGGTAGGTCTCGGAGAACGCCATCACCTGCGGCAGGGCGCCCAGCGCGCGCATTTCCTCTTCCAGTACTTTGGACGACTGGATGCGCATCTTCAGGCCCTTGAAGTCGGCCGGCGACTTGAGCGGCTTGTTGGCAGAGAAAATCTTGAAGCCGTTATCCCAGTAGGCCAGCCCCTTGATGCCCTTGCTTTCCAGCTTGGACAGCAGCTGCATGCCGATCGGGCCCTGGGTGACTTTGTGCAGCTCGTCGTAATTGTCGAAGATATAGGGCAGGTCGAAGACTTCGAATTCCTTGGCGCCCAGCGGGCCGAACTTGGCCAGCGACGGGGCCAGCATCTGTACCGCACCCAGCTGCAGCGCTTCCAGTTCTTCCTTGTCCTTGTACAGCTGGCTGTTGGGGAACACTTGTACCTGTACCCGGCCTTTGGTGCGTTCTTCGGCCAGTTTCTTGAAGTATTCGGCGGCCTTGCCTTTCGGGGTGTCCTGCGCCACGACGTGGCTGAACTTGATCACGAAATCGGCGGCGTTGGCGATACCGGACAGGCCAAAGGCGACACCGGCGATCAGGGCGGCATACTTGAATTTCATCTTGCTACTCTCCTGTGTTCACATGTTGTGTTGCTTGTTGTGTTTTCTGTGTAGGCGATCTTGTCTGACAGGCAGACAGATCACATGCTGCACACTAGGAGTTGTGACTTACCGATGCCATTGGGGAATTCCGCATCAGGGATTTCCCTAATGTTGGGGATGAGCAGGCTGCGCCAGTGTGCGGCTCGCTGCGGCCAACCTTGAAAGACTTCCATGACCCTGAAAGATCTCTCCATTTCCCATGCCGCGCCGCGTCGTTTATGGCTGGGGGCAGCGCTGATCCTGGTCGGTCTGCTGGCGGCACTGAGCGGACTGTTCTGGGTGGTCTACAAGGACTGGCAGGACGAGCAGCGCGATAGCCTGATCCAGGAGTTGCTGTGGCTGGATCAGAGCCTGCGCCTGCACATGGAAGAGCACCAGCGCTGGCTGGACAATATGGAAGAAGACCTGCCGCCGGTCAGTGCGGTGCAGGGCAAGCGTTTTCTGGCGGCGGCACAGCTGCTGCAACGCGAGAGTCGCGAGATCGTGGCGGTGCAGTGGGTTGGCCGCGACGGTGCGGTGCAGCTGGACAGCCTGGGGCGCGAGCCGCATCAGTTGACCGGGACTGCCTACGACGCCCTGTGGCGCGCCGAGAAGCTGGGGCGGCTGAGTTACGGCCAACCTTATGTCGGCCCGGATGGCCACTTCCGCTTTGATCTGGCGGTGCCGCTGCTGCAGCAGGGCCGTTTTATCGGCGGGGTGCGGCTGGTGTACAGCATGAGCGGCCTGTTGCAACAGCAGGTGCCGTGGTGGATCGCCTCCAAATACCACATCAGTCTGGTGGACCTGGAGGGTCGCGCGCTGGCCAGCAAGTTCGAGCAGGCACCGCCACAGGGCACGCAGTCGCACCAGCTGAGCTTCGATCCGCCGGGGTACGGCGTGATGCTGCGCGGTATCAGCTACCGCACCGGCATCGGCCTGACGCTGCCGGTGCTCAGTGTGCTGATTGCGCTGCTGGTGCTGGCGCTGCTGTTTCTGCTGTGGCGTATCCGCCGCCACGTGCGGCAGCGGGCGCAGGTGGAGCAGGCGCTGCAGCGCGAGATGTCGATCCGTCGCGCAGTGGAAGACAGCATGAAAAGCGGGCTGATCGCCTTTGACCGGCACGGCGCCATCCTGCGCGTCAACCGCGCCATGTGCGAGTTGACCGGCCTGACGGTGGAAGAATTGGTTGGCCAGCAGCTGCCGTACAGCTTCTGGGCCGAGGAAGACCACGCGCTGCTGATGGCGGCGATGTGCGCCATGCTGGCCGGCGAACTGCCGGAGCATGGCTTCGAGCTGCCGTTCCGCGATCGCGCCGGCGAGCGCTTCGAGGTGCGGCTGTACGCGGCGCCCTTGCTGCAGGGTGAGCGGCAGGAGGGCTGGGTGGCATCGATGTACGACATTACCGAGCTGAAGAAAAAACGACTGGCACTGAATGCCTCGCACCAGCGTTTCCTCACCGTACTCAACGGGCTGGATAGCGGTCTGTGCGTGGTGGACGGCGACAGCCGGCAGCTGCTGTATGCCAATCCGGCATTTGCCAGCGGCTGGGGCGGCTTCGATGCCGAGGGCGCCTACTGCCCGTTGCTGCCGGGGCTGGCGCGCGGGCTGGAACAGCTGGCGGCCAACCTGGAGTACTCGCCGGACCGCGGTCGCAACTGGTACCAGCTGCAGTACCGCGGTATCGAATGGGTGGATGGCGAGCCGGCCTGGTTGTGCATGCTGGTGGATGTCACCGAATCGCGTGCCCGCGCCGCGCGCGAGCGGGCGCAGGAGGAGCGTTTTCAGACCACCTCGCGGCTGATCGCTATGGGCGAGATGGCCTCGTCGCTGGCGCACGAGCTGGGCCAGCCGCTCACCGCCATTTCCACCTACGCCGCCGGCCTGGCGCGCAAGCTGCCCAGCAGTACGGCGCAGAGCAATGGTGTGGGCGAGGCGGTGCAGGCGATTGCCGAACAGGCGCGCCGCGCCGGGCAGATCGTCAACAGCATCCGCGCCTTCGTGAAGAAGCACGCGCCGCAGCTGGAGCTGTGCGATCCGGACCTGGCGGTACGGCGCGCGGTGGCGCTGGCGCAGCCGATGGCCGACAAGTACGGCATGCAGCTGTTGCTGGAGCCGGCGCCCGGTGGGCAACGGGTGGAGATGGACCCGGTGTTGATCGAGCAGGTGCTGCTGAATCTGGTCAAGAACGCGGTGGAGGCGATGCGCGAGGCGGATACGCCGCGGCCAACGGTGCGCTTGTACAGCGCAGTGGGGGCACAGTTCTGGCGGGTGGAGGTGGTGGACAATGGCCCGGGGCTGTCGGAGCAGATACGCGAGAATCTGTTTACGCCGTTTTACTCCACCAAGCCGCAGGGCATGGGCATCGGCCTCAATATCTGCCGCTCCATCGTCGAGCACCATCGTGGCGAATTCGGTGTCAGCGCGCCGCTGACCGGCGGTTGTGCCTTCTGGTTCACCTTGCCGCTATATCAGGGCGAGTAGGGGGCAGATAACAAAAAAGGTTGGCCGCAGGGTATGCGGCCAACCTTGTTCACCTCCGTGCGCGCACTACTGCGGTGGCGTCAGGATGGTTTCCTGCGCCTCCGGCAGGGTTTCCGGGTAGTCGCGGCTAAAGTGCAGGCCACGGCTTTCCTTGCGCAGCAGGGCGGAGCGCACGATCAGCTCTGCGGTCTGCACCAGGTTGCGCAGCTCGATCAGGTCGTTGGTGATGTGGAAGTTGCTGTAGAACTCGTTGATTTCTTCTGACAGCAGCTTGATGCGGTTTTGCGCGCGTTCCAGTCGCTTGTTGGTGCGTACGATACCCACGTAGTCCCACATTGCGCGGCGCAGCTCGTCCCAGTTGTGCGAAATCACCACTTCCTCGTCCGGGTCGGTGACCTGGCTATCGTCCCAGTCCGGCATGCTCGGCAGTTTCACCGGCTTGCTGCCCAGGATATCGGCGGCGGCGGCCTTGCCGATGATCATGCATTCCAGCAGTGAGTTGCTGGCCAGGCGGTTGGCACCGTGCAGGCCGGTGCAAGCCACTTCGCCTACCGCGTACAGACCTTCCACATCGGTGCGGCCTTTCAGGTCGGTGACCAGGCCGCCGCAGGTATAGTGCGCGGCCGGCACCACCGGGATCGGCTGCTGGGTGATGTCGATGCCCAGCTCCAGGCAGTGTGCGTAGATGTTGGGGAAGTGCTCCTGAATGAAGCTGGCCGGCTTGTAGGAAATGTCCAGGTAGACGCAATCCAGGCCATGCTTCTTCATTTCGAAGTCGATGGCGCGCGCCACCACATCGCGCGGCGCCAGCTCGGCGCGTTCGTCGTGGTGCGGCATGAAACGGGTGCCGTCCGGCAGACGCAGGATGCCGCCTTCGCCGCGTACCGCCTCCGAAATCAGGAACGACTTGCTGTGCGGGTGGTACAGGCAGGTCGGGTGAAACTGAATGAATTCCATATTGCCCACCCGGCAACCGGCACGCCAGCCCATGGCAATGCCGTCGCCGGTGGCGGTGTCCGGGTTGGTGGTGTACAGGTACACCTTGCCGGCGCCGCCGGAGGCCAGAATGGTCTGGCTGGCGGCAATGGTAATAACGTGATCGCCAATCTTGTCCAGCGCATACACGCCGAAGCAACGCTTGCCTTCCAGCCCCAGCTTGCGCGAGGTGATCAGGTCGATGGCGATATAGTCTTCCAGTAGCGTGATGTTCGGATGCGCTTTGATCTTCTGTCCCAGCGTGCTGGTCACCGCGGCGCCGGTAGCGTCGGCGGCATGGATGATGCGGCGATGGCTGTGGCCGCCTTCGCGCGTCAGGTGGAAGCCGGTCTGGTGGCTGTCGTCGCGGGTAAACGGCACACCCAAGTCCACTAGCCAGTCGATGGCGTCTTTAGAGTTCTCCACGATAAAGCGCGTGGTGTCCTCATTACAGAGGCCGGCGCCCGCCACCAGGGTGTCGTGGATGTGCTCTTCAATAGAGTCGCTGGTATCCAGTACCGCGGCAATGCCGCCTTGCGCATAACTGGAACTGCCTTCCAGCAAATCGCGCTTGGTAATCAGGCCTACCTTCTTCTTTTCCGCCAGATGCAGCGCCAGCGTCATGCCTGCCAGGCCACTGCCAATAATCAGTACATCAAATTTAAGGTTCGTCATTTCCCGGGTCCCGCCGTCGCAGTGCCGTAACGTGTCAAAAACAGCACAACAGAGTAGCAGATGGGGGGCTGGCTGTGTGCGACGGGGATGTGCAGATAGCGGTCGTCACCTGCGGCCAAGCTTTTTTGCATTTTGTGGGCGTTACAGATCAACGACTTGTCGATTTTGTCGGGTTTTCTGTGGTGGCGGGTGTTGACGGGTGTGGGTTGGCTGGGTATAGTTCGCCTCCTCTGCTGACGACGCAACGAAACGAAGTCAGCACCGCTCTTTAACAAAACGAATAACCGATAGGTGTAAGTGCCTGGCGAGCCAGACACTTGCACTGCAAGAGAAAGTGACACGGATGTCAGTGGTAACACTGGGATTCGGTTTCTTTG
>NZ_JBEFLD010000013.1:0-5341 GCF_040148885.1 Vogesella oryzagri
AAGCCCAGCTTGATCTCTCAAGCTGGGCTGTTTGTGGGGGAGTCTGGCGGTGTCCTACTTTCACACAGGTATCTGCACTATCATCGGCGCTAAGGCGTTTCACGGTCCTGTTCGGAATGGGAAGGCGTGGGACCACCTCGCTATGGCCACCAGACATAAACTGTCTACAAATCAAAGAAGCCACCAGGTGTCTCTCAACACCCAGCCGTAGAATCTCGAATCTCTCGCGCACTACACTTGCCACGCAAAGTCACTCAAATGATAGAGTCAAGCCTCACGAGCAATTAGTATCGGTTAGCTTCACGCCTCACAGCGCTTCCACACCCGACCTATCAACGTCCTGGTCTCGAACGACTCTTCAGGGAGGTCAAGCCTCCAGGGAAGTCTCATCTTCAGGCAAGTTTCCCGCTTAGATGCTTTCAGCGGTTATCTCTTCCGAACTTAGCTACCCGGCGATGCGACTGGCGTCACAACCGGTACACCAGAGGTTCGTCCACTCCGGTCCTCTCGTACTAGGAGCAGCCCCCGTCAAACTTCCAACGCCCACTGCAGATAGGGACCAAACTGTCTCACGACGTTTTGAACCCAGCTCACGTACCACTTTAAATGGCGAACAGCCATACCCTTGGGACCGGCTACAGCCCCAGGATGTGATGAGCCGACATCGAGGTGCCAAACTCCGCCGTCGATGTGAACTCTTGGGCGGAATCAGCCTGTTATCCCCGGAGTACCTTTTATCCGTTGAGCGATGGCCCTTCCATTCAGAACCACCGGATCACTATGTCCTGCTTTCGCACCTGCTCGACTTGTCGGTCTCGCAGTTAAGCTACCTTATGCCATTGCACTATCAGCACGATTTCCGACCGTACCTAGGTAACCTTCGAACTCCTCCGTTACACTTTGGGAGGAGACCGCCCCAGTCAAACTGCCTACCATGCACTGTTCCCGATCCGGATCACGGACCAAGGTTAGAACCTCAAACACACCAGGGTGGTATTTCAAGGACGGCTCCATACGAACTAGCGTCCGTACTTCATAGCCTCCCACCTATCCTACACAAGCCTGTTCAAAGTCCAATGCAAAGCTACAGTAAAGGTTCACGGGGTCTTTCCGTCTAGCAGCGGGTAGATTGCATCTTCACAAACATTTCAACTTCGCTGAGTCTCAGGAGGAGACAGTGTGGCCATCGTTACGCCATTCGTGCGGGTCGGAACTTACCCGACAAGGAATTTCGCTACCTTAGGACCGTTATAGTTACGGCCGCCGTTTACTGGGACTTCAATCAAGAGCTTGCACCCCATCATTTAATCTTCCAGCACCGGGCAGGCGTCACTCCGTATACGTCCACTTTCGTGTTGGCACAGAGCTGTGTTTTTGTTAAACAGTCGCAGCCACCTATTCTCTGCGACCCCTTCGCCCTTCGGATGTTCTCCTACAAGCTACCGGGGCACACCTTCTCCCGAAGTTACGGTGTCAATTTGCCGAGTTCCTTCTCCTGAGTTCTCTCAAGCGCCTTAGAATTCTCATCCTGCCCACCTGTGTCGGTTTGCGGTACGGTTCTCGTATAGCTGAAGCTTAGTGGCTTTTCCTGGAAGCGTGGTATCAGTCACTTCAGGTCCGTAGACCCTCGTTATCACTTCTCGGCCTTAAGGTGCAGCGGATTTGCCTACCGCACCAGCCTACCGGCTTGAACGACCTATTCCAACAGGCCGCTGACCTAACCTTCTCCGTCCCCACATCGCACTATACGAAAGTACGGGAATTTTAACCCGTTTCCCATCGACTACGCTTTTCAGCCTCGCCTTAGGGGCCGACTCACCCTACGCCGATGAACGTTGCGTAGGAAACCTTGGGCTTTCGGCGAGCGGGCTTTTCACCCGCTTTATCGCTACTCATGTCAGCATTCGCACTTCTGATATCTCCAGCATGCCTCTCGACACACCTTCACAGACCTACAGAACGCTCCCCTACCACTTGCACTTGCGTGCAAATCCGCAGCTTCGGTTATCAGTTTGAGCCCCGTTACATCTTCCGCGCAGGACGACTCGACCAGTGAGCTATTACGCTTTCTTTAAATGATGGCTGCTTCTAAGCCAACATCCTGGCTGTCTATGCCTTCCCACCTCGTTTACCACTTAACTGATCATTTGGGACCTTAGCTGGCGGTCTGGGTTGTTTCCCTCTTGACGATGGACGTTAGCACCCACCGTCTGTCTCCCATGCTTGCACTTTCCGGTATTCTGAGTTTGCCATGGTTTGGTAAATCGCAATGACCCCCTAGCCATAACAGTGCTTTACCCCCGGAAGTGATACATGAGGCACTACCTAAATAGTTTTCGGGGAGAACCAGCTATCTCCGAGTTTGTTTAGCCTTTCACCCCTATCCACAGCTCATCCCCTAGTTTTGCAACACTAGTGGGTTCGGACCTCCAGTGCGTGTTACCGCACCTTCATCCTGGCCATGGATAGATCACTCGGTTTCGGGTCTACACCCAGCGACTAAGACGCCCTATTCGGACTCGGTTTCCCTACGCCTCCCCTATTCGGTTAAGCTTGCCACTGAATGTAAGTCGCTGACCCATTATACAAAAGGTACGCAGTCACCCCACAAGGAGGCTCCCACTGTTTGTATGCATCCGGTTTCAGGATCTATTTCACTCCGCTCCCGCGGTGCTTTTCGCCTTTCCCTCACGGTACTGGTTCACTATCGGTCGATCACGAGTATTTAGCCTTGGAGGATGGTCCCCCCATCTTCAGACAGGATTTCGCGTGTCCCGCCCTACTTCTCGTACGCTTAGTACCACCATTCGGTTTTCGAATACGGGGCTATCACCCACTACGGCAGGCCTTTCCAGGACCTTTCTTCTAACCAAACAGCTATCACGTACAGGCTCTTCCGCGTTCGCTCGCCACTACTTACGGAATCTCGGTTGATTTCTTTTCCTCGGGGTACTTAGATGTTTCAGTTCTCCCGGTTCGCCTCCATACGCCTATATATTCAGCGCAGGATCTCCTTGCGGAGGGGTTTCCCCATTCGGACATCAGCGGATCAAAGCTCCATTGCCAGCTCCCCGCTGCTTTTCGCAGGCTTGCACGTCCTTCATCGCCTGTGATCGCCAAGGCATCCACCAGATGCACTTAGTCGCTTGACCCTATCATTTCAGTCACCTTACTTTGACAAGTCTAGTTCGCGACGTGTCACGCACTAAGGCGTACATGACACTTGATTCAATCTTCTACTCAAGCCACGATCGGTCTGGATCAGAGTTAACTTATCCATTCTTCTCGCCGCTTGATTGGCTTCTTCAATTTGTTAAAGATCGGGCGTTTTACAACGCAAACAGAAATCACCTCGAAAGTGCCTTACGGCTACCTTCAAGCAGGCTTCTGTTTGCATTGGGTGGTGGAGGATGACGGGATCGAACCGACGACCCCCTGCTTGCAAAGCAGGTGCTCTCCCAGCTGAGCTAATCCCCCTACAGAAACTGGTGGGTCTGGTTGGACTCGAACCAACGACCCCCGCCTTATCAAGACGGTGCTCTAACCGGCTGAGCTACAAACCCAGTCATGCATGCTACGCCGTCAATCTCTCAACGGCGCTGCCCTTCTAACTCGCAAATAACCGATAGGCTGTAAGTACCTGACTCACCTATCTCTAGAAAGGAGGTGATCCAGCCGCAGGTTCCCCTACGGCTACCTTGTTACGACTTCACCCCAGTCATGAAACCTACCGTGGTAAGCGGGCTCCTTACGGTTACCCTACCCACTTCTGGCGGATTCCACTCCCATGGTGTGACGGGCGGTGTGTACAAGGCCCGGGAACGTATTCACCGCAGTATGCTGACCTGCGATTACTAGCGATTCCGACTTCATGGAGTCGAGTTGCAGACTCCAATCCGGACTACGATCGGCTTTAAGAGATTAGCTCCACCTCGCGGTTTGGCAACCCTCTGTACCGACCATTGTATGACGTGTGAAGCCCTGCTCATAAGGGCCATGAGGACTTGACGTCATCCCCACCTTCCTCCGGTTTGTCACCGGCAGTCTCATTAGAGTGCCCAACTTAATGATGGCAACTAATGACAAGGGTTGCGCTCGTTGCGGGACTTAACCCAACATCTCACGACACGAGCTGACGACAGCCATGCAGCACCTGTGTTACCGCTCCCTTTCGGGCACCCCCATATCTCTACGGGGTTCGGTACATGTCAAGAGCAGGTAAGGTTCTTCGCGTTGCATCGAATTAATCCACATCATCCACCGCTTGTGCGGGCCCCCGTCAATTCCTTTGAGTTTTAACCTTGCGGCCGTACTCCCCAGGCGGTCAACTTCACGCGTTAGCTGCGCTACCAAGGATTCTAACCCCCAACAGCTAGTTGACATCGTTTAGGGCGTGGACTACCAGGGTATCTAATCCTGTTTGCTCCCCACGCTTTCGTGCATGAGCGTCAGTGTCATCCCAGGGGGCTGCCTTCGCCATCGGTGTTCCTCCGCATCTCTACGCATTTCACTGCTACACGCGGAATTCCACCCCCCTCTGACGCACTCTAGTTAAACAGTTCCAAACGCAGTTCCCAAGTTGAGCTCGGGGATTTCACATCTGGCTTATCTAACCGCCTGCGCACGCTTTACGCCCAGTAATTCCGATTAACGCTTGCACCCTACGTATTACCGCGGCTGCTGGCACGTAGTTAGCCGGTGCTTATTCTTCAGGTACTGTCATCCCTCAGCGGTATTAACACTAAGGATTTCCTCCCTGACAAAAGTCCTTTACAACCCGAAGGCCTTCTTCAGACACGCGGCATGGCTGGATCAGGCTTGCGCCCATTGTCCAAAATTCCCCACTGCTGCCTCCCGTAGGAGTCTGGGCCGTGTCTCAGTCCCAGTGTGGCGGATCATCCTCTCAGACCCGCTACTGATCGTCGCCTAGGTGAGCTCTTACCTCACCTACTAGCTAATCAGACGTCGGCCGCTCGAATAACGCGAGGTCCTAAGATCCCCCGCTTTCCTCCTCAGAGCGTATGCGGTATTAGCACAGCTTTCGCTGCGTTATCCCCCATTACTCGGTGCGTTCCGACGCATTACTCACCCGTTCGCCACTCGTCAGCGGAGCAAGCTCCCTGTTACCGTTCGACTTGCATGTGTAAAGCATGCCGCCAGCGTTCAATCTGAGCCAGGATCAAACTCTTTAGTTCAAATCCAAGCAATTTTTTGGCACGCAAGTTCAAAGAAACCGAATCCCAGTGTTACCACTGACATCCGTGTCACTTTCTCTTGCAGTGCAAGTGTCTGGCTCGCCAGGCACTTACACCTATCGGTTATTCGTTTTGTTAAAGAGCGG
>NZ_JBEFLD010000004.1:0-112477 GCF_040148885.1 Vogesella oryzagri
ACATCAGCTGCAGCAGCTCGGCGTGGCGGTTGACCTCGTTCTTGAAGTGGCTGCCGGCCAGGCGGAAGGCGTAGCCGGCGCTTTGCACGATGGCGCGGCTGGGGGTGCTTTCTCCACCCATGAACACTGCGATGCCGACCATGCCCTCGTTGCCGACCACCGAAATTTCCGCCGAGGAGCCGCTTTCCATCACGTACAGCAGCGACACGATGGCATTGGTGGGGAAGAACACGTGGCGCAGGGCATCGCCGGATTCGTACAGCACCTTGCCCAGCGGCAGCTCAATCAGCTCGAAATGGGGCAGCAGGCGATCAAGTACCTCTGGCGGTAAGGCGCCCAGCAGGTGGTTTTGCTGCGGTGTGATGGTCGTAGACATGGCCGGCTCCAGATAGTGGCAACCCTCATGCACGGCAGTATAGATAAGCCGGCGCCGATTTATGCCCTGTCACTGCGTCAGCACAGGGGGCTACGCCTGACGGACAGTCAGCCCGTTACGGCACGCCGGCGCGCGGTGTTGCCGAGGGCGCTTTCTGCCGGTTTCTGCCGTGTTGGCGCAATGTGGCGCAGCGTACCGACAGCGCCGCGCGCTGGCCGCAACATGGTGACACTGTCCGGTACGGGTGCGGCCAACCATGTTGTGGTGCGTGCTGCCGGTGCCGGGGGCAGCGGATGCCAACTTGACCATCTTGTCAGCCGCATCCGGCATCAAAAAGGAGCAAGTCATGAACTGGGACATCATCGAAGGTAACTGGAAACAGTACAAAGGCAAGGTGCGCGAACAGTGGGGAGATCTGACAGACGACCATCTGGACGTGATTGCCGGCAAACGCACCATCCTCGCCGGCAAACTGCAGGAAGCCTACGGCATTTCCAAGCAGGATGCCGAGGAACAGATCCGCCATTTTGAAGAACTCAACAAGGACGTCGATCTGACGCCTTGATGCCGGCAGCGGCGGGACGGCAACGCTGCCGGTCCTGACATGTTGGCCCTGCAGCAAGTCGCTGCCAACGGCGCATGAGGCGCGGATGGCAGCGACAGTGGCTGGCTGGCATGCAACACGCCGCCGGCACACGCAACCATTGTGGAGCATCCATCATGAAAGCATTCAACAAGTACCTGTCCGCATTTTTCGTGGTCGCCTCGCTGCTGTCGGCGGCGGGTTGTTCCGCGACCCGCGAGCATCAAAGCACCGGCCAGTATATGGACGACAGTGTGATTACCGGCCGCGTCAAAACCGCGATCTTCAACGACCCAACCCTGAAAGTGGCCGAAATCAACGTCGAAACCTATATGGGGCGCGTGCAGCTGAGCGGCTTTGTTCGCTCAAGTGCAGATGCCAACCGGGCGGTGCAACTGGCCCGTGGCGTCAGTGGCGTGAAGTCGGTCAAGGACGACATGCAGATAAAGTAAGCGTCACCCGCGGCCACCGTAAGGTGGCGAGCAGCTCGGCTGCCCGGCAGCAAAACACCCCGTCCGCTGGATGGGGTGTTTGCTTGTGGCGGAAGGCCTGAAGATGAAACCGGAGGCGGAACGCGACTGTTTGATCCGCGCCGAGGCCGCTCTATGTCAGCCGCGGTGCAGCCATAGCCATGGTTCCGATCCCGACACCGGCTCAAGTGCATTTTTTTAGATTGAGATGGTAGACCAGGGCTGCCCCCGGGGCGGCGTCGGTCGTGTCCAGCGATGCCAGTGCCTCACCGGCCCGCCGGTCGCCATCGAGGCTTAATTCGATGCTGACATCAAGCATGGCGGTGGCGCCGCAGCCGACCCGCTTCATCTGTCCGGCACCGATGTTTTCTGTAAACAGGTAATCGTTTTCATGCGGGCCTTTGATTTTGCGTTTGAACACGCGGCCGTGTTCGTTGTCGTGTGGCCCCAGAAAATATTGCACGGCCAAGCCGGCTTCCTGCTTCGCCGCCAGTTTGGCAAAGCCGCGGTAGTCGACCTTGTAGACACCGATGGAATGCGCGGCCGGCAAATTGAGCGGGGACGCGATGTGGCAGACTTTTCGTTGCGCGCCGCTCAAGGCATTCATGCGGCTGGCGATGTTGAACTGGCTAAATAAAATACTCAAGGTGGTGCCATCGGGAGAGGTAACGACGCTATAGCTCCCCTCTGGACAACCGTTGCTTTCCTGGGCTGCTGCCGGCAGGCAGAGCAGCCATGCGCATGCGCACGCGCAGAGGCTTCGCAGCATCCATGTCATGGCATTTTCCTTTCATCAACCGGGCGACGCCTGACGCCACGCGCCGCCACCAGATGCTCAATGGCAACTGCGCCATTGCAGGTGATAAATGATTGATGCATTGACGTCTTCGGAGTCGATCGACGCCATGGCTTCCCGATTGGACACCGTGTTCACCCGCATGCTCGAGTTGGTGCGCAGGTTGACGTCTGCACCACAGCCTGACCAGATGATCGACTCGGCGGTAAGCGCGTTGCTGATCAAATAATCCTCATCAATGGGGCCGCGAAACCGGCGCTGGAATGCTGGGCCTCGGGTGCCGGCAAAGAAGTACTCGACGTTGAACTGCGAGCTGGCCAGCTGCGGTAGGTGATTAAAACCGCGAAAGTCGATCTTCAGGATCGATACGCTCAACCCTTGTGGCACGTGTACCGGAATGGCGATGTTGCAGCTCTTGCGGTCAAAGCTTTTGCCGGTCGTTCCGCCGACGCTAACCTGGTATTGGTCGAACAACAAACTCAAGGATTTTGCGTCCGGACTCAGGGTGACATCTACCGTGCCGGCCGGACAGCCGGTGCCACCGTAGCCTGGCTCGCCCAGCGCAATATCGTCGGCGTACGCCGTCGCACCGAGCAACAGGGTAGTCAGTAACAGAATGATTTTTTTCATGATGAATCTCCTCGTGTGACGAGTCCTGCTTGCGCAAGACGGAATGGCCCTTATCGGCGCGGCGCAGAATGCGTTGCATCGAGTCTGATTGCCGTAGCAGGCCTTATCGCTGTTTGCCGTATGTCCCCTCGCGCACTGCCCTGATCGGGGTTAGCGCCTGAGTTCAGGCTGGCTTGGCTGTTTGCAGCTTGTGACGCCGCGCTGTTGTCGTCTGTCTGCTGACGCACATAATCAAACCACTGGCGGCACCACAATAGAGACCACATTTCTGGCGACTGCCAACTGGCCGGCAGTAGTCGACCCAAAACAGCGGTAGGCAACTTGGAGGAGCGGATCAGTGGCTACGCCCGCAGTACAGCGAGGAGGACGCCGCGGACCGGTCAAGGCGGGTAACTGCCCCAGGGAGACTAGACGTCCGCTCCCAACTCTAACGCGGGCAGTTTCACAGCTGGACTGCCTCAGTAGGTACATCTGCCCGCATACTCTCCATGGATACAGCACTCAGGGAGTCCGAGTGCAGCGGAGGGCTGAGAAGATGCCGCTATGTAACGCGTTGCAGGGAGACGGCGGAGCGGGGCGGCTCGACTTTTTGTTTTCAGAACTCACCAACACAGAATATGTTATCGTCATGGCGATGTTGCGGAGTGGTTAGGGTAGCGGGAGGAGGTTACTGATTTTCGGCCGAAGCAGTCGCCCCCCATCTGCCCTGAGCGCCCATTCAGGGTCACTACCGGCCATTTGCCTAGCCTAATGGCCGGAGGTCAGCCTTCGCCACGTTGCTGCCGGTCGATTTCTTGGAGGCTGCCGCTCAGCATTGGACGTAACGGGCACCCGCGCGCAGTGGAGGGGCCCATAATGCAGCACATTTTGGCGTTCCGTTGACGGACTGGTTGGGCGTCATGCTACGGGCGGTCATGTAGATTGAGAATCTGCAACTCCCTTTTGCCAATCTCGTAGCTGCCACGCAAACCAGAACATAAGCGTGGAAAGCAGGAAAGCTAAGCCAACATCGGGATTGCCGCCTAGGAGCCGAGGCATTGGTGACCATAGCGCAAATCTGCGGAGTATTGAACGAACGCAAGACCGTAGAAAGACCCGTTGCGAGGCAGTTCCGAGGGTGGTGATGGGCGGGGATGTCAGTACAACCTGGAAGTGAAGTGTTTCGGCTAAGCGGATGCAAATTTCCCTAAGACTTTTGATGGGTTCGGAGGCCGCGACTCCAATGACGAAAATGGCAACAGCGCAAGACCAGCGAACAGAGTTGATCGGGGGGCCTGACCGCCGTAGTTCATTCACACATCAGCCGTTGCCGGCATCGCCGATACGGTCCTGCAGCCCTTCCAGGATTTTGGAGTGGTGACGCGCCTGGATTTTGGCGTAGCCGAATTCACGCTTCTCGCCGGCTTCCACTTTGCGGCCCAGGGACGGGGTCATGAGCTGCATGCCATAGCAGAAACGCCAGCGCCCCGCCCAGCAACAGTCGGCGCAGGCGCTTGTTGGGGATAACGCTCCCGAGCGCGTCGAACGCGATGCCGAGTCGTCGGAGGTTGCCCCAGGCGCGCCAGCCTTCGCCGGCTAGGCTCAGCGGTTGCTGCAGGGTTTTCAGCTCCATGCGTAGTTTCAGACGCAAGACCTCGCCTTTCATCAGCAGCAGTTCTTTCTTGAGGGCGCGCTCTTGTGGGGTCACGGCTTATCGCGTCCACTCAGGGTTTCCCAGTCCTTGCGCACCTCGGCCAAGGACGTGGCAAACGGTGCCGACTGCCGGCGCAGGCGGCGCTGCAATTGTCGCAAGGCACCGAGCCCGAGAGCAGCAAACAGTGCTGTGAGCAGGCCGAGCAAGGTGACCCGCCAGGCCGGAGGGGTGAGCAGCACCACGAACAGCAGCGCTGCCATGAGGCCGATGAGCAGACAGACTAGCGCGGTCATCCCGATTAGAGTGTTGCGCAGCAACTGTTCTTTCTGCTCTAGAGCCTCCAGCCCGAACAGTTCAGCTCGCGTCAGTGTCAAAGCCACAAACCCGCCCACCAGCGAGCGTAGCGTGCCGGGGCGGGGTGGCGGGGAGGTGGGTTCTGGCATCGGCTGCGGACCGGGTTAGCGCCGGGAGACCAGCAGGCCCATCAGAAAACAGAGTACGGCAGCAATGCCGATCGATTTCCACGGGTTGTCGTGCACGTATTGATCGGTTGCCTTGCAGGCTACTTTGGCCTTGCCTACTACGACCTGCTCGGCCTCGGTCAGTCGTGCCTTGGCTTCCTTCAGTTTGTCTGCGATGCGCCGGCGCAGCTGCTGGGCATTCTCTCCACCTTCCTCGCCGGCTGCACTGAGCAGATCCTCAGTGCTAGACAGAACTTGGCGGACATCCTGCAACAGTTGTTCCTTTTCGGCAGAAAAAGCGTGCTCGGACATGGTGAACCTCCTTGTGCGAACTGGATCGGAAAATGCTAGGGCAGCTTCAGGCCACCCTTTTCAGTACTCGATCATGCTGTGGCCTTCACAGTCTATGACATGAGTGGTAGGGTCCGAAAGGTAAGTTGGCAGACTACGTAGAAAGCTGAGCGAAAACGGCAAGAAAAAGCCCCGCACGAAGACAGGGTCATAATTATCTTGCTTGATTGAGACTGCTTATTTCCCTCTCGATGATTGCTGGCGGCTTGCCACTCACATCGTAGACCACACGGTTGACGCCGCGCACTTCGTTGATGGTGTAGCACAATATCATCGGCGCAGCCTGGTCGAAACGAAGATGCTCTGCTTCAAGTTGCTGGCGGACCACGTAAAGTCGCGGGCTTTAACAGGCAGGTCGCTGAGCTTCAAATCTGCGCAGCGATCCTGAATCGCTTTACAGCGCTGGGTATGCCGCAACGGTACGCTAGGGATAAGTCCGTCTGGAGATTGCAGTCGCTCGGCCTTTAACTAATTTGTGCATATATGGACGCCCCCGATTTGCCAAGCACTCACGCCATGATGAAGAGCAGTGAATCGGTCCAACTCTTCCAGGCAACCCTGACCTAGGAAAAATGGCAATGGCCAGTCTGTAAACAGAACCGGCCATATTTCTTTGAAGCGTTTACCGACCGCTTTGGCCGAAATGCCGCTGTTAAGCGCGACTTCTTGGCGGTAGCGGGGCAGGGGATGCGGCCATCAATTCGGCTGGATAGTTCGTCAGCCAACTCCTAGCTTGTTCCGGGTTCTTGCACTTCATCCAGGCGTCGTACTGGTCTGGGGGGATGATGACCAGGCTGCGCTTCTCGTCATCGGGCTTGTGCATCCGCTGCATCAGCGGGTGGTGATCAGCATTGATGGTGATCTGGGTGAAGCTGTAACTAGTCGTGCCATCCTGTTCCTGCCAGCCGCGCCACATCCCTGCAACGGCAAACGGTTCTCCTGAGGCCATCTCGATACGTGTCCGCACGGCCTTTCCTGTCTCGTAGCAGGGCTCGTAGAACGCCTGCATCGGGATCAGGCACAGCTGTGATTGCTGCCATGCGCTCTTGTAGGTTGGTAGTCGGCCGATAGTTTCTGCCCTGGCGTTCATCGTGGTGAGACGTTTGCCTGCTGGCAGGTGCCCCTTCGGCACAAAGCCATAGCTCGCCATGAAGGCAAACGGGCCGTCGCCAGTATCGATGATGGCGGGGGCCAGATAGTCCTGCCACGTCTCCGCTTTCCACTCGAATTCCGGTGCTGACACCTTGAAGTGGTCTTCGAGTTGTTGTCGCGTGGGTGGCGTGTAGTTGATGCACATGCGGCCAGTATAAGTTGTCACTAGGAGCTTGGTGTTACATTTGAATTCGTACATAATCAAATGTAACTGCAGGAGCCCACCATGATTACCGCCTTTTTCTGTCCCGATGCCAGTCCGCCCAGACTGGCCATTCCCGTGTTTACCTCGCTCGTCCCGGCAGGGTTTCCATCGCCAGCCGATGACTATCTTGAGTCCGTGCTGGACCTGAATGCCTTACTGATTGCCGACCCGCCGGCGACCTTCATGGTACGGGTGACAGGGGATTCCATGGTCGGTGCCGGCATTGGCAGCGGCGACATCCTGGTGGTGGATCGTGGTCTTACGCCGGCACATGGCGACATCGTGTTGGCGATCGTGGACGGAGACTTTACCGTGAAACGGCTACACAAGCGCGGCACTCGTATTGCCCTTATTCCCGAGAACAAAGCCTATAACGCCATCGAGTTGCATGATGGTCAGGAGCTGCAAGTCTGGGGTGTGGTGACCGGCTGTGTGAAGCAGTTCAAGCAAGCGAGTCGCTAATGCCGCTGTTTGCCCTGGTGGATGGCAACAGCTTCTACGCCAGCTGCGAACGTGCCTTCCGGCCCGATCTGATCGGCCGCTCGATTGTCGTCCTCAGCAACAACGATGGTTGTGTCGTTGCTCGGTCGGCGGAAGCCAAAGCCCTGGGCATCAAGGGCTTCGTGCCGTTCTTCGAGATTCGGGAGATGTGCGAACGCCACGGTGTCACGGTGTTCTCCAGTAACTATGCTCTGTATGGCGACATGTCCCGGCGCATGATGCAGGTGATTGGTAGCTGGGGTATTGAGCAAGAGGTCTATAGCGTCGATGAGTCCTTCATTACGCTCGATGGCATTGCGGACCTTAAAGACTATGCGACGCGACTGCGGGCCGATGTGCTGCAACGGGTGGGTATTCCGACCTGTGTTGGCATTGGCCCCACCAAAACCCTCGCCAAGCTTGCCAACCATGTCGGCAAGAAATTTCCCAAGGCTGCAGGGGTGTTCAGTTGGGACTGGCTGACCCCAGAGTGGCGGGACAAGCTCATGGCGCGTATTGAGGTTGGTGATGTTTGGGGGGTAGGGAGACGCATCGCAGAAAAGCTGGGGACAATGGGGATTCATACCGCCCTCGATCTACAGCGAGCCGATCCCCGTGACATCAAGCGGCGCTTCAACGTCGTGGTGGAGCGTACCGTCGCAGAGCTCAACGGTATCAGCTGCCTGGCGTTGGAGGACGTGGCGCCAAACAGGCAGCAGATTATTGCCAGCCGCAGCTTTGCGGAGTTGGTGGGGGACGTCGATACACTGGCTAGTGCCATCAGCCACCACGCTTGCCGCGCTGCAGAGAAACTACGGCAGCAACAAAGTGAGGCCCGCATGGTGGGCGCGAGCGTCCGTACTAATCCGTTTCGAGAGCGGGATGCACAGTACACCGGCTGGATCGTAGTGCCGCTGATTCACCCCTCGGCAGACAGTACCGTCATTGCCCACGCAGCCCTGGCCGGGCTACACGCCATTTACCGTGAAGGGATCAGCTACAAGAAGGCAGGGGTCGTCCTCACCGAAATTGGGCCGCAGGGGCTGGAGCAGCGCGACTTGTTTGCGCCTTTGCCTGATCCTCGACGGGCCAAGGTGATGGCGGTGATGGATCGGGTCAATGCCGAGTACGGTACGGGCTGCCTTGCTGGTGCCGGTGTCGGCGGGCTGGATGGCTTTCAGTTGCTCTGCGGCCAACCTTTGCCATGCTTCTTCTGTGCTCATGGCGTGCTCATTTCATGCTCATTTAGTGCTAATGGCTTGCTCATGCTTTGCTCATGAGCCGCGCGGGCGGCAAATCAGGCCGGGATTTTGATAACCAGGAATACCGGCTCGCCGTTGCGGAAGTACGGGGCCTTGATGATCCAACCGGCGTTGCGCAGCTCGGTGACGGCGTCGTCGGTGATGTCTACGATTTCCATTGCCATGATGTTTCTCCTTGGGGTTTGGGTGACCACTCGCCAGCCGTCTGTTGGCAAACGGCTGGGAAGTGGTTACGGACATGCCCAGGTGGGCTTGTCGCTTTGGGTTGGGGTGATCACTTCCAGGCAACCCGGCGCCGGGCGCCGTGAGGCCTGTACCAGCCGGGTGGTGCGTACAGCGGCTTCCGGCTGGTCTGTGGTGGGGGCTTTGATGCGGCTGGATCGCTTGCCCCAGTCTGCGTGGCTGATGCTGGGTAGCAGCAGGGCGGTGATGATCAGCAGGGTGATGCGACGGCGATGCATGGCTGTTCTCCGTGGTTGTCATCCTGCAGCGTCTTCGTGTGAAGGCGCTGCGAGTTGATTGGTGTTGCAATGTCTTTCCCGCCAGTTGTGGCTGACAGGCTGTGGGATGTGGTTGAGATGATTCTGGGTATGCTGTGGTGCTAGAATTTTCTGGTGTCATTAACCGGTAAAGGAGCATTGAAATGGATGATCAACACTATTTAGTGAGGCACCAGCTGCACCGTTCAGAGGCTGATCTGGCGTATTGCCTGGACGTGTTTGGCGACTTTCTGGCGCAACGGGAGGGCTATAAAAGCGTGAGTGGTCTGGATGCAGTGCATTTCTATCTGGTGCACAAATTCGCCTGGCTGCCATCCCGTGTGCGGGCTATGCCTGCTGAAGAGCTGCGCTTTGTGTTGTCGGAGGAAATGGAAGGTTGGACGCTGCCAGAAGGATCGCGTCTTTAACCGGACCTGGTGCAGTCTTGCTGGCGCAGTCTTGCAGTTGGACGTGGATGGACAGCAGTTTTTGCCTGAGCTTTAGTTCGTTGTAGGTTTCCGGGTTAGCCGGCGGCGTTGAGCCGCTGGCGTTTTCATTTTGTAGGGTGTGACCCATGACTTGCCTTTCGGTAATGGCCTGTGGTGTGACAGTGACTTGCCGTTTTTGACTGTGCTGCTGTACTGCATTCTTCCGATCTTCAGTCGGTTGCCCCTTAGCTCGTTCACGGTTGGCAGTCATGTTGACTGGATGGCCGTGTTGCTTTCGCCATGAGCGTGGCGGCTCCCCCAAACCAACGTGAGCCAGCCGGTGCTTCCGTGCTGACAGGTGTCCGTTTCCGGCTTTGCCGGTGGGGCGGTGAGTGCGCTTGCCTGCTAGTGCAGACAGGGGCGCTTTCATGAGTTGTTAAGGAGCGATGAATATCAAATTGATATTCGATGGCCGAATACTGGCACGTGTGTTTTGATATTGCAATATCAATTTGCACGCATTTGCAGTTGTGCGTTGTGTGATAGCAACTGACGGGGGTAGCATCTAATGCAAATTGACTATGAAAATTGGGTGAGTGGTCTGCGAAAGGACAGGGGCCCAAATTGGAGTGAATGCGATGGTGAGTGACTTCCCGATGTGGATGCCGGGCTGGCACCTGGCATTGGCATACAGGCTGGGATCGGCCGGCTGGTTGGCGCTGGTGGTCTTGTTGGTGCTTGCTGGCGCAGCCGCTGCATGGCGCTGTGAAGGGGGGCGACGCATCGTTGGTGCGGTAGCCTGCTTCTACGGCGTGTGGCTGATGATGGTGATGGCCGTGCCTGCGTGGTTTGTTTCGGTGGGGCTAGCGGCCTTGCCATGGCCGTGGTGGTAGGTGGATGAAGGGTGCCCTATAGTGTGAAGGGCTTGTCTATCGAAGCTGTTATGCGTTCACCATCAGAAATTTTGAGTTGTTGCGCGACTGAATGTCGCGGATAATCGCTTGATTAATCCTGGAAAATTTATGCGCGCGGTTCCCAAAAAGAAGAGTGACGAGACCGGTGCACAGATTGCCAATCTGTTGCGAAAGTGCCGCGTTCAGTCTCGAAAGGACTGGGACGTCCGGCTCATCTCCCGAGAGATAGAGAAGGCCAAGCATGCCGATGTCTATGACTTCTGGAAGCTCAAGTCGATCTTTGAGCTGCTAGTAGGTGAGTACGATGCGTTCAAATCGTCTTTCGAGAACCTATTGAGGCTGGACTCAAGTAGGGTTCCTGAGATTTTGACGTATTTCCCACTTCTCTACAGTTCTGGCTACGTTGAAGATGCAGAACGATTGATCACAGACAGAATGTTTGTAGAGCCACTTTGTGATTTGCGTGATCTAGCTGACTGTTTGTATTACTCCCTTAATCTGCCAAGATTTGTGCAGTTGCGTGATCTGATCAATAGAACTGGCGTATCCGCTGATGACGGTTTGATCGGGCACATGGAGAACGAGGTGGCTTCAATTGTTCATGCAATGCCTGATGCGCCCGCTATCGTTAGGGATGTGTCTGTGCTGGTGGCTAAGACGATCAGAAGGCTGGGCTATCTTATTGCTTACCGGCCCTATTATCGGTTTGACGCGGATGATGATTGTCTGTATGTCGTCTTTCCGATGCCATTTGAATTTGATGAGGTCATCAAGTTAGAGGATGAGTTCTGGTCCACAGTCGATAGTGAAGGCAAGTTCGCTGACGGCCGAGTTCATGTTTCTTTCAGAGTTTTAGACGCCGAATAAACTATGTCATCAGCAGACTGCTTTAAGAAGGTAGGACGGTGGTTGCTTAGCCCTGAGGGCGAGGTAAAGCCTGACGATGAGGCGATTTATCGCTCTGTTGCTAGTCGCCTGTACTATGCCGCATATCATAAAGCCTTGAATTTTGCCGATTTACATTCTTTGCGCGTGGTTGGTGATGCGAAGGGAACGCATGATCAGCTATACAAGCGGCTTCATGGACGCAATTCAATGCTGGCAAGGAAATTGCGGTCGATGAAGGACATTCGTTGTGATGCCGACTATGTCATCGACGTGGGGTTTGAGAAAAGCAAGGTAGTTGAGCAAGAGAAGCGTCTTCAAGATTTTGAAGACATGCTGGCTAGATCTTAGTGCCGTTTATGTAAAGCCCGCTTCGGCGGGTTTTTGCTTTTGTATTAGGTATTTTTACGAATTGATACAAATGTCGTATCGGGGCATGATTGCAGCATGGTTATTCCTGTTACTGATCTGATGCGCCGCGTTTTGCCGGCGCAGCCACTGGCGCCGCAGCGTCGGGGGTGTTCGAAGCCGGTTCGCCCGGTACCACCTCGGGGTTGCTCCCGTCGATAGACCGCTCAGCTAGTTGGCTGGGCGGTTTTTTTTTAAACAGCAGGCTATCCGCTACGCCGTGGCGCCAGAGGCGATCCAGTATCTGCGCCGGGTTATCGCCGTGGCAGAACGGAATTGGCTCGGTGCTGATTCCTTCCGGCATGTTGTCTTTGTCATAGAGCGCAGCGCCTGCAGCCTCAAGTAGTTTGCCCAGCTGCCATGCGGTGGTGTCGCCCCATAGTTCGGCGACGGTCCCCTGTATGTCTTGCTGTTCGGCCATGTGGCGATAGGTGGTGCCATTCAGGGTGATGGCTACCCCGATAGGGAGCACTTCTCCACCAGGGGTGTGCCAGTACAGCCATTGGCCGCTGCCACTGTAAGCGTGGTGACGGGGCTGGCTGCCAGGGTTGGCCGCACGCAATTGGCTGATGGTTTTGCTGGGCTTCATAGTCGGGAATCGATCCAGTTTGGTACGGCCCGCGCCTGCAGGAAATTGTGAGCGGCCTGTACCTGCTTTGGTTTTAGCAGGCAGCTCCACCAGTGGGAGATGTCCTGCCAGTGGCGGTGCAGGATGTTAGCGTGTTGATCGGCGCTTTCGCGGGCTGCCTGGCGCTGTGCAGGGGTGGCCATGCCGCCCCAGGCGATGTGCAGCCGCTTGTTGTAGAACGGTGAGTGGGTGTTCTTACGTAGCCGCCCGGGTGTCCAGTCTGGCCCGCCAAAGCTGTCTGCAAAGTCGATGGCGGCAAATTCGCCGCGGCCAGTATTGATGAGGTTGCCGGCATTGCCGTCTATTTCCCACAACCATTCTGCCATGGCGATGCAGGGCGCGGTGGAGTGCCAGGCAGCCAGTTCGTCTGTCCAGAGTTCTGCAGCCTTGGCACTGACTGGCTGCCCGGCAATATGCTGCACGGCCAGGCAGGGCCACTCGTCGGCGCTGCCCCAGTCTACGGCAGGGAAGAGTGCGTTCAGCTCTGCGTTGCTGAGGATGATGACCCATATTCTCTCTGCTGCTTCTATGCCGGCGGCGCGATGCAGTATCCAGCCGGCCAGCTCGTTGGCCAGTGCCTTGCTATCGCCGGGGAAAGCTTTGATGTGTGCTTTTACTTCTCTGCCATACTCGTCAAGCATTAAACATGCCCGATGGTGGTTGGCCGTGCGGTGCTGCTGGGGAAGCGGGGCGATGAGGTGGCCGGTATCCAGCAGACTGATCACGTTTATCGGGGTGGGGTAAGTGCTTGAAACAGGTTGGCGAGTATATCGGCCACCTTTGGGTCTGGCGAGGTGTTGAGGTACTTGCATGCGGCATCAATGAGGGGGTGTTGCGGCAAGGCGAGGCTGTGCGGGGTGGAGAGCCAGCCAGTGGGCAGGGCAAGGGTGTTTTCGATATGAGCAGCCATCTTATGGCCGAGGTGGCGGCTGGATTTGCCGCCTGCTGCCAGATAGCGGCTGATCTGCGACGCGTCGCGGTCGATGCGCTGGGCGAGCGCCACCACGCCGCCGTGTTGGCTGACGAGCTGTTGCAGGTTGTCGCGGCGTATCTGGTGCACGTCCATGTCCGGGATTGTCTCCATGCCCGCAAGGCGCGGGAATGACCGGCGAGATCATATGAGGTCATCGTCGGGTCACGGCGTGTGATTTGATGCAACTGGCGTGTGCCAGTGGAATAGTCAGCTGGGTTTGTTCCGGCGGCGCAGGGCGCCGATGCTGGCCTTGGCGGTACGAGTACCTTTCAGCGTCTGCTCGGTAGAAGGTGGCTCAATGGCGAGCGAGTTGATCAGTTGCACCAGGTTGTCGATGGTTTTGGGCTGAAGACTGCCGCGCAGATAGGCTTGTCTGGCCGCTATGAGCAGTGGGGCCAGTTCTTCAGGTATTTCGGTGGTGTCATTTGCTTCGGTTGCCGCCGGTGTGCTGTTGGTGGCAACGGTGGGGTGTGACGCGCTGTGCTCGCGGTCCATCCAGCCCTTTTCTAAATCGAAGGCATTTTCAATTCGCCGCGCAATGTTGTCGCCGATATTTCTGAAGCCAGTATTGAGGTGCGAGGCTTGTCCTGGCTGGATACCGGCTGCGGCGGCGAACTCTTTAAGAATCCCCTTGCAGTTTTCTGTTACCAGCTTGCGCATGTTTTCGCGCCTGATTTCGTCGATGCTTTTCATGCGGGCATTTAACGCCGCAGTATCAATTTGATAAACGTTCGAATTGATATGTTTCCTTGCATCAACAATATCAATTTGATATTGTGTGTACATGAACCTCTCCGATTACTTCAAGACTGCGCGTGGTGCTCGAGCTTCCCTAGCTGAGAAGGTTGGCCGTAGCCCAGCGTATCTCTCTCATGTGGCCACTGGTTATCGCCGTGCATCAGTAAATCTTGCCATTGCAATAGAGCAGGCCACGGATGGTCAGGTGACTCGTTCTTCACTGCGTGCGGATGTGTGGCCGGTGCAGTCCTCTGTTTCCCCGTCTCCGTGATTTCTGTCCCACGGTGACTTTTGCTGCCGGTTCGCCGGCAGCCTTTTTCTTACTGTATTCGGCGCTTTCGCCGGATAAAACGTCTGCTTTGAGGTGCTTATGAACGATTCGGCCAGTTTGATGGATGCCGCCCATGCGACGGTGCATGACTATCCCGGTGGTGCGAATGCGTTGGCACCGCGCTTTGTGACGCGGAGCGGCGCAACCATGTCGCCGTCGATCCTGAACAACAAGGTAGACCCGAAGAAGGACAGCCACATGCTGGGGCTGGTCGAGGCAGACCGGCTGATGGGGTTTACCGGCGACTTCCGCCTGCTGCATGTGCTGGCGCGCCGGCACGGCTTTGTGTGTGCACCGATGGTGCGGCCTGGCGACGGGGCATCGGATACGGCGCTGCTGGAGTTGATGGCGCAAGTATGGGGTAGCCACGGCGAGCTGGGGCAGGAGGTGACCGAGGCGCTGGCGGATCTGCAGGTTACATCGGCGGAGCTGGAGCGGATCAGGCAGGCGGCGTACGAGAACAACCAGGCAGTGTCGACATTTGTGGCACGGCTGGAGTCTATGGTGCGCTGATGCCGGTGCAGCTGTCTGGCCGCTATGACTGGGCAAAGTTACGCCAGCGGTCCAAGCATGTGTCGATTGCCCGAGACAAGCGGGCAGAGGGCAAGGCGATTTTGGCCGGGATCAAGCGGATTCTGGGTGAGCTGAACGCGCAGCCCGGTGATGCAGGGAAGGCGACAGTAGTGAGGAGGTCGCGCGATGTCTGAGCAAGGTTTGTATGCCGACCCGACTTTCTGGGCGGTGCACGTGAGTCTGGAGCGGCAGCGGCGCAAGGCGATGCGGCCACCGGACAAGGTGCGGCTGAGTCCCGGGGTGGTCCGGGCGATGAAGCGACAGCGTATCAAGGCTTTGGCCAGTGCTGCCATGGCCGGCAAGTTCAAGAAAAAATATTAGGGGTGCGTGATGAGTGCGGACAGAGTTTCCCGGCGGGTGAATATCGCGCGGGTAGCCAGTGTGGCATTGGGCCAGATTGAAAACCTGGTGCCGAACTGGCTGCGCGATGGCAAGCGCGAGGGGTGCGAGTGGAGTGCCCCGAACCCGACCCGGGCCGACAGGCATGCCGGTTCGTTCAAGGTGAATCTGAATACCGGTGCATGGAGTGATTTTGCGCTGGGGGATTCCGGCGGCGACCTGGTGTCGTTGTATCGCTATGTGTTCTTTATGCCGACGCAGGTCGAGGCGGCGAAGGAGCTGGGCGAACTGCTGATGATGCCGGATTACGAGCTGTATTCGGACCAGCCGGTTGTTGATACCAAGCCGGCAGCCAGTAAGTCGCCGTGGGTGCCGGTGTTGCCGGTGCCGGCGGATGCGCCGGCGATGCACAAGGCGCATACGGTGCGCGGGATGCCGCAGCGGGTGGCGGTGTACCGCGATGGCGCTGGTGCGCTGCTGGGCGCGGTGATGCGCTTTGTGACGTCGGATGGCGGTAAGGATGATATCCCGCACACGTTCTGCCGGCATTCGGAGACTGGTGCGCAGGAATGGCGCTGGATGGGCTTTCCGGAGCCGAGGCCGCTGTATGGGCTGGATGCGCTGTCTGCCAAGCCGGATGCGGTGGTGCTGCTGCCGGAGGGTGAGAAGTGCAAGGACGTGGCCGCGGCGCTGCTGGGTGACTTTGCGGTGTTGTCGTGGCCAGGTGGCGGCAAGGCGGTGAAGAAGGTGGATTGGTCGCCGCTGGCCGGGCGCAAGGTGGTGATCTGGCCGGATGCGGATAGCCAGCGCAAGCCGGTGAGCAAGACGGAAAAGGAGGCCGGTGTTGATCCGACCAGCAAGCCGCTGCTGGATGCGGACGATCAACCGGGGATGAAGGCGGCGCTGTGGATTGCGCCAACGTTGGCCGCATTGGGTTGCGAGGTGTCGGTGATTGAACTGCCGGCACCTGGTACGTTGGCCGACGGCTGGGATATTGCTGACGCGGTGCAGAAGGACGGCTGGGATGCTGAGCAGGTGCTGGCCTTTATTGGCGAGCACGCGAAGCCGTTCGGTGTGGCGGTATCCGAGCCGGCCACCGCTGCTGAGGCGCCTGCGGCCGTGGTGACGGCTGATGCTCCTGCCGAGGGCGGGCAGTCGCCGGCGGCGGTTTCCGCACCTTCCGGGGATGATATGGCGGCGGCAGTGTTGCCGTTGTTGAAGCGCTTTGCGCTGGTGCACGGCAAGAAGCGGGTGTTTGACACGCAGGTCAACGATGACATGCCGTGGACGGCGTTTGTGGCGGTGCTGAAGAACAACCGCAAGCTGGCCGAGGCGTGGCTGGAACATCCGGACAGCCGGGTGATGATGCAGCAGGACGTGTCGCGCCTGAAGCGGGATGCGGATGATGCGTCGCGACTGAATGATGAGGATTTTTCTGACGCGCTGTGCCGGTATGTGTACCTGGACGGCTCTGAAAACATCTGGGATGCGAAGCTGCGCAAGATCATCAGCTATGGGGCGGTAAAGCTGTCGATGGGGGATAGCTACAAGCTGTGGCTGAACTCGCCGGCGCGGCGGGTGATCGATGCGCGCAATCTGGTGTTTGACCCGACGCAGCGTGCCGACCCGGCCACGCATATCAATCAGTTCTGCGGGCTGCCGCTGACGCCGGTGTACCCGGGCGGCGAGGTGCCGCGCGTTGATTCTATTTCTGACCTGGTGCCGTTGTTTCCGGCCTGCGAGAACATTATCAATCTGACGATGCACCTGTGTGATTACCGGCCGGATGTGTGGCAGTGGTTGATCAACTGGCTGGCGTTCCCGCTGCAGCATGTGGGGGCGAAGATGGCGACGTCAGTGCTGATGCACTCGGATGTGCATGGTTCGGGCAAGAGCTTGTTCTTTGAAGAGGTGATCAAGCCGCTGTATGGCGAGTACGGGGCGACGATCGGGCAGGATCAGCTTGACGGTAATTTCTCTGGCTGGCGTTCGCAGAAGCTGTTCGGCTTGTTCGAGGAGGTGACGGGTAGCACGGAGCGTTACAGCCAGACGGGCAAGTTGAAGCATCTGATTACGGGCAAGACGCAGGTGATCGAGCGGAAATTCGTGGATGCCTGGGAGGAGTCGAACCATCTAAACCCGGTGTTTCTGTCGAACGCGGCGATGCCGTTTCACGTTGAGGCGAGTGACCGCCGGATGACGGTGATCTGGCCGTCGAACAAGCTGGATGAGGCCCTGCAGGCGGCGGTGGAGGGTGAGCTGGCGGACGGTGGGGTGCTGGCGTTTTACGGCTTCCTGATGTCGGTGCCGCTGGTGATGGAGTCTGGTGACCGGCGCTTGCCGTTCACGCCGCACACCAAGCCGGTGCAGACGCCGGAGCGTGATCGCCTGATCGCGCTGGGGCTGGCGGCGTGGGAAGGCTTTCTGGTGGATTGGGAGAAGGGCTTTCTGGGTGTGCCGTATGGCGCGTGCCTGGCGTATCAGCTGTATGGGCTGTACCACGATTGGTCGCTGCGTGGCCGCGAGAAAACGATATTGCCGTACCGGAAGTTTGGCCAGCTGGTGGAGAGCCGCATTGGCTTCCGGGTGGTGAAGCATTACCGGTACGGTACGGTGCAGGCGCAATCGACGTTGTTCATGCCAGTGCGGTGTCCGCATGGCGAGGTGGAGCAGGATTGGCTGGGCAGGCAGGTGCAGGAGTTCATGCTGGCGGCCCGCGAGGCGGATTGGGATGTCGAGGGCTGGGATGTGTACAAGCCTGCCCCTGTGCGGCGGTCTGTGAAGGATGGGAACGGTGATGTTAAGGCGGCGTGAAGCAGGGAATGTAGCAACGGCGGGGGTTTGTGAAGGATGTTACGTGTTTTGCTGCCGCGCGTGCATGTGTGTGATTTTTTCGATTTGCAGTCTTTCCCGCACCCTTTCAGGTGTAAAGCATCGGCAGGCTGGATTAATCGCCGGATGCGCGAGCTAAATGGGTTTTTTATTTAACTTCCTTCACAAAGCCTTACCAGATAAGGG
This sequence comes from Vogesella oryzagri, assembly GCF_040148885.1. Taxonomy (NCBI): domain Bacteria; kingdom Pseudomonadati; phylum Pseudomonadota; class Betaproteobacteria; order Neisseriales; family Chromobacteriaceae; genus Vogesella; species Vogesella oryzagri. Next base: position 18,114 of record NZ_JBEFLD010000004.1, read on the forward strand.
TTTTAAGTTTCACAAGGTCTTAACAGGTTTCTTACTTTCTTCACATTTAGTTGTTTTACCAAAAAACCACCGGCAATGACTGGTGGGAGGGGTCTGGACAGTTTCATTAGGGGTTTGCGATGGAACTGGGTTTTGAGAAGAAGTTGGGGTCGGACGTTGTCAGCAGCCAGTCGGCGAAGATGATTCCGTGGGTAGATAAGCTGATGGAGAAGTGGGCGCGCTGGAAATCGGCCAATGGCTGGCACGGCGGCGGTTGCGGGGTGTCCAGCCTGCTACTGACCGAGCATCGGGAGATCGACCGGGCGATCTCGCAGCGCGACAGCCCGGACGATGTGATGCTGGATCTGGATGCGGCGATTGTGTGTTTGCCGGATGAGCTTATCCGGGTGGTGCAAGAGCGGTATGAGCGTGGCGGGTTGATGGAGCAGAAGGCGGTAGCGTTGGGTATGTCCCGCGTAACCTTCCAGCGGCGGTTGTCTACCATCCACCTGGCAATCCAGCAGGCGCTGGACTCTGGGCCAGACAAGGTGCCGCTGCTGCAGGTGAAGTGGTTTGCCGCTAGATCAGCTGTGGCAAAACAAAAACGTCTGGCCGCGTAAGTAATTGACGTTGTTCTGAAACAAAGGTACTCTCCATCGTGTAGATTGCACTTGGTGCGTCAACGGTGAAACCCAGCCCTAACCGGCTGGGTTTTTTGCGTTCTGGTGGGCTCGTTCTTGTGTTGTGTCTCCTTGGTTTGAAACCCCGTTCGGCGGTAGCGTCGGCGGGGTTTCTCTTTTTTCGGGGCCGCCGACATGGCTGAAAGCCAGCAGGGACGGGGACCCTAGCGATTTCTGACCTAGTACGAGGCTGGTGACTCGCGATTCTTTTTTAGCGGCTGCGCTGGGAAGTTAGTGAAATTCACCCGCGGTGAAATCTAGTGAAATGACGGTGAAACCATGCCCACATATTTGAGCAGAAAGGCCTTTGCGGATTCGCAAGGCTGGTCGCCCAGCTATGTGACCAAGCTGGGATCACAAGGTCGGCTGATCATGTCGCCGGATGGCAAGCTGGTGGATGTTGACGCCACGCTGGCCAAGCTCGGCAAGACCGCTGACCCGTCGAAAGAAGGTGTTCGTCAGCGGCATGTCGATACCCGCACGCAGCGGGACGTCCGCAGCCAGGTCGCGGCGGATGCGCCTGACACAGCTGAGCCGCAGGGCGGCAATGGCAGCTCCGATTACTACACGCACAAGGCCAGCCGCGAGAAATACCTCTCACTGCTGGCGCAGGCTGAATACGACAAGGTTTGCGGCAATACGGTAGAGCGTCAGGCCGTGGAAGAAGCCTCGCACCGTTACGCCCGGTTGCTGCGTGATTCCATCATGGGCTTGCCCAAGCAGATATCGTCAGACCTGGCTGCGATCACCGACCCCTGGAAGCTGGAACGCGAACTGACCGATCGCTTGCGCAAGACGCTGGAAGACGTCACCAAGCTGGGCGAGGACGATCTGAACAAGGCGATGAACGAATGAACTATGCAAGTGGTTCGGTCGCATATGCGAAAGGCTTCATTGCCGGCCTGATGCCTGACCCAGCATTGTGGGTTGATCAGTGGGCTGATGAGCATCAGCGCATTCCTGCCGATGCCGGCGCCGCAGAGCCAGGCAAGTACCAGACCGACCGCACGCCCTATGCGCGCGGCGTGATGCGGGCTCTGTCGCCGGAGCATCCCTGTCGCCGCGTGGTGGTGATGGGCGCCTCGCAGATGCTGAAGACGCAGGTGTTCCTGAACTGGATGGGTGCGCTGATTCACATGGCGCCCAGCAATATCCTGGCGCTGGAGCCGTCGCTGAACCTTGCCAAACGGCTATCCAGCCGGATCGGCAAGAACATCGACGCGGTACCGGCGCTGCGTGGCTGTGTCTCCGCACCGCGCAGCCGTGACAGCCGTAACACGATCGACACCAAGGAGTTCACCGGTGGCACGCTGATGATCACCACGGCAGGCGCTGCGGCCAACCTGGCCGAAGTGTCCGCCCGCTACCTGTACGGTGACGAGATCGACCGTTGGGACCGTAACGTCAACAACGAGGGCGATCCGGTGGTGTTGGCCGAGGCACGTACCTCGACCTTTGGCCGCAACGCCAAGATTTACTACTCCAGCTCGCCGACGGTCGATGGCGCCAGCCGGATTGCCGACCTGTACAAGGAAGGCAACCAGCAGCGCTACTACGTGCCGTGCCCGCACTGTGGGGAAAGCCAGACGCTGGAGTTCGAGCAGCTGAAATGGAATGCCGATCGCACTGCCGCGTACTATGTCTGCATTGAAAACGGCTGCTGCATCGAGGAACACCACAAGAGCACGATGCTGGCCAGTGATGACTGGCGGGCAACGGCCGAGGGCGATGGCGAAACCGAGTCCTTCCATATTTCGGCGCTGTACATGCCGCTGGGCTGGGTATCGTGGGCCGCGCTGCTGAAGCAACACGAAAAGGCGCTGATCGCCCTGCAGAAGGGCGATCCAGAGCCGATGCAGGTGTTCTACAACACTCGGCTGTCCAGGGTGTGGGACAACGCCCAGGAACGCACCCGTGGCGCCGAACTGCTGGCCCGGGTCGAGGATTATGCCCTGCGTACCATCCCGGCCGGCGTGCTGATGCTGACGGCGGCGGTAGATACCCAGGCAAACCGACTGGAGCTGCTGATCAAGGGCTGGGGCGAAGGGCTGGAAAGCTGGACCATCGATCACCGCGTGATCATGGGCGACCCGGCAGAGCAGCGCACCTGGGACACGCTGGACGAAGAGCTGAAGGCCGAGTTTATCCACCCGTCTGGCCGGCGCATGACCATCGCCGCAGGCGCAGTGGACTCTGGCGGTAACCATACGCAAGAGGTCTACCAGTTCTGCCGCCTGCGTCGCTGGCGTCACATTTTGGCGATCAAGGGTGAGTCCAAGCGTGGCAAACCGGTGCTACCCCAGCGGCCCAGCAAGGTCGATGTCACCTGGCGTGGCACCACCGAGAAGGGCGGCTGCGAGCTGTGGCTGATTGGTACCGACACCGCCAAGGACTGGATTTACAACCGCTTCAAGCTGCTGGAAGGCCCCGGCGCCCAGCACTTCAGTAAAGACCTGCCGGCCGAGCACTTCGACCAGCTCACTGCCGAGCGCAAGCTGATCCGCTACGTTAAAGGCCGTGCGGTGACCGACTGGGTCAAGCCGAAGTCCGAGCGCAACGAAGTGCTGGACTTGAACGTGTACAACCTGGCCATGGCGCACTACCTGGGCCTGCATCGCTATCAGGCGGCAGACTGGGAACGGCTCAAGATCAAGTACGCACAGACCGGCCTGTTTGACCCTGCGCCGCCTGTTGCGGCCAACCCTGCAACCGCAAAAGACCCCGCCACCAAAGCGGGGTCTTCTGCTTTACCCGCCCCACAGCGCCGCCGGGCGCAGTCGGGGTATCTGAAACGGCGATGACATGGCATTCACTCAAACCCAGCTGGACGCGATCGAAAAAGCCCTGGCACGGGGCGAACGTGTCGTGCAATACGCTGACCGGCGCGTCGAGTACCGCAGCGTTGCGGAGTTGATCGAGCTGCGGAACACCATCCAGCGCGATCTGGCGCAGCAGAACGGGCAGCTGCGCAAGCGTAGCCACCGGCTGTACCACGCAGGAAAGGGGATCTGATGAGCGGTTTCCCGACACTGCGTGGCCGCGGCTTCCTGATGCCGACCCGGCTGAAGAACAGCTATGAAGGGGCGGGACAGGGACGACGAGCCAATAACTGGCAACCCGGCAGCAACGGGCCGGTCAGCACCACTGGCAGCGGCCTGCAGACCCTGCGCAACCGCAGTCGCCACGCTGCGCGCAATGACCCTTACGCCTTCAAGGCGCTGGACACGCAAGTCTCCAACCACATCGGTACCGGTATCGCGCCCAAGTCGCAACATCCGGATGCCGACATCCGGCAAATGCTGCAGGAGGTGTGGGACGACTGGTGCGAGGAGTCCGATGCAGATGGCGTGCTGGATTTCTACGGCCAGCAGGCGCTGGCCGCGCAAGGCTTGTTTGAAAGCGGCGAGTGTTTCGTCCGCCTGCGGCCGCGCCGGCTGGAAGACGGCCTGGCCGTGCCGTTGCAGATCCAGCTGCTGGAGCCGGAATTCGTACCGCATGACAAAACCGGTACCGCGCCCAACGGCAACCGCATCCGTCAGGGCATCGAGTTCGACGCCATCGGTAAGCGAGTCGCCTACTGGATGTACAAGAGCCACCCCGGTGAACGTGCGGGTGAAGGCACCTACAACAGCCTGGTGCGGGTACCGGCAGAGCAGGTGCTGCATGTGTACGAGCCGACCCGCCCCGGCCAGCTGCGTGGCGTGCCGATGCTGGCCACCGTGCTGTTGCGCCTCAAGACGTTGGATGAGTTCGACGACGCCGTGCTGTTCCGGCAAGAGGTGGCCAACCTGTTTGCCGGCTTCATCCGCAAACCGTCTGCCGATGCCGCATTTCCCGGCGAACCGGGCCAGCAAGTCGATTCCGACTTCGCCCCGCTGGTCGGCCTGGAGCCGGGCACCATGCAAGAACTGGCGCCGGGCGAGGAAGTTGAATTCAGTGACCCGCCCGACGCCGGCAACAACTATCAGGACTTCATGCGGCAACAGCTGGCGGCCATCGCCGCTGGCATGGGCCTGCCGTACGAGTTGCTGACCGGTGACCTGCGCAACATCAGCGACCGCGTGATCCGCGTCATCCTGAATGAATTCCGCCGCCGCGTAGAGCAGCGCCAGCACGCCATCTTTGTGCAGCAGCTGTGCAAGCCGGTATGGCGAGCGGTGCTGAATGTGGCTGTGCTGTCCGGTGCCATCAGCCTGCCGGGCTATGCGGCCAACCCTCGGCCTTACCAGCGCGCACGCTGGGTACCGCAGGGCTGGGCGTACATCCACCCGGTACAGGACGTGCAAGCCGACCGCCTGGCGGTGCGCAGCGGTTTCACCAGCCGCAGCGAGGTGGCGCTGAAGCGTGGCGCCGATGCCGAAACGATCGACACTGAAAACGCTGCGGACAACGCCCGCGCCGACGGGCTGGGGCTGGCCTACGACTCCGACCCGCGCCAGCGTGACGATCAGGGCGAAATCATCGTGGATGACGGTGCCGATGCAAACAAGGAACGACCATGAACCAAGTAGCACCCCGCATTTTTAACGGCCCGGCACCTGCACCGGCGGCCAACGGCAACTGGTACCGCATCAGTAATGCGGCCAACCTTGCCGCCGATCAGGCACTGGAAGTCGAGCTGTACGACGAAATCGGCGCCTGGGGTATCCGTGCCGCCGACTTCATCCGCGACTTGAAGGCTGCCGATGATGGTCAGCGCGACATCGTGGTTGGCATCAGCAGCTTGGGCGGCGACGTGTTCGACGGCATTGCCATCCACAACACCCTGCGCCGCCTGGGCAACCGCGTTACCGCCCGCATCGACAGCGTGGCGGCCAGCATCGCCAGCATCATCGCCGTTGGCGCCCACCGCGTGGTGATGCCGGCCAACAGCATGATGATGATCCACAACCCGTGGACCTTCGCCATGGGCGAGGCAGACGACCTGCGCGCCACCGCCGACATGATGGACAAAGTGCGCGACAACCTGATCGGCTGCTATCGCGCCAAAGCGCCTGCGCTAGCGGAAGACGAGCTGGTCCAGATGCTGGCTGATACCACCTGGCTGACAGCGCAAGAGGCGCTGGCACTGGGGCTGGTGGATGAAGTCACCGACATCGCGCCGCTGAAAGCCAGCGCCAACATGCGTGCCGGCCTGGGCCGGTTGAAGAATGCTCCGCCTGCGCTGCTGCAGGCGCTGGAAGAACCCGCTACACCGCCTGCTGATCCGGCACCTGCTCCGGCACCGGAACCAGAGCCGGTACCACCCGCCGCGGTAGATGCGGTGGCGATGGCGAAACTGGCGGCGCGACTGTGTAACGAGGCTGCGTTGCCGGCCGTTGCCGTTGACAGCGTGATCACCGTCAGCGCGCTGGCCAGCGAAAGCGCCATTCGCAACGCGGTAACCCAGGCTACCGAGATCCGCGACTTGTGCAAGACCGCCAAGCTGCCGGAGCTGGCCAACAGCCTGATCGCCAGTGGCCTGGATGTGGAATCTGCCCGGGCGCGGCTGTTTGACAAGATGGTCGCCGATGCCGGTGACGAGCTGGACAACCTGCCGCCGGCGGATGACCCCGCGGTACCGAAGAACAAGGGCCCATCGGCCCGCAACATTTATGCAAGCCGCCGTGCCCGTGCGGCCAACCCACAGCGAGGTAATGTATGACCATCCTTCAGCAAGCAGGCCGTGCCGGCGAACACCTGATTTCCACCGTTGGCCAGATCAGCAATGACCTGGTCGAACTTGCCGCCGGTGCCGCGCTGCCCGCCGGCCAGGTGCTGGCGTATGACTCCGCGCTGCACCTGTATGTGCCCTACGACAATGCCAGTCAGACGGCCGGTGTTGCCGCTGCCGTGCTGTATGCGCCGGCGCCGGCCCGCACCGAGGTCACCCGCGTGGTGGTTACCGGTCGTCTGGCAGAGGTGCAGGGCGCTCAGCTCACTGGTCTGGATGCGAATGCGCGCGCCGATTTCGGCAGCCTGTTCATCGTCGTCCGCTAATTCTTCCGCATTCCCCACATTCAAGGCGCTGCCCGCAAGGTCGGCGCCTTTTGCATTTCTGGAGCCTGAACCATGCCTAGTCTTGATATTTTTGAAGATGACGCCTTTTCGCTGTCGACACTGACTGCCGCAATCAACGAAGGCCCCCAGGCACCGAGCCGTCTGGCCAACCTGGGGCTGTTCGAAGAAGAGGGGATTACCACCACCACGGTGGAGATCGAGAAAGAGGGCAACACCCTGTCGCTGGTGGCTGCCGGCGAACGCGGCGGTCCCGGTCAGCAGGTCGGCGGTGACAAGCGCAGCCTGCTGCACTTCGGCACCATCCACCTGCCGCAACAGAGCGTTATCCGCGCTGACGAAGTGACCAACCTGCGTGCCTTTGGCAGTGAAACCGAGGTTGAAACGGTGCAGGCGGTGGTGTCGAAGCGCCAGATGAAGCACAAGCGCCAGCTGGATGCCACTACTGAGTACCACCGCATCGGTGCGGTTAAGGGTCTGGTGATGGATGCCGACGGCCAGCGCGTCCTGCTGGATACCTACCAGCATTTCCAGATTCAGCAGACCGAGATCGAAATCAACCTGAGCGCCATGGGGCCGAACCTGCGTGGTCAGTGCCTGGCTGTGGTTGAAGCGGTGGAAGAGGCGCTGGGTTCGGCATCCAGCACCGGTGTGCGCGTGCTGTGCGGCAAGAATATCTGGGCTGCGCTGGTGGCCAACAAGTACCTGGAAGAAACCTTCAAGTACGGGCCACAGGCTGCGGCTTTGCGCGGTGACCCGCGTGACACCATCGAGTTCGGTGGCATGGTGTGGGAGCGCTATACCGGCAAGGTTGGCACCATCGCCTTCATCGACCCGGATTATGCCTACGTGGTACCGGAAGGTGTGCCGGACATGTTCATTACCCGTTTTGCCCCGGCTGACCATGTCGATGCCGTCGGCACCATGGGCCTGCCGTATTACACCTCGCTGGAGCTGCTGAAGCACGGTAAGGGCGTGGACATGCTGTCGCAGTCCAACGTGCTGAACCTGAACACCCGCCCGGCCGCGGTGATCCGCCTGAAGCTGAAAGTCGCCTGACCATGTTCCGTGACCTGATGTCCGACATCGACGATACGGTGTTTGACGTTCTGGGCGATGACGCCACGGTGCAGGGCAAGCCGGTCTCCGGCATGTTCTACGCACCGTGGTTGCAGTCGGCGCTGGGCAAGCTCAATACCAGCATCCGCGAACCTCACCTGGTGGTGCTGGATGCCGATGCTGTAGGGGTGGGCAAGGCCGCCGTGGTGCAGGTGACGGGGCAGGGTGACTACACCGTTGTCAGCGTTGAGCCGGACGGTACCGGCCGGACGACGCTGGTGCTCAGGCCGGTTTAGATGGGGTTGCCATGATTGACGTGAAGGTCGATTTTGACTCGCGGCAGTTAAAAGGGCTGACGCGGGGCTTGAGCGTGCATGCGCTGGAACGCGTGGCCAAGCGGGCGGTAAGAAAAACGGCCCTTTGGGTTCGTACCCACCTGCTCAGATATCTCCGCGACGACGGGATCAAGCGCAAGATCATTGTTCATCGCGTCAAAATCTACGACAAGGAATGGCGTCACGGCGGAGGCGGGGGGCCCGCAGTCAAGGTCTGGTTTGGCGTGAATGCCGTGAATGCAGATGAGCTGGGGCGCCCGGTCAAAACGGGTTCGGGTTCCCGCGTTAAATCCTGGTATTTCGAATCCGCATTTGTGCCGAGCCGTAATCCGAGCTTCAAGGGCAAGCTTTACCGCCGTACTACCTCACGGCGGTTGCCCATCCAGCGCGCCAAGGTCGAGGTGGATGAAATGGCCAACGACGCTTTCGCCATGATTGTCGGGCAGATTCCTGGTCGCCTGCATGAGCTGATGCGGCAGGAGCTGAACTACGAGGTGAGTAAGCTGCAATGATTGATGCACTGCATGACGCCATAAAGCAAAGGTTGGCCGCAGCCCTGCCGGATCTGGATGTTCAGTTTTATCCGGACTTGGGCGCACGCGTCAGCTTGCCATTGCTGGTGCTGGAACTGGCCGAGTTTGATACCGGTACCGACCCAGGTACCGGGGAACTGGCGCTGATCGCGACTTTCCAGGCGCGCCTCGTGTGCGACCCGAATCAGGCCGGCGCTGAGTTGGCCATTCGCCAATTGGCCGCGCATGTTGCGGCGCAGGTGCATGCCGCCACTAACTTCGGCCAGCCGGTGACTCCCGCCAAGCTGCGCCAGATCGGGCCGGATGGTTTTCGCGCGGATCTGGATGGCTACCTGGTGTGGCTGGTGGAATGGGTGCATGAGATGGACATTGGCGAGCCGTCGGACATCACGTTGCCGTCGTTCGTACCGCGTGAGGTAGTGTGGTCCGCCGACGGTGACACAGAAGCGGTAACGCTGCCATGAGCTTCGAACAGTCTGAAAGTGACCGTCAGCTCTCCAGCATGATCATGCTGGGGTGTGTGGCTGCAGTGCAGATGAAGCCGCCGCGCGTGCGCATAGAGTCCGACGGTTGGACATCCGACTGGGTAATGTGGAACGCCGTGGCTGCAGGGCAGGCGCGTCACTGGCGACACCCAAGCATCGGCGAACAGGCCGTGCTGCTGAACCCGTCCGGTGATCCGGCGCAGGGTGTCGCCATCATCGGCTTCTATACCGGTGAGTTTGACGGTGATGGCCGCCCGGACGTGGTCGGCTGGCTGATGCCGGACGGTGCGGTGATGGAATATGACCACGCCGCTGGCGCGCTGCTGGTGGACGGCGTCAAAGCCGTCAACGTGAATGCAGCCGACAGCGTAACGGTGAAGACCACCACCATCACGCTGGATGCACAAGACGTGGTGGTGACCAATAACCTGACTGTCGGTGCCGCGATCAACCACCTGGCCAATGGCGGCGCCAAGGCCAGCTTTGGCGGTGAGATTGATGCCAAGGGCAGTATCCACTCCGACGCTGACGTTACCGCCGGTGACATCAGCCTGCAGGGCCATGGCCATATTGGCCAGGGAGATGGGAATAGGACTGGTCCAGCCGTGATATGATTTTTTCATTTATGAAGGATGAAATATGGCGCGCTACTTGATACCAGCCTTGGAAGAAGTTGATGTCACTTCAATTGAAGAAATGCTGATGGTGTGCGCCCGAGAAGTTGAGGATGCGTTGATTTCTTCTGGAGCAAGTGAAGATGAGTACACTCGCATGGACCTTATTCGTTTGGCCGCACCGTTTGCGTTGGAAGTCATGAAAGCGCGAAACGCTTTCAAATAGCAGTATTGCTCTTCCTTTTATAAGTAGCCCCGCCTGTGCGGGGCTTTGTCATTTCTGGAGCCTACAACATGAGCAAGAGCCAACCTGAAACTCGTCCCAGCGACTCGGTTGCACCTACGACTTTCCGCGACAAGGCATTCAAGTCGCGCACCCTGTTCCTGAAAGATGGTCGCGCGGTCGTGGTGGAAAACTACACCGTGACCACGTCCGACAAGGACGTGATTGCGTTTCTGGGTAGCCATGCCGACTTTGTTCGTCAGCCGGCCGCGGCTGACAGCGCTGCGGAGTAACCCCGATGAGCCTCGCCGGCATGAACCGGGACACCGGCCAGCCGGTGAGCGGAATCGAGCATCTGCGGCAGTCGCTGGCTGACATTCTGAGCACCCCGATCGGCAGCCGACGGATGCGGCCGGAGTACGGCAGCAACATCCCGCGCATGGTGGACCAGCCGGTTAATCCCGGCTGGATCGCGGCGGTACAGAGCGAGGCAGCCCGTGCAATCGCCCGCTGGGAGCCGCGCATCAAGCTCAAGCGTGTGTCGCTGATCTCCCTGATCGATGGGCGCCCGGTGTTCCGCATCGAAGGCGACTACATCGGTGAAAACCAGATTCTGGACGTGACAGCATGATTGACCTGACCCAACTGCCGGCGCCGGCGGTGATCGAGGAACTCGATTTTGAAACCATCTATGCCAGCAAGTTGGCGCGGTTTCAGTCGCTGTACCCCGATTACAGTGCGGCGCTGGAGTCCGACCCGGTTGTGAAGCTGCTGGAACTGGCGGCGTACGACGAAATGATGCTGCGAGCGCGGATAAACGATGCAGCAAAGGCCACCATGCTGGCGTATGCCACTGGGACCGACCTTGAAAACCGAGCCGCAGATTATGGTGTCTCCCGCCTGCTGGTCACTCCTGCCGACCCGGACGCCAACCCGCCTGCCGAGGCGGTATGGGAAGACGATGATCGCCTGCGCTACCGCTGCCAGCTGGCGCTGGAAGGGTTGTCGGTTGCAGGCAGTCGCGGTGCCTACTTATTCCATACCCTGACGGCATCGGCCAACGTGCTGGACGCAAACATTGTGTCGCCGGAAGGAGGCCTGGTGCGGGCTTACATTCTGGATCAGCGCGGCAATGGCGTTCCCGACCAGGCGCTGCTTGACACTGTGCTGGCGGCGTTGTCGTCGGAGACGGTAATCCCGTTGTGTGACAGCGTTCAGGTGGTAGCCGGCCAGCCGCGGGAGTTTGCCGTCACCGCCACCATCGAATTTGAGGCCGGGTTGATTGCGGCGACAGGCGGGATACCGGCGGCGCAGGCACGGCTGGAAAGCATGTTGGCTGATCGCAGAAAGCTGGCAGGGCTGGTCTCGCTGGATGACATTTACGGCGCCCTGAAAACGACCGGCATCCGCCGCATCCGGCTGACCTCGCCTACCGTCGACATCGAGTGTGGCGAAGGCCAGTTTCCGCAATGCACAGCCATCAACCTGAGCTGATGCCATGAGCCGCTACCTGTTACCACTAAACCGTTCTCCGCTTGAGGCCTCGCTGGCTGATGCTGGCCAGTTCAACCTTGATCCGACGCCCCTGCGCTGGCAGGCCGATGCCAACCGCTGCCCTACGGAGTTCCTGCCATGGCTGGCATGGGCACGCTCGGTAGAGGGCTTCGACGCCGCCAGCAGCGAAGACCGACAGCGGGCGCTGATCCGCCAATCCATCGATATTCACAAGCGCAAAGGCACCGTAGCCGCTGTGCGCGATGTTTTCCGGGTGCTTGGCCTGGGCGAGGTAACTATTGAGCAGGGCCGTAGCGGCTACCGCCGCGACGGCACTCGCACCCGCACCGCCTTCAACAAGCGCGGCAATCGTGCAGATGCCTGGGCCGAATACCGCGTTGTCTGCTACAGCCGCCTGACCGTGCAGCAGGCTGCCATTGGTCGCCAGATGCTGGTCGATATCGCCCCCGCCCGCTGCCACCTGTTTGAGCTGGACTTCAGCCATGCCGCGCTCACCCGTAACGGGCTGGCCAGCCGCAATGGCAGCTACACGCGCGGCTCAACCTAACCCTGATCACCCGGAGAACATATGGGAAACCTGATTGAAACCGTCGTATGGGAAGCCGGTATCCCGTACTTTGCAGCTGATGCCATCCTGACCGGTGGGCCGGACTGCCCGGACAACATCCCGATCCAGGCACTAGCCAACCGTACCGCCTTCCTGAAAAAGCAGATCGATGATGCCGTCTCAGGCGCGCTGACGGTGATGTACGCCAACCGCCTGAAGACCGCGCGCAACATCGCCATGACCGGCGATGGCAGCTGGAACGTCAACTTCGACGGCAACGGCAACGTCACCGCCGCGATGACACTGGCCAATAGCGGGGTGGTCGCCGGAACCTATAGGTCGGTGACCGTCGACGGCAAGGGCCGCGTCACTGCCGGCAGCAACCCCACGACGCTGGCCGGCTACGGCATCACTGATGCGCAGCCGCTCGACTCTGATCTGACCGCGCTGGCCGCGCTGGTTACCACCGGCTTCTACGTCAATACCGGCGTCGGCACCGTTGCGGCGCGCACCCTGACTGCGGGAACTGGTATCAGCATCGCCAACGGTGATGGCGTCGCCGGCAACCCGGCGATCACCAATACCGGCGTCACCTCGCTGACAGGTACCGCCAACCAGGTCAATGTGTCGGCGGCGACCGGGGGTGTAACCCTATCGCTGCCACAGGCCATCCACAGTGGCGCCAAGCCGTCGTTCGCCCAAGTGGCGCTGGCAGCCGACCCGACCAGTGCGCTGGATGCCGCAACCAAGCAGTACGTCGACAACATGGCCGCCGGGCTGGAGGTCAAAACCTCAGTACGTGCCGCAACCACCGCCAATATCGTGCTGTCTGGCACGCAGACCATCGACGGCGTGGCGCTGGTTGCCGGTGACCGCGTACTGGTCAAGAACCAGGGCACGGCCAGCCAGAACGGGCTCTACCTCGTTGCGGCCGGAGCCTGGACGCGCACCACCGATGCTGACGCATGGGGCGAGCTGGTCAGCGCCTTTGTTTTTGTGGAGAGTGGCACCACCAACGCCGACAGTGGCTGGGTATGCACCGTAGATCAAGGCGGTACGCTCGGCAACACCAATATCACCTGGACGCAGTTTGCTGGCGCCGGCACGGTCACCGCCGGTACAGGGCTGTCCGTATCCGGCAACCAGGTGTCGCTCGCTGCAGGTAGCAACGTGCTGGCACTGCACAACCTTGCCAGCACCGGCATGGTGGTGCGTACCGGCGCCGGCACGGTCGCCGCCCGCACGCTGACTGCCGGCGCCGGTGTCACCGTGACCAACGGCGACGGCGTCGCGGGCAACCCGACTGTCGCGTTGTCTGCCAGTGGCGTTGTCGCGGGCACTTACCCGAAAGTGACGGTCGATACCTATGGTCGCGTCACCGCCGGCTCCGCGCTAGCCGCCGCCGACATCCCGGCGCTGGACTGGAGCAAGATCACAAGCGGCCTGCCAACAACACTGGCTGGCTACGGCATCACCGATGCACTGTCTGCTCTCCCTGCTGGCATTCCCTTAGACTGGAGCGGTCTCACCCCTCCTTTGTGGGCGGTGGTACGGGACGGCGCAGCACTGTCCCGAGCTAGCTACACCAGTCTCTACGCTGCACTCTGCCCGGCCCGGAACGGCACGTTGACCAACGGCGCCAACACCGTCACTGGTCTATCCACCACGCTGGATATGTGGGTGGGCATGCCGGTGGAGGGTGTGGGGGTGCCAGCCGGCGCGACCGTGGCCAGCATCACCAGTAACAGCGCTATCACCCTGTCGGCCAATGCCACTGCCACCGGTGTGCAATCGTTGCGTCTGTTCCCGTTCGGTTACGGCAACGGCGGCAGCGCCACAACCTTTGGCGTGCCGGATGACCGTGGCCTACATACCCGTGCCTACGACTCTGGGCGCGGCTACGAGCAATCCACGCTGACGGCCAATACCACCAATGCCAGCAACGTGCTGGCGGGCATCACATCGACACGTGGTCTGTATGTCGGTATGCCGGTCAGCGGCGCAGGCATCCCGGCCAGCACCACCATCAGCGAGATCGTGAGCGCGGTCAGCGTGAAGCTGTCTGCCAATGCCACGGCGACAGCGAGTGCTGTCGCTTTGACGGTAACCGGGCGACAGGTTGGTGCTGAAGGCACTGACGCCATCCAGAACATCACAGGCGGTGTCGCCGATACGGGCACGGCCGTCACTTCGGTCACTGGCGCATTTCAGGCCTCGACCAGTGGAACGGGTTACTGGACGGGTACGTCAACAGGAGGTGCTGACGGATTCACCTTTGATGCCAGCAGGGTGGCACGTACAGGTCCAGAAACCCAAGTCAAACGCCGTATCTATCTGCCGATCATCACCCTGGGAGATTAAGCATGAGTCTGATCTACAACTACCACCCGGTGACGGGTGAATACCTTGGCCAGGCTGTGGCCAATGTTTCGCCGCGCGAAGAGGATGTGCTGCTGGTGCCGGCGTTTGCGGCAGTAGCGGCGCCACCGCCGGTGGGCGAGCGCCAGTGTGCCTGCTACCTGGATGCCGCCGGGCTGGTGCCGGCTGATTACCAGGACGGTGCCTGGCATGTCGTGACGGACTGGCGTGGCGTGGCGCTGTGGAACAAGCAGTACGGTGACGAGGTCTGGATTACCAAGCCAGGGCAGAAGCCGGAAGATATCGGCGCTACCGATCTGCCGTGCCCGTCTGCAGCGTACCGTTGGCAGGGGGATGGCTGGCAGCTAGATAGCGAACTGCAAACCCAACTGGCGGCACAGGCTGCAGTGAGCAAACTGGCGGATATCAATGCAGCGGCAGGCCGGGCACTGGCAGAGCTGTCGGCAGGTTATCCGGCAGGCGAGATCGCCAGTTGGCCGCAGCAAACCCGCGAGGCCGAAACCATCGCGGCAAACCCGGAGGCTGCGGCACCGATTCTCTCCGCCATTGCCCAGCAGCGTGGCATTCCCGTCGCAGAACTTGCGCAGCGGGTGCAGGCCAAGGTGACGGCTTACGGCATGGCAAGTGGCTACATCATTGGCCAGCGGCAGGCGCTGGAGGATGCAGTCGAGGCAGTGGATCTGACCGCCGCCGATGCCCTGCAGCAGCTGGAAGCCATCACCTGGCCAGCAGCCTGATAGAAGGATGCACCATGTGGCGCTACCGGCTTGATCACTCCTTCCACCACGGCTCGACGCATCTCGCCGGCGTGACCTACCGCAACGACTGGATCGACATCCGCCACGGCTCGATAGTGATCCAGCCAGGCTATGCCTGGGATGGCTGCAGCCCAGCATGGCGTCTGCCGGGTGGGCTGTGGCTGGGCACGCCGGATGGCCCGCTCGGCATCGATGGCCGGCCGCTGACCTACCACGCCAGCCTAGTGCACGATGCGCTGTGTCAGTTCAAGGCAGAGATCCCGATCCGCCAGCGCGCCACGGTACAGGTTTTCGCCGAGCTGCTGCAGCTGGCCGGCTTCCCGCCGTGGAGGGTGTGGTTGTACGCCACCACCGTGGCCAAGTTAGGCCCACAGCGCTTTGCTGGAGACTGACGCGTTTGTCAATTGGCGGAAAAGCCAATCTATTAAGCCGCCGCCGATGGGCGGCTTTCTTCATTTTGATCACCCGCTACGGCGGGTTTTTTTACGCCCATTTGGGAGGAAACATGCCTAACGAGTCGTTGTTCCACGGCGTCACCGTCGCGCTGGTCGATAGTGGGCCGCGCACCATCGCGCTGCCGTCTTCGTCGATTATCGGTATTGCCGACACCTTTACCCCGGGTGCTGGCCTTGCCACGCCAAACCAGCCGGTGAAGATCACCAATGATCGCGAGGCAGCGGCGGCATTCGGTACTGATAGTCCGATGTTCCGCCAGCTCAAAGCCATCTACAGCAAGACCCGGGCGGCCATCGTTGCTGTCGGGGTAGAAGGCAATGTAGATCCTGCCCAGCAAGCCAGCGCCATTATCGGAGGCATGACTGCCGGTGGCGTGCGTACCGGCTTGCAAGCGCTGCTGGACGGTAAGTCCACCGTTGGCTTGCAGCCGCGCTTGCTGGTAGCGCCGGGCCATTCTTCCAAGCAGGCCGTGGCCAGCGCTATGGATAGCCTGGCCGGTAAATTGCGTGCGATCAGCATCATCGATGGTCCGAACACGACCGACGATGCCGCCATTGCTTACGCGGAAAACTTCGGCAGCAAGCGGCTGTACCTGGTCGATGCCGGCGGCAACAAGGTGTGGGATACCACCAGCAGCAGCGAAATCCTACTGCCGTCGTCGGGCGCGGTGGCCGGCCTGTTCGCGGCCAAGGATGCTGATGTCGGTTTCTGGGCATCGCCGTCCAATACCGAGTTTGCCGAGGTGCTGGGCACTGGCCGCCCGGTGGAATACCTGTACGGTGATCCGACCTGCCGCGCCAACCTGCTGAACCAGGCATACGTATCCACCATCATTCGCGATGGCGGCTTCCGCCTGTGGGGTAACCGCACGCTGTCGGCCGATCCGAAGTGGTCGTTTGTCACCCGCGTGCGCACCACCGACATGGTGATGGACGCCATCCTGCGTGGTCACCAGTGGGCGGTGGATAAGGGCATCACCAAGACCTACGTGAAGGATGTCACCGATGGCCTGGATGCGTTCATGCGCGACCTGCGCAATGCCGGCGCCATCATCAACTTCGAGGTCTACCCGGACCCGGTGCTGAATACCGCCTCGCAGCTGGAAGAGGGCAAGGTGTACTGGAACATCCGCTTTACCGACGTGCCACCAGCTGAGAACCCGATCTTCCGTGTGGAAGTGACGAACCAGTGGATCACCGAAGTGCTGGCCGCTTAACAAGGACAAATCATGATTCCGCAAACACTCACCAACTTTAACCTGGCTCTGGCGGGCACCAGCTACGCCGGCAAGGCCTCGCAGGTGCAGCTGCCCAAACTCAAGCGCAAGACTGAGGCCTGGCGCGGCGGCGGTATGGATGGCGAGATCGATCTGGCTGTCGGGCTGGAGAAAATGGAAGCCGGCTTTACCCTGACCGGTATCGACAAGGCGTCGCTGGCGATGTTCGGCCTGGCCGACGGTAGCGCCTTCAACGGCACCTTCCGCGGTGCCTTCACCGACAAAAAAGGAAAGGTGGTTGCTGCTGTCTGCACCTTGCGTGGTCTGCTCACCGAAGTGGACATGGGCAACTGGGAAGCCGGCAAGAAGAACGAAACCAAGTACGCCCTTACAGCGGACTACTACAAGCTGGAAGTCGATGGCGCCGTGGTGTATGAAATCGACCCGGTCGGCCTGGTGCGCATCATTGATGGCGTAGACGAACTCGCCGCCGAGCGTGCTGCGCTGGGCCTGTAATCCCGCTGCGGCCAACCTTTAACGCCCCGCCTTGTGCGGGGCGTTGTCATTTCAGGAAAACCCCATGAAAGAAACCATCAAGCTGTCTGCCCCGGTCACCCTCAATGGCGTGCAAACCAACCAGATCGTGCTGCGCGAGCCGACAGTGGGTGATTCGCTCGATGCCCGCCAGCTGGCCGGCAATGATGATGCGAAGTACGAGATGACCATGCTGGCGAATATGGCCGGCTGCGCGCCGGACGACCTACGTCAGGTGACGTTGCGCGATTACGGCAAATTGCAGAAAGCCTACCTTCGGCTGTCTTCGGATGAACCAGCTGCCGACGGGGAACAGTCCGCAGTGGTGGGTGTGGTCACGCCGGCTGGCTGAGCGATACGGCTGGAGCCGGGACGAGATCCGCGCGGTACCGGTGTCCGAGCTGGTGCAGTGGTTGGCAGAGGATGAGCCGCCGGATTAGCGGCGGGACAACCAGTAGAACAGCAAGGCGATGGCCACGATCGGGGTGCAGCCCACCAGCACCCCGGCTAGCGCGCCGTGCAGCACGGTGGTCGCGGACAGCCCGTGCTGACTGATGCCGTACAGCGCGCCACCGGCGGCCATCAGCAGGACCACTGCCGTTCCGATCAGATCAAACCATTTGCCTGCGTGCATTGAAGGGCCTGTATGTCTAAAGATGTTGCCATTGGCATTGTAATCGGTGGTGCGGTATCCGCAACCCTGGGCGCCGCCGTCGGCAAGACGCAGAAGTCGGTGGAAGGCCTGCAAAAAGGCATAGCGGATACCAAGGGCATCAAGAGCCTGATTGGTGAAACCCAGCGCTTGCAGCGTGAGCTGGCCGAGGCTGACAAGGCCGGGCGCCGGATTGGCCTGGAAAGCGTACGTCAGCTGCGGGGCGAGCTTGGCGGACTGGAAAAAGACTGGCAGGCGTCTACCACCCGGGTTGGCGAGCTGGCCAAGTCGCTGAATGCCGCCAAGCAGGCCGCTGCCGGGCAAGCCGCGGCGGTGCCGGCGCTGGAGGCTGAACACCGTGCGCTTTCGGAGTCGGCAAGGTTGGCCGCAGCCCATGCCGACATCAAGCGTGCTGCGTGGCAGGACGGCAAGAACAACGCCGCCATGACTCGCCAGCAGGTGCAGGCGTTGAAGGGTGAGGCCGATGCCGCCCGTGGTGCCTCTCAGCAGGCCAAGTCGCTGGCCACGGCCAAGAAAGCCCAGATCGATGCCGCCAAGGCGGCCACGTTGGAAGAGGCGCGGCTGACCAGCGCGCTGGGCAAGGCACAGCGTGCCGCGGCTGCCGCCAAGACGGCGTTCGAGGACAAGCGTGTCGCGCTGCAGGCTGCCCGCAGCGAGCTACGCAATGCCGGTACCGCGGTCGGCGATACAACCCGCCAGACTGTCAAACTGGGCGATGCGGCCAGACAGGCCGCCCAGGGACAGCAGCAGCTAGCCAACGTGCCGCTGCGCGACAAGCTGGCGGCCAACACCGCCAAGCTGCGTGACATGGGCGTCGAGGTCGGCAACCTCGACAAGGCCATGCGCAAGCTGCAGCAGACCGAAAAGGGCATGCAGTGGCAGCAGGCGGGCGCAGCCAAGATGCAGTCTGGCATCGAGCTGGGCAAAACCGCCGGGGTAGCGGCGATCGGCGCGGCTGCGGTGCCGACCAAGATCAGCGGCGACTTCCAGGCAGAGGTTCGCGACATTGCCATCAAGGCCGGGGTGGCCAACAAGGCCGGCGAAAAAGAGCTGGTCAGCAGCATCATGCAGATTGCTGCAGCCCAGAAGATGGATCGCACCGCGCTGGCGCAGTCAATCAATGGCCTGGTGACTCAGGGCATGGATGTCAAAGAGGCTACCGGGCATGGTGAGTTGCTGGCCGAATTGATCCGTGGCCAGAAAATGGCACCGGAAGACGCGGCCAAGCTGATCTACTCCTTCGGCCAGAACGGCGTGTCGCAGAAAGACATGCGCAAGACCATGGGCGAAGTGGCCGTTGCCGGCGATCTGGGCGCGTTCGAATCCGACAAGATGGCCAAGTTCATGCCGGAACTGCTGGCCACAACTGGCGCGCTGGGTTTCCAGGGGCCGGATGCGGTGCGCTACATCGCCGCCAGCCTGCAGGCGCAGGTCAAGCTGACGGGTGACCCGGACAGTGCCGCCAACAACTTCAAAAACCTGCTGGCCAAGATCACCGCGCCGGATACCGACAAAAAATTCAAGGATGGTGGCGTCAACCTGCAGGAGTCCATGAAGGCGTACATGAAGGCCGGCTACAACCCGGTTGAAGCCTTCATTGCGCTGACAGAAAAGCTCACCGCCAAGCAGGACCCGAAACAGGCGAAGAAGCTGGAAGACCTGAAAGCCAAGATCAAGAACAGTGGCGGCAACAAGCAGCAAGAGAATGAAGCGCTGGATGCCTACCTGAAGATGGCCGGGCTGGCCGAGATCCTCACCGACCAACAGGCACGCTCCGGCGCGCTGGCGCAGATCAAGTACGGCGGTCAGATCAAGAGCGACTTGTCCAAGATCCAGCGCACGGATGGTGGCAAGAAACTGTCCAGTGACAAGGCACTGCGCGACGACACATCCAACAGCCGCTGGGAAGCGGTAGCGGCCGACTTCAGTGCCAGCATGATTGCGGTGGGGGATGCCATCCGGCCGGTGACGAATCTTGCTGCCGGCTTCGCTTCCTCGCTGCTGCAGCTGGGTACTGGTTTTGCCCAGGCCCACCCCGAGGCTGCCATGCTGGGTGTGGCCGCAGGTGCTGTCACCCTGGGGGTGGCGGCCAAGCGTATTGTCGGTGGCGCGGTGCAGTGGGGCGCCGGCAAGGTGCTGACCACGCTGGGCGGCAAGGTTGGGGCTGCCACAGCAGGTAAGGGTGGTTTACCTGGTGCGTTGTCTGATGTGCTGGGCGGCGGCAAGCCTGGCGCCGGCGTGCAGCAGGTGTTTGTCACCAATATGCCGAGTGGTGGCCTGCCGGATCTGGGTGGCGGTGGTAGCAAGCCGCCGGGCAAGCTGACACAAATAGGCGCCAGTGTGCGGGGTGCGCTTGGTGGTGTTGCGACTGCCGGGCGGGCCGCACTGGCGGCGCCATCGCTTGGGGCGGTGGCTGCTGGCGGTACCGCCACGGTGGCAACCGCAGTGGGCATGACGGCTGCTGCGGGCGTGGCTGGCTATGGCATCGGCACCGCAATCAATGCCGGCATTACTGCCGGGCTTACCGCCAGTAATGGCGGTAAGGAGCGCACGCTCGGTACGTGGCTGTTTGACAAGCTGCAAGGTGATGCCGATGCCAAGGCTTTGGCGCCGACGATCATCAAGCGGAAGGTGGCTGTCGGTAGCACCGCAGTGCCCGTGCCGACGCCATCGGCGCCGAGCGCCAAAGTCACGCCGCCGACGGTGGTGCCGCAGCCGGCCAAAGCGGCTACAGCCAAACCAGCGCCGCCGCCTGTTGTGCAGCACTTTACCTTCTCACCAAAGATCGACGTCAAGGTGCTGGGCGATGCCAAGAACCCGGCGGAGATCGCCGCGCAGCTGGCGCCGCACCTGAAGCGGCTGTTTGACCAATGGTCTGCCAAAGCCAGAACAAGTGGCGGTGGCATGTACGACCCGGTAGGGGGATGAAATGGAACTTGAATCAGTGCTTCGCCTTGCCGTTGCTGGCGCCAGCCGTGCCGCCGGCGTTGCCAACCTGCCGCGGGCGGTGGCCGATGTCACCTCTGCGGTGAAGGATGCCGCCAGTGCGGCGACGCAGGTAGAGAAGGCCGCCGCGCTGCTGTCTGCCGGAGCACCACTGACCGGTGCCAGCAGCAAGGCGGTACAACGCGCGGCTGGACTGCTGACGTTGGCCGCAAAGGATCTCAGTGGCTCCAGCAACAACCTATTGCAGGCGGCGGGCAGCGCGCTGGCGGCCAGCAACAGCAAGCTGAAACAGGCGCTGGGCTATTCGCTCACCGCCTACGCGCGCTTGCCGAAAGACGCCCGGGCCATCGCCATGCGCATGGGCGGCGGTAGTGTCGCCTCGCTGGTGCAGTCATTCGGCAGCGCGCTGGTGGCTGGTCTGGATTTAGGCGGTGCCCCCGCGCGGGGTTACCTGCTGGAGCTGGCGCCGGAGCTGGGCGTGCCATTTCGCTTTGCCCTAGGGCAGGCAGCGTTTGACACCTTGTCCCGGGCCACCCAGTTCAACATCGCCAGTCAGGAACGTTTGACGCGCCGGTCGGCAGAGCAGGCGGTGAGTAAGGGCAGCGACCGCATCACCCTGAAGGGTGCGATTTTTCTGGCACGGCACGGTGCCGGGCATATTGATCGTCTGCGTGAGCTGGGTGATGTGCAGCAGCCGCTAACGCTCACCACCGGTTACGGCGAGCACCTGGGGCGCTGGTATCTGGCATCGATAAATGAAGAACAGGAGCACCTGTTCGTGGACGGGGCGCCACGCAAGCAGGGCTTTACTTTGGAGCTGTCGCGCTATGGCGAAGATTATCAGAACCTCTGACGGCGACTGCCTGGACAGCATCTGCTATGCGCACTATGGCCACCTCAACGGCAGCGTTGAGGCGGTGCTGGCCGCCAACGTGGATCTTGCCGGGTTGGCGCAGCCGTATCCGCAGGGGATTTACATTGCCATGCCGGACATTGCCAATGCCCCAACCGAAACCGTCACGTTGTGGGAGTAAACCATGCGGCCAACCTTTCGCATCCTGGCCAACGGTCAGGACATCACAGCGCTCCTGCAGGACCGTCTTATCTCGATCAGCATCACCGACAAGGCGGGGCTGGATTCCGACGAGCTGACCGTTACCCTGGATGACCGCAACGGAGTGGTCAGCCTGCCGAAGCGTGGTGGCATGCTCGATGTCAGTCTGGGCTATGTCGAAACCGGATTGACCCGTATCGGGCAATACCGGGTGGATGAGGTCGAATCCAGCGGCCCGCCGCAGATTGTGGTGTTTCGTGGCAGGCCGGCGGACATGTCCGGCAAGATCAAGCAGCCGCGGCGACACTCGTGGGAAGGCGCCACGCTGGAGCAGATCGTCAAGGACATCGCCGCGCGCAACAAGCTCAAGGCGGTGTGCAAGGTCAAGGCAACCGTTGCCCGGGCCGACCAGATGAACGAATCCGATCTGCACTTCATCACCCGGCTGGCGGGCCAATACGACGCCACGGCCACGGTGAAGGGCGGCCAGATCCTGGTGTTGCCGCGTGGCGGGCAGACGGCCAGCGTCAGCGGCAAGACGCTGCCCACGCTGGTGATCCACCGCAAGGACATCAAGAGCTGGCACTTCAAGTCCAGCGATCGCAACGCCTCTGGCGGCGCCATTGTGCGCCATCACGACAAAGCAACAGGCAAGACCCAGTCGGTACTGGTGCCCAATCCGGACAACCCGAGCGCACCGCCGCGCGTGATCCGCCACACAGCGAGCAGTAAAGGTAGCGCCGCTGCGGCAGCCAAGGCCGCCAGCAATCGCGCGGCACGGTCGGAAATCACCATGAGCGTCACCATGGCTGGCCGTGCCGACATCGTGGCTGAGCGCAAGCTGCGGACGCAGGGCATCAAGGACGGTGTCGATCACCTGTGGACGGTAGACAGCGTGGTGCACGATTTCAGTAGTGGTGGTTGGGAAATCAGCGTTGAACTGATCCTGAATAAAAAAGCCGATCCGGCGAAGAAGGGGAAGAAGAAAGCAGGACAGAAAAAACCCAAGGCGCTGGCCGTATTGGCGCCATGACTTGTTTCACTCCGGCCCCGCGACTTCGCGGGGTTTTACTTTTTAAGGGGGGTAGTAATGGCAGCAAAAACCAAATTCAGCCTGTGGCTGGTGGTCACCATGGCACTGGCCAGCCTGGCGGTGATGTTCACTTTTCGTGGGGCGGCGGTCGCGGCGGCAACCTGGTTGCTGGCCAGCCTGAGTGCGACGGCGATGGCATCGAGCGGCGCGGGGAAGGCCGGGGCCGCGGCCGGGCTGCATGGCCCGGCATTCATCGGTGCGCTGTTTGGTGCCGCGCTGCAGTGGCGGCAGTCGCTGGGGCGCCCCACGCCTGAGCGGGTGCTGCTCGCTGCGGTGTCGCTGGTGGCGGCGTATTTCGGTGGCCTGCTAACGGCCAGCCTGTGGCCGGATCTGGGCGGCGGTGCTGTGGGGCTGGGTGGTTTAGTGGCGGCCAACCTTGCGGTGCCGCTGATCGATGCGCTGCGGGCCCTGCTGCTGGCGCTGCGTGATGCCTTGCTGGCCCTGCTGCGCGATGTGCCCTGGCTCAAGCGGCTGATTGCCAACCGTCTGGGGGCAAAAGATGCTGCATCGCAACTGCCATCCACAGAAACGGTGGATAAGCCTGTGAATGATAGCGCTGCTGGATAGCCTGGCAGAACTATCGACCATGCCTGATTAATATTTAATCAGGCTGGCGTAGCCAATCTATGAAAGCAGGATAAGCGCCATGGCAATGATCACCAAAGCCGAGGCGCACCAGGCCGTCTGCCAGCGGTTTGTGGTTTCGCCGTCAGATCGCCAATGATCGTAGAAGGGGGCGGCGATGTATACCACCGCCCAAACCAATGCAGCCGTCGCGACGATGTAGGCAACGGAGTGTAGGTAGAACTGTGCGTTTTCTACGTTGAGGTTAACCATATCGCGTTCTCGTATGTCATTGGTTTGAAGCTTAACAGCAAATCGTGAATTCACCAGCCCCGCCGCGTGCGGGGTTTTTCTTTTGGAGGTACGGCCATGATTGGTCTGGAAGCATTGAAGGTAGCTGCCACGCAGCTGGGGGCAGAAGAACAGCCGCGGGGCAGCAATGACGGCCCGCGCGTGCGGGAATACCTCAAGGCAGTGAAGCTCGGGCCGGGCTACGCCTGGTGCATGGCTTTCGTCTACTGGTGTACGGCAAAGGGTTGCACCGATCTGGCGCAGGCCAACCCGCTACTGCAGACCGGCGGCGTGATGCGGCAGTGGAACGAGCGGCCGGCGCTGCGCGTGGCCAAGCCGCAGGCGGGCGACATTTTCATCATGGATTTTGGCAAGGGGGTGGGGCACACCGGCTTTGTCGAGAAGGTGCTGCCCGATGGTCGCATCCAGACCATCGAGGGCAACACCAACGCCGATGGTAGCCGTGAAGGCTATGCCGTCTGTCGGCGCACCCGTGCCACGTCATCCATCAAAGGCTATCTGAGGATCTGACCATGTGGAGAAAAGCTATTCCCTGGCTGGCACTGCTGGCTGCGCTGGTTGGCTCGCGCTGGTGGGCGTACAGCCACGGCAAAGACGTGGTGACACTGGCGCGTGACCTGGGCGATGCCAAGCGTGAGCGCGACAACAACGCCACCATCAACGATCTGCAGCAACAGCTGCGCCGCAAGGAGTCAGCTGCGGCCAGCGCGTTGCTGGCTGCGGAGACCCGCTACCGTGAAGGACTGCTCAATGTACAAGCCGAAAAGAACCGCATTCTTGCTGACGCTGCTGCTGGCCGGCTGCGCCTGTCAGTCCCCATCAAGCCTGCCAGTTGCCCAGCTGCAGGTGCTGCGGCCAACGTTGCCGAAGGTGGAGCCGATCCAGCGCCACGAGCCGAACTTTCTGATGCGGCTACAGCGTTTCTTGTCAGCCTCGCAAGCGAAGCCGATGCCATAGCGGTTGAGCTGAATCGTTGTGTTAGTAGGGAAAATATTTATATGAAATAATTTTGAATGTGGTTTGCATTATTCCGTTTGTTTTCGTAAGCACCGAGGCTTTAATGGTCAGTTGATGGATAAAGCCTCGGTGCACATGAATTATTCCGTTTTGGTCGAGTGAGATAACAATATTTTCACAATTGCCGGGTCTTGAAGAAGTGAGCTTAGTGCATTTTCAAGCCCTTCTTTGTCTTGGCATACTGTTTTCGAGTCTTTCCGCTCAATGGTGCAAGGAAAGCCAAGTCTTGAATAGCGCCATTCTGCAATTGTGGTGTATTTTCCATTGGCTACTGAAGAAACGGCCACTACATCCATGTATTGAGGCTGTGCTCTTCTTGTTAAATTTGCAATTCCTGAAAAAATGTCAGTTTCTTCGTGTTTCCTTACTCGCTCCACAGACATTTTTACACCCGGTATGTCTTCTTCAAGTGCTGCGCTAAGATCCTCAAATACAGATTGAATTTCTTTCAGGTTGTTTGCCTCAATACTTGCTTGTTCGAGGCCAATTTTTAGGGAGTCCTTAAAGAGTGATTTGTTGCTCATACTTAATCTTTCTAAATAGCAAGTCAATTTTGACTGGAAAGTGGTCAAATATTTCTTTGGTGGATTTAATTTTTGATGTTAGGGTGTGCGGCTTTAAAATTTCCGCGCTATTTTCCACGTAGCTTATTGTTGTTGCGTGAAAAATTGATCCGGATATCATTATCTGATCAAAAACATGCCAATTAGTATATTGCCCACCCCGGTAAAAATAAGACCCAGATGCACTATAGTGCTTGCCACCCTTCATAGGGTGAGTTGTGTACTCACCAAGTTTTGACCAAAATGGATTGTATAGATAGGTTAATGGACGTAACTTGGCTAGGTCAATGTCGCTTGTTGCTTGTAGGCTGTGGAAAATAGAACTGGCAAATGGGTCGTCATTGTAGTCACCCATTAGTATTATATTTTCATTTTTGTTTTTTTCCCGCATTGCATCAACTACTGAAAGAAGAGCGCCTCCGTATTTTTCTCTGGTTGGGTGCATTTCGCCATTAGTAATTCGCGATGGCCAGTGTGAAACAATGACGGAGAATATGTGTGAAGTTAATTTCTCCATAAATTTCACGACAACGCCAATTTTTACATTTGAGGACAATACCATTGAAGATATAAATTGAGTGTATTTGCCTTCTTCTTTGTATGGTAAAAAGTGATCTTCATTGTAACATATGCATAAATTAAAATTATGCGTGTTGTGTTTTGTTGCTCTTATTATTTTGTAAGGGGATAATTCTTTTTTTTGACTGAAAATAGTTTCTAGCTTATTAATGTCCGAATCCGATATTTCGCATAGGCCAAGGATCCCTGTGTTGTTGGATGTCAGCAACTGCTCAATGGTTAATGCCGCGTTTTGCATGCTGGCTTCATCAGATCTATCTGGCGCTGCAGAAGGGGATAGGGCTGTGTTCCACCAGGCTATGCCAATTTTTTTATCGTAAAGGTTGTTTTCCATTTGCTATTTTACTTAAACGCATTGTTTATCTAGATTGTGACTTTGCATTTGGATTGTGGACTTTCTGTTGTGTATCAAACTGGTGAGGTGCTGCATATTTTTAGTTCGACAAAATTTCTTATGAGGATTTTTGCGGCTAAATTAGGGCTTTTGCATCGAAGCCAGTCACCATAGTGCTCCGGTGGAATAATCACCAAACTCCGCTTCTCATCCCCAGGCTTGTGCATCCGCTTCATCAGCGGGTGGTCATCCGCATTGATCGTCAGCTGCGTAAAGCTGTAGCTGTCACTGCCATCATCTTCTCTCCAACTGCGCCACATGCCGGCCACCGCGAACGGCTCGCCACTGGCCATCCCAATCCGAGTCCACACGTTCTTGCCGGTTTCGTAGCTGGGTTCGACAAAAGCCTGCATGGGTACCAGACAGAGTTGGCTGTGTTGCCACGCGGCCCTGTAGCTGCGCAGCTGGCCAACCGTTTCGGCGCGCGCATTCATTGTGGTGTAGTGCTTGCCGGCAGGTTGGTGGCGCTTGGGAATGAAGCCATAGCTGGCAAGAAAGGCGAATGGCCCGGTACCGGTGTCGATGATCACCGGGGCCAGGTAGTCCTGCCAGGTGTCCGGCTTCCAGTCGAATTCCGGTGGCTCCACGCCAAAGTGGTCGCGGAGTTGTTGTCGGGTGGGTGGAGTGAAGTTAACGCACATGCCGTCAGTATAGGATTGGTTTGCTGCTTGGTGTTGTTTTTGAAATCGTACATAATCAAAACAACACTTGGAGCTTGCCATGATTACTGCACTGTTTGATCCCGCCACCAGTCCGCCAAGGTTGGCCATACCTGTCTATGGCTCGGCCGTGCCGGCGGGCTTCCCGTCTCCAGCTGACGACTACCTGGAGCTGACGCTTGATCTCAATGAGTATCTGATTGATGACGCTGCGGCCACCTTCATGGTGCGGGTGTCTGGTGACAGCATGGCGGGCGCCGGTATCGGCAGTGGGGATGTGCTGGTGGTGGATCGCGGCATTGCGCCACAGCACGGGCAGATAGTGCTGGCGGCGGTGGACGGTGAGTTCACCGTCAAGCGCCTGCACAAGCGTGGCGACCGTGTTGCGTTGATTCCTGAAAACCCGGCATTCCCGCCCATCGAGCTGCACAACGGCCAAGAGCTGTGCATATGGGGTGTGGTGACCGGCTGCATCAAGAAGTTTGTGTAATGCCGCTGTTTGCCCTGGTGGATGGCAACAGCTTCTATGCCAGCTGTGAGCGCGTGTTCCGTCCCGATCTTGAAGGCAAGCCCATCGTAGTGCTGAGCAACAACGATGGCTGCGTGGTGGCGCGCAGCGCCGAGGCCAAAGCGTTGGGCATTAAAGGCTTTGTGCCTTACTTCGAGATCCGCGCTCTGTGTGAGAAGCACGGCGTGGCGGTGTTCAGCTCCAACTACACCCTGTACGGCGACATGAGCCGGCGCATGATGCAGGTCATCGGCCGCTGGGGCATCGAGCAAGAGGTGTACAGCGTGGACGAGTCGTTCATCACGCTGGATGGCATCCTGGACTTGCGCGAGTACGCCACCCGGCTGCGTGCCGACGTGCTACAGCGAGTCGGCATTCCTACCTGTGTTGGTATTGGGTCCAGCAAGACCCTGGCCAAGCTGGCCAATCACGTTGGCAAGGTGTTTCCGAAGGCGCAGGGTGTGTTTGCCTGGCACTGGCTCACGCCTGAGTGGCAGGACAAGCTGATGGCCCGCATCGAGGTGGGCGAGGTGTGGGGGATAGGGCGGCGCATCTCGGAAAGGTTGGCCGCAATGGGCATCCGTACCGCGCTGGATCTGAAGCGTGCCGATTCGCGCGATATCAAACGCCAGTTTTCGGTGGTGGTGGAGCGCACGGTGGCGGAGCTGAACGGCGTCAGCTGCCTGTCGCTGGAAGACGTGGCGCCGGCCAAGCAGCAGATCATCGCCAGTCGCAGTTTTGCCGAGCTGGTGAGTGACCATGACACGCTGGCCAGCAGCATCAGCCACCACGCCTGTCGGGCCGCCGAGAAGCTACGTCACCAGCGTAGTGTGGCGCGGCTGGTGGCGGTGAGCATCCACACCAACCGCTTTCGCACGCAGGATCAGCAGTACGCCGGCTGGCTGGTGCTGCCGCTGGTGCACCCTTCATCTGACAGCGCCACCATCACCCGCGCCGCGCTGGCCGCACTCGATCATGTTTACCGCCCGGGCTACGCCTACAAGAAAGCAGGTGTGGTGCTGATGGAGATCAGCCCGGCTGGGCGGGATCAGCACGACCTGTTTGCCCCGCTTCCAGATCCACGCCGCGCTGCACTGATGGCGGTGATGGATAGCATCAACCACGAATTCGGCCGCGGCACCCTGCGGCTGGTCAGTGAGGGGCTGCACCGTGGGTGGGCGATGCGCCAAGAGAAAAGGTCGCCACGATGGACGACCTGTTGGGATGAGCTGCTATTGGCAAAGTAGGTCATGACTATGTGCTAACATGTTGCAATCGATGCCGATTTAATATTTTGAATGTCAAGGGAGTGGGGTTCGATGGCTAAGCAAGGCACTGACCTGGAAAAAATTGTTGAAATCATTGAGCGCTCATTCTCGCCAGAAGCAAAGATTGAGCATAACGTATTTCTTCCAATATTGACCTCAAGTGAAGGGCATACAGCTCAATGTGATATTGTCATAAGAAAAGGTATTCAACCGAGAGAAACCATCACGATCGTAGAGGTGCAGGATCGCAATTCAAAAGTTGATATCAATACTTTTCGTGGTTGGCTTGGTAAATTAGAAGATGTCGGAGCACAACACCTAATTTGCGTCTCCAGAAATGATTTTCCGTCTAGTATTAAAGAAAAGGTTTCACAATCTGGATCAAAGGTGCTTCTGATAACACTAAAAGAATTGACTGTTGATAGAATTCCGCTGGAATTCGTAAATTTTATTTTTCAATATCGCAGTATTGATATAAAAAATGTCGCAAATGTACGTCTGCTTGTTGCCCCGGGGCAAATTGCCATGCAGGGGTTAAAAGACGTTCCGCTAAATTATAGTGATAAGATTTGGTCGTTGGATGGAGTTAATAAACTATCTATTGTTGATATCTGCAAAAAAGAAGTAAGTGTTGATGAAAAGCAGTTAGGTGGTCAAGATTACGTTGAGGGCGTTGGGGAGCTTTCTTTTAGAATTAATGATGTCAATCCTATATTTTTTAGTGTAAATGAGGAGCTCATTAGGGTTGGGTTGGACTGTGACTTTGAATGGGGTTTTGAGTATGCCGAAGTCCCTATGTCATTAGCTTCTTATGAGCAGGATAGGTACGGTGCATTGGCTTGGCTTTTTGAGATTGTGCACAAAACTAGAAGTGGGGTAGTTTCAATTAAGTTGCCCGTTGTCAAGCTAGAGGATGGAAATTATAAACTTTTAGATAGTATTATTGATGCCCCGTTTGAGTATTCTGCTTTTGTCACCAAAAAAGATTAGAGAATACATTTCAAACCATATGACATGTATTGAGATGGGTGTGAGCCGGCAGGGTTCTTTAAAGCAACCCCGCCTCAATTCATGCCCTCAATGTGTCACCTTGCGCCGTCCCTGTCGCGTCGGTATGCCGACCGCTGCTTTAAACTGCTGGAATGAAGCATCCGACTTTGCCGCCACCACCCGGCGCGCGCGGCGGTGGCTTTCTGCCTGTCCTTCTGGCGTAAGGCGGCGCACCGTGTCGGCCAGCTCTTCTGTTTTTTGGCGGATGGCTAGGGCGGTGCGATCAGATTCTTCGTTCAGCTCCCAGCGAATACGAAACCAGTCCACGCCACTAAGTGGGCCTTTGGTGCCAGCTGGCCGTCGCTTGCGAAGCCAGAATTTAAACTGGCCGGCCTGCCAGCGAGTATCGCTGTAGCCGCTTGGCCAGATGGTGCCGTCCGGAATTAACCCTTCTTCAATCAGCATCGCGCTGGTGCCTTCCATCTCGCAGTATTGAAATCCGTGTGGATTAAGGATGAATACCGGCTCAAGCAAGGTCGTGGTGCGGGCGCTCATGCTGCACCGCCTTCCATGCTCAGGCTAACAGCGTGGCGGCTGGTAAGAGTCAGCAGATCCTGCATGGCTGCACCAAGTGCGGCGGTGTTAGCGAAGGTCAATACGATGCGGGTAGGGGTGTCTTGTGTCATGCGGGGCGCCAGCGCAAGGGGAGCCAATGGCTGGTCATCGTCCTCATCTGGCAATGGCGTACTCGTGCCGGCCATGTATTCGGACAACGCCTGCCGACCGCGCTGGGCGATGGCTGGGGGAAAAAGCTTGGCGTGAGCCTCAGCACCGTCCTGGCTCCAGATGATCAGGCTTCGGCAGCTGCGGCGGGTAACCTCGCCAGTGTGCATATTTCCCAGCAGGAAATTGCGCAGCGCGGTACCGCTCAGTTTGAAGTAATGCTCGCCAACCTTGAACAACTCGGGATGCGCAGTGACATTGCCGCGCAGGGTGCTGCGGTCCAGTCCAAAGGAGGCGGCGAGGCGGGAGTAGGTAAACACGGGCACGCCGTTGAACTGCAGCACGCTGGGCGGATAAAGGTTGGCCGCAGCGGGTGAGGGCTGTGCTACTGGCGGTGCCATGTGATAGTTGCCAGTTTGCCGAATGGTGGGCAGCACCTCGTCCATCAGCCACTTCTCAAAACGTACCGCCTCCTGCTTGTGCGATCTGACAATCAGCCGGTAGAGGTTGCCTTCAGTGATGAAGGTGGTTTCCTGATTACCGCCATTTGAAGGGGCGTATCGTTTCGATACGCCCTCAGTATTGCAGTGTTTCTGAATGGTAAGGCGTGGGTTTTGATAGCCCAGCACATGGCAAACATCCGTACCACAAAACAGCGGATTGCCCTGCTCGTCGGTGAGTGTGCGAATGGCGTAGGATTCAAACGAGAAAACAGCAGGCACGGCTTGAGAGAGAGTCGACATGGTTGTGTCTCCAACTAGCGGTAAAGTTTTCCGCCGCCCGCGTCCAAACGGGTGAGACGGAACCGTGCGGGTTGGACGACCGGTAGTTGGCACCGGCAGGGGTTGCCCCCTCCCGCACGGCCCGCCTCATTGAGACGTGCACATGCAACGGACACAAAAAAGCCGCTTGCGCGGCGGTGTCCGCCAACATAACCCGGGCGTCCAAACCCGCATCACGCTATTGAACGTGATGCGAAAAGAGTAGGCCCGAGCTTATGAAACTGTCAAGCAAGTATGCGCAGCGCATGCCTACTTGCTGGATTGTGGCTCAAAAAAATGCTGACCAAAAAGCTGACCAAACCACCCCAAAAAGCCCAAAAAAAACGACCTGCCGGAGCAGGTCGTTTTTGCTAAGTCATTGATTTGACTTGAATCCGGTGGTGGAGGCGGCGGGAATCGAACCCGCGTCCGGAAGCCCTCTACGAAGAGTTCTACATACTTAGTCGTGTCATTTGGATTTAATCACTGACACGCCGACGGACAGGCTTGGCAGTAACGAGTTACCTTGCGTTTAACACCGGGTCAAGTAACCCGACTCGATGCGAGCTGGTGTGAAATGACTCTACCGGAGTTGCCCCCACAGCCCACCAGCGAGCTGCTGTAGAGTCTAGCGGCGGTTAAGCTGCTAGAGCGTAAGTTTCGTCGTTTGCGACTAAATAAACTCAGTGTTTTACGGGGTGACTGAAATCCCGGTATGCCCTCATCCGCTTTGCAACCCCCGTCGAAACCAGGTCGCCCCCAGATGATTGTTACATTGTAGCGCAGGCGGGGGTTTCAAGGCCAGCCCCCGGCTAAATTAATGCCCTTCGCCGGCCTTGATGATCTTCAGGGTATTGGTGCTACCCATCAGGCCCACGCTGTCGCCCACGGTGGCCACCAGCACGTCGCCCAGGCTGACTTGCCCGCGTTCCAGCAGCTTGCGTTCTGCGGCCAGCAGCAGTTTTTTCTGGTCGCTGGCCATCGGCAGCAGGATGGGGAACACGTCGCGATACAATGCCAGGCGGCGGTAGGTGCTGATTTCCGGGGTCAGCGCATAGATGGGCACGCCGCAGTTCACGCGGCTCATCCACAGCGCGGTCGAGCCGGTCTGCGTCAGCGCGACCAGTGCTTTTACCTGTAGGTGGTTGGCGGTAAACAGTGCTGCCATGGCGATGGATTGGTCGACGCGGGTGAACTCGCGGTTGAGGAAGGCGCGCTCCAGCTGGTAGTCGGACGAGGTTTCCGCCTCCAGGCACACGCGGGCCATGGCTTCCACGGTTTCCACCGGGTACTGGCCGGCAGCGGTTTCGGCGGACAGCATTACCGCATCGGTGCCATCCAGCACCGCATTGGCCACGTCCGATACCTCGGCACGGGTTGGCACCGGGCTGGTAATCATGGATTCCATCATCTGGGTGGCGGTGATGGTGAGCTTGTTACGCTCGCGCGCCAGCCGGATCATGCGCTTTTGCAGCGCCGGCACCGCGGCATCGCCCACTTCTACTGCCAGATCGCCACGCGCCACCATGATGCCGTCGGACGATTCGATCAGGTCTTCCAGGTTGGCGATCGCCTCGCAGCGCTCGACCTTGGCGATGATGCGGGCCTGGCAGCCGGCGGCATGCACCAGCGTGCGCGCCATGTACAGGTCGGCGCTGCTCTTGGGGAAGGACACTGCCAGGTAGTCGGCTTCCAGCAGGGCGGCCACCTTGATGTCGTCGATATCCTTGGCAGTCAGCGCCGGGGCGGACAGGCCGCCGCCTTGCTGATTGATGCCCTTGTTGTTGGACAGTACGCCGCCCACTTTCACGCGGGTATGAATCTCGTTGCCGTCTACCTTTTCCACTACCAGCACGATGCGGCCATCGTCCAGCAACAGCACGGCGCCGCTGTCCACGTCCTGCGGCAGCTCCTTGTAATCCAGGCCGACGCGAGTGTCGTCGCCCAGTTCGCAATCGGCATCCAGAATGAACGGCTGGCCGTTGCTGAGGGTGACCTTGTTATTGGCAAAGCGGCCGACGCGAATCTTGGGCCCTTGCAGATCCACCATGATGGCCACCGGCACGCCCAGCTTGTCCGCAGTGCTGCGTACCAGGTTGGCGCGGTCGATATGATCCTGTGCGCTGCCGTGCGAGAAGTTGAGGCGTACTACGTTGACGCCAGCCTGAATCAGGCGCTCCAGCGTGGCTTCATCGCTGGATGCCGGGCCAAGGGTGGCAACGATTTTTGTACGACGGGTCATGGTTGGGTCTCCGTTGGTTTTGTGTAGTTATGGTACAAAAACTGGCTGTAACTGGCAGCTTACATTGGTAGTTTTACTACTTTATATGTCATTGGCGCGTACAAGCTGCGACAAAAACTGCACTTTGGGCGCAATGACGCCCAACTGCCCCTGTGCTACAGTGGGCCATCAAATCAACAAACGGGCGATCATGAGTCGCCCGTTATTCATTGCCATTTAAATGTGGCATGAAATACCCCATTGTCTGCAAACAGGAGCATTTTCTCGTGGTCAACATCGCCGCATTCGAGCCCAAGGTGGTTTGGGAACACTTCCAGACGCTGTGTGACATTCCGCATCCGTCCAAGCATGAGCAGGCGCTGCGAGATTACCTCAAGGGTTGGGCAGAACTGCGCGGGCTGGAAACCGTGGTCGATGCCGTGGGCAACCTAGTGATCCGCAAGCCGGCCACGCCGGGCATGGAGAACCGCGTGGGCGTGGTGCTGCAGGGCCATCTGGACATGGTGTGCCAAGCCAATACCGGCACTGTGCATGACTTCTTCAATGACCCGATCCGCCCGGTACTGCAGGACGGCTGGCTGGTGGCGGAAAACACCACGCTGGGCGCCGACAACGGCATCGGCGTGGCGCTGGGCCTGGCCGCATTGAGCGCCGACGACATCGCGCACGGCCCGCTGGAAGTGCTGCTGACGCTGGACGAAGAGGCCGGCATGGGCGGGGCACTGGGGCTGGAAGCCGGCCTGCTGCACGGCAAGATGCTGATCAATATCGATACCGAGGAGTGGGGCGAGTTCTACATGGGCTGCGCCGGCGGTATCGACGTCAATGCGCGCCTCGACTACGCGCAGGATGCGCTGCCGGCCGGCTATGAAGTGCGCCAGCTGGCGGTGTCCGGCCTGTGCGGCGGCCACTCCGGTGCCGATATCCACCTGGGCCGTGGCAATGCCAACAAGGTGCTGATCCGCCTGCTGCAAACGTTGGCCGCCAGCACCGATCTGCGCGTGGCATCGTTCAATGGCGGCACCGCTCGTAATGCACTGGCGCGCGAAGCCTTTGCCGTGGTGGCGTATCCGGCCGCGGATGCGGCCAACGTGGCGGCGCAGCTGGATGCCTACCAGGCGCTGATGCGCTTCGAACTGGCGGGGGTGGACGAGGGCATCACCCTGGGCGCCAGCCCGGCCAGCGCCACACAGGTGATGGCGCGCGCAGCGCAGCAGGCGGTATTTGCCGCGCTGCATGCCGCACCGCATGGCGTAAAGCGCATGAGCCAGCGCGTGCATGGCGTGGTGGAAACTTCCAACAACCTGGGCGTGATCAGCATTGCCGATGGCAAGGTGTTTACCAACCTGATGGTGCGCTCGCTGCTGGATAGCGGCTTCCGCAACCTGGCCAGCGAGATCGAAGCTCTGTTCCGTCTGGCCGGCTTTAGCGTGGAGACCGAAGGCGGCTACCCCGGCTGGGCGCCAAACCCGGCCTCGCCGCTGCTGGCGCTGTTCCAGCGCGTGTATCGCGAGCAGTTTGGTGCCGAGTCCGGCGTGCAGGTGATTCACGCCGGGCTGGAGTGCGGCATCATCGGCGCCAAATACCCGGACATGGACATGATGTCGTTCGGCCCCAATATCCGCGGCGCACACGCGCCGGGCGAGCGGGTGGAAGTCGCTTCGGTCGGCAAGGCCTGGCAGCTGCTGCAGGCGGTGCTGGCCGCCGTACCGGCGCGTGCTTGACGTTTAGCTCGCTGCCAACGGCCCGTCGCTTGCGGCGGGCCTTTTTGTTGGCGGCGCCCCGGGCGTTGTCAATGAGGACGGCTGGGTAGCAAGCGCAGCCGCGGTTAAGCGCCGCGGCCGGCATGCCGCACGCCAAATCTACCCGCTGCCACGGTCAGCGCAGATCCTGCAGTGCCACCTCGTAGCGCAGGTTGGCCGCATCGTATTTCACGCTGTAGCTGGCCGGATAGGCGCCGGCCTTGCTGTAGCTGGCCGGGCGCGCCAGCGGGGCGGAGAACGACGGCTTGGCTTGCAGAAACGACAGCGCCACCATCGGCTCGACGAAAGTCTGCTGCTGGTTGTGGTAGCCGTAGATGAAGGTGGCTGTAAACGGCTGCTGCTGGAACTCCGGCGCCGCGGTGTTGACCGCATGCACCCCCATCTGCGGCACGGCGGTGCCCGGTGGCACCACATAGCCGGCCGGCAGCAGCGCCGCTGCCGGCTGCTGGCTCGGGTCGCCGGATTCACCTTCGTTGCTGAACTTCACCTGCTGTTGCTCGGCCTGGCTGACCAGGTAAAAGTGGAAGTCAAAATGCGGCACATCGTACACCCCGGGTGGCGGATGGCCGTGCCCCTCCCAGTTGATCACCACGTGATCCACCACCGTTTTCGGCCCCGTGGCCGGCATTTCCAGTGTATAGGCCGGCGCCATCGCCTCGCCGCTGGCGGGCAGCCCGGCCAGCGCGCTTTCGCTGAACACAATACTGATGGATACCGGCTTGCCGTCGGCGTCGGTACGCACCACGGTATGCGCCTCACCCTGGCCTATGCGCACCGGCGCACCTTCGTAACTGGCCGCCATGTCCTGCGCTTGCGCCAGGCTGGTGCCCAAAGCCAGGGTGACTGCGGCGGCCATGGCCAACGGCATGTGGCCGCCAAGTGTTCGCATCGTCTTCATCTTGTGTGCCTCTTGCGGGTGGGTGAGCGGGTGCGTGGCTGGCAGCCGCACGGGTGTGCTTGCATCTTAGTGAACCGTTCCGGCTTTGCCAGCGCGGATAGGGCGGCGTTGGCGGCAAGGCCGGGCAAGTGCTTGATTGCCTAGCGGCCATGGCTCGCAAGCCGACAACGAGCGTTGCGGCCAACGTTGGCCGCGTATGCCTGCGGCACGGCGGAGTTGTTACAATCCAGCCCGTCGTCAAACCATGGCCTCCACATGCGCATCCTTCACACCTCTGACTGGCATCTTGGCCAGCATTTCATGGGCAAGACCCGCCAGGCAGAGCATCAGGCCTTCATCGACTGGCTGCTGCAGCAAGTGCAGCAGCATGCAGTGGACGCGGTGCTCATCGCCGGCGACATCTTCGATACCGGCGCGCCGCCCAGCTACGCGCGCGAGCTGTACAACCGGCTGGTGGTGGACCTGCGCACCGCCGGCGCCACGCTGCTGGTGCTGGGCGGCAATCACGATTCGGTAGCCACGCTGGCGGAAAGCCGGCCGCTGCTGTCCTGCCTGGGCACCAGCGTCATCCCGGCGGTGGAGGCCGACCTTGAGCAGCAGGTGCTGGTGTTGCCGCAGCGCGATGGCACGCCCGGCGCCATCGTCTGCGCCATCCCGTTCATCCGCCCGCGCGACGTGCTGCAAAGCCAGGCCGGACAGAGCGCGGCAGAAAAGCAGCTGTCACTGCAAGAAGCCATCCACCAACACTATCAGGCGCTGTACCGGCTGGCCTGCGCCCGCCGCGAGGCGCTGCGGTTGCCGCTGCCGATCATCGCCACCGGCCACCTCACCACCGTCGGCGCCAGCGCCAGCGAATCGGTGCGCGAGATATATGTCGGCGCGCTGGAGGCCTTCCCCACCAGCGCGTTTCCGCCGGCCGACTACATCGCGCTGGGGCATATCCACCGTCCGCAGCAGGTGGGCGGACTGGAGCACATCCGCTACAGCGGCTCGCCGATCCCGCTCAGCTTCGACGAAGCCGGCCAGCAAAAGCAGGTGCTGCTGGTGGACGTCGACGCCATCGGCCTGCTGGGGGTGACGCCGCTGCCGGTGCCGCGCTTCCAGCAGCTGGTGTCGGTGAAAGGCGATCTGAAGGCACTGGAAAGCCAGATTCAGGATGCCGCCGCGCTGGGCAGCGACGCGCAGCCGGTATGGCTCGAGGTGCTGGTGCAGGGCGACGACTACCTGTCCGATCTGCAGGCGCGGGTGCAGGACATGATCGCCGGGCTGCCGGTGGAGGTGCTGCGCATCCGCCGCGAGCGCGGCAATGCCGTGGCCACGCTGCAGGCCGCGGCGCGCGAGACGCTGGACGAGCTGACGCCGTTCGACGTGTTCGACAAGCGGCTGCAACAGGAAACGCTGGACGAAACGTTGGCCGCACAGCTGCAGGCGCGCTACCGCGACATTGTCGCCAGCCTGCAGGAGGGCACGGCATGAAGATCCTGACCCTGCGCCTGAAGAACCTCAACTCGCTGCAAGGCGAGTGGAAGATCGACTTCACCCAGCCGCCATTTCGCGACAACGGCCTGTTTGCCATCACCGGCCCCACCGGCGCCGGCAAATCCACGCTGCTGGACGCCATCTGCCTCGCGCTGTACCACGAAACGCCACGGCTAAAGACCATCTCCGCCAGCAGCAACGAGATCATGAGCCGCCACACCGCCGATTGCCTGGCCGAGGTGGAGTTCGAGGTGAAAGGCCAGCTGTACCGCGCGTTCTGGAGCCAGCGCCGCGCCCGTGACAAGGCCGACGGCCAGCTGCAGGCGCCGAAGGTGGAGCTGGCCGATGCGACCGGCACCATCCTCACCACCCACATCAACGACAAGCTGAAGCGCATCGAGGCGATTACCGGGCTGGATTTCGCGCGCTTTACCAAGTCGATGCTGCTGGCGCAGGGCGGCTTTGCCGCCTTCCTCAATGCCAGCGCCAACGAGCGCGCCGAGCTGCTGGAAGAACTGACCGGCAGCGACATCTACGGCCAGATTTCGCAGCGCGTGTTCGAACGGGCGCGCGACGCCAAGCAGGCGCTGGAGCAGTTGCAGGCGCGCGCCGACGGCGTGGAGCTGCTGCCGGCAGAGCAGCGGCAGACGATGCAAGAGCAGCTGGCGGATTTCGACTGCCAGCTGGCCGCGCAGCAGGCCGAACGGGCGCACAGCCAGCAGCTGCGGCAGTGGCGTCACGAGCTGACCCAGGCCGAGCAGGCCGAACAAGCCGCCGTGTCTGTCGAGCAGGCGGCGCAGCAGGCCATCGAGCAGGCGCGGCCAACTTTGCAGCGCCTGCAGCACAGCGCGCCGGCCGAGGCACTTCGCCCGCTGCAACAGGCGTGGCAGCAAGCGGCAGAACGCCTGCAGCACACCCGCAGCGCAACGGCACAAGTCCAGCAGCAGCTACAGGCCCGCCAGCAGCAGGCCACGGCCGCACACTGGCAGGCCACGCGCATTGCCGCCGGCCTGGCCGCCGGCGAGCAACAGCAGTGGCAGCAGCTGCAGACCGCGCAGCAGCAGTTGCAGCGCTGGCTGGCGCAGCACCAGCACTTTGCCGGGCTGGGCGAGCAGCTCAGTGGCTGGCATAGCGCCTATCAGCAGATCCGCCAGCGGCACGATACGCAGCGGCAGCAACAGGCACAGGCCGCCAGCCAGGCGGAGGCGCTGAGCGCGGTGGCCAGCCGGCTGGCACAGCAGCAACAGCAGATGCAGGCGGCGCAGCACGCACAGCAGCAGGCCAGCGCCGCCAGCGAACAAGCCGCCGCCGCGCTGGCGACGCTGTTGCACGGCCAATCGCTGCCGGCGCTGCGGGCAGAATGGCTGCACCGTCAGGAAGCGCTGCAACGCTGGCGACAGCTGCAGCAGCACGCCGCGCAGCTGCGGCAGCAGTCGGCGCAGCAAACGCAGCTGGAGCAGGCGCTGACCGCCGGCGACACACAGCTGGCGGCCCAGCACAGCGTGCTGGCCACGCTGCGCCACGACTACAAGCAGCTGAAAGAGCAGGTGGCCGACAAGCGCATGCTGCTGGCGCAGGAGCAGCGCATCCAGAGCCTGGACGCGCACCGCGCCGCGCTGCAGCCGGGCGAAGCCTGCCCGCTGTGCGGCTCGCAGCAGCATCCGGCGATACAGGCGTATCAGGCGCTGGACGTATCGGCCACTGCGTTGGCACTGCAGCAGAAGGAAGCCGCGCTGCAACAGCTGGAGGACAGCGGCAACCTGGCCAAGAACCGGCTGGCGGCGCTGACGGCGACGCGCGAGCAACAGCAGCAGACGCTGCACACGCTGCGCCAGGCGTGCCTGCAGGCAGTGGCCGACTGGCAGCAGCTGGCGCACGGCCTGCCACTGGACGACGGCGACTGGCAGCAGTCGGCGACGTTGCAGCAGCACGCGGCGGCGGCCGAGGCGCAGGAAGCCGGCCTGAAACACACCCTGCAGCAAGCCGAAGCCGCCGAGCAAACGTTGGCCGCAACCCGGCAACAGGAGGCCGCGCAGGCCGCACAGCTGCAACAGGCAGCCCAGCAGGGGGCGCTGTTGCAGCAGGAGCATACGCATCTGCAACAAGCCAACGCCGAGTTACAAGGCCAGCTGGCTACCAGCGGGCAAGCCATCGCCCAGGCCGAGCAGGCACTGGTCACCGCCATTGCCAGCGTCGGTTTCGGTACCGCCGGGCCTGCCTTGGATCACGAGATGGCACAGTGGCTGGCCGCGCGTCAGCACGACTGGCAGCACTGGCAGGCGCAACAGCAGGCGCAGCAGCAGCAACAGACCCAGCTGCTGCAACAGCAGGCGCGCAGCGAACAGGCCGCCAGTACCGCGCAGCTGTGGCAAGCGCGCTGGCTGGCGCTGGCGGTGGAGCACGAGCCAGCGGACGAAGACGTGGCGATCGACGCGCAGGCGCTGGCGCATTGCGCCGAGCAGGTGGATGCCCTGACGCGGCAGCTTGCCAGCCTGCAAGGGCAGCAGGCGCAGCTGGCGGCCGATCTGCAGGCACAACAGCAGCAGCACGCAGCTGCTGAACAAACATGGTTGGCCGCACTGGCCGCCAGCCCGTTTGCCGATCTGGCCGCCTTCCTGCAGGCGCTGTTGCCGGCAGAGGAGCGCCAGCAGCTGCAGGCGCAGCAGCAACAGCTGGAGCAGGCACTGCAACGCAGCCAGGCGGTGCGGCAAACCGCGGCGGCGGCGCGGCAGGCGCTGCAGCAACAGGCGCTTAGCCCGCTGTCGCTGGCCGAACTGGATGCCGCGCTGGCGGCGCTGGATGCGCAGCGTCAGGCGCTATCCGGCCAGCAGGGCGCGTTGCAGGCGTTGCTGCACGACGATGCGCAGCGCCGCGACAAGCAGCAGGCGCTGTGGCTGCAGATCGAACAGCACAGTGCCGATGTCGATATCTGGCAGCGGCTCAACAGCCTGATCGGCTCGAAAGAGGGCGACAAGTACCGCAAGTTTGCCCAGGGGCTGACGCTGGACCACCTGATGCACCTGGCCAACCGCCATCTGGCGCGCCTGCATGGCCGCTACCTGCTGCAGCGCAAGACCAGCGGCGAGCTGGAGCTGGAGATCGTCGATACCTGGCAGGGCGATGTGGCGCGCGATACCCGCACCCTGTCCGGCGGCGAAAGCTTCCTGGTGAGCCTGGCGCTGGCACTGGCGCTGTCCGATCTGGTGAGCCACAAGACCTCCATCGATTCGCTGTTCCTCGACGAAGGCTTTGGCACGCTGGATGGCGACACGCTGGAAGTGGCGCTGGACGCGCTGGATGCCATCAACTCGACCGGCAAATCCATCGGCGTCATCAGCCACGTGGCCGGCATGCAGGAGCGCATCGCGGTGCAGATCGCCATCCGCAAGGCCAGCGGGCTGGGGGCGTCGCGTATCGAGATCAGCGGCTGAAGTCGCTGCCCTGGCGGCCGGACATGAACAACACCGCCGGTATGCCGGGTGGTGTTGTTACAGGCGTAGCGGATGGCGTGGCGGCTTAGTTACCGGGCGGTTTGCCGTTGTCCGGCAACGGGTGATACCACCACGGCGAATCGGCCGGTAGCAGGTTGGCCGCATCGATCTGCGGATTCGTCAGTTCGATAATGCGCCGTTGCGCTAACTGGGCGCGTTGCAGTATCGGGTCAAAGTGGGCATGGAACAGCCGGTTGAAGCTGCCGTCGGCCTTGGCGCGGAGCAGGCCTTGCTGGATGTGCTCTGCCAGCTTTGGCTTGCGTGGCGTGACAAAAAAGTATTCGGCGGCCGGGTAATGCAGCACCACGAAACGGTCTATCGTCAGGCCAAGTTTCGGGTGGGCATCAATCTCGGCCTGGGCTTCGGTGATGCCGCGTGGGAAATAGTCGAAGCGTTTGCTGGCCAGCATCTTGAACAGGGATTCGTATTGGCCGGCAGTCATCACCGGTAGGCCGTTTGCCCGCAGAATGCCGACGTCGGGCCAGTCGTGCTCCTGGCCGGCGGTAAAGTAGCGCAAGTCCTGAATGCCTTGCACCCGGGCAAACAGTGCGGCTCTGTCCTGCCGCACGATGGCAATCCGCCAGCCCAGCAGGCCCTTGTCCACCGGAAAGCGCACCGGCAGCAGGCGGGCCTCGCGTTCGCGGGTGGTCATGCTCCACAACACATCCAGATCGCCGCCTGGGTCCAGCGCCCGGGCAATCGACCGGCCCTGCAGCATTTCCGGTAACACGGATTGCAGCTTATAGGGGTGCCCGCTCTTGCTCAGTGCCAATTGCAGCGCGGCGCGGAAGAATGTCTTGTTCGGGTCCGGGTAGTCCGGAAAGCGAACGATTTCCGCCGCCAGCGCGCTTGTTGCCCAGCAGGTGGTTAGCAGCAGAATCCAGTGGGCAAACTGTCGCATGAATATGCATCTCGATCAGGAGTCTGCTTCATCATATTGCGATAGAAACCTTACTGCCAGCGGGGGAAGGTTACGGTTTGGCTTGCTCGGTGCGGTTGCGGCGCAGCAGGCGGCTGTGGTCGATGACGTCGGCGGCGCGGGCGCGTAGTTGGCCGCAGCCGCCGTCGATGTCCTGGCCGGCGGAGTCGCGCACCTTGGTCAGCACGCCGTTATCGTGCAGATAGCGCTTGATCTGCTGGATGCGCTCGGTGGACGGGCGCTGGTAGTGGTCGCCGTCCACACTGTTGTACGGGATGATATTCAGCACGCCGTACTTGCCGCGCAGCAGCCGCACCGCGGCGTCCATTTCCTGTTGCGTGTCGTTGATGCCGGCCAGCAGCGTCCACTGGTACTGGATCGGGTAGCCGACGCGGCGCGCGTAGTCCTCGCCCAGCGCCACCAGCTCGGCCGGCTGGTAACGCGGCGCGCGCGGCAGCAATTGCGCGCGCAGCTCGGCATTGGTGCTGTGCAGCGACAGTGCCAGCGCCGGCTTTACCCGCTGCTGCGGCAGGCGCTCGAATACGCGCGGGTCGCCGACGGTGGAAAACACCAGGTTCTTGTGGCCGATATTGCCGTCGGTACCCAGCAGCTGAATGGCGTCCAGCACGTTGTCGATATTGTGCGCCGGCTCGCCCATGCCCATGAACACCACCTTCTTCACCGGGCGGATGCGCCGCGCCAGTGCCACCTGCGCCACGATCTCGGCGCTGCCCAACTGGCGCAGCAGCCCGCTTTTGCCGGTCATGCAGAAGGTACAGCCCACCGCACAGCCCACCTGGCTGGACACGCACAGCCCGTCGCGCGGCAGCAGCACGCTTTCCACCATCTGGCCGTCGTTAAGCCGAACCAGCAGCCGCAGCGAGCCATCCTCAGCTGGGTGCTGCGATTCGATGCGCGCCAGCGCATCCAGCTGTGCCACCAGCGGCGGCAGGCCGTTGCGTACCGACAGCGGGAAGTAGTGCTCGCCCTTCTGGTGGCGGGTGCCGGCATCCAGCGGCTGGCCTTTCAACCACGCACGGGTGATGCGGCCAACGTGGCAGGGGCGGGCGCCGATGGCGGCAAGGGCTTGGTGCAGTTCCTGGATACGCATGG
This sequence comes from Vogesella oryzagri, assembly GCF_040148885.1. Classification (NCBI taxonomy): domain Bacteria; kingdom Pseudomonadati; phylum Pseudomonadota; class Betaproteobacteria; order Neisseriales; family Chromobacteriaceae; genus Vogesella; species Vogesella oryzagri. The sequence continues at coordinate 61,433 of NZ_JBEFLD010000004.1, forward strand.
GGAGCTTCTAAAACGGTTACGGCTGCTGTGCGGTGGTGGCGGCATCGCTATGGCAAGCCAGACCCTTGCCGGCAAAACCGCCGTACAACATTAGTTGTCCGGCCACCTTGCGCGACAGCGCGTAGGTGTCGGGCAAGCTGCGGTCGCCTTCATTCTTTGGCCACACCATCTGCCGCTTCTCGTCCATAAAGCCGTGGAAGCTGGCGCCGCCTCGGTTCAATTCCACCGTCTGCGACTGGCGGTTGTAGCGGAACTGGCTCTGGTCCGCGCAGCGGAAGCTGCCGCGTAACGGCTCGTCCGGCTGGCAGGCGGCCAGCAGCAGCGGCAACAGCAAAACAGAGAGGCGGGCAAGAGTACGCATCGGGCAAATCGTGGTGGGCGGAGTGGGGCGTCACTATAGCACAGGCCGCCAGGCTGGCCGCCGTGGCGGGCAGGGCGCAAGAGCAGCCGCAGCAAGGCGGATGCTGGCCTGCGGCCATGCCGCCAGCGTTTGCCGGCTTTACTGCGCGCGGCGCTCTGCCCGGCAGGCATCCAGCTCGGCCCGCAGCGCCGTTACCTCGGCCGCCAGGTTGTCGCGCGCGGTGGCCGCGCCGACCAGTTCCATCTCCGCCGCCAGCCGCGCATCGGACTGGGCCGCTGTCGCCGCCACATTACGCTCCAGCTGCAGCCGCAGCTCGGCCAGCTGCGCGTCCTTGCCATCAATCGCCAGCTGATCCTTGGCCTTGCCCACCAGTGCGTTGGAGGCAACATCGCGAGCATGCTGCAGCTCCACCGTCAGCCGCTCGATCTGCGTATCGCACTCCAGCAGCGTGGCCATGGCCTGGTCGCGGTCTTCCGTTACCTTGCCCAGTTGCCGCTGCAGGGCGGCGTGATCGGCTTCCAGCTGTTCGTGCCGCAGGCACAGCGCGGCCAGCTCATCATCAGCGCGGGTCAGATCGTTACGCAGCGCGCCGCTGGCGTCGTCCACCAGCTGTTGTGCCCAGCCGGTCAGTGCCGCGGCAAGCGGTGCCGGCACTGCCAGAGGCTGCGCCGCGGCCGGGCGAGGCTGGCTGGCGCGCCATGCGGCCAACTGCTGCTGCACCGCCGACAATGACACGTCGCCCAGCGCATCGCGCACCGCGCATGTCGTGACCGGCAAACCTTCCTCCGCCAGCAGACTGGCAGCGGCAGCCACATCGGCAAACGATGGAATCAGGCCCGGCTCGCCGGCCGGCAGGTTGGCCGCATCGGTAGTCGGTGCACTACCAGCCAGACTGTGGATGTCTTCGAATTTCTGGAAAAACATACGGTGTTCACTCGGTAAGTGGCTGCGCCATCCGCGTGCTGCCGCCCGCATGGCTGACACCGCCAAAGGAAAATAGCCGGCCTTGTCCGGCAAGTGCAGCAAGCAGCCGGCCTGCATTGCTAACCATGCGCAGCGCGTAGCAGCGGCAGGGGAGCAGGAGCAGCGGCCTGTGATGCCTAAGGCGACCGGAATGGTGGCGTTCTGAAATGGCGGCGGTGGTTTATTGCAGGCGGGCAGTGGGGGAGGCGGGTAGCAGGGGTGGAGCGAAGGGTGTTGCCGCCCCTATAGCCGCAGGGCACAGCTAAAGCAATGTGTGTTATTTTAGCGGCCACACCGGTTCCCGCGCGGACCCAAACCCTATTCGCATGGCTTATTTGATCGGCCATTTTCCCATGACCGGCCCATGGTTATTCGTGTTTGGAGGCTTTAGTAATGCAAAAGATTATTGACGGTTTTTTGAAGTTCCAGAAAGAGGTTTATCCGAGCAGAACGGATTTATTCAAAAAACTGGCTGGGCAGCAAAATCCAAATGTGCTGTTTGTTACGTGTTCCGATAGCCGGGTGGTGCCAGAACTGTTAACTCAGCAAGAGCCGGGGGATCTGTTTGTTATCCGCAATGCCGGCAATATCGTGCCGCCCTATGGCCCGGAGCCGGGCGGCGTATCTGCCACGGTGGAATATGCGGTATCGGTGCTCAAAATCAGCGACATCGTGATTTGTGGTCACTCCAATTGCGGCGCTATGGCCGCCATTTCCAGCTGCCAGTGCCTGGACCATCTGCCGGCCGTTTCGCACTGGCTGCGCTATTCCGATGCCGCCAAGGTGATTGTTTCCTCGCGGGAATACGCCACTCCGCAGGAAAAGGCCGATGCGCTAGTGCGCGAAAACGTGGTGGCGCAGCTGGCGAATATCCGCACCCATCCGGCAGTGGCGCTGGCCATTTCGCAGGGTAGGCTGAATCTGCATGGCTGGGTGTACAACATCGAAAACGGTGCCATCGAGGCGCTGGATGGCAACACCATGCAGTTTGTACCGCTTGAGAGTAATCAGCAGGCGAATGCGACCTAGACAATTGACGTAGCAAAAATGACAAGGGCCCTGCAGTGCAGGGCCCTTGTCATTTTTCAGATATTCTGATTGGTAATCACTAAGTAATTCAGTCAAGCCGCCACGATATGGCCTCATGAAATGCCCGTTGTAGCAAATGCACATACTTCATTAGGTAGTGTTGCCGGTGGCCAAGCGGTGACACGGTATTGCATCCATCCCAGATGGACGGTCTACATGTCGTGATGGCAGTCTAATCCCTGAGCCGGTGCATGGTGATAAGGTAGGCAGCAATGGCAATACCTACAAATGCACCACTACAGATGAAATTGGACTGGATGGTCGAGGTGTTGAGCAGGGAGGCTGCTAGCGCGAGGCTTAAACTGTAGGCGGTTATTTTCTCGAAAAAGAGGGTGGCCACAGCTTTGGCTTGTACTTCCTTGCACACTATCAAATGGAATAGAGGTAGAACCCCTGCCAGTGCCAAGATGGTAAAGCCAGCAGCTAGTCCGCGTATTGGCCAGGCAAGAAGCAGTGAGGCCGGGGCCACAAGCACACCAATGCACGAAAAGGAGACAAAAAGCTCTATCTTGACTTGTGAAACCTTACCGTTAACCATTGGCAAACCTTTCATTGAGATTGTTAGATTGCCATCTTAGCAGAGTTCGAATTGAAAATCTCTACATAAGCCAATTTCCCGGTAAGGCCTTGCTTTATATTTCCGGCAGTGTAGACCACACCATGAAAATGCCCTGTAATAACAGGGTATTTTACGTACAAAGCACGATTTTATTCTTTGGATGTCGGAGGTTTTAAGTGACGCCTGTAGAATTAAAATTTTCTATTTCTGTCAAAAAAATTGCCATGGTGGTCAATGGTTGAAAATTCTATTTCTTAAAATTCAATAGTTTGTGCAGATTGCATTGTGAAGCATTTGATGAATAAGGCAAACAAATATTAAAGTTCATGGTTGTTGCAGCTAACGGTTGAAATGATCAAGGGGATGTGTTGTTTGCTGATGCTGGAACGTATTGATCGCCATGCCGCTTGATGTTGACCAAGGCGCCGGTGTTTACTCGATTAGCAGCTGAAAGAACTATTAAAGCGTGAACGGCAGGTAGTAGAGTAAACCTGCCTTTCTTTCTGCCGCTCAAAGGTAACAGTTCGGCCAAAGCAGTCGGTTAGAGAGGCAGCATGCAATTGCCGGTTTACACTGAAATTCAGGCATGCGCTGATCAGTAGGGTACAGGTATGACGGCCTGGGTCAGTACATATCCGCAGCCGTATCCTGAATCATCTGCTTGACCCAGTGTGTGGCAGGGTCGATGTCCTTGTACTGGTGCCACTGCAGACTCCAGTCCATGGTCGGGATGGCGATAGGGGTTGGTAGTATGCGTATGGGTAGATGCTTGGCCCAAAAGTTGGCCAGCCGTCGGTGGATGGTGGCGATACGCGATGTGCCGATTACATACTGTGGTACGGCGGTAAAGGTGGGAACGGTAATTTCTGGTCGGCGATCAATGCCGTATTTTTCCAGTAGCCAGGTATCTACGCTGGGGCGACGCAGCGAGCCAAAGCTCACAATTACATGGCCAAGTTTCAGGTACTGGTCCGTGGTGATTTCTTCTTCGATCTGCTGATTGTCCCGGCAGCAGATGCAGACAAAATCCTCTGAAAAAATGCTGCAGCTGGGGTGCTTCTCTGCAATGGCATTGCTTGGCAGTAGCAGAAAATCGGCGTTGCCATTCTCCAGTTCTTCTATCGGTGCATCAGTCGGTGTGATCAGTTCAAAGGTGATGCCGGGTGCGATTTGGGCTGCTTGGCGGACAACTGCCGGCATCAGCACCATCGCGGTGTAGTCGGACATGATGAAAGTGAACTTGCGCTGGGACTGCGTCGGATCGAACTCGGGTCGTTGCTCAATGGTGGTCTGAACCTGCAGCAGGATGCTGCGCACCGGTTTGACCAGGCTTTCCCCCAGCGGGGTCAGTACCATCTTTCTTCCTACCTGCACCAGCAACTCATCATTGAAGAACTCCCGCAGCCTGGCCAGTGCGCCGCTGGTGGCCGACTGGCTGAGGAACACTTGTTGTCCGGCGCGAGTGATGTTCTGTTCGGTGAGTAGGGCATCAAGCACCACCAGTAAATTCAGGTCTAAGCGATTAAAGCGCATCTGGGGTCCAGTTCCGGTTTCGTTGTGACTTAAGTATCCGCGTTCTCGATACATGACATATTAACAAACGATTTAACGGATGTTGGGCGTCAATCTATCCTCTGTTCAAACACTGTGCATGAGCTGGCCGGAATGAGTGGCCGGGGCAGTGTGAAACGAACAACGGAACGGGATAGAGGGCGAGAACATGGCAATGAGTGTGGGCGCTAGCGCAGGCGTGACTGCCAGCGGTATGGATGCCGCAGCCAGCTACATGTGCCATTGCTACGTGGTGGGCATGTCCGCGGCCGCTGTGGTGGTGCCGGGCCATGCCGGGCAAGCGGGGTGGCTATGAATACCATCCAACTGCACAGCTGTGGTGCCGGTTGTTTGCCGGATTGTGCTGCAGTAGGCAAGGCACGGCAGGCCGTTGCTTCCCGTTCGTCGTCGGAGCTAACGGTGGATGTCCACTGTCACGCATTTGTTCCTGCTGTGGAATTGCTGGTGGCCGACCAACCGGCACGGCTGGCAGAAAAAAGCGCCTTTGATCGCAGCACGGGCCTGGCTTCGGTGCAACACAACCAACAGTACATGCTGCCGGCTGCAGCACCGCGGCTGACCAGCCTGAGCGCCCGCCTGGCGGATATGGATGCCATGGGCGTGGATATTCAGCTCATCAGCCCATCTCCATCGCAATACAACAACTGGGCCCCGCCGGCACTGGCCGAACAGCTGGTTACGCTGCAGAACGAAGCGATTGCCGGTCTGTGTGCCGAGCAGCCGGCCAGGCTGCTCGGGCTGGGGGCGGTATCGCTGCAGCATCCGCAGCTGGCGGTAAAACAGCTGGATGTGGCGGTGCGGCAGCTTGGTCTGCGTGGGGTCGAGATTTCCACCTGCATTGCCGGGCGTGAACTGTCCGACGAGACGTTTGCGCCGTTCTGGGCCCGGGCGGAGGCGCTGGGCTGCGTGGTGTTCATCCACCCGTTCGGCAGCAGCCTGGGGCCGCGGCTGCAGCAGCACTACCTCTCCAATCTGATTGGCCAGCCGCTGGAAACTACCATCGCGCTGTCGCACCTGATCTTCAGCGGCACGCTGGATCGCCACCCCGGCCTCAAGCTGTTGGCCGCACACGGCGGTGGCTACCTGCCGTTTTATCCCGGGCGCAGTGACCACGGCTACCGTCTGCGGCCAGAAGCGGCGGGTTGCGCCAAAGCGCCCAGCGAATATCTCGGGCAAATCTGGTTTGACTCACTGGTGTATCAGCCACAGGCACTGCGGGCGCTGATCGCGCAAGTGGGTATCTCCCAGGTCGTGATTGGTACGGACTACCCGTTCGATATGGGTAGCTATGACCTGCACCAGCTGCTGGCCGAACTCACCGAATTGACCGCCGAACAGCGCATTGCCCTGTTGCATGGCAATGCGGCACGCCTGCTGGGTATCCCGTTGCCGCTAAACGGTGATGCGGTCTCGTCTGCTGCCGTTCAGCCCAACACTTATCACTTTGGCAAAGGGGAGACTTTGCATGGCTAACAACCCACTTAAAGGCTGGCAGCTTGATCGTGCTGCCATTCGCACCCTTGGCGAGGGTCTGCAACGACCGGAATGTATTTTGGCGGAGCCGGATGGTTCGCTGTGGACTGCCGATGCCCGTGGCGGCGTGGTGCACATCACGGCGGATGGTCGCCAGACCCTGGTGGCACAACAGGCCGGCAAAGGGTTGGCTGCCAATGCCTCGGCTGCCGAGCGCATGCTGGGTGGCACCTTGCCAAACGGCCTGGCTTTCGACCGCGACGGCAATATCGTGATCGCCAACTTTGGCACCGATGCCATCGAGCTGATGAGCCGTGATGGCCGGTCGCGCCTGCTGTATGACCAGATCGATGGCCAACCGCTAGGCAAGGCCAACTTCGTGTTGTGCGATTCACATGGCCGTATCTGGTTCTCGGTCACCACCCGCCAGGTGCCCTGGACCCGCTCCATTAATGAAAAAACCGCCGATGGCTATGTCGGCGTGATCGACGACAACGGCATCCGCATTGTGGCGGATGGCTTTGTCGGCACCAACGAGATCCGCTTCGATGCCGCCGAAGAGTGGCTGTACGTGGTGGAAACCAATGCCCGGCGTATCTCGCGGGTGCGCATTGGCGATGACGGCGAGGAGCTGGCACGCGAAATCTATGGCCCCACCGATCTGGGGGGCTTCCCCGACGGTTTTGCCTTCGATGCCTACGGCAATCTGTGGATCACCCTGATTCTGACCGAACGCCTGATCGCGCTGACCCCGGAGGGCGAGGTGCTCACCTTGCTGGACGATGGCAACCCCGAGGCGCTGGCCATCTACGAGCAGCACTACCAGGCCGGCACCACCACCCCGGAACTGATGGGCGCATGCAAGGGCACGCTGGCGCCAATGATGGCGAGCCTGACCTTTGGCGGGCCGGACCTGCAAACCGTGTATTTGGGCAGTCTGGCTGGAGACCGGCTGCCCTTTTTCCGCGCTCCGGTAGCGGGGCAGCCTCTGGCGCACTGGAGGCAATAAGCAGCGCACGCAGTACCACTGGCACGCCTGCAAGGGCGGCACAACACAACACAGGAGGAGAGACAGTGGGAAATAGTCAAATCAGCAAGCACCGCCTTCCGGTGGGCAAACGTAGCCAGCTTCGCCCGCTGGTGTTTGCCATCGCCTGCGGCTTGGCCGCAGCAAGTGCCCAGGCTTTCGAGATCGCCACCGACAACGAAGACCTGAGCATTCGCTGGGACAACACCGTGAAATATTCTGCGGCATACCGTCTGCAGGATGCCGATTCGCGCCTCACCGCCGCGCCGTTCAGCGGCTTTGCCAACACCGATGACGGCGACCGCAACTTCCGCAATGCCGGGGTGATTTCCAATCGCCTGGATCTGCTGTCCGAGCTGGACGTGGTTTACAAGAAGAACTACGGCTTCCGTGTCAGCGGTGCCGCCTGGTATGACTCGGTCTACAACGGCAGCAACGATAACGATTCGGCGGCAACTTCCAACAACGTATCGGTGGCCAACAGCGAATTTACCGACGGTACTAGGAAACTGCATGGCCAGGATGCCGAACTGCTGGATGCTTTCCTGTTCGGCAAGGCAGATGTAGCGGGCATGCCGCTGACCGCCCGCTTGGGTCGTCACACCGTGCTGTGGGGCGAGAGCCTGTTCTTTGGTGGCAACGGTATTGCCAATGCCATGGCGCCGATCGATGTGGTGAAAGCCATGTCGGTGCCCAATACCAAGTTCCAGGAACTGATGCGCCCGGTGAACCAACTGTCGTCCCAGCTGCAGATCACCCCGGATGTGGCGCTGGGCATGTTCTACAAGCTGGAGTGGGACAAGACGCGGCTGCCGGGTGCTGGCAGCTATTTCTCCGGCATCGACATGCTGAGTGATGGCGCGGAGAGCATCTACGTGCCGGGGCTGGGTAAGCTCGATCGCACCAGCGACATCGAAGCCAAGGATTCCGGGCAGGGCGGGGTAAGCCTGCGCCTGCGCTCCGGCGACGTCGACTATGGCCTGTACGCCGCGCGCTACCACGAGACCGGGCCGCAAATCTACATCCTGCCGGTGGGCGGGCAATACCGCTGGGTGTATCCGGAAGGGGTACGCACCTTCGGCGCCAGTGCCTCCACCACCTTTGAAAACGTCAACATCGCGGCTGAAGTCTCGGTACGCCATAACACGCCGCTGGCCAGCGATGCCCAGATCGACGTTACCGGCACCGCCGACAACAGCGACAACGCGCTGTACGCCATCGGTAAATCGGCACATGCCCAGGTGAACTGGCTGGCCAGCCTAGGACCGTCGTGGATCGCACGCGAGGCGGACTTTCTCGGTGAAATCGCCTGGAACCGCATGACCTCCATCACCAAGAACGCCTCGGCGCTCAACCCCAACGCCACCCGCGATGCCACCAATATCCGCGTGGTGTATGAGCCGAAATACCGCCAGGTACTGCCGGGGCTGGATCTGTCGGTGCCGATCGGCATCGGCTACGGCCTGAGTGGCAATTCTGCGGTGGTGGCATCGTTCAATGGCGAGAAAGTGGGCGACCTCAGCATCGGGGTGAATGGCACCTATCTGGACGACTGGCGCTTCGGCCTGAGCTACACCCACTACTTCGGCCCGGTGGATAACGGCATCGACGCCAATGGCCACGGTTCCTATAAGCAGAACCTTGCCGACCGCGACTACATCGCGCTGTCGGTACGCCGCACATTCTAATAAAGAGGAGACACAGATGAGAGAAGTGACCTTGCTGCGTGCCACCGTGCTGGCCGCGATGATGTTGTCCGCCGGTGGCGCCTACGCCGCGGTGTCCGCGGGTGAAGCTGCCAAGCTGAAAGGCGAGCTGACCCCGTTCGGTGCCGAAAAAGCCGGTAACAAGGATGGCAGCATTCCGGCCTGGAGCGGCGGCAGTACCAAGCCGAGCGCCGGCTTTAAGAACGGTGGCCGTCGCCCTGACCCGTTTGCCGACGAGAAGCCGCTGTTTGTGATTACTGCCGACAATATGGCGCAGTACAACGACAAGCTGACCGATGGCCTCAAGGCCATGCTGAAGAAGTACCCAAAGACCTTCAAGGTGCCGGTGTACCAGACACACCGTACCGCTGCCGCGCCGCAGTGGGTGTATGAAAACACGCTGGACAACGCCACCCGCGCCAAGCTGGTTAATCACAAGCTGACCGGCGCATACGGCGGCATTCCGTTCCCGATTCCGAAGAGCGGCGAAGAAATCATGTGGAACCACCTGTCGCGCTGGCGCGGCAGCTCCTTCCACGTGGACGTGCGCGGCATGCAGACCACCGCTGATGGCAAGCACGTACCGACCGTGTTTGCCTCCGGCGACTTCCAGATGCCGTACTACTTCAAGGATGGTTCCCTCGACAAGTTCGAGAAAGATAACCAGGGCGTGATGTGGAGCATCCGGCTGCTGAACTACGGTCCGGCCATCCGTGCCGGCGAATCCATCGTTGGCCGTGAGAACATTGACCCGGACAAAGCGCAGGTGTGGGTGTACATGACCGGCCAGCGCCGGGTGCGCAAGTTGCCGAACGCCTGCTGCGATACGCCGACACCCGCCAGTGCCGGTATCTCGCTGTTTGACCAGACCGACGTGTTCAACGGTCGCACCGACCGCTTCAGCTGGAAAGTACTGGGCAAGAAGGAGATGTACATCCCGTACAACGCCAACCGCATGTTCCAGCGTCCGATCAGCAAGGTACTGCTGGACAACCACCTGAACCCGGAAGACCAGCGCTTTGAACTGCACCGCGTGTGGGTGGTAGAAGCCACGGTGGCACCGGGCAAGCGCCACCTGGCGTCCAAGCGCCGCTACTACGTGGATGAAGACACCTGGAATGCGGTGCTGGCCGACCACTGGGACGGTAATGGCCAGCTGTGGCAGATGGGCTTCTCGCTGCCGATCAGCATGCCGGACATCCCGGCTACCGTATCGCCGCAGAGCTTCGGCTTCTATGACCTGCTGTCCGGTGCCTGGTATGTCGATGGTCTGACCAACGACTCCAAAGAGCAGTACAAGGTGATGCCGGTGTATTCCGATACTACCTTCACGCCCGAAGCGATGGCCGGCGAGGGGGTTCGCTAAGCCCTAGTGTTACGTTGTTCCGGCGGCCTTCCGGCTGCCGGAGCACGCCGAACCGCCTTCTATCGGAGCCGTCATCATGACTTCTACACAACTGCACGCGCCGGTTGCCCGGCCGCTGCATGCCTACCTGCTGCTGCTGTGCGGCTGCATGTCGGTGCTGGCCGCGGTAGTGATCGCGCCCATCCTGCCCAAGATGCAGACCCATTTTGCCGGTGTCGAGCGCGTCGAGTTCCTGGTGCCGATGGTGCTGACCGCTCCCGGGCTGGTGATTGCCGCCTTGTCACTGTTCATCGGCGCGGTGGCCGACAAGGTTGGCCGCAAGCGGCTGCTGGTTGTCGCACTGGTGGCGTATGCCGCCTTTGGGGTCAGTCCGTTGTGGATCGACTCGTTGCACACCATCTTTGCCACCCGCATCGGGGTCGGCCTGGCCGAGGCGGTGATCATGACCTGCTGTACCGCGCTGATCGGCGACTATTTCCGCGGCGCACAGCGCGAACGCTATCTGGCATTGAACACCACGTTTGCCTCCACGTCGGCGGTGATCTTCATCGCCATTGGCGGTGCGCTGGGCGAGTTTGGCTGGCGGATACCGTTCGGGGTGTACGCCATCAGTCTGCTGCTGGCGCCGCTGACCCTGTTGCTGCTGTGGGAGCCGGCCAAACGCCGTGCGGCCAACGTTGTGCAGGCCCCGGAGGCGGATGAGCTGTCGTGGAGTGCCCGCCGGCAGCTGGGGATCTGCGGCGTGACGCTGGCCGGTGGTATCGCCTTTATGGCGGTGCAGGTACACATCGCCTATCTGCTGCAGAGTGTCGGCGTGGTATCCAGTGCCCAGGTGGGCCTGATCGCCTCACTGGCCCAGGTGGCGGTGGTGGTGGGTTCGCTGCTGTTCCGCAGCGTGCTGCGCCGCGGCCTGAGCACCGTGGCCCGCTTGGGACTGTCCTTCGGCATCGTTGCCGGCGGCTATCTGCTGGCCGGCAGCGCCTACAGTCCGGAGCAGGTAACGATTGGCGCGGTGTTGACCGGCATCGGCTGCGGCATCCTGATGCCGACGCTGCAGGTCTGGAACATGAACACCCTGCCGCAATCCCACCGCGCGCTGGGTACCGGTGCCTGGATGGCGGCGTTCTTTCTCGGCCAGTTCCTTACCCCGCTGGTGGTGGTCGGTCTGGCCGGCTACAGCGGCGGCATCGCCGCCGCCATCAAGGTAATGGGCGCCACGCTGGCCCCGGTGGCACTGCTGCTGTTGCTGCAGGCCTCCCGCCAGCGTCAGGCCGGTGCCTCGCTCATCCGTAAACACGATAAGAACATTCGCCCGCTCGGTAACGACTGAGGCGATCAGCAAGGAGATACACATGACGCAGCAATACGACATCGTCGCCATGGGCGCCGGCCACAACGGTCTGGTGGCGGCCGCCTACCTGGCCAAGGCCGGCAAGAAAGTGCTGGTGCTAGAACGCAAATCCTATCCGGGTGGTGGCGTGTCCACCCAGCAGCTGAACACCCCGGGTTACTGGCATGACGAGCACTCCAGTGTGCACATCATGATTCAGGGCAACCCGATGCTGCGCCAGGACGAGTTGGGGCTGCTGTCGCAGCATGGCCTCAACTACCACTATTCGCCGGTGCCGCATGCCACCATCTTTCCGGACCAGTCGGTGCTGTACACCTACAAGGATCTGGACAAGACCTGCGAGTGCTTTGCCAAAGAGTCGCCGAAAGACGCGGAAACCTACCGCCAGTTCGTGAAGATGAGCCAGCAATTCCTGGAAGTATTCATGCCTGGCCTGTACACCCCGCCGCCACCGCTGGGCGAGTTGTTCGCCATGCTCGACCGCACCGAGGAAGGGCGGACGATGCTGGACTACATGAACCGGGACTGCCTCGACCTGGTGAACCAGCTGTACGAGAACGACAAGATCAAGATTCACCTGCTGCGTCTGGTGAGCGAGAACCTGCAGGCCCCCAGTGAACTGGGCACCGGCATGGGCGTATTGCTGATGCCGGGCATCATCCACACCTACGGCGTGTCGCAGCCGATCGGCGGCAGCGGCAAGCTCACCGAGTCGCTGGTGCGCTGCATCGAAAGCCACGGCGGAGAAGTGCGCTGCAATGCCGAAGTGGCGCGCATCCTGACCAGTGACGGTCGTGCCAGCGGCGTGGTGCTGGCCGACGGCGAGCGCATCATGGCGCGCGACGCGGTAATCGGCGCATTGCACCCGCACGTGATCCGCCGCTTTGTCGAAGGCGTGCCGGAGCCGGTACTCAAACGTGCCGAGCGCGCCACGCTGGCACCGTTCTCCATCATGGTCAGCCACTACGACCTGAAGGAAAACGCCAAATTCTACGCCGGCGAGGATGTGGGCTACGCCACCATGCTGGAGTTCATGGCCACCGACAAACTGGACGAAATGCTGGCCGACTTCGACGACCTGAAGCGCGGTCTGATCACCGAGCGCCGCCTGTGCGCCGGCGGGGACGAAAGCATCGGCGACAAGACTCGCGTGCCGGCCGGTGCTGGCATGTTCCACGGCATCACCTTTGCGCCGTATCAGGTGAAAGACCCGCGCTGGGCCGACAAGCACTGGGACGAGTTCAAGGAAGAGATCGGCGACCTGTCGCTGGCGCATTACCGCAAGTTTGTGTCCAACCTAACCAGCGACAACATCATCGCCCGCAAGATAGTCAGTCCGGTGGACCTGGAGCGCAGCAGCCCCAACAGCATGATGCGCGGCGACCTGCACGGGGTGGCGCCGTACCTGTACCAAAGTGCCGGCCATCGTCCGACACCGGACCTGGGCCAGTTCACGGTACCGGGTGTGGAGCGCCTGTTCCTGGCCGGCCCGTTCCAGCATCCGGGTGGCGGCGTCTACGGCGCCGGCCGCGCCACCGCCATCAAGATGTTTGAAGCGCTGGGCATGGATTTCAACTCGGTGGCCAAAGGCGCACGCCAGGATGGCGCGGCACCGCTGCCGCCCGCCGCCAAGCCTGCGGCCAACGTGTCCAGCGGCCTGGTGCTGCGTGGGCCCAATGACGAAGAGCTGATGAATGTCGAATCGCTCAAGCGGGTGGGCGACGAGCTGGTGATCAAGGGCAAGAGCTTCGGCACCATGCCGATGGAGGCCCGTCTCGATGCCAGCTCTGCCCGTGCCGGTTTGAAGATGCTGGGCGTCAAGCAGCTGGCCTTCCTGGCTACCTTGCCATTCCGTAAGGGGTCCTGAGCCATGGACCGCAGCCATTTCGAGCAATACATCCGCCGTTTCAATGCCGAAGACGCCTCCGCGTTCGACGATTTTCTGGCGTCCGATGTCACGGTGCAGAACGGTCGCCTGCATTACAGCGGTGTGCAGGGCATGAAGGACCACTATGCCAAGATCTGGGGACAGATGAAGGAAACGCTGACTGTGCGCCGTTTCGTGTGCGACGGCAGCACCCTGGCGGTGTGGCTGGAAACCCACTTTGCCGTGCTGCAGGACGATCCCGCCAGTCTGTTCGGCAGCGTGCGTGCCGGCGAGAGCTTCGACTACAGCGGGCTGGTGATGTACCAGCTGGACGCTGCCGGGAAGTTCGCCGACATCAAAGTGGCGTACTTCGATTTTGTCCGTACCGATCTCAACGGGGTTCAGCATTCGCTGGGCATCGTGCACTGATGCGGCAGCGTGGGGGCGAGCGTATGCAAGCAGCAAGCAACGGACGGCTGGCCGGCAAGGTGGCCATCGTCACCGGCAGCGGCAGTGGCATCGGCCGTGGTTGTGCGTTGATGTTTGCCCGCGAGGGCGCGCGGGTAGTGGGTGCTGATATCGACACCGCCGCTGCGCAGGAAACGGTGCAGTTGGCCGCAGCTGAAGGGCTGTCCATCGATAGCGTGCAGCCGTGTGATTTGACCAACCCGGCACAGGTGCAGGCACTAGTCGATTTCACGGTGGCGCGCCACGGCGGGCTGGATGTGCTGGTGAATGCCGGCGCCTTCGGCGCGTTCAAGTGGATCGAGGACATGGATTTCCTCGCCGACTGGAAGCGCACGCTGAGCGGCGAGCTGGACGTGGTGTTCCTGCCGTGTCAGGCCGCCTGGCCGCAGCTGAAGGCGCGGGGCGGCGGCGCCATCATCAACTTTGCCTCGGCCAATGCGCACGGCGCTTTCAAGCCGTTGCCAGCGCTGGCGCACTGTGCCGGCAAGGGCGGGGTGCTGGCGATGACGCGGCAACTGGCGATGGAAGGCGGGCCGCATGGCATCCGCGCCAACACCATTTCGCCGGCGCTGATTGAAACCAGCGCCACTCGCATCCCGCTGAGCACCATCCCCGGCTTTCGCAATGCGGTGCTGGATAAAACCATGATCAAGCGGCTGGGACAGCCTGAAGATATTGGCTGGTGCGCCATTTTCTTGGCCTCGGATGAAGCCAGCTGGATTACCGGCGCGGATGTGCCCGTCGACGGCGGTTCCACCGCCTGGTAAGCCGGATTTCAAAATCAAGGAGCAATAGCGTGTTTCGATATTTTCCAACCAATTATGTCTGGAACCTGGGCATCGACCTGGCTATCGAGATGGGGGCCCGCATCGGCGAGATCGAGGAGATGTGTGCGCCGTTGATCGAGGCCTCCAAACAGCTGGATGCCGAAGGCGTGCGCGCGTTTCGCGAGAGCTGGGTGCGCATGGGCGACAAGCTGTGCAACCTGGCGGGCGACGATGAAGCTCGTGGCCGCATGATTTCTGCCGGCGACAAGCTGCAGCGCGCCTCGATCTATTACCTGACCGCCGAGCGCATGCTGGGGCATGGCGACCCGACGCGTACCGCGCTGTACGCCCGCTTCCAGCAGGTATTCAACCGTGGCATCGCGCTGTCGCATGCCAATTGCGAGCGGGTGGAAATTCCCTACGGCGACAGCCATATCGCAGGGCTGTATGTGCGCGCCGAAGGCGTGCAGGGGCGTCAGCCGGTGCTGGTGCAGGTCAACGGCCTGGATAGCACCAAGGAAATGAAATACTTCGTCGGCCTGCCGCGCTGGCTGGCGCAGCGTGGCGTGGCGTCGCTAATCATCGACCAGCCGGGCACCGGCGAGGCGCTGCGTCTGCAGGGACTGAAGGCGGTGTTCAATAGCGAGCAGTGGGCCAGCAAGGTGGTGGACTACCTGGAAACCCGTGACGACATCGACCCGCAGCGCATCGGGCTGGAAGGCGTGTCGCTGGGTGGCTACTACTGCCCGCGAGCGGTGGCGTTCGAGCCGCGCTTTGCCATGGGCGTGGTATGGGGTGCCAATCACGACTGGCGCGATGTGCAGAAAAAACGCCTGCAGCGCGAAGGCGATTTCCCAGTGCCGCACTACTGGGAGCACGTGCGCTGGGTGTGGGGCGGCGACAGCATCGAAGACTTCATGCAGATCGCCGAGAACGTGCACCTGGATGGCGTGCTCGACCGCATCAAGGTGCCGTTCCTGGTCACCCACGGCGAGAAGGATTCCCAGATTCCGCTGAAATGGGCACAGCGCACCTACGAGCAACTGGTGAACAGCCCCAAGCGCGAATTGAAGATCTTCACCGAGCGCGAAGGCGGCGTGCAGCACTCCAGCTTCGACAACAGCGCCAATGCCGGTGCCTATATCGCCGACTGGGTTGCCGAGAACCTGGGCGGGCGTACCGTCTGAGCAAGCAAACACCACCCACCACCTGATAACCACAAATAGAGAGAGACATCAGCATGAATATCGTTGGACTTGATGAGATCGTGTTCGGGGTGGACGACATCGCCGGTTGCACGCAGTTTCTTACCGACTACGGGCTGGCTCCGGTGGGCGCCGGCGAGCACGGTGGCCGCTTCGAAGCGCTGGACGGCACCGCGGTGGTGATCGCCCGCGCCGACGACAGCACGTTGCCGCCGGCGTTGCCCACCGGCTGCATGTTGCGCAAGACGGTGATGGGCGTGGCCGATGCGGCGACCCTGGCCGCCATTGCCGACGAGCTGGGACGTGACCGCGTGGTGAAGCAGCTGGCCAATGGCGCCATCGAGACGGTGGATGACTCCGGCTTCGTCATCGGCTTCCAGATCAGCGTGCGTAAAGACGTGATCACACCGGGCGAGCTGTCCAATGCCCCCGGTGCGGCGCTGCAGCGTGCGGTCAATCATCTGGGGGTGGATGTGGATGCGGTGATCCGCCCGCGCACCTTGTCGCACATTGTGTACTTCGTGCCGGACGTGAAAAAAGCCGAGGCATTCTATGTCGAGCGTCTGGGTTTTCGCTGTACCGACCGTTTTGCCGAACTTGGCCCCTTCATCCAGCCGGCCGGTACCCTGGATCACCACAGCCATTTCCTGATCGGCATGCCCGCGCATATGCAGGGGGTCGAGCACTTTACCTTCCACTTCGCCGGCCCCAGCGAAGTGATGCAGCACGGCAACCGTTTCCTGGAAAAAGGCTACCAGGCGTTCTGGGGGCCGGGTCGTCACATCCTGGGTTCCAACTGGTTCTGGTACTTCAACAGCCCGTTCGGCTGCCATATCGAGATGGATGCCGACATGGACCTGCATGACGATAGCTGGGAACCGCGTGTCACCAATGTGGGGGCCGACACCTCACAGGCCTTCCTGCTGCAGTACCGCAAGAAGTGGGCACCAGGCCCTGGCTGCCCGGAAAACGGCGCCTATGCCTGACGCCGCTCGCCGCATAGGTCTATGCCATCGTGACGAAATTGTCGACGGTAGTGCACGCGGTTTCGACCCGTTCGACAGCGGGCAGGATGCGCTGTTCGTCGTGGGTCACGGCGGCCAACCTTATGGCTATCGCAATGCCTGTCCGCATGTGGACGGCGCACCGATGGCCTGGCGGCGGGATGCCTATCTGAATAGCACTGGCACACGCATCGTGTGCTACGCCCATGGCGCACAGTTCCTGCCGGAGAGTGGGCGGTGTGTGCAGGGGCCGTGTCTTGGGCAGTATCTGCAGCCGGTGCCGCTGGAAGTGGATGGCAGCGGTGTGCTGTATGCCTGGATAACAAACAGAGAATAGAGGAGCAGGTCATGGCATTGGTAAACAAGGTTCTGGTGGTAGGCGGTGGCGTGGGTGGCATGTGCGTTGCCATCCAGCTACGCAAGCAGGGTGTGGCGGTTGAACTGGTGGAGCTGAATCCGGAGTGGGCACCGGATGGTGCCGGCATCACCATCAGCGGCCCGTCGCTGCGCGCGCTGCGCGAAGTGGGGGTGGTGGATGAGGTACTGCGTCGTGGTGGGCACTGGACGCATGTCGATATCTGCGCCGCGGACGGCAGTCTGCTGAACAGCGTGCCGCTGGCGCCGGCGCTGGGGGCGGAAGACATGCCGCCGGCCGGTGGCATCATGCGTCCGGTGCTGGCCGACATCCTGGCGACTGCGGTGCGCGAGGCCGGTGTGCGGGTTCGGCTGGGGCTGACCTTCGAGCATATCGAGCAGGATGACGACGGGGTCGATGTCCGCTTTAGCGATGGTAGCCAGGGGCGCTACGACCTGGTGATCGGTGCCGACGGTGTCAACTCCAAGCTGCGTCAGCTGGTGTTGCCAGACTTTCCCGGCCCCAAGTTTTCTGGTCAGGGTTCCTGGCGCGCGGTGGTGCCGCGTACCCGGCAGAACTCCACCATCTTTATGGGGGCCACCACCAAGGCCGGCTTGAACCCGGTCAGCCCGGACGAAAGCTATCTGTTTGTGCTGGATCGCCGCGAAGGCATGGAGTTCATCCCGCCGGAGCAGTGGCCGGCGATGCTGGCTGAACTGATCGCCGAGTTTGGCGGTGCAGTCGGCGACATCCGTCGTGGTTTCCTTGACGGTACGCTGACACATCACCGCATTGTCTACCGTCCGCTGGCCGGGCACATGATTCCGGCGCCATGGCACCGTGGCCGCCTGGTGCTGCTGGGCGATACCGTGCATGCCACCACGCCGCACCTGGCCTCCGGTGCCGGCATTGCCATCGAAGGCGCGCTGGTGCTGGCGGAGGAGCTTGGTCGCCGCCATTTCCTGGACGGTGCGCTCACCGCCTATGCCGGCCGTCACTACGACCGCGCCCGACTGGTGGTGACGGCGTCCGGCCGCATGGGGCAGATCGAGCGTGACGGAGGCTCGCTGGAAGAGCACCGCGCCGTGATGATGCAGGCGATGGAAGCCTTGCGCGCGCCGCTGTAACGCGCTTGTCCGCTGCTAGCGCCTTGCCGTGGCGCTGGCGGCGGCAGCCCCGGCCCGCATCCGCGGGTGGGGCGTTTCCCATCCTGTTGGCCGCATCCCTGTTGCCCCGGAATCCCGGTGGTAATGGGCCGGCTTGCGCCCTAAAAAAAGGGAAAGACCATGAATTTACCCCCTGTACGCCGCGTGATCACCGGCCACGCCGCCGATGGCCGCGCGGTGGTGACTGCCGATGGTGCACTGCCGACGGTAGTGCCGCTGGCGCACATTCCGGGCACGGTGTTTCACGAGATCTGGTCCACCGCTGCCAGTCCGGCAGCTATCGATAATGCTGCCGACCCCACCCTCGGCCCGTTGACCCTGTCGCCGCCGGCATCCGGCAGCCGTATCCGCATGGTGGATATCCCGCCGGACAGCGAGGCACTGCTGGCACACGGTGCGGCCAACATGCGACAGGCGTTTGCCAGCATCGGCGAGTCACAGGCCAGCACGGTGACGGCTGACTCGCCGCATCCGCTGATGCACCGTACCGAGACCGTGGACTACGGCGTGGTGCTGAGCGGGGAAATCACGTTGGTGCTGGACGATAGCGAGCTGGCGCTGAAAGCCGGCGATGTGGTGATCCAGCGCGGCACCAACCATGCCTGGGCCAATCGTTCCGGCCAGAGCTGCCGCATGCTGTTCGTACTACTGGCTGGCGATTACGAACCAGAGATCCGCCGCAGCCTGGCCGGGCGCTGAGCTAGCCATCTGCCAAGGCGCGGCCATGGCGGGTGATCGGTTTCTCCCTTGTCGGCAGTGCGGTATCGGCTGCCGGCTTTCTTACTCCGTGTGCTGCGTGCTGTGCTCCGCTCGGCCATTGGCCTTGCTCGCGCGTGGCCGGCACTCCAGTTGACAGGTTTTGCCATGAAACACCTTCGTACCCCGCTGCTGGCGCGCTGGTCCATCGGCACCAAGCTGTTACTCACCCCGGCGATTGTGACCGTGCTGCTGGTACTGGTGGCCGCCTGTGGCTACTACGGCCTGCAGACCCAGCAGGCGGCGCTGGAAAACATCTACCACACGCGCTTCAAGCGGCTGCAGGACACCGCACAGCAAGTGGGCACGGTACGTGGCATCAACGAAGACCTGGCCCTGTTGCTGAATGATTACCGCACGCTGGATCGCAGCGACAACAGTGTCGTGGCCGATATCCGTGCCCAGGCCAGCGGCCTGGCCGGTGATTTGCAGACGGTCAGCCGACAGCTGGATGCTGCTGCCAGCACCGTGGGGCTGACCCGGGAGGAACAGGCGGCGTATGCCGAGGTGCGCAGTGGTCTGGCGGGCTACCGTAACGAAGTGCAGGTCTTGCTTGCGGCCGTCGGGCAGGACGATGCCGCGCTGGAAGAAAACCGCGTCGGTATGGTCTGGCACTGGTTTAGCGGCGTACTGACCGCCGCCGGCAAGCTGAACCGGACCCAGGACCAGCTCAGCCGGGACGAGTATCGGCAGGCGCTGAAGGTTGGCCGCACTGCCAATACGCTGCTGGCGCTGGCGTGTGCCGGCGCGTTGCTGCTGACCCTGTTCAGTGCGCTGCTGATCCGCGCCCAGATTGTCGGTGCCATCAACGATATCCGTAGCGCGGCATTGCAGCTGCAGGCGGGCGACCTGACGCAGCGGGCCGCCACTGTCGGCCGCGATGAAGTGGCGCAGAGTGCGGCCGCCTTCAACCAGCTGATCGACGGGGTGCAGGCACTGGTGTGCAAAGTGCTGGCTGGGGCCGAGGGGGTGAACGATGCGGCCAACTCACTGGCCGCGGATGCCGGCCATGCCGAGCGCGGTGCAGCAGAGCAAACCCGCGCCACCGAAGCGGCGGCCCGGGCAATGGACGATATCTCTGCCGGGGTTCTGGCCATGGCAGAGGGCATGAACATGCTACGCAGCAATTCCTTGCAAAGCCTGAGGGACACGGAAGAAGGCGGTGCGGCGCTGCAATGGATGCACGATGAGGCCAACCAGGTGCAGGCCTCGTTCGGTGATCTACGGGGTGATGTGGAGGATTTTATTTCCCGCACCACCGCTATCGCCGATCTGACCGCCCAGGTAAAGGCCATTGCGGCGCAGACCAATCTGCTGGCGTTGAATGCCGCCATTGAAGCGGCGCGGGCCGGCGAGCAGGGACGGGGATTCGCGGTGGTGGCCGATGAGGTGCGCAAGCTGGCCGAGCAATCCAGCCGCGCGGCCGGTGACATCGAGGAAGTGGCGGCGGCGCTGGGGGCACGCTCCAGCGCGGTCGGGCTGTCCTTGCAAGGTGGTCACCAGTCGTTGGCCGCCTTGCTGGGGCAGTTGGCCAGGCTGCGGGCGGCGGTGCAGGCGTCCAGTGGCGTGGTGGTGTCGATGAACGGGGAGATCGATCGCATTGCCGCGGTGATCAACGCGCAAAGCCATGGCAGTGCCGATGTGGCACGTAACGTGGAAGACATTGCGCGCATGGTGGAGCAGAACAACCGGGTGGTGACCGAGGTGGCCGGCGCCGCGCGCAAGCTGGGTACCTTGGCGGGAGAGTTGACGTTATCGGTATCCGGCTTCCGGGTTTGAGTTTTCCGGTGTGCCCGCAATGGCACGCAGGCGTTGTGGTGAGTTGTACCTTGCTTTGGCGCTGCCGTTGACCGGCAGCGCATTTTTTTTGCCCTCTACTGGCGTGGCCGTCGGTGCCGCTCTGCTGCGTTTTATGTATCTGCAGCGCGGATTCAATTAATCCAAATAAACGATTTTTAAGATGCCTGTTGCTGCGGCTAAGGTAGCAAGACACCGAACGCACAGGGCGGTACAGCACTTGGCGCTCGCGCATGCCACCGCATGCGACACAAAGATCAAAGAGGAGACATTCATGGTGAATTCGCAGCAACCGGAACGTGTGGCGGTCATTACCGGTGCGGCCGGTGCCCTGGGCAGCCATTTTGCCCGCCGTCTGGCCGCCGATGGTTACCACATTGCCATTGCCGATGTGGTGCAGGCGGAGCAGACCGCCGCCGCAGTGCAGGCACAGGGACGCCAGGCCTACACCGAGGCCGTGGATCTGGCCGATGCCGACGCGGTACGCCGCTTTGCGGCCAACGTGCTGGAACACTTCGGCCGTTGCGATCTGATCGTCAACAACGCCGCCCACATGCCGCTGGTGCCATGGTCCGAGCTGACGCTGGACGAGTTTCGCCGCTTCGAGGCTGTCAATGTCGAGGCACCGCTGCTGCTGGCGCAGGCACTGACCCCGGGCATGGTCGAACGCGGCTGGGGGCGCATTGTGCAGATCGCATCCAGCACTATCGGCACCCCGATGCCCGGTTTTGCCGCCTACGTCACTACCAAGATGGCAGGCATTGGCCTTACCCGTGCGCTGGCGGCGGAATTCGGCGATCTGGGCATTACCGTCAATGCGGTTTGCCCCGGGCTGACCCGGACGCCGTCATCGGAAAAACATCTCCCCGCCGCCTTGTTCGAGGCCGTGCGCCAGTCGCAGCTGATCAAGCGTACGGAAGAGCCGCAGGATCTGTGCGGCATCGTCTCCTTCCTGGCATCGCGCGACGCTGACTTCATTACCGGTCAGACCTTCTATGTCGATGGCGGTATCAATTTCTGAGCGGGGCAGGAGGGAAGTCCGATGAATCTGGTCCTTTTTGGTACCACTGCTCGCTCCCGACTGAGCGGCGATGCGCGGCCGCAGGACGCCGCAGGCCACTGCCGGATACCGATGGTGGATTTTACCGTCGCCATGCGCCATGCGCTGGACTTGCCGCAGCACAGCCGCCGACGCTTTACCGTGGGGTATTGAACATGAATGTCTTGTTTCTACAAACCACCGCAGCCCGTGTCGTGGCGCTGGGGCTAACGCTTGGCGGTCTGCTTGCGGCCAACGTGCAGGCCGCGCCGGCTGCCGAGGCCGATCTGCGTGCTGCCGTGCAGGCGGCTCACCCGGAACGGGCGGTCCTGCAAGCAGTGGCCCGCGCCGGGCAGCGCCTGGTCGCCGTGGGCGAGCGTGGTCTGGCGCTGTATTCGGACGATCAGGGCAAAAACTGGCAGCAGGCGCAGGTGCCGGTCAGCGTCACCCTGACGGCGCTCCACTTTCCGACCGCCAGCCAGGGCTGGGCAGTGGGCCACTTTGGCACCGTGCTGCATTCGTCTGATGGCGGCAAGAGCTGGCAGCGGCAACTGGATGGTAAACGCGCCGCCGCCCTGGCGCTGGCCGACGTGGCGGCACGTGCCAAGGCGGCGCCGGCTGGTGATGCGACGCTGGCCAAAGCACTGGCCAACGCGCAGCGCCTGGTGGCGGATGGCCCGGACAAACCGTTTCTGGATGTGCATTTCTTTGATGCCCGCCGTGGGCTGATCGTCGGCGCTTACGGGCTGATTTTTGCCACCAGCGATGGGGGGCAGCATTGGCAATCACTGGCTGGGCAGCTGGACAACCCGCAGGCCCACCACCTGTACAGCATCGCTGTCGGTGGCGGCGCCATTTATCTGGCCGGCGAGCAGGGGCTGGCGTTTCGTGGCGAGATGAACGGCGGTTCGTTTCTGCGCCTGAGTACCCCGTATCAGGGCAGCTATTTCACCGCGCAGGCCGACGACAACGGCAACGTACTGCTGGCCGGGCTGCGCGGCAATGTCTACCGCTCTGGCGACCGTGGCAGCAGCTGGCAGTCGGTAGCACTGCCGGCACCGGTGTCGGTGGTGGCCAGCAGCCGCAGCAGCAAGGGCATGTTACTGCTGGCCAACCAGGCCGGTCAGCTGCTGGCATCCAGGGACATGGGGCAAACCATCCGCCCGCTGGCCACCCCGCCGTTGCCGCCACTCACCGGGGTATTGCAGCTGGACGATGGCCAGCTGGTTGTCACCAGCCTTCGTGGCGTGCTGCGGCCATAACCGTGGCGTAGCGATTCGGCCCGCTGGACTTGTGGGCCGCCCATAGCGATGTAACAGGGGCAATCATGAAGCATCCAAATCATTCCGACGACGCCGTGGTGTCGTCGCTGGCAGCGTTCGACGTCCGTTCCGGCAATGTGGTGGAACGGCTGCTGTTCAATAACCGGCTGCTGGTGATCGTGCTGTGCGCGATCGTCACCATGGTGCTGGGCGTTCAGGCGCTGGGGCTGCGCCTGAACGCCAGCTTCGAGAAAACCATTCCGGCCGGCCATCCGTATATCGCCAGCTATCTCCAGCACAAGGGCGAGCTGTTCGGGCTGGGCAACGCGGTGCGCATTGCGGTGGCTAATCCGCATGGCAGCATATACGACGCCAAGTATCTGGAGACCGTGCGCAAGATCAACGACCAGGTATTCCTGATTCCCGGCGTCGATCGCCGCAGCATGAAATCGCTGTGGACGCCGAATACCCGCTGGGTGGGGGTGACCGAAGAGGGCATGGAGGGTGGTCCGGTGATTCCGGATGGCTACGATGGCAGTGCCGACAGCCTGCAGAAGCTGCAGGCCAACGTGGCCCGCTCCGGCGAGATCGGCCAGATCGTGGCGCTGGATGGCAAGTCCAGCGTGATCTATGTGCCGCTGCTGGACAAACTGCCCAATGGCCAGGAGATCAACTACGCCGCCATTTCCGGCCAGCTGGAACAGATTCGTGCCAGCTACGCGCAACAGGGTGTCGCCATCCACATTACCGGCTTTGCCAAGATCGTCGGCGACCTGATCGACGGCCTGCGCGAAGTGCTGCAGTTTTTCGCCATCGCCATCGTGATCGCCACGCTGATGGTGTACTGGTTCAACCGCTGTGTGCGCAGCACCGCGCTGGTGGTGGCCAGCTCGCTGATTGCGGTGGTGTGGCAGTTGGGGCTGATCGCCACCCTGGGCTATGACCTGGACCCGTATTCGATGCTGGTGCCGTTCCTGGTGTTTGCCATCGGCATGAGTCACGGCGCGCAGAAAATGAATGGCATTCTGCAGGACATCGGTCGTGGCACCCATAAATACATCGCCGCGCGCTTTACCTTCCGCCGTCTGTTCCTGGCCGGTCTCACCGCCTTGCTGGCGGATGCGGTGGGCTTTGCGGTGCTGCTGATGATCGACATCCGCGTAATTCAAGAGCTGGCCATCGCGGCCAGCCTGGGCGTGGCGGTGCTGATTTTCACCAACCTGATCCTGCTCCCCATCCTGCTGTCCTATACCGGCGTTGGTGCCGCCGCCGCGGCGCGTAGCGTCAAGGCCGAGCTGGCCGAACGTCAGTCCGGCGTGCGTCACCCGCTGTGGGCGTTTCTCGATCGCTTCACCCGCCGCCGCGGCGCGGTGGTGGCCATCGTGGTGGCGCTGCTACTGGCCGTGGCCGGGGTGCTGGGCAGCCGCCAGCTGAAGATCGGCGACCTTGATCCGGGCGCGCCGGAGCTGCGTGCCGACTCGCGCTACAACCAGGATGTGGCCTTCATTAACCATAACTTCGGCGCCAGCAGCGATGTGTTTGCGGTGATGGTGGAAACCCCGGGCAACGGCGGCTGCGCCAACTACAACGTGGTGCAGAAAGTGGATGCGCTGGAATGGCAGCTGCGCCAGCTGCCGGGAGTGGAGTCCACTAACTCGCTGGCGACGCTCAACCGCTTTGTGCTCACCGGGCTGAACGAGGGCAACCCGAAATGGTTCGAGCTGATCAAGAACCAGGAGATGCTCAATTTCATCACCGCCGGTGCGCCGCGCGGCCTGTACAACGACTCCTGCGATCTGCTGACCCTGTACGTGTACCTGCGGGATCACAAGGCCGACACCCTCAGCCGTGTGGTGCAGCATGTGGAGGCCTTTGCGGCGGCCAATAACAGCAAGGATGTGCACTTCCGCCTGGCCGCCGGTTCGGCCGGTATCGATGCCGCCACCAACATCGTGGTGAAGGATGCCTGGCACCAGATGCTGCTGCTGGTTTACGGCGCGGTAACCGTGCTGTGCTTCATTACCTTCCGCTCCTGGCGCGCGGTGTTGATCGCCATCCTGCCGCTGATGCTCACCTCGGTGCTGGCCGAAGCCTTGATGGTGGTGCTGGGCATGGGGGTGAAAGTGGCGACCCTGCCGGTGATCGCGCTGGGGGTGGGGATCGGCGTCGACTACGCGCTGTACATCCTGTCGGTGACGCTGGCGAGGATGCGTGCCGGCCAGAGTCTGTCCGATGCCTATCACGGTGCACTGGCCTTTACCGGCAAGGTGGTGCTGCTTACCGGTGCCACGTTGGCCGCAGGGGTGGCGACCTGGGTGCTGTCGTCGATCAAGTTCCAGGCCGACATGGGCATCCTGCTGGCGTTCATGTTCCTGTGGAATATGGTAGGGGCGATGGTGCTGCTGCCGGCATTGGCGCACTTCCTGTTGCCGCGCAGCAGCAAGACCTCGGCGCAATCCAGCGATGACGCCGCGCTGCTGGCCAGCGAAGAGAAGGTGGCCTGACATGCCGGTGCACTCCTTATTCGATCTGTCCGGCAAGGTGGCGCTGCTCACCGGCGCCAGCCGCGGCATGGGTTACGCCATGGCCACAGCACTGGGCCAGGCCGGTGCCCGAGTGGTGATTTCGGGATTGGAGTCTGGCGAATGCCTGGCGGCAGAGGCCGCACTGCGGGCCGATGGCATTGAGGCGCGTGCCGTGGTGTGCGATGTCGGCGACCGCCAGCAGGTGAGCGCACTGTTTGCCGCCGCCTGCCAGCACTACGGCCGGGTAGACATCCTGGTGTGCAACGCTGGTATCGGCCATCCCCCCGGACCGTTGGCCGCAGTGAGCGACGCCGACTGGGAGCAGGTGCTGCGCATCAATCTGCAAAGTCAGCTCTGGCTGACCAGCCTGGCCATTCCGCCAATGGCGGCACGTGGCGAGGGTGCGGTAATCCTCACCGCCAGCCTGTCCAGCGTGCGCGGCAACAAGGGCATTGGCCTGTATGGCCTGTCCAAGGCCGGTGTTGCCCAGCTGGCGCGCAACCTGGCGGTGGAGTGGGGGCCGAGCAATGTCCGGATCAACGCCATCTCGCCCGGCGTGATCCGTACCCGTTTTGCCGGGCCGATGCTGGACGACGAGGCGGTGATGGCGCGGCGTATTGCCCAGACACCGCTACGTCGGGTCGGCGAAGTCGAAGAGGTGGCCGGTATGGTGCTGCTGCTGGCCTCGCCGGCCGGCGGTTTCATCACCGGTCAGAACCTGATTATCGATGGTGGCACCACCATCAGCGACGGTAACTGAGGAGCCGAGATGGCCCGTATCCCTTTCAAGCAAGAAGACACCGCTCCGGCCGAGATGGTGGCGGCGATCCGCGCCCGCCGTGGCGGCCGGTTGTTGAACATCGACCGCATGCTGTTGCACAGCCAGCCGTTTGTCAGTGGCTGGAACGGTTTCCTGCGCGCGGTGCGCAACGAGGTGGCGCTGCCGTACCGGCTGCGCGAACTGGCGATGTGTGCGGTATCGGCACAGATCAACTGCCGCTACGAATTGCACCATCACCACGCCGAATGGCTGAAGGCCGGCGGCAGTGAGCAGCAGTTCGCGGCCCTGAGCGACCTGCACGGCGCCATCAACAACAGTGCGCTGTTTGATGCCGCCGAACGCGCCGTCTTGCGCCTGGCAGTGGAAATGACGCGCGACAGCAGTGCCAGCGCCGCCGCGGTGGCTGCCGCCCGCGCGGTGCTGCCGGACGAGGCGCAACTGGTGGAGCTGGTGGGGGTGATTGCGTCCTACAACATGGTTGGCCGCTTCATCAACACGCTGGATATAGAGCTGGAATAACACGTTTGAGGCAGGCCGCCCGGCGGCTGCCATCACCCGATGACGACAAAGGAGAGCAGCATGATTCAGTACCTCAAGCGCGGCAAACCGGCCGCAGCCAAAGCCGATATCAATGCCCAGGTACGGGCCACGGTAGAGGGCATCCTGGCCGATATCGAGACACGCGGCGATGCCGCCGTGCGCGATTACAGCGCCAAGTTCGACAAGTGGTCGCCGGAAAGCTTCCGTCTGTCGCAGGCAGAAATCGATGCCTGCATCGCCCAGCTGAGCGAGAAAACGTTGGCCGACATCCGGTTCGCGCAGACCCAGATCCGCCGTTTTGCCACTATCCAGCGTGAGTCGATGAAGGATGTGGAAGTGGAAACCCTGCCCGGCGTGATTCTGGGGCACCGCAATATTCCGATGAACTCGGTGGGCTGCTACATCCCGGGCGGCAAATATCCGCTGATCGCCTCGGCGCACATGAGCGTGCTCACCGCCAAGGTGGCCGGCGTTAAGCGTGTGATTGCCTGCGCGCCGCCGTTTGACGGCAAGCCGTGCCCGGAGATCGTGGCCGCCATGCATCTGGCCGGCGCCGATGAAATCTATTGCCTGGGTGGGGTGCAGGCGGTGGCGGCGATGGCAATCGGCACCGACAGCATCGCCGGGGTGGACATGATCGTCGGCCCGGGCAATGCCTATGTGGCGGAAGCCAAGCGCCAGCTGTTCGGCCGTGTCGGCATCGACCTGTTTGCCGGCCCCACCGAAACCATGGTGATCTGCGACGACACCGTGGACGCCGAGCTGGTGGCGGTGGACCTGCTTGGGCAGGCCGAGCATGGCCCGACGTCGCCGGCTTATTGCATCACCACCAGCGCCAAGATCGCCGCTGAGCTACCGGCGGCCATTGAGCAGGTGCTGGCCCGGCTGGATACCGCGCCGGTGGCCAGCGTGTCATGGCGCGATTATGGCGAAATCATCCTGTGCGACAGCGATGAAGAAGCGCTGCAGGAAGCCGAGCGGCTGTGCTCCGAACACGTGCAGGTGATGACGCGTGACCCGGACTGGTATCTGCAGCGCATGACCCGCTATGGCGCGCTGTTCCTGGGGCATCGCACCAACGTGTCCTACGGCGACAAGGTTATCGGTACCAACCACACGCTGCCGACGCAAGGCGCCGGCCGTTATACCGGCGGGCTGTGGGTGGGCAAGTTCATCAAGACCCACACTTACCAGCGCGTGCTGACCGACGAGGCCAGCGTGCTGGTGGGCGAGTATTGCTCGCGGCTGTGCGGCTACGAGCACATGAGTGGTCACAAGGAGCAGGCGGATATCCGCGTGCGCCGCTTCAAGCAACCGGCCTGAGCACGGCACGGCCATGTGTGAAGCATGTTCAGCCGGCGGTAATGCCTGCGTCCTGCCTGGGGTGTTGCTCCATGCCGGCTGTGGCCATTGCTTGCCAAGCTGAGCTGGCCGATAGGCTGCCAAGGTTGGCCGCAGGCCTGTGGCCAACCTTGGCAGGAGAGCAAGCCGCCGGCAGGGCGGGGAGGAGTAAAGCTGATGACGCAGTCCCTGAAAGGAAGAGTGGCGCTGGTAACTGGTGGCGCCGGGGGCATTGGTGAAGCCATTTGCCGTGGCCTGGCTGCGGCCGGGGCCACGGTGTTGGTGGGCTACAAC
The DNA here is from genome assembly GCF_040148885.1 of Vogesella oryzagri. Classification (NCBI taxonomy): domain Bacteria; kingdom Pseudomonadati; phylum Pseudomonadota; class Betaproteobacteria; order Neisseriales; family Chromobacteriaceae; genus Vogesella; species Vogesella oryzagri. The sequence goes on from NZ_JBEFLD010000004.1 coordinate 90,067, forward strand.
CGCTCGGCGGACACGGCAGCCACGCTGGCGGCTACGCTGCCTGCTGCCGAGCCGGCGCATGCAGCGGTGGCTGCGCCGGTGACCGACAGCCAAGCGCTGCAGGCGCTGGCCGGGCAGATCGCCGAACACTATGGCCGCTGTGACCTGCTGGTCAATTGTGCCGGTACCACGCGCTTTGTGCCGCATGCCGACCTGGCTGGGCTGGACGATGCGCTGATCGACGACATCCTGGCCACCAATGTCCGCGGTCCGTTTGCCGCCGTGCGCGCCCTGCAGCCACTGCTGGCGCAGCATGGCAGCGGGCTGGTGGTGAACATCTCGTCTATTGCCGCCGTCAGTGCCATGGGCAGCAATGTCATGTACTGCGCGTCCAAGGCGGCGGTAGACAATATGACCAAATCGCTGGCGCGCGCACTGGCACCGGCTATCCGCGTGGTGTCGGTATCGCCGGGGCTGGCGGATACCGAATTCGTGAAAAGCATGGATCAGGCCTGGCGCGACGAGCAGGCTGGCCGCACCCCGCTGCAGCGACTGGCGGAGCCGGAAGAAGTGGCGGCCGCCGTGGTGGCCGTGGCCACCCAGTTAACCTTTACCACCGGTGCCGTGATTCCCGTCGATGGCGGCCGGCAACTGAGTTGAGTGCAAGCATGAGTCACTATCCCGATATCAAACCGCACCACGCCGGTATCAGCGTGCCGGACCTGGATGCTTCCATCGACTGGTATGGCCGCATGTTCGGCTTCGAGCTGGAAAGCCGGGTGTTCATCGACATCATTCCGGCAGATGTGGCCTTCATGCGCCGCGGTAATTTCCGCATCGAGCTGTTCCAGCTGCAAGGCGCCGCGCCACTGCCTGCAGATCGCCGCGAGCCGAACCGCGACTTGCTGACGCATGGCAACAAGCATGTCTGCTACGCCGTGCCAGATGTGGTGGCGACCGTGGCGGCGCTGCGGGAAAAAGGGGCCGACATCGTATTCCAGAAGACCGTACAGGGCACCGCGATGGCCTTTTTGCGTGACAACGCCGGCAACCTGATCGAGCTGATCGAGGCACCGGAGCTGTGGGCCGGTGACCATTATTTCGAGGACAACAGAACATGAAACTGGCAACGCTGAAAGATGGTAGTCGCGATGGCCGCCTGCTGGTGGTGTCGCGTGATCTGCGTTACGCAGTGCCCGCACAGGCGGCAGGCACTATGCAGCAGGCGATCGAGAACTGGATGGCCGTCGAGCCACTGCTGCAGGCCGAATACCATGCGCTCAACGCCGGAGAGGCCGCCGCTGCCTTCGGGTTCGACCCCAAAGCGGTGGCCGCACCGCTGCCGCGAGCCTACCAGTTTGTCGATGCGTCGGCGTTTCTCAACCACGGCAAGATCATGGAGCAGGCCTACAACCTGTCGGTCAAGAAAACGGCGGGCATTCCCATCCTGGTACAGCGTCAGGGCGATGACTTTCTCGGCCCTTGCGACGATTACCCGTTCCCCACCGCAGCCGACAACTGCGACTTCGAAGGTGAAGTCGCCGCCATTCTCGACGATGTGCCGATGGGGGTTGCCACCGCTGACGCGGAAACGCATATCAAGCTGTTTGTGCTGCTGAACGATGTGTCGATGCGGGCGCACCTATTCCGAGAACTGTCGATGGGCTTTGGCTTCATCAATGCCAAGCCGGCGACCGTCTTCGGCCCGGTGGCGGTGACGCCGGACGAGCTGGGTGATGCCTGGCGGGATGGTCGGGTGCAGCTGGACATGCGCGTGAGCCGTAACGGCGAGTGGTTCGGCCAGCCCAATGGTCGTGAAATGGATTTCAGTTTTGGCCAGCTGATCAGCCATCTGGCGTACAACCGTAATCTGGGCGCCGGTACAGTGCTGGCGACCGGCACTTTTTCTAGCCCGCATTACCGCGAAGTGGGTTCCGCCTGCCTGGCCGAGCGACGGGCGGTGGAGATGATCGATCACGGTGAGTCGCGTACCCCGTTCATGCAGTTTGGCGAGGTGCTGCGCTTCGAGATGCTGGGTAATGATGGCCAGTCGGTGTTTGGTGCCATCGAGCATCGCATGGTGGCGACGGAGGTGGTGGCATGAACGTGCTGGTAACTGGGGGTAACGGCTTTGTTGGCCGCGAGCTGGTGCGGCGGCTGCTGGCGGCGGAGCGGGTACTGCCGGGGCAGCCGCCGCTTACACGGCTGACGGTACTGGACATGAGCGTGGATGGGCTGCCCGATGACGCCCGGTTGCAGGTGGTGACCGGCAGCATTGCCGATCCGTCGGCACTGGAGGCGGCACTGCGTGATGCGCCACAACTGGTGTTCCATCTGGCCAGCCTGCCAGGTGGCGCGGCGGAGCGGAATTACGAGCTGGGGCTGCAAGTGAATCTGCAGGCCACGCTGGCCTTATTTGAGCGCCTGCGTGAGCAGGGCAACTGCCCACGGCTGGTGTTTACCAGCACCATCGCCGTGTATGGCTCGCCGTTGCCGGCGTTAGTGGATGACGCGTCACCGATGCGCCCCGGCTTGTCCTATGGTGCGCACAAGCTGATGGGCGAAATCCTGCTGAACGATTACAGCCGCCGCGGTTGGCTGGATGGCTGCAGTGTGCGCTTACCCGGTATTGTCGCCCGTCCACCGGCACCATCCGGGCTGCTTTCCGCCTTCATGAGCGATGTGTTCTGGAAGTTGGCCGCAGGCGAACCATTTGCTTGCCCGGTATCTGCGCAGGCAGTGGCGTGGTGGATGTCGGTAGGCTGTTGTGTCGATAACCTGCTGCACGCGGCGCGCCTGGCGCCGGATCTGCTGCAACAGCGGCGTGAATTCACGCTGCCGGTGCTGCGGCTCAGCATGGCGCAACTGGTCGATGGGCTAGCCGAGGTTTACGGCGCGGACCGTCGCGCGCTGGTAAGCTACCGGCCAGACCAACAACTAGAAGCGGCATTTGGCTGCTATCCGCCACTTGATGCCCGGGCGGCCGAGTCAATCGGTTTTGCCCACGATGGCGATATCAAGCGGCTGATACGCAATGCCACTGCAGCAGGGACCACAGCATGAAGCGAGAACACCGCTACCGGGTGACGCTTGAGCACCTGTCATCGCCGAAAGCCGATGCGGCACTGCATCCGCCCCTGAGCTTCGAGACCGGCAACCATGATGATGTGTTCAGCATCATTGAACGTTCGCGCGCCAAGGGCGTGTTCGATGCCGATACCGCCGCATCGCTGGCATTGGGACTGAAGCTGTTTTCCGAGGTGATGCTCAAACATCGTGATCATCCAGTGTTTGCCGAGCTACATGAACCGATGCGGGCCTTTATCGGGCGCTTCAAGGCGCTGGGCCGCGAGGTGGATGGTTCGGGCGGTGCCATATCCTGACGGGGGCGGAGGCATGAACAATACAACGCCACCCTATGCGCTGGGCACCTTCTCCATCGCCGGCGCCACTCCCTTTGCCGGTCTGATTCTGGGGCAACGTCGGGTCATTTCCCTGCGGGCGCTGCAGCCGCAGTGTCGTAAGCTGGGTCATGACCTGCTGCTAGGTGCAACGCTGCTGGACGTGTTTGATGCCTGGGACAAAAATCAGGCAGCGATCAGCCATGCGGCCAACTACCTGTTGCAGCATGGCGAGGGCGGGCTGCCGTTTGTCGATGTGGCGTTGCTGCGGGTGCATGCCCCGCTGGAGCAGCCGCGGCAGTTTTTCTGCTCCGGGGCCAACTACCGCAAGCACGTTATCGATCTGATTATCGATCAGGCGCGTGATCCGGCCACGCAGGGCCTGAGCGCCGCCGCGGCTCGTGCCTATGCCGAGCAACTGATGGACGATAGGGCTGCCCATGGTGAACCCTATATCTTTACCAAGGCCTGGTCGTCCATCACCGGGCCGTTCGATGACATTCCGCTGCCAGCCAATGTGTCGCAGCCGGATTGGGAGCTGGAGCTGGCGGTGGTGATCGGCAAGGAGGCCTTTCATGTCGCCGCCGCCGATGCCTACGACTACATCGCCGGCTACACCATAGTCAACGACATCACCAATCGTGAACTGGTGCATCGCCAGGACTTGAAAGCCATCGGTTCTGACTGGTTGATGTCCAAGAGCCTGCCGGGCTATACCCCGATGGGGCCTTATATCGTGCCGGCCGAGCTCGTGAGTGATCCTCAGAATATCCGGATATTGCTCAGTGTGAATGGGCAGGTCATGCAGGACGAAACCACTGCCGACATGATCTTCGGTATTCCACGTCTGATCGAATACCTCTCGAGCCGGATTCGCTTGTTTCCGGGAGATATCTTGATTACCGGCTCACCGGCGGGCAACGGCTCGCATCACAACCGTTTTCTGCAAGCGGGTGATGTGCTGGAAGGCATGTTATCTGGCATCGGTATAATGAGAAACCACTGCATTGCTGCCGTTTGACTCTACCGAAAAGAGTCAGTCAGATTCGGATGTCGCCTGTAGGCGTCTGAGCAAAAAAGGGGCCAATGGCCCTTTTTTTTTGTGTGGTGGTTGCATAGACGGGGTCGTTGTGCTCTTGTGAGCAGGCCCTTTTCGGCCGAAGCGGACAGTGAGCCCGTCTAAGAAATGTGACCGGTCCTGTTTGCTGTCTGGTCATTGTCTTTTCCCATAGAGCAGGATTGCCTACAGGAGCCGGGGGAGTCCTGCTGTTTGGCAAGCGAGTGTCCTTAGGGCAGCCATCCCCCCAATTTATGCTGGATCTATAGCTGGTGCTTTTCTACTTGTGGAAGCGCTTGCGCCCAAGACTCACTGGTGAGGCGTTCGGCCAAATAATTGATCAGGGCCTGTACGCGCGCCGGTCGATTTCGCCCCGGCGGGGTCACGATGTGCAACGAGATTGGTTCCACTTGCCAATCGTCCATCACCGTTTCTATCACCCCCGACTGTAAGCCCTGCCAGGCAAGGAATTCCGGCTGCAATGCCAGGCCCAGCCCGGCCCGCAAGGTGGGCTCCAGTGCTTCAGCATTATTGGACTGCAAATAGGCGGGCACGGCTTGAGTAAACTCGCCATGCGTCTCGTGGCGGAATCGCCAGCTCATGCCGCCGCGCGCATAGGTGTATTGCAACACGCGATGATTTACCAGGTCACGTGGGTGTTTGGGGCGCCCGAAACGCTCGAAATAGGCCGGAGCCCCCACCAGCAAAACCCGCACATTGCATAAGCGTCGGGCCAGCAGGCTAGAGTCCTCCATGCCGGAGATGCGCACCCCCAAATCAAACCGGTTAGCAACAAGATCAAGCAGCTCGTCGTTGAACTGAACATCCAATGTTACATCGGGATGGGTGGCCATGAAGTCGGGCAGCATCGGCGCCAGCCGTGCGATACCAAACGACATCGGGGCCGTCACCCGGATCGGTCCACGCAAGCTGCTCGATTGCTCGGCGACCTCCTCCTCCACCGCTTCGCCATTCTCCAGAATGCGCGCGGCTCGCTCTAGCGCGGCATAGCCGCTCTCGGTCAGCGACATCTGCCGGGAGGTACGATGAAGCAGCACGGTTTTCATGCGGGTTTCCAGCCGTGAGATCGCTTTGGATACCGAGGCCTGAGACAAGGAAAACTCGGCGGCAGCCTTGGCAAAGGAGCCGGTTTCCGCCACTTTGGCAAAGATGGCCCACGCTTCCAGATCCGGTAGTTTTTTCATCATTTTTCAGACGTATTTTTATCTCACTCGTCGATGATAGGCAGGCGCTCCATTCGACACAAGAAGGCCAGGCAACGGGGCGATGATGGAAAGTATGGATTTCTTTTTCTTACATTCTTAATCGGCGATAGCTCATCTAGACTGGTCTAACAACACTGTATGCCTCAGGAGAGCGACATGATCGAACGTCGACCTTTCGACAGCCTGGGTGGTGCGCAGCACGGCTGGCTTGATGCCAAGCATCACTTCTCTTTCGCTGAATACCATGATTCCGCTCGCGTGCATTGGGGTGCGCTGCGGGTCTGGAACGACGACACCATCCAACCCGGTGCCGGCTTCCCGCCGCATTCGCACGCGGACATGGAAATCATTACTTATGTGCGTGAAGGCGCCATTACTCACCAGGATAACCTGGGCAACAAAGGCCGAACCGTGGCCGGAGATGTGCAGGTGATGAGCGCGGGCAGCGGCATCTACCATTCGGAATATAACCAGGAGCCGGGTATCACCCGCATTTTCCAGATTTGGATATTCCCCAACCGGCGCGGCGCGCCACCGTCCTGGGGCAGCAAACCATTTCCCAAGAGCGATCGCTCAGGCAAGTTCGTGACGCTGGCCAGCGGTATAGACGGGGATGAGGACGCGCTACCGATCCGCACCGATGCCCGTGTGCTGGGTGCCACGCTCAAGGCAGGGGAAACCGCCGAGTATCGCTTTTCCGACAAGGACCGCCATGGCTATCTGGTACCGGCTAGCGGCAAGGTCGAGATCAACGGCATCACCTTGGTGGCGCGCGATGGCGCGGCCATTAAAGGTGAAGCGGCCATCCGCATCACGGCCCTTGAGGATGCCGAACTGGTCCTTGTGGATGTAGCCGCCAATTAATCTGTATTGGGTGCGAGGCATTTCTGCGGCATGCCTCGCACCAAGTCCGCTATCGGCGCTAACGCACCGTGGCTCGGATTGAAGTTGTGCGACGACTGCATTTCATGCCGCTACTCGACACCTGTTTCGATTCTGAAGGAGATACCCACCATGTCCGCATACCTCGAAGTTCTGACACCACAGAATAGCCAGCTTATTTTCATCGACCAGCAGCCGCAAATGGCCTTCGGCGTGCAGTCAATCGACCGCCAGGTCCTGAAGAATAATGTCGTGGCCCTGGCCAAGGCGGCGAAAGCGTTCAACATCCCGACGACCATTACCACCGTCGAGACCAACGGTTTCTCCGGCAACACCTATCCCGAGCTACTGGCCGTTTTTCCCGAGAACAAGCTGCTTGAGCGCTCCTCGATGAACTCCTGGGACGACCAGAATGTGCGCGATGCGCTATCCGTTGGCGCGGCACAAGGGCGCAAGAAGGTTGTCGTGTCCGGACTCTGGACGGAGGTGTGCAATCTGACTTTTGCACTCTCCTGCCTCAAAGACACGGACTACACCATTTACATGGTCGCCGACGCCTCCGGCGGCACCTCCGTTGATGCGCACAAATACGCGATGGATCGCATGGTGCAGGCGGGCGTCGTGCCGGTGACCTGGCAGCAGGTCTTGCTCGAATGGCAGCGCGACTGGGCACGCAAGGAAACCTACGAAGACGTGATGGCAATCGTAAAAGAGCACTCTGGTGCCTATGGTATGGGCGTCGACTATGCCTACACCATGGTTCACAAGGCTCCCGAGCGCGTCCAGCACGGTGAACGCATCGGTCCCAACCCGGCCAAGTAAGCGAACCACCGGGTGGCGTTTGCCGCCCGGTGTGACAGCGCGACACTCTTCGTGAATCGAGGTGAACCATGAAAGCCTATCTGATTTCATTGGCGGTCGGCCTGCTGGTGGGCGTCATTTACAGCCTGCTGGATGTGCGCTCTCCGGCACCGCCGGTCATTGCCATACTGGGTCTGCTGGGGATGCTCGCTGGAGAGCAGATCATTCCGGTTGGCAAGCAACTGCTCCGTGGCACCTCGTTTGTTACCGCCTGCGACAAGACACATGCCACGGACCATGTCTTCGGCCAATTGCCCGGACGGCAAGCTGACCAGGAAAAGCAAACGTGAGCAGGGTTGCGGCTGTGCGTGCCGCCGTCCATCTGCCAGGCCGTGAGGTTGGCCGGACGGGGGCCGTCCACGCCGCAGTCTGGTGTCAAACGTAGACGCACCATCCGGAACAGCCCGCGGCCTCGTTGCTGGAAGGTGAGCCTGGGTGTAGCGCAACTGCCGGTGTCAAAAGTAAAGGAGCACACAGCATGGCCAATTCTGTTCCCGATATCATTTTTCATAACGCCCAGATCACGACCTTGGATCGCAGCAATCCTGGGGCCAGCGCCGTGGCGATCAAAGATGGCAGATTCCTGGCGGTGGGTTCGGATCAGGAGATCCTGGCCCTGTCTGGCACCGGCACCCGGGTCGTCAATCTCAAACACAAGCGCGTGCTCCCCGGTCTGTTCGACAACCACACCCATGTAGTACGTGGCGGCCTCAACTACAACCTGGAGCTGCGTTGGGACGGCGTGCGCTCGCTGGCCGACGCAATGGACATGCTGCGCCGCCAGGTGGCCATCACGCCCGCACCGCAGTGGGTACGCGTGATCGGTGGCTTCACCGAGCACCAGTTTGCTGAAAAGCGCTTGCCGACTATCGCGGAAATCAACGCGGTCGCGCCCGACACGCCAGTGTTTCTGCTGCATTTGTATGACCGTGCGCTGCTCAATGGCGCCGCGCTACGGGCTGTAGGTTACACCAAGGAGACCCCCGAACCACCAGGTGGCGAGATCACCCGTGACGCTGCTGGCAACCCCACTGGCCTGTTGCTGGCTAAGCCCAACGCGATGATCCTCTACGCCACGCTGGCTAAGGGGCCGAAGCTGCCGTTCGACTACCAGCTTAACTCCACCCGTCACTTCATGCGTGAACTCAACCGGCTGGGGGTGACCGGCGTAATCGATGCCGGCGGTGGCTTCCAGAACTACCCGGACGACTACGCGGTGATCCAGAAGCTGGCCGACGAGGGCCAGATGACGGTGCGTCTGGCCTACAACCTGTTCACGCAGAAGCCCACGGAGGAAAAGGAAGACTTCCTCAAGTGGACTTCCTCGGTTCAATACAAGCAGGGCAGCGATTACTTCCGCCACAACGGCGCGGGCGAAATGCTGGTGTTCTCGGCCGCCGACTTCGAGGACTTCCGTCAGCCTCGGCCGGACATGCCGCCCCAGATGGAAGGCGAGTTGGAAGAAGTGGTACGCATTCTTGTGCAGAACAAGTGGCCATGGCGGCTACACGCCACCTACGACGAGACCATCTCCCGCGCGCTGGACGTGTTCGAGAAGGTCAATCAAGAGACCCCGCTGCAAGGGCTGAACTGGTTCTTCGACCACGCCGAGACCATCTCCGACAAGTCGATCGACCGTATCGCGGCACTGGGCGGCGGCATCGCCGTGCAGCACCGCATGGCCTATCAGGGCGAGTACTTCGTCGAGCGCTACGGCGCCAAGGCGGCCGAGGCTACGCCCCCGGTAGCCCGCATGCTGGAAAAGGGCGTGAAGGTCTCGGCCGGCACCGACGCCACGCGCGTCGCCTCCTATAACCCCTGGGTATCGCTGGCCTGGATGGTCACGGGCAAGACCGTCGGCGGGTTGCGCCTGTATCCGCAGCACAACTGTCTGGACCGCGAGACGGCACTGCGGATGTGGACGGAGAACGTCGCCTGGTTCTCCAACGAGGAGGGCAAACGCGGCCGCATCGAGCCAGGGCAGCTCGCCGACCTGATCGTGCCGAGCAAGGACTACTTCGCGGTTTCCGAAGACGAAATCTCCTTCCTCACCTCTGAATTGACCGTGGTGGGCGGTCGAGTTGTCTACGGCGATGGCGACTTCGCTGATCTCGATGACAACCCGCTGCCACCAGCCATGCCGGACTGGTCACCAACTCGCAGCTTCAAGGGCTATGGCGCATGGGGCGAGCCGGAGGGCGCAGGCAAGCATTCACTGCACCCGGCACGCTATCAGGCGATCACCGCCTGTGGCTGCACCAGCGCCTGCGGTCTGCACGGCCATGACCATGCCCGTGCCTGGGCATCGAAGGCGCCAGTGTCGGATCTTCAGGGCTTCTTTGGTGCCTTGGGGTGTTCGTGCTGGGCTGTGTGATAAGCGAGTAGGAGATTACCTCCGTGCCAACATACACCTCGTTTGATCGCAAGCTGGCCGCGATAGTGCGACCGGTGCTGGGCAGCAGTGCGATGCGCTTGATTGCTTACCTTGGGCTGTGCGCGGCCTACCTGCAAGGCGGGCTGGTTAAGCTTACGGACTTTCCGGGGGCGGTCAGCGAGATGGTCCATTTCGGGCTGTCACCAGCGCCGCTGTTCGCAGTGCTGGTGATCGTGCTCGAACTGGGCGCCTCCGTGATGATCATGACAAGTTGGCTGCGTTGGCTAGGCGCGCTGGGGCTGGCTGGCTTTACCCTGCTGGCTACCGGTATCGCACTGCGCTTTTGGGAACTGCCAGCGGGGCAGGAGCGCTTCATGACCGCTAATGCGTTTTTCGAGCACCTCGGGCTGGTCGGTGGCTTCCTGCTTGTCGTCTGGCTGGACTTGAAAGAACAGGAGCCATCATGACGCAAGCAACACAGCCCGTTGCCGCGTCTGCCAGCAGCTTTGCGCCACTGCGGCAGACGCTTTTTGCTGTACTGTGGGTGGCCACCATCATCGGCAATACGGGTAGCTTCATCCGCGACGTAGCCAGTGCGTGGCTGATGACGGACCTGTCATCATCCCCAACGGCCGTGGCGTTGGTGCAGGCTGCAGCGACGCTGCCGGTATTTCTGCTGGCCATTCCCGCCGGGGTGCTGGCAGACATCCTCGACAGACGCAAATTCCTGATTGCCATCCAGTTACTGTTGGGCGGCGTCAGTATCGGCCTGATGCTGCTCTCGGCATCGGGACTGCAATCGGTGGCCTCTCTGATCGCCCTGACCTTTCTCGGTGGCGTTGGCGCGGCGCTGATGGGGCCGACTTGGCAGGCCATCGTGCCCGAACTGGTGGAAAAGAAAGACCTCAAGAGCGCGGTTGCGCTCAACTCGCTAGGTATCAACATTGCCCGCGCCGTCGGCCCTGCCTTGGGTGGTCTGATCTTGGCCAGTCTGGGGGCGGCGTTCACCTATGGCATCGATGTCATCAGCTACGTGTTTGTTATTGTCGCCCTGCTGTGGTGGCGTCGGCCAAGCGCCGCGCAAGATGTGCTGGCCGAACGTTTTGTCGGCGCCTTTCGTGCCGGGCTACGCTATGCCCGCGCCAGCCGCGAGCTGCATGTTGTGCTGGTGCGCGCCTTCTTTTTCTTTGCCATGGCCAGCTCGGTCTGGACGCTGTTACCGCTGGTGGCGCGTCGCCTGCTAAACGGTGACGCCGGCTTCTACGGCATCCTGCTTGGCGCCGTTGGGCTAGGTGCGATCGGCGGCGCCATCATCATGCCGAAACTGCGTGAACACCTGAGTGCTGATGACCTGCTGCTGCTGGCCGCGCTGGTCACCGCATCGGTCATGGTATTCCTGTCCTTTGCACCGCCACAGTGGGCCGCCGTTGCCTCCCTGCTGGTACTGGGAGCGGCATGGATCACGGCGTTAACCACACTCAATGGCGTGGCGCAGGCGATTCTGCCGAATTGGGTGCGCGGCCGCTCGCTGGCGGTTTACCTCACCGTGTTCAATGGTGCGATGACGGCCGGTAGCCTGACTTGGGGCGCGGTGGCAGAGCTGATCGGAGTGCCATTCACGCTGTTGGCCGGCGCCGCCGGACTGGGAGTGATCGGAGTTGTGGCTCATCGGCTCAAGTTGCCCAAGGGTGAGCTTGACCTGATGCCATCCAACCACTGGCCCGAGCCACTGACCGCGGCACCAGTCGAGCACGATCGCGGCCCCGTGTTGATCCTGATTGAATACCGGATAGCGCCGGAGAACCGCAGCGCCTTCTTGCAGGCGCTCTCCCGATTGTCATCAGAACGTCGGCGCGATGGGGCCTACGCATGGGGCATCTGTGAGGATGCGGCCGACCCGGGCCAAATACTCGAATGGTTCCAGGTCGAATCTTGGGCCGAACACCTGCGGCAGCATCATCGGGTTTCCAGAGCGGACGCCGACATCCAGGCGGAAGTCCGGCGCTTTCACGTGGGTGACGGCATGCCGGTAGTGCGGCATTTTCTAGCGTTCAACCGTCTAAATGAAGAACAGGACTGAACATGGGGGCGATGGGTTGAGAATCGTCTATGTGAATCGCTCCTCCTTTTCTAGACGTCTCGAATGTCCACTTGGACTGCCCCGGCTCCTGTAGGCAATCCTGCCCTATGATTGGCCGCAAGGTGGTAACGCGCAGACGGGCCGGCTTAACGCTTGCCGGCCGCCTCTTCTCGCCGGCGCTTGGCCTCTTCCAGCAGGTAGACCTGGTAATCGTCCAGATCGCCCGCGAAATCGCTGACCCCGCCGCGCGACACCATCCAGAACTCGTCGCACACCGCGCGCAGCAAGGCGCGGTCGTGGCTGACCAGCATCACCGAGCCTTCGAACTCGTTCAGCGCCACGCTCAGCGCTTCGCGGGTGGCGAGGTCCAGGTGGTTGGTCGGTTCATCCAGCAGCAGCAGGTTCGGCCGCTGCCACACGATCATGCACAGCACCAGCCGCGCCTTTTCGCCGCCGCTCATGCTGCCGACCGCCTGCTTCACCATGTCGCCGCTGAAGTTGAAGGTGCCGAGGAAATTGCGCAGCCCCTGCTCGCGGCAGTCGTTGGCCGATGGCCGCATCGCCGCCGGGGTGTCGCGCGCCAGGCGGAACATGTGCTGCAGCGGATCGTCCTCCGGCCGCAGCACGTCCAGCTCCTGCTGTGAGAAGTAGCCGATATTGAGCCCCTTGCCGCGAATGATCTCGCCACCGACCGCCTGCAGCGCCTCGGCCACGGTTTTCACCAGCGTCGACTTGCCCTGGCCGTTGGCACCGAGAATGCCGATACGCTGCCCTGCCAGCACGGTGCGGTTCACGTTGCGCACGATCACCGTCGGCGGCGTGTCTTCCGGCGCGCCCTCTGGCGCCGGATAGCCGAACACCGCGCCGGTCATCGACAGCATCGAGTTCGGCAGGCTCTGCGGCTCCTTGAATTCGAACTGGAACTCGGCATCGGCCAGCACCGGCGCGATCTTCTCCATCCGCTCCAGCGCCTTGACACGGCTCTGCGCCTGCTTCGCCTTGCTGGCCTTGGCCTTGAAGCGATCGATGAACTTCTGCAGGTGCGCCATCTTTTCCTGCTGCTTGGCCTGCGCCGCCTGCTGCAGGACCAGCTGTTCGGCACGCATGTCCTCGAACTTGCTGTAATTGCCGCCGTAGCGTACCAGCTTGGCATTGTCGACGTGCAGCGTCACGTTGGTGACGGCATCGAGGAATTCGCGGTCATGGCTGATCACCACCATGGTACCGGCGTACTGCTTCAACCACGCTTCCAGCCATACCAGCGCGTCCAGATCCAGGTGGTTGGTCGGCTCGTCCAGCAGCAGCAGGTCGGACGGACACATCAGCGCGCGAGCCAGTTGCAGCCGCATGCGCCAGCCGCCGGAAAAGCTGTTCACCGGCTGCTGCAGCTCGGCGACGCTGAAACCCAAGCCGAGAATCAGCGCCTGCGCCCGTGCTGGCGCGTCGTGGGCGCCGGCATCGTTGAGCGCGGTATAGGCGTGCGCCATGCGCATATAGTCTTCGCCGGCCTCGGCCTCGGCCACCTCCTGCTGCGCGGCGAGCAGGGTGGTATCGCCTTCGATCACAAACTCGGTCGCCGTCTGCGCTGTTTCCGGCATGTCCTGCGCCACCTGCGACATGCGCCACTGTGACGGGATCGACACATCGCCGCCGTCTTCGTGCAGCGAGCCGTTCAGCACCGCGAACAGCGAGGATTTGCCGGCGCCGTTGCGGCCGACCAGGCCGACTTTCTCGCCGGGATTGAGCGTCACCGACGCGTTGTCGAGCAGGACTTTGGTACCGCGGCGCAAGGCCACGTTTTTCAGAATGATCATGGGAAGCGCCGTGCGGCGGCAGGAAACAGGTTACGCCGCGACCGGCGACAAGGCGGGAAGACGACAGAAAATGCGGCCAACGTTGGCCGCATCAGGACAAGGGTGCTGCCTCGGCAGCGTGGCGCCGCCCTATGTTGCAAAGCAATAAAAACGGTGCGGCGCAGATGGTACCACGCCCCTACGCGCTCCAAAGGGGAAGAAAGCTGACGTTCGGTGCCGGCAACAGAGAAATGGCCGGTATGTAAATCTGAGCAGACGTTCAGGACAAATGGGGTAACAGACCGCTTTGGCCGAACTGCTGCCGACCAGGCGGCATCATCGTCCGTTGGTCGGCCATAGCAGTCCTTCGCATACTAGATATTTTTTGGCTGCTTTCATATTGAAAGCAGCCAAAAAATATCTAGTAAACGACTGGTGATTTATTTGTTTTTTGCGACATTGGAAAGTCAAATTATCTAAGGTGCAAAAATTAAATCAATTATTTTGATTTAATTGAATTGGCGGGATTTCATTTTCACGAAAACTATTTTGATGGTTATATGGGCTTGACATTATTTGTTTATATGCTAAAAAGTTAAAACAAACTTAGGTGCTGCGGAGTTGTAAATGCGTACTATAAAAGTAAATTACATTATCGAAAAAATGCTTTTAGCAGTTGCTGGAGAATTGCCGTGGAGCTTTGTTCTTGCTGATCTCTGCGTAATAATGCAGGCAGATATGTCGTTAATGACATGTTGGAATACTGAAACATTTTTGCCGGAATGGTCAATAAACTACAACCTGCCAGACAGTATTGCTATTGGCTACCAGGGGTATTATTCTGCTTTGGATCCTTTATTGCCAATCGGGGTAAGGTCTCCAGAGTTGAAGTGGCTGGCGACAAATAAAGTTGTAAGTAATAAATTTGTGGAGAGAAGTGAGTATTTTCAAGACTTTCTAATCCCATCTGGTATTTTATATGTGGCAGGATGTAATTTGTATAAATCAGATTCAGCCTGTGTTAGCATAACCTTTGAAAGAGAGAAAGCCAGAGATCCATTCAACGAAGAAGATTTTGCTAAGATGGGTGTAGTTGTAAAAAATCTATCGCTTGCAATAAAAGCTTACTGTAAGACTTTAAATTCTCAAGCTGAGAGAGATATTCTTCACTCTTATCTTGACCTTAGGGGTCGTGCTTTTTATGTTATGGATAAGAACAGGAAGATTAGGCATATAAGTTGCGGCGATGATTTTGATCAAACTTTTAATGGCAATGTAAAAATAAAAGATGGCTTTTTGTTCATGGCAACAGTTCAGCAGAATTATTCACTAGACAAGGCAATAGAGGTTGCCATGACTTGTGGCTTAGAAACTAGTTTTTCCTCACTTGGAGTGATGGGTAGTAAATTAAATGTGAATGTTTCCGTGTTGAACTCCAATGGTTTTCAAAGCTGCTTATTGATTTCATTTTCGAATGATTGCAACAAGGAAATTCAAAATAAAGATAGGGTTAATGATTTTTTTTCAAAGCAAAAATTGTCGGTGGCAGAGAGAAAAGTTGCACTGGCAATCGTCGACGGATTGACGGTGCGTGATTATTGTGTGCAGACTTCGTTAAGTGCCGCAACGGTCAGAACACAACTAAAGAATATCTTCAGGAAAACTGGTTGTAGCAGGCAGGCAGATTTAATAAGATTGGCAAATCAGTAGCTCAGTTACTAATGATTGGTTTGTGTAAATTGGAAATTTTTCTTGCCAAGTAAAATGGAAGCATAAGCAAATTGCACTCTTCTACGTGCCAAAAAAACAATAGGTAGGTCAGTAGCCGCCTCTCCGGTAGCAGGGGATGCTACTCATCCAGCTCAACTAAAGCCAAGCGCCAGAACTCTCTCTTCACTAGGTACCTGCATTCCAGTCAATCTGTTCGGGTTCCGCCACATTCAGTCCTGTCTTTCAGTCGAATGCCTCTTTGACCTAGTGTTGCGTCAAGCCGCTGGAACGGTGGCACGCCTGCGCCTAGTCGGGCTAGGCTACTAGGTGACTCCTTTTCTGTGCCTCCTCTGGGAACTATCACATCGTCAGATGTGCTTACTTTTTTTTGTTCATCCATATGGATGATGTCCCACTCTCCCTGGTTTACTACGTTGCTAGTGCTCAGCAACCTGATCAGCGTAGGAGCACATCATGGCTACGATCAATGGCAACTCACAAAACAACACCCTTCAGGGAACATCCAAGAACGACACCATCACCGGTTTTGCCGGAGATGATTTTCTTTATGGGGTCGGAGGAAACGATACCCTTGATGGGGGCAGCGGGGATGATCTGCTGTTCGGAGGCGCTGGTAACGATACTTACATTTTTGGTGCTGGCTACGGCAATGACGTGATTGATAACTCAGGCGGTGCCACCAATGATACCGACACCATTAAGTTGCTTGGGTTGAATGCCGTTGATATTCGAGTCTATCGAGTTGGTAATGACCTTGTTCTGAATGTGCTAGCGGATGGTTCAACGCTGACAGTACGCCAGTATTTTGCGGATGCAGACCATAAAATTGACAGTATTGTATTTGCTAATAAATCAACTTGGAATAGCAGCGATATTCTTGCCAACCTTTACTACCCAGAGGTCACGGCGACTACTGGCAATGACACGATTTTGGGAAATCCAACCGACGACGCGCTGCAAGGACTTGAGGGGGACGACACGCTGTACGGTAACGGTGGCAATGACTTACTTGATGGTGGCTCCGGTGCGGACTATATGGAAGGTGGTTTCGGTAACGACATTTACGTTGTCGAAAATACAGGTGATATAGTGGTGGAGGCCAGTGGTGCAGGAATCGACACAGTACGTACTTCAATCAATTACACCCTAACTAGTAATATCGAAAACCTGGAGTTGACTGGTAGCGCCAATCTAACAGGTACAGGTAATGCACTAGACAACAGCCTCAGTGGCAATAGCGGAAATAACGTGCTGGATGGTGGTGCTGGCAAGGACACGATGAGCGGTGGTGATGGTGACGATACTTATATCGTTGACAATACGGCTGATGTTGTTGTTGAGGGAGGTAATGCCGGTGTCGATACTGTCCGCGCTTCAGTCAGTCAAACATTGGCAATTAATGTCGAAAACCTAGAATTAACTGGGGGAAGTAATATTTCTGGTGCCGGAAATGCATTAGATAACCGCATTTATGGTAATGCTGGCAATAATGTATTAGATGGCGGAGCAGGTAACGACTGGCTCAAAGGGGGGGCGGGAAACGATACCTATCGCTATGGACAGAATTATGGTTATGACGTGATAGACAATTCTGGTGGGGCAACAAAGGATATAGATGCGTTGCAATTGGTCGGCCTCAATCCGGGCGATGTACAGTTTGTGAAAAGCGGCACGGATCTGGTCATGAAGGTGCTAGCGACTGCGCGGACCTTGACACTCCAGGGGTTTTATCTTGGAACGGATCACGAAATTGACCGGGTTGTGTTCAGTAATGGCACTGTTTGGAACAGCACAACGCTAAAGGCATCAGTCAACACCCCCCCGATCTCTACCAATGCCAGTGTGACCACATTGGAAGATACGGCTGTTGTACTTGGTGTGAGTCATTTTGGTAGTTATGCCGATGCGGAAAATAGTCCGTTAGCTGCCATACAAATCACGGCAGTGCCTACTGTGGGTAGTCTGCAATACTTCAGTGGAAGTAACTGGGGCGCGGTGACGGTGAACCAGATCATCAGCAGGGCTGACCTGGATGCGGGAAAGTTACAATTCGTTCCAAATATTGATGCGAACGGCGCTGGATATGCCAGTATCAGCTTTAAAGTCAGTGATGGCTTGGATTTCTCTCTCAGTGCCAACACACTATCAATCAATGTCACCCCGGTAAATGATGCTCCTACGGTGATGGGCCCGGTCACACTAGCAGATGGCACAGAGGACGTGCCGGTGATCTTGACGTCTGGACAGTTGTTGGCCAATGCCCACGACGTGGATAACGGGGATGTACTGCACGTGCAAAGCGTCAGCGTAGATCCAGTCTATGGCGTGGTGACCGATAACGGTGACGATAGCTGGATCTTCACCCCGGTCGCCAACCGCAACGGTGCTGTGAGTTTTGCAGTGGTGATTTCGGACGGCACGGCGACGATTGCCACCAGCGCTGAACTCAACCTCGCCCCGGTCAACGATGCGCCGACGGGCAGTGCGACAGGTGAATTGGCCGCTGGTAGTGAAGACACGCCCTATGTGATTTATAGCAACGGCCTTCTGCAGGGCCTTGGTGACGTTGATGGAGATCTGCTGTCGGTGTCCAATCTGGTTGCTAGCCACGGCAGTCTAAGCGACAACGGTGATGGGAGCTGGGTTTTTACGCCGGAGGAGAACTACAGCGGAACAGTCGAGCTGACCTATGATGTTATTGACAATCACGGCGGAAGTATTTCCGCGAGCCAGGCATTTGAAGTAGTGGCAATTCCTGACGCGCCCATCTTGTCTGTTCCTGAATGGCACCCGACGGCGAACGGCGGACTGGTTACGCTGACTTTCACAGGGGTGTTATCGCAAACATACGATTTTGAGAACATCATTGGGATTCCATATGGTACCAAGTATGTTGCAACTGTGACATACGCATTGGGACTTTCAGACAGTAACTCCATTGCAGAGGTAGGGGACTACTGGAATACTCAGTCCGGCATGGGGTTCAGGGTCGAGTTTGAAAGTGGTCACGTTTTTGTCAGCGATCCAGTGAGCCCTAGTTTCTTGGTGGAAGTGGTTAATGGATATTATGGCCAGGATAATATTGTATTCCGTAGTTATAGTAATGTGTTTTACTCGTTGGATGGTCAAGTGCTGGATCTTGAGCAGTCACACATTTCCATTCAATTGGATGACAGCACAAGTAATGCGCTGAGCAATACAGAGATACCGACAGCCTTAGATCTCTCTGATTGGAGCTTTTCTTGGGGGCTGGATCTCTCAGGGTGGGGCCTCGGGTTTGGGCGGGACTTTCTTTATCGCAGCACACTTGATACCGCCGAGTCACTTATTTCAGGTGATGGAGCAAATGTTAGAGTGCTTGAAGGTCATCCTGCAGAATTGGGGATCGTATCTTACTTGGTGGATGTGGACGGATCGGAAACCCTAACCGTAAAGGTTGAGGGAGTACCTTCTGGATTTACGTTGTCGGCGGGTCATACGGATGATTCTGGAAGCTGGGTGCTCAATCTGGATGATCTACCAGGGTTAACTATATCTGCGCCAGAGAATTACGTTGGGACGTTGACGCTGAATGTGGTTGCGATTGCAACGGAAAATTCTAGCGGCAATTCCGCTAGCACAGCACACGTTTTAAGCTTGGAGTTCGTGGCTGTAAACGATGCGCCGACCGTGAGCGGCCCGGTCAGCCTGCCAGCTGGTAGCGAAGACGTCGCCTACCCGCTCAGTGCAGCGCAACTGTTGGCCAACGCCAGCGACGTCGATGCGGGCGATACGCTAAGCGTGCAGAGCATCAGCGTCGATCCGGCAGATGGTGCGCTGGAGGATAATGGCGATGGCAGCTGGACCTTCACCCCGGTTGCCAATCGCAACGGTGCTGTCAGCTTTGCGGTGGTGATCAGCGACGGCACGGCCACAATCAACACTGCGGCCACCCTGAACCTTGCCGCAGTGAACGACGCCCCCACCGGCAACCCAACGACGGCACTGTCCGCCGGCAGTGAGGACACCCCCTACATTTTCGCTGCTGCGGCGCTGCTGGCCGGCTTCAGCGACGTTGATGGCGATACGTTGTCCGTCACAAACCTCAGTGCCAATCACGGCACGCTGGCTGACAATGGCGACGACAGCTGGACCTTCACTCCGGATGCCAACTACAACGGCGCGGTCACGCTCCGCTACGAGGTAATCGATGGCAACGGTGGCTCGCTTGCCGCTACGCTGGGCTTCAGTCTGGCGGTGGTCAACGACGCGCCGACTCTGCAGGTAGCGCTGCTCGACCAGTACAGCGGGGGGGGGAAGGCGTTCACCTACACTTTACCCGCCAACACCTTTGCCGACGTCGATGTAGGCGACAGCCTGACGTTGAGCGCTAGCTTGGCCAACGGCGACCCCTTACCGGCCTGGCTGAGCTTTGATGCGGCTAGCCGCACCTTAAGCGGCACGCCTCCGGCGGGCACACTACTCGGCAGCATCGATATCAGCGTCACCGCCACCGATTCCGGTGCACTCTCAGTGAGTGACGGCTTCACTCTGAATCTGTACACAATCCTCGGCACACCCAACGCCGACACGCTTGACGGCAGCGTGGTCGACGATGCGATCTACGGACTGGCGGGCAATGACCGGCTCTACGGTTTTGACGGAAACGACCTCCTGATTGGCGGCGCTGGTGATGACTACCTTGCCGGCGGCAACGGTGACGATATCCTCGATGGTGGCGACGGCAATGACACATTTCTCGGCATGTTCGAGTTAGGCAACGACACCCTGAATGGTGGCGGCGGTAACGACCGGTTCGAACTTTATGTTGGCAACACCTCGGCTGCCCAAGCGAAGCTGGTCACCGGCGGTGCTGGCCAGGATACGTACTGGGGCCTCTACGGATATGCCAACTATGTCGTCACCGACTTTGCCACTGGGGCAGGCGGCGACACTCTTGATGTCAGCGCCTTGTTAGGCGTTAACGGCAGCGCCAACTGGTACACCGGGGGCAATCCCTTTTCGGCGGCCAACGGCTTCCTGCGCCTGACCCAGTCTGGCAACGACACGCTGGTACAATGGGATCGGGATGGCGCTGCCAACGGCAACTACACCTGGCAGACCTGGATAACCCTGCAGAATCTGCAGGCCTCTTCGATTACGTCCGACAACTTCGTCGACGGCATCAACCCGGATGGCTCCTCAGCTGTCGGACTAGTGCTCACAGGCACGGCGGGCAGCGACAACCTGAACGGTGGTGTTATGGATGACACCATCTACGGCCTCGCCGGTGATGACACGCTGTCGGGGGGAGTAGGCGGCAATGATACTCTGGACGGTGGTGACGGCAACGACAATCTGTCCGGCGGTGTCGGCAACGACCTCCTGATTGGCGGAGCTGGTGATGACTACCTTGCCGGCGGCAACGGTGACGATATCCTCGATGGTGGCGACGGCAATGACACATTTCTCGGCATGTTCGAGTTAGGCAACGACACCCTGAATGGTGGCGGCGGTAACGACCGGTTCGAACTTTATGTTGGCAACACCTCGGCTGCCCAAGCGAAGCTGGTCACCGGCGGTGCTGGCCAGGATACGTACTGGGGCCTCTACGGATATGCCAACTATGTCGTCACCGACTTTGCCACTGGGGCAGGCGGCGACACTCTTGATGTCAGCGCCTTGTTAGGCGTTAACGGCAGCGCCAACTGGTACACCGGGGGCAATCCCTTTTCGGCGGCCAACGGCTTCCTGCGCCTGACCCAGTCTGGCAACGACACGCTGGTACAATGGGATCGGGATGGCGCTGCCAACGGCAACTACACCTGGCAGACCTGGATAACTCTGCAGAATCTGCAGGCCACGGAGCTGACGACAGAAAACTTCGCACCCTCGGTGGTGGTTCTCAACACGCCCCCGGTGCTGAGCGCCCCGCTGGCCGACCAGCTGGCGGCAGAGGATGCAGGGTTCAACTTCGTGGTGCCAGACAGTACCTTCAGCGACTCTGATGCGGGCGACACGCTCAGCTACAGCGCCAGTCTGGCGAACGGCTCGGCGCTGCCTGCATGGCTGAGCTTCGATGCGGCTACCCGCACCTTCAGCGGCACGCCGGCGCAGGCCGATGTGGGCGCCCTCGACGTGCGCATGACCGCCACCGACGCCGCTGGCTTTTCGGCCAATGATGTGTTCACCCTGACGGTCAGCAACGTCAACGATGTACCTACCGTCAGCGGGCCAGTGAGCCTGCCGGGCGGGGTGGAAGATCAAAGCTACACCCTGAGCGCCGCGCAACTACTGGCGAACGCCAGCGATGTCGACGGCGATATGTTGTCGGTACAGAGCCTGGCGGTCGATGCCGCTGACGGCAGCGTGGTCGATAACAACGATGGCACCTGGACATTCGCCCCTGCCCCGAACCGCAATGGCGCGATCAGCTTTGCGCTAGTCATCTCGGACGGTATCGCCACGGCTAACACGTCAGTCAACCTGACACTGGCTGCGGTCAACGATGCGCCAACCGGCAGCGTCACGCTGTCCGGCAGCGCGCTCGAGGGGGAGACGTTGACGGCTGGCAACACATTGGTCGATGTAGATGGACTGGGTGCCATTGGCTACCAGTGGCAAAGCTCGTCCGATGGGGTGACTTGGGGCGATGTAATCGGGGCGACTGTTGCCAGCCTGACGCTGGATACAACGCTGGTCGGTCTGCAGGTGCGCGTACTGGCAAGCTACACCGATGGCGATGGTATGTTCGAGGTAGTGCCGAGCTCAGCGACAGCCATTGTGGCGCAGTTGCTCAACCCTGTTTACGGCAGCGAAGGTCCGGATAATCCGCTATATGGCACGAGCGCATCAGACCTGATCCAAGCCAAGGCCGGTGATGATGTGGTATATGCCCTGGCCGGAGACGATACAGTCTACGGAGAAAGTGGCAACGATACGCTGACCGGCGATGACGGCAATGACACGCTGGATGGGGGTAGCGCCCAGAACACGCTGTATGGCGGTAACGGCAACGACACGTTGACTCTGGGGAGTGGTGCCACCG
>NZ_JBEFLD010000004.1:112576-277550 GCF_040148885.1 Vogesella oryzagri
CCCCGGACAGCGTCACCGTCAGCAGCAATGGCAACGACGCCACACTGACCTTCGCCGACGGTCACACGCTGAGGTTGTCGAACCAGGTAGCCACGTGGCAAGCCAGCGACAGCGCTAACCAGTACGGTGTCCAGGAAGTGCACTTTGCGGACGGTACGATCTGGGGCCGTCAAACGCTGCGCGAGATGGCCGGCTACTACATCGGTACGGATGCGGGCGGCGATACCATCAACACGGGTGGTGGCACACAGTACCTGTACGGTTATGCCGGAGATGACAACCTATCGGCCGGCGACGGTAACGACACATTGTATGGTGGCAATGGCAACGATGTGATCAATGGAGAAAGTGGCAACGATACGCTGACCGGCGATGACGGCAATGACACGCTGGATGGGGGTAGCGCCCAGAACACGCTGTATGGCGGTAACGGCAACGACACGTTGACTCTGGGGAGTGGTGCCACCGACTACAGCTACGCTAGTGGTGGGAGTGGCAATGATGTCTTGGTTGCTACCGGGTTGGCGACTTCCAGCTATGGTTCTGTGACACTTTATGGTGAAGACGGCAGCGATACCTTCCGGCTCGACGGCAGTGGCAATGTCAACCTCTACGACTATGTGAATACCACCAACGCCAGTGACAGCAACATCGTCGAATTGGCGGCAGGCATCACCCCGGACAGCGTCACCGTCAGCAGCAATGGCAACGACGCCACACTGACCTTCGCCGACGGTCACACGCTGAGGTTGTCGAACCAGGTAGCCACGTGGCAAGCCAGCGACAGCGCTAACCAGTACGGTATCCAGGAAGTGCACTTTGCGGACGGTACGATCTGGGGCCGTCAAACGCTGCGCGAGATGGCCGGCTACTACATCGGCACGGATGCGGAAGGCGATACCATCAACACGGGTGGTGGTACACAGTACCTGTACGGTTATGCCGGAGATGACAACCTATCGGCTGGTGCTGGTAACGATCAGCTTGATGGAGGTAGTGGCGATGACACCCTTAATGGTGGTCAAGGCAGCGATACCTTGATTGGTGGTGTCGGTATCGATACGTTCAAGTGGGACTTATCCGATGTTGGGTCGGTGGGCGCTACCGCGTTCGATACTGTGCAAAATTTTTCTACCAGCGATCACGATATTATTGATCTTTCTGACCTATTGGACGGAGCCAATAACTACAACTTGTTTGTGAGTAGTGGTACCAATACGACCATTCACCTGACGGATGTCGTTGGTCAAGAAATTCAAACCATTGTTCTCGAAGGCTATGGCACATCGGATACAGCGGCAACCATGCTTCAGAACCTGCTAAGGGCAAACGAAACATTTACAGGCTAGCCATCTTTTTTGTTTGTGACGCTTTACAGCCTACCTCGAACTTAATGCGATCCAGTTAAGGAAAGTAAGCTTCGAACTCTATCGAGAAAGCAGGATGTTTTCTATGTTGAAGTGGTTGCAAATACCTAAGCTGTTGGTGAGTGTCGAACACTGACCATTGGTCAAAATTCAATGCGCATCAATAATTACGGCTGATGTACCCATTGTTTGCCAGTTACTCTTATGGCTGCTTCCAATGCGACAGCAGCCATCTTTCATCTGATATGTGAAGGACCGCTCTGGCCGAGAAGCGGGCCGATCGAATGCTCCAGTAAGCGGTTACATCTGATTGCACCATGAAAAAGGCCCTGTAAAAACAGGGCCTTTTCTTCGTGCAAAGCAAGCTTTCATGTTTGGGCTGTCGGGAATTGCAAATTTTGACTACAAAATTTCAACCTTTCCGATTTCTGACAATTAATGTCGGAGTGGTCAAAACTTGAAAATGACATTCATTGAAATTCAGTAGCTTATGAGAGGTTGTTTGCGAAATGTTTGATCGATAATGCAGGCAAAAATTGAAATGTCTGGTTGCTGCAGCCAAAGGCTGAAATGATCAAGGAAAGAGGCTGAGCAAAGCGGCGAAACGACGGAGGGTATTTGTATGTGTAGTCTCTGGGGCCATCTGACTGTGGCAGATAGTTGTGTGCTCATCTCTCACGCGAGATTAGGGTACGCCCCTTTTATGGAGTAAGCCACTGGCTGAAGTAGCAAGGGCTATCAGATCCCGCATGACAGCTTGGAGGTGACGTTGAAGGTCAGAAAATCTATGCTGTTCTATTTGATGTCCAAATTTGATCTGGCTAACCAGGGCAATCCGGCGTCACAGCAGCTATTTGTGACCATCTTGGAGTGAGCACTCTACCAACGAGCTGCCATGCTATCGTCCAAAATTAGTGCATTTTGGTCATGTCTTGGCTCATTCTGACCAGAAAAACGCGCATGCAGCCATGTAGCCCAGTCAGATGCCCACAGCAGAGATTGAGGAGGCTGGTCTTCTTCCTTTGCTTCTTAGCGCAGTCTCGGGCGCCGCTGCATTCTGCTTGGCATCACGGTCGATTCATCGAGTTGCGCATGGCGGTGTCTTTGGTATTCTCGTACTTATTGGCTTGTGGCTTGCTGGCATGCAATTCGAGGTTTTAGGCATTCAATGGTGTTTCATACGCTAGCATGACACTCACAGGAATACGTTAGGTATCTAATGGCAAAGCGACCGAAGCAACGTGCCACGCTGGCAGTAATCTTGGCTTCCACATCCGATGTCCTATTCCCAGAACACCTCGGCAATGCTCCAGTAATGCTCGATAGCGCAGGATGCGATGGTGACACGCCTCTGCATGTCGTGGTGCGGCGAAACGATCTCTACGCAGTCCAAACCCTCCTTCAAGCCGGAGCAAAGGTCAACGCAATTGGCGACATGAGTGAAACCCCGCTGCACGTTGCCGTCGGGCAGGAGAACACTGCCATCATCGAAGCTCTTCTTAGGGCCGGGGCGCGCTCTGATGTTCGTTCCGAATTCGGTGAAACCGCGACCGAGCGCGCAGCCAGAATGGGAGGTGAAGTTGCCAAGATTTTTGCTCGCAAGCGTGACACCTAACGTTAGTGTCCGCTTTTCCATGAAGGCATCGACTACTTTGGGTCGATACCTGACGTGAGCCCTACGCATTCTACTTAGCCGAAGCACATTGTCATGCTATTGTGCTAGCATGACAGCTGACGGCCAAGAGCCGTCATCCACCCAGCCACACCCATAGCAGACGGTGGAGCTGCCCATATGATTACAGCTGGATAATCAGACAGCGGTCAGATAGTGGGTCTGCCATGCATCGACTTGGAGCCTGACAATGGTGGTCCAGATGATGTCAAATAGCACGGCAGTTTTGCGTCTGAATAACTGTTGGCACCACTGGGGCCATACCCGCCGCCAGCGCCAATTACATTTCTAAGGCTTGAACATGTGTGCCTGCTACTTCCGCGCCCAAGGTGAAGACTTCGACGTCGACTCATTTCTCACTGACTCGCCATGGCACGCAACTGCTACGGCTTATCGAAAAGGCGAATCGAAGTCGAGGGGTGTTCAGCCAAGAGAGCGCTCAGGACTCTCCCTTACGGTCATTGACGACGACAACGCAACAATTTCGCAACAGGTCATCGCTTGCCGTACGTTCATGAACGACCACTTGCAAGAACTCATACGGCTGAAATCGTACGCTGGGGTGGATGCCCGTTGGTTTAGCCTCGCGTATTACCTTCCCATTGGTGAGGTCTACGCTGTTTGCCCATATTTTGAGAGTGATTTTCTCTCTGAGCTAGTGGGCATCGGCGCGGAGTTTGAATTCAATGTGTTTTGCAGTTCGACAGAGTAAGGGCAGAGCATCGTGACGTCTAACTGGTCTGTCCCACTCCACCTGACGCCCAACTGCGGCTCTGGACACCGCTGTTAGGTAGCCTCCGCGGCTTCGCCGCTCCGGCTCAGGTTAACTTCACGTTCCTGAGCGTCCGCTTTCCCTACTCGACTATTTCTGCTTCGGGTCGATTGCTGACGCCCACATTCTCGTCTAAGTATGTCTTCTCTATGTTGGCCAGCGGGCACCAGCGCTCTGGTCAGGTACGACCGGCACGGCGGTCAACGACCACCAGCGCCCGCAGTGCGCATCAGTGTCCAGTACCGGCGCCCTTCCATGCTGGCATACCGCGTCTGGGGCAATGCACCATCAATGTCCAAGAACAAAATCATGAGCAAGCTTTCGATTTGTCCGCATACCAAGCCAGATATCCCGCCCGTAAAGCGCGGGCATCCGCTAGCGCGTGATGAGGCTGCCAATTTCCACCGTATGCCGCTTGAGATGCATGTCTAAAAATGGGATCTCTCACGACGTCGTACTGTAATAGCCATTTTTCTTCGATGCACTGTGGTAGCGGTTGACTACCATTGCCCTGAAGAGCATCAGCCAGGAGCTCCCAGTCGGATGCGTAATCAAAGACTACAGTGATGGGCTCTCTATGTGATGCAAACCATTGATGCAACCGATGGGTGAGATGGGCGGCACTACATCGTGCCTCAGGTACTTTATGCATCAACGGCAGTACCGAAGCCCGCACAAAGTCGCTGCAGGCCTCGAGCATATAATCGTTGCGCTCACCATAGAACTCTCGCCCGTCCTCGGCGACAAGCCCGACACTTATCAGATCCATCTGTACAAAATCAGTGAATTCGGTATCAAGAAATACCAGCATCGGACATTCCTCCTATTGCATTGGCAGCAGCGTTCATTCTTGCTGCTGCAGCTCTCTTGAGCTTTTCGATCGTTTCACGGCGAAAGAAGACTCGAGGCAACTTTCCATAATGCCTGCAGGCAACCGTTCGTAGCTTGGGGCTTGGTAGTGCAGTGACTTAGCTCGCAGGCTATTATAAATTCTTGGTGCAATCGATGACTTATAATATGTTCGGCCTTTATTTTTTTCCATATGATTTATCAATCATTTGAGTTTTTCTGCCGAATTTCTTCCGCTAAAATAATGAGAAAATAACTAAGTTCCATTTTTAGGCCGAAGCTAATTTTCAAGAGACTGTCAAGTGTTGGTGATCTTTGCCCTAGCTCTAATAAAGATACATATGACTTGCTTATTTCAGCCCTGAAGCTCAATTCCTCCTGTGATAACTGCATTTCTCTTCTAATTCGCCTTAATGCCTTGCCAAATATCTGGTTATGGTTCATTTGGATTTCCTTTTCTTGATGGCCCACCTATGGGACTCTGAGAGTAATGCCAATATACCAATGGCGCGAGAGTGGAATTGAAACGCTTTTTTGCTTGACGTCATGTTGATGACTGCTTCTGATAAACAGCCATACTTAGCTTCGTGCTGAATGGTTGCAATGCTAATCCCTGTTTTTACTGATAGCTCTAAGGTTGTGAAAGTTTCCTGATCAGTGCCAAGCTGGGTATTCGTCGGTTTTACGATTTTTCGCCCTCTCCCTGTGCGGCTTTTGTAAGTGTTGCAATCATTTATTCTAAGCAATACTTCAGCTGTTATGTCACTCCGCCGGAAAACATACGTTAAGCCGCCATCAATGGCGGGTCCATGAATTGGAATAATGCCTATTGATATTATTCGATCTGCAATATTGGTTGGGTTGCACATTAATTTACGAGCAATTTCATGGGTGAATATGTAATTTTCGCGAAACGTAGTAAGTTCGTCGATTTCAATGCAGGCGCGCCGCTCATCAAGCCCTCTTGCAGTAAGGAGTTTTGCTTTTATTAATCGATAGATGGCATCTGGATATACTTCCAAAAATTCAGCAGACTTTCGGATGGATAGTGAGCTACTTCTCTCTCCAATGGTCCTGAGTGTTTTGCTTAACGCGAGGCTGGGTAGACCAACAGTAAAGTTGAAGGCAGCAATCCTAATGTACTCTCCGTCAATTTCATTTAGCAGATCCAATCGCTTGGCGTGATCAATTCCATAATGGTCAAAACGGACGATTTTGCCGTTTGGTACAGACTCGTTGAGACTTGATAACCGATGCAAAAGCCTCGCTACACTCTTCCCGTCAATAACTTCCTGTTTATCAATTCGCTTTCGATGGGCTAAGTAGTTATCAGGGACATATATCAGGATTTCTTTTCTTAGCAGCGTCTTGATGATGTGTGATGACACGTTCAATGTGGTGGCAACCGTCGCTATGGACAGAGCAGGGGCTTCATCGTCTGGCGTGTAGTTGTTCACTACCGGAATGGGATGCACTGTGTGCAGCCAATGGTTTGCAATCGATTCCAGCTTCGCATCAAAATTCTCACACAGCCCTAGGCCATGCAGTAAGCTAGTAACGGCATACCGTGGCCCGAGAGAGGGGTACGCTATATATCGTTTTTCAACCAGGTTGATTACTGCGCGCTGACCCTACGGGTGTAGCTGGATACATTTATGCCTGCAATACCGAACCCCAAAAAACAGATGCACTTTCTAAGTTGAAAACAGCAGCTATCCGTGCTGAAAAGGCACGTACAGCGACAGCCAATGGGGACATCAAGGATGCTTTTGATTGGTGGAGCTTGCTTTATAATGATAAATTTCCGAGCTACTACCTATGAGCATCGTCCAAAAGCAGGAGCTGCCAGAAAACATTGAACTTCTGGCGGCTCAAAGAAACCTTTATTCCAAGGCAAAGAACATCATTGGAATACAAATGTTGCTTAGTGTTCCTATTGCCATTGGTGCTGCAATTACCACAATATTGAAGCCAGAATTCAAGGGCTATGTAGCTCTCTGGGGTATCTTGGTTGTGGTTTTTGACCTGTTTGTATTCACACCTTGGGTAAAAAATCTACGCGACAATGCCGCTAGGGTCCAAGAGCTATTTGATACTAGAGTTCTAGGCTTGGATTGGAATGAAATTTCGGTTGGAAAAAAACCAGAGCTCGAAATGATTCATGAAGAAGCACAGGAACATGGACTGACCGATGAAGAAATTTCTGGCTTGCGAAGATGGTATCCCGTAGCAATAAATGAGGTTCCAGAAATATTTGGAATTATTCTCAGCCAACGATCCAATGTATGGTGGGATGCAAGGATGAGAAGGAAGTACACCTTCGCTATCCATATCATCCTGGTTAGTATTGCATTGGGATTGATTGGCTATGGCTTATATGAAAAGAAGGATATTTTTGAGTTTCTGGCATACATCATTGCACCTTTAGTCTCAACCTATGTCTTCGGCTATCGTCAGATGATGGAGCACGGCGCTGCTGCTAATAGATTAGATAAACTGAAAGAGATTTCCGAAAAAATTTGGTCTGATGCTATTGCAGGTAAAGACGTCAATGTACTGAAACTGAAATGCAGAACACTTCAAGATCAGATTTTTGACCATAGAAAGAAAAACCCTCCAATCTTTGATTTCTTGTTCCGCTGGTTTAGAGATGACAATGAAGCTTTGATGAATAAAGGAGCAAAGGTGCTTTTGGCTGAAGTTAAAAATCAAAAATGCACCCTATAGTGCCTTTTTAAGGAATCACTGTGATTGATAAGGAAATTTCTTCTATTATCTGGCCACCGTATCATGCCTTCTATATCCAATCAATGCTATTCAATACATCATCAGCACTTCAGGCATGTGAAAGAGCATCAAATTACGTAAAGGCGATCACTGAAGGAAAGGTCGCCCCTCAAGATAGAAAAGATGAATTGCTTGATTGTCTACAAAATTTCATCAATCACAGTGGAGCTGTGGCACGATATTTTTTCCCATCGTTGATTGGTGGAAAAGGAGACAAAAAGCTATTGCACAAGCAAAGAGCTGAATATTTGTGTAAGGTGTTTTCTATTGACCAGAGCAGTCCTCTGCATGATAAGAAGCTCAGAAATGCCATAGAGCACTTTGACGAGCGGCTAGATAGATATCTTGAAGACGGTATTGTTGGACATATCTTCCCCAGTCTTATTCTTGATAAACCTGAAGATACCGCGATTCCACATCATATTTTTAGAGCTTACCATCTTAATGATGGTATCTATCAGGTTCTAGGTGAGCGGCACCACGTTCAACCAATTTTGGATGAGATGATAAGAGTACACGACATGCTGGTTAAGTTTGATAGAAACGGTGGCAGTTTTCGTGGGGCATGAATATGAATCAACCTAAAAATTTAGTAGAACAAATCAATGCAATGAGCTCAGATGATATTTCAAAGTTTATCCTTGAGTGCATGGGACTAAGAGTGGAAAAACTAGAAGAGCCTGGTGACAGAAAGGAGGCGGACTTTCTTGCATATTATGAGAGTGAGATTTTCATAATAGAGGCGAAGCTGAAAGTGGATGATGAAAAAGAATTGAGTAGACGAGAGCGCGTTTTGACTCAAGGCGAAGTGTATGTGAAAGATGATGTTCTGGGGAGGGATAATACTGTATCTGGAGCACTGAGTAATGCAAGGGATCAGTTAATATCTTCTGCAAAGGTCCATAGGCATGATCTCAGAATTATTTTCCATCTTTCAAAAGGGATCAATGTAAAAGCGAAATATGAAAAAACTACGGACCCATTACTTGGGCGCACAAATATAATTGACATGACAACCCAAAAATACAAGCCGTGCTATTTTTTTAGATATAGCGACTTCTATAAATTCAGACACGCATTTGACGCGGCTATTGTTGGATATGTAGATGGTCACTTCGAATTGCACGCAAATTTATATGCAAATCCCCATTCGCCCAGATACGAGAAGACAAAGAAAAGTAAATTTCTAGCTCGTTATAAATGTAAGGATCCTATGGTCGAAGAAGCCCAAGGAAGGGCATACATTCCAGATGCCAATATTAGCATTAGAGAATCAGAGGAAGTTCTTAACCATCTCCGTATTAAATACAAAAATGCAATGTTAGAACAAATAGATTTTTTTGCTCCAGAAATTACAATCAGAGTTGCAAATGAGTGAATAAAAAACAGTACAAAGAAGGAAAAGTGCCCAATTGAGAGTTGTTCCATACATTGCTTGCCAGTTGTAATTGCTGAAACTTGGCTTTGTTGCACAAATCGGAGCTTGAGCATGCTCGGTAAAATGATGGTATGAGCAAGTCCATCCCACCCAAGTACCAAACTGAGTAGTCCCAACTCCCAAAGTTACTTTTCGATGGCTGATAAACCCCGCAAAGCGGTCGACTATTACACTTAAACTGGAAGGCAGCTCTGGCCGAGAAGCGGGCCGATCGAATACTCCAGTAAGCGGTTACATCTGATTGCGCCATGAAAAAGGCCCTGTAAAAACAGGGCCTTTTCTTCGTGCAAAGCAAGATTTCATACTTTGGCTATCGGAAATTGCAAACTTTGACTACAAAATTTCAACCTTTCCGATTTCTGACAATTAACTCAATCCCAGCTCAGCGCGCCACCAGTCTGATATTCAGTCACTCGCGTCTCAAAGAAATTCTTCTCTTTCTTCAAGTCGATCATTTCGCTCATCCACGGGAACGGGTTGTTCACGCCGGGGAACATCTGATCGAGGCCAATCTGCTGCATGCGGCGGTTGGCGATAAAGCGCAGGTATTCCTTGAACATGCTGGCGTTCAGGCCCAGCACGCCGCGCGGCATGGTGTCTTCGGCGTAGGCGTATTCCAGATCCACGGCTTTTTTGAACAGGTCGGTGATTTCGGCCTTGAAGTCTTCGGTCCAGATTTCCGGCTGTTCCAGCTTGATGGTGTTGATCAGGTCGATGCCGAAATTGCAGTGCATGGATTCGTCGCGCAGGATGTACTGATACTGCTCGGCGGCGCCGGTCATCTTGTTCTGGCGGCCCAGCGCCAGGATCTGCACGAAGCCGACGTAGAAGAACAGGCCTTCCATGATGCAGGCGAACACGATCAGCGACTTGAGCAGTTTCTGGTCGTTTTCCAGGGTGCCGGTCTTGAATTCCGGGTTGCACAGTACGTCGATGAACGGGATCAAGAATTCGTCTTTGTTACGGATGGACGTTACTTCGTGATAGGCGTTGAACACTTCGCCTTCGTCCAGGCCCAGGCTTTCCACGATGTACTGGTAGGCGTGGGTGTGGATGGCTTCGTCAAACGCCTGGCGCAGCAGGAACTGGCGGCATTCTGGGCTGGTGATCTGGCGATAGGTGCCGAGCACGATGTTGTTGGCGGCCAGGCTGTCGGCGGTAACGAAGAAGCCGAGGTTACGCTTGACGATGCGCATTTCGTCTTCGGTGAGCTGGCCGGTTTTCCACTGTTCGATGTCGCGCTGCATGTTCACTTCTTGCGGCATCCAGTGGTTGGCGCACTGCGCCAGGTATTTTTCCCACGCCCATTTGTGCTTGAACGGCACCAGCTGGTTTACGTCGGTGGTGCCGTTGATCACCTTTTTGTCTACCACGTTGACACGGTTGGTGCCGTGCGCGTCCATGGAGTTGCTCGGGGTGGCGGCGGCCAGCGGGGTATCGTCAAAGCTCAGCATGTTAGCTCCAGTTATTCTTAAAGTTGCTTGGTTTCGGTTGCGGCCAACGTTGAGGTTGGCCGCAGTTTGTTCTGTCTTGCCTGCAGCGGGTGGGCTAGTAGCCGCGGCCGACTTTGCCGCTGAACGGCTGCAAGCGGATGGTGCTCAGGTCGTTTACCTTCCACACGCGTTTCATGTGGCCGAAGTCCCGTTTTTGCTCATCGCCAAATTCCACGTCCGGCCGGTAATCCAGGTTGAAGCGCACCTGGCCTAGGTACACGGTTTGGCCGGCGCGTACTTCAAACTGTTTGTCCAGCCGGAAGCTGGCGTTGCCCTGGTAGCCAAACGGCCAACGTTCTGGATCGTCGTTCCATTGTGCGTAGGCCTGTTGCAGCTGGTAGCGTCCGGGCGGCAGCGCCAGCAGTTGCAGCTTGCCGTCTACCGGTGTCATGCCTTCTTCGCCAAACACGGTATCGGTGCCGAAGTTGGCGTACACGACGCCGCGCTGGCCGTTGTCCAGCCCGCGCCAGCTCAGGTTGGCCGAGGCGTAGCTGGGGTTGTAGGTACGCGCGGTCATGGAAAACACGGCATAACCCAATCCCGCCGGCGGTTGCAGGCTGCCGTGCAGCTGGTCCGCCATGGTGCTGCAGCCGGCCAGCAGGGCGGCCAGGCACAGTGTCAGTAAGCGACGCATGGTTGTCTCCTTGGTGACGGGGGTCACTGCGGTTGGACTGGCTGGGTGGAACCGGGTTCGGTGCATCCTGCAGCCGCCTCGCGGGAAGCGGCTGGGAGATGCAGGTTGGCCGCATGCGGCCAACAGTTAAATTAATATTTATTTGTATAGGCGAGCTAACAACACTCTACTAAGCCACTATATTCCTTAGATTTCTTGTCGGTGTTTAGGGCGGCAATTAAGCCGCCCTCCCGACTGACTTTTATTTCATTGTTATTGTCTGCTCAACACCTCTGTGACTTACTTTGTGACGAATTTCGCCGACACAATGCTTTTTCATGTATTCAAACTTCTTAATCGACTGCAAGTGGTGCAGTCTTAAAAGCGTAAGAAGTGCAAATAGAGGAAATGCTAAGAAAAACATTGTTTCGGATAAATTTAGCCAATAAGTAAATCCTATTAGCGCCAAACAGACAGCAACTAAACCCAAAAGAGGCCAGTCGGGGTTTGTCTTGCGTCGTCGCATGACTCACCCCTTTTCTTAAATTACTGGCAGCTCTCGCAATCCGGGTTGTCGATGGAGCAGAACTTGGCGTCGGTGGCCGGAGTGGTGTCCACCACGGCTGCTGGTGCGGCGGCTGCAGCCGGGCCGGAGGCTACCGCGTTCAGTTCGCCGCCGCGGCCAGTGGATTTCTCCGCCGAGCTGGCGCCCAGGGTGCGCAGGTAGTAGGTGGTCTTCAGGCCCTTCACCCAGGCGTGCTTGTACAGCTCGTCCAGTTTCTTGCCGGATGCGCCAGCCATGTACAGGTTGAGCGACTGCGCCTGGTCGATCCATTTCTGGCGACGGGAGGCGGCTTCCACCAGCCAGCGCGGGTCGACTTCGAACGCGGTGGCGTAGATGGCTTTCAGCTCGGCCGGTACGCGGTCGATGCGGCCCAGGCTGCCGTCGAAGTATTTCAGGTCGGCGACCATTACTTCATCCCACAGGCCCAGTTTCTTCAGATCGCGCACCAGGTATTCGTTGGTGACGGTGAATTCGCCGGACAGGTTGGATTTCACGAACAGGTTCTGGTAGGTCGGCTCAATGGAGGCGGACACACCGATGATGTTGGCGATGGTGGCAGTAGGGGCGATGGCCAGCACGTTGGAGTTACGCATGCCGTGCTTGGCGATGCGCTCGCGCAGCTTGCTCCATTCCATGCGTTCGGTGCGGTCTACTTCCAGGTAGCCGCCGCGCTCTGCCGCCAGCAGGTTGATGCTGTCGTGCGGCAGGATGCCGCGATCCCACAGGCTGCCCTTGTACGACGGGTAGCGGCCGCGCTCTTCGGCCAGCTCGGTGGAGGCCATGTAGGCGTGGTAGGCCACGGCTTCCATCGATACGTCGGCAAATTCCACCGCGGCTTCAGAGGCGTAGGCCACGCGCATCTGGTGCAGGCAGTCCTGGAAGCCCATGATGCCCATGCCCACCGGACGGTGCTTCAGGTTGGAGTTGCGCGCCTTCTTCACCGGGTAGAAGTTGATGTCGATGACGTTGTCCAGCATGCGCAGCGCTACGCGCACGGTGCGGCCAACCTTTTCGGTGTCCAGCTCCAGGCCATTGGCGCCTTGCTTCAGGTGGCGCGACAGGTTTACCGAGCCCAGGTTGCACACGGCGATTTCGTCGTCGTTGGTGTTGAGGGTGATCTCGGTGCACAGGTTGGAGCTGTGTACCACGCCCATGTGCTGCTGCGGGCTGCGCACGTTGCACGGATCTTTGAAGGTGATCCACGGGTGGCCGGTTTCAAACAGCATGGTCAGCATCTTGCGCCACAGGCTCAGTGCCGGAATCTGCTTGAATACTTTCAGCTCGCCACGGCGGCCTTTTTCTTCGTAGGCGGTGTAGGCCTTCTCGAATTCCTTGCCCACCAGGTCGTGCAGGTCCGGGCATTCGGACGGCGACAGCAGGCACCACTCGCCACCTTCCATCACGCGCTTCATGAACAGGTCCGGAATCCAGTTAGCGGTGTTCATGTCGTGGGTGCGGCGGCGGTCGTCACCGGTGTTCTTGCGCAGCTCGAGGAATTCTTCGATGTCGGCGTGCCAGGTTTCCAGGTAGGCGCACACGGCGCCTTTGCGCTTGCCGCCCTGGTTGACTGCCACGGCGGTGTCGTTGACCACTTTCAGGAACGGCACTACGCCTTGCGATTTGCCGTTGGTGCCCTTGATGTGGCTGCCCATGGCGCGCACCGGGGTCCAGTCGTTGCCCAGGCCGCCGGCAAACTTGGACAGCAGCGCGTTTTCCTTGATGCCTTCGTAGATGCCGTCCAGGTCATCGGCGATGGTGGTCAGGTAGCAGCTGGACAGTTGGCTGCGGCGGGTGCCGGAGTTGAACAGTGTCGGGGTGGACGACATGAAATCGAAGCTGGACAGCACGTTGTAGAACTCGATGGCGCGGTCTTCGCGGTTCACTTCGTTCAGTGCCAGGCCCATGGCGACGCGCATGTAGAATGCCTGCGGCATTTCGATGCGGGTGCCGTCCACGTGCAGGAAGTAGCGGTCGTACAGGGTTTGCAGGCCCAGGTAGCCAAACTGCAGGTCGCGTTCCGGCTTCAGCGCGGCGCCCAGTTTTTTCAGGTCGTACTCGCCCAGTTTTTCATCCAGCAGCTCGGCGGCGATGCCTTTCTTGATGAAGTCCGGGAAGTACAGCGGGTAGTGGGTGTCCATCTCGGCCTGGCTGATGGCCTCGCCCAGGATTTCCAGGCGGATGTGGCCCAGCAGCAGGCGGGCGGTCACGTAGTCGTAGGCCGGGTCCTGCTCGATCAGCGCGCGGGCGGCCAGAATGGCGGATTTGTTGACTTCTTCTTCCGACACGCCGTCGTAGATGTTCTTCAGCGTCTCGGACAGGATGGCGTCCACGTCGGTGTTGGCCAGTGCCACGCAGGCGGCTTCGATGGTGCCACGCAGACGGGCGACGTCCAGCGGCAGCTTGCGGCCGTCCTTGCGCACCACGTTGATCTGGATCTGGTGCAGCGCTTCGCCACGGGCGGCGCGCTCTTGCGAACGCTGTTCGCGGTACAGCACGTAGGCGCGGGCCACGTCGTGCTCGCCGGCACGCATCATGGACAGCTCTACCTGGTCCTGGATGTCTTCGATATGGATGGCGCCGCCTTCCGGCTTGCGACGCATCAGCGCATTGACCACGCCCTCGGTGAGCTGCGCCACCTTGTCACGGATGCTGGCGGAATTGAGGCTTTCGGCGCCCAGCACGGCCAGAAAGGCCTTGGTCATGGCGATGGAGATTTTCACCGGCTCGAATGCAACAACGGCGCCGTTGCGACGAATGGTCTTGTACTGGCTGAAATCCGCCTGCGGTGCGGCGGCGCGACCCAGTTCGGCGGCGGTGTTCGCTTCGGTAGTGGTCAGTGGCATTGTCTTTCCCTCGTGGTGGGGTGGTTATTCGTATCGACCTGACGGCCCGCTGGCGGGCGGCCATCACGTTGGCCGCGTGTGCGGCGTCGGGCTGACGACCCGGTGGTGGCCCCGTCCGGCGGGTGGGCCGGGCAGGGCGCGAGGTATGGCGCCGGCTGTGGACAATTCTGTTGAAAAGCTGTGAGCTGGCTGTGCACAAACACAATATAGTGGGTTGGCACGTGAGAACGACGCAAATTCTAGTGGTGAAGGGGCGTTGGGACAAGTCTTGACAGGCGGCTGAAAAACCGAAATCCGCGCCAGTATTGGCTTGGCGGGTGGTTCGATTTTTTTAAGAAAATTTCCTGCCGCGGTGGCGTCGGTGCGACATGCCTGTTGCATCAAGGCTTTGCGGCCTGCTCTGCATCGAGGACTGTCCGGCGGTAATCGGGGCTGTGGCAATTTCGATACGGCCAAAACGCAACAAGGGGCGGCCTGGGCCACCCCTTGAACACAATATCTTGTGTCTGTTTGAGTCAGATCAGTTGAGCCAGATCAGACTGGCCATTCGACCAGTGATCTGGTCACGGCGGTAGGAGAAGAAGCGGTCGCGGTCGATCACTGTGCACGCATCGCCACCGTACACCTCGCTGATGCCGAGCGCGGCCAACCGTTGCCGCGCCAGCTGGTAGATGTCGGCCAGGTATTTGCCGTCGTCTATCGGCTGGAAGGCGGTTACAGCATGGATGTCGTGCGCCAGAAAGGCTTCGCGTACCTCGGCGCCTACTTCGAAGGCGTCCGGGCCAATGGCCGGCCCCAGGTAGGCGATCAGGTTGGCCGCCGGCTCGTTCATCGCCTGCACGGTGGCCTCGATCACGCCGCCACACAGCCCGCGCCAGCCAGCATGAGCGGCGCCCACGACTGTGCCGGCACGATCGGCCAGCAATACCGGCAGGCAGTCGGCCGTCATGATGCTGCACACCACGCCGGGGCTGCGGCTGAAGCTGGCGTCGGCTTTGGGCTTGCTGCCGGGGGGCACCGTGGCGGCATCCACCACCACGGTGCCGTGCACCTGCTCCAGCCAGGCCGGCTCGGCCGGCAGTTGCTGGCGCAGCAGCGCGCGGTTGGCGCTAACGTTGGCCGCATCGTCGCCCACGTGGTCGCCCAGGTTTAGGCTGGCATACGGGGCAGGGCTAACGCCGCCTTTGCGGGTGGTGATCAGGCTGCCGACATTGGCCGGCAGCGGCCAGGCCGGGGTGATCCACTCATGGGACATAGTGCACCTCAACGTCGTAATCGTCGTCGTCCCAGTCGTCGTCATCGTCATCGGCGATTTCCGCGCTCTTCAGCGCCTGCTTGGCGTTGGCCGCGGCCAGTTTTTCCTCGGCCTCGGTGCGCAGCACTTCCAGCACCGCTTTCATGTCGTCCGGCACCGAGGCTTTCCAGCTACGACTGATGCCGGTGGCCGGGTGCACCAGTGCCAGGGTGTAGGCGTGCAGTGCCTGGCGCCCCAGCTGCTTGATGATGGCGTCGGCGGCTTCGCTGCCGTGGTGGCGCGGGTTGCCGTAGGAGGGGTCGCCGGCCAGCGGGTGCTTGGCCTCGCGCATGTGGACGCGAATCTGGTGGGTGCGGCCGGTTTCCAGCTTGCATTCCACGTAGCTGAAGTCGGCAAAGCGTTCCAGCACGCGCAGGTGGGTGATGGCCGGCTTGCCGCCAAAACGCACCACCGCCATTTTCAGGCGGTTGTGCGGGTCGCGGCCGATCAGGGTTTCGATCTTGCCGTCGAACGGCACTACGCCGGTGGCAATGGCGCGGTACACGCGTTTTACCGTGCGGGCTTGCAGCTGTTGCACCAGATTGGTTTGTGCCTGCAGGGTGCGGGCCACCACCATCAGGCCGGAGGTGTCCTTGTCCAAACGGTGCACGATGCCGGCGCGCGGAATCTTGGCCAGCTCCGGGTAGCGATACAGCAGACCGTTGAGCAGGGTGCCGCTCCAGTTGCCCACCGCCGGGTGGACCACCATGCCAGCCGGCTTGTTGACCACAATCAGGTGCTCGTCTTCGTACAGCACCGGGAAATCCACCGGCTCCGGCTGGTAGCTCTGCTCGTCCGGCAGGCGGACGATTTCCAGATCGACGATTTCGCCGCCCAGCAGCTTGGTCTTGCCGGCAACCACCTTGCCATCCAGCTTGACCTTGCCGTCCTTGATCCATTGCGTCATCCGGCTGCGCGAATAGTCGGGCAGCATCTTGGATAGCGCGCCGTCCAGGCGTTCGCCGCCCAGCTCGTATGGCACGGTCAGCTGTTTCATCTCGGCTACGGGCTCGCTGCCGGTGTCCAGTGTTTCGTCGTCCAGCAACTCGTCGCCGAGCATGTCTTGTTCGTTCATGGTGTTGGTGCGTGTTCTTCTAAAGGAGTGATTTTAAAGGTTTCGGCGGGGGTTGTCCTGCCGGCCTTTGTGCTGGTGGCTTATGCCGGGCGGGCCGCGCTACTGCACGGGGCGTGCGCGGCGGGCTGTTTTGGTTATAATCGTCCGCAGCCTAAATAGGGACGTCTCATGAAAAAACGCTTTGTATCCTTGCTCGCCGCGCTGTTGCTGGCGGGTTGTGCCACGGTAGACACCCAGGATGAAACCCGCGGCTGGTCGGTAGACCGCATTTATTCCGAAGCCCGCGACGAGCTCAACGGCGGCAACTATACGCGCGCCATCAAGCTGTATGAGACGCTGCAAGCCCGCTACCCGTATGGCAAGCATGCCCAGCAGGCGCTGATGGAGCAGGCTTACACCCATTACAAGGATGGCGAGCCGGAACTGGCGGTGGCAGCGGCCAACCGTTTCATTCGTCTGTACCCGACGCACCCGAGCGTGGACTACATGTACTACCTGAAGGGCCTGGTGTACTACAACGATGACACCTCCTTCCTGTCGCGCATGACCGGCCAGGACATGAGCGAACGCGATCCGAAGGCGGTGCGTGATTCCTACTCCGCGTTCCGCGAACTGATCGTCCGCTTCCCGCAAAGCCAGTATGCCGACGATGCCACCGAAAAAATGCAGCGCCTGGTGGTGGCGCTGGGCGGCAACGAAATGCACGTGGCGCGCTACTACATGAAGCGCGGCGCCTGGATGGCGGCAATCAGCCGTGCGCAAACCGTGCTGAAAGAGTACGGCAATACCGGCTACAACGACGAGGCGCTGGCGATCATGACCGTGGCTTACGACAAGCTGGGCATGAAGGACCTGAGCCAGGACAGTCTGCGGGTGCTGAAGCTGAACTATCCGCAAAGCCAGTTTGCTACCCAGCAATGGCGTGGCAAAGAACTGCCGTGGTGGCAGTTCTGGGGTTGATCTCCACACAATGAAAAACGGCGCCTGCACAGGCGCCGTTTTGTTTGCTGTCGCGTGGCCTAGACCGCGTCTTCGCCAGTCTCGCCAGTACGGATGCGCACCACCTGTTCTACCGAGGTCACGAAAATCTTGCCGTCGCCGATCTTGCCGGTGCGGGCGCTGCTGACAATGGATTCAAGGGCGCGGTCTACCAGGTCGTCGGCAATGACTACCTCTATTTTCACCTTGGGCAGGAAATCCACCACGTATTCGGCGCCGCGATACAGCTCGGTATGGCCTTTCTGGCGGCCGAAGCCCTTGACCTCGGTGACGGTCAGGCCATTGATGCCGATTTCGGATAGCGCCTCGCGCACTTCGTCGAGCTTGAATGGCTTGATGATGGCTTCTATCTTTTTCATGTTCGCAACTCCTTGATTTTTCTTGGCTAACCGGATGGGTGGCATGGCGGCTGTCAGACAATAATCTGGATGCGGCCTTAAAAATATGAGTGATTCCGTGTATTATGACGCGCTTTCCAGATCCTTGTCTCACCTTGTTGCGGGAACCCAATGTCGCACATTCTCAAGCTGCGGGGCGGTGCTGCCCTGTCCCAGTTCCGACTTGATAAACTCCTCCAGGCTGCACGCGAAGCGGGTCTACCCGATCTGACTATCGCTGCGGAATACTGGCATTTCGCCGAAAGCGACATGCCGCTGACCGAGTCGCAAGTCGCCGTTCTGGAAAAACTGCTGACCTATGGCGAGCCGCCGCTGGCGCAAGAGCCGACAGGCGAGTTGTTCCTGGTTACCCCGCGTCTGGGTACGCTGTCGCCGTGGGCCTCCAAAGCCACCGATATCGCCAGTCACTGCGGTCTGGAAGTCATCCAGCGCATCGAACGCGGTATTGCGTATCGCGTGCAATCCGCCACTACATTGAATACCGAGGCTCGCCAACGTCTGGCGGGCCTCTTGCACGATAGAATGACCGAAACGGTGCTGCCGTCGCTGGACGACGCGGGCCGCCTGTTCGTGCACGTCGATCCGCAACCGCTGACCAGCGTGGACATCCTGGGCGGTGGCAAAGCGGCTCTGGATGCGGCCAACGCCGACATGGGCCTGGCGCTGTCGCCGGACGAAGTCGACTACCTGGTGGAAAACTTCATCAAGCTGGAGCGCAACCCGACCGACGTCGAGCTGATGATGTTTGCGCAGGCCAACTCCGAGCACTGTCGCCACAAGATCTTCAACGCCCAGTTCATCGTGGACGGTGAAGAGAAGGCCAAGTCGCTGTTCCGCATGATCCGCGATACCCACGACGCGCACCCACAGGGCACCCGCGTGGCGTACAAGGACAATGCCTCGGTAATCGAAGGTGCCACCATTGAGCGCCTGTATCCGCAGCCGGGTAGCAACACCTATGCCTACAGCGAAGAGCCGACCCACATCCTGATGAAGGTGGAAACCCACAACCACCCGACCGCGATTTCCCCGTTCCCCGGTGCTTCCACCGGTAACGGTGGCGAGATCCGCGACGAAGGAGCCACCGGCCGCGGTTCGCGTCCGAAGGCGGGTCTGACCGGTTTCACCGTCTCCAACCTGAACATCCCTGGCTTTGAACAGCCGTGGGAGTCGCCGTCCTACGGCAAGCCGGGTCGCATCGCCTCCGCGCTCGACATCATGCTCGAAGGCCCGATCGGCGGCGCCGCATTCAACAACGAATTCGGCCGCCCGAACCTGACCGGTTACTTCCGTACCTTTGAAGAAGACTTCCAGGGCGAGCGCCGTGGCTACCACAAGCCGATCATGATCGCCGGTGGCCTGGGCAGCATCCAGGAACAGCAGATCTTCAAGAACGAGATTCCGGAAGGCGCGCTGCTGATCCAGCTGGGTGGTCCCAGTCTGCTGATCGGCCTGGGCGGTGGTGCGGCATCCTCGATGGATACCGGCGCCAACAGCGAGAACCTGGACTTCGACTCGGTACAGCGCGGCAACCCGGAAATCGAACGCCGCTGCCAGGAAGTGATCGACCGCTGCTGGCAGCGCGGTGCGGCCAACCCCATCGTGTCGCTGCACGACGTTGGCGCCGGCGGCCTGTCCAACGCCTTTCCGGAGCTGGTGAACGACGCCGGCCGTGGCGCCATCTTCCATCTGCGCAAGGTGCACCTGGAAGAAAAGGGCATGACCCCGATGCAGATCTGGTCCAACGAATCGCAAGAGCGTTACGTGCTGGCCATCCTGCCGCAGGATCTGGACACCTTCACCGCCATCTGCGAGCGCGAACGCTGCCCGTTTGCCGTGCTGGGCGTGGCTACCGATGACGGCCACCTGCAGGTACGCGACGACCACTTCGACAACAACCCGGTAGACATGCCGCTGAACGTGCTGCTGGGCAAACCGCCGCGTATGACCCGCGACGTGAAGTCCAAGACCGTGGTGACCGGCGAGCTGAACGGCGCCCAGTACCAGCTGAAAGAATCGGCCTACCGTGTGCTGCGCAACCCGACCGTGGCCGACAAGTCGTTCCTGATCACCATCGGCGACCGTACCGTGGGCGGCATGACCGCGCGCGACCAGATGGTCGGCCCGTGGCAGGTGC
The DNA here is from genome assembly GCF_040148885.1 of Vogesella oryzagri. NCBI lineage: Bacteria > Pseudomonadati > Pseudomonadota > Betaproteobacteria > Neisseriales > Chromobacteriaceae > Vogesella > Vogesella oryzagri. The sequence continues at coordinate 132,879 of NZ_JBEFLD010000004.1, forward strand.
CGGTGGCCGACGTGGCGGTGACCACCATGGGCTTCAACACCACGCTGGGCGAAGCTATGGCCATGGGTGAGCGTACCCCGGCCGCGCTGTTCGATGCGCCGGCTTCCGGCCGCATGGCGGTGGGCGAGTCGCTGCTGAACCTGGCCGCGGCCAACGTGGGCGAGCTGGGCAACGTCAAGCTGTCCGCCAACTGGATGGCCGCTGCCGGCCACCCGGGCGAAGAGGCCAACCTGTACGCCACCGTGCAGGCGGTATCGGATATCTGCCAGCAGATCGACGTGAGCATTCCGGTAGGCAAGGACTCGCTGTCGATGAAGACGGTATGGCAGGACGGCGACGACAAGAAGGCCGTTACCGCGCCGCTGTCGGTAATCATCTCCGCGTTTGCGCCGGTAGCCGACGTGCGCAAGACCGTTACCCCGCAGCTGCAGGCCGCCGACAGCGCGCTGCTGCTGCTGGACCTGGGCGCCGGCAACAACCGCCTGGGTGGTTCGGTATTCGGCCAGGTATGGAAGGACATGTCCGGCCAGGCGCCGGACGTGGACAGCGCCGAACAGCTGGCTGCCGCCTTCACCGTGATCCAGTCGCTGGTGGACGATGGCAAGCTGCTGTCCTACCACGACCGTTCCGACGGCGGCCTGTTCGCCACCGTGGCCGAAATGTGCTTTGCCGGCCACCTGGGTGCGCAGATCGAGCTGTCGGTACTGACCGGCGGTGATGTAGCCAAGGTCAATGCCGTACTGTTCAACGAAGAGCTGGGCGCGGTGCTGCAAGTGGCAGCCGACGAGATCGACAACGTGCTCAAGCGTTTCGACATCATGGGCCTGTCGCAGCTGGTAACCGTAATTGGCACCCCGTCCGACGACGGCGTGCTGCGCCTGGTGCACGGCGACGCCGAACTGTTTGCCGAAAGCCGCGTAGCCCTGCAGCAGGCCTGGTCCGAGACCAGCTACCGCCTGCAGCGCCTGCGTGACAACCCGGCCGGCGCCGACAGCGAATACGCGCAGATTGCCGACAGCAACGTGCGTGGCCTGTTTGCCGAGCTGACCTTCGATACCGAAGAAAACCCGGCGGCACCGTTCATCGCCACTGGCGCGCGTCCGCGTATCGCCGTACTGCGCGAGCAGGGCGTGAACGGCCAGATCGAAATGGCCGCCGCCTTCACCCGCGCCGGCTTCGAGGCGGTGGACGTGCACATGTCCGACATCATCGCCGGCCGTGTACAGCTGGCCGACTACAAGGGCCTGGCGGCCTGCGGCGGCTTCAGCTACGGCGACGTGCTGGGCGCTGGCGAAGGCTGGGCGAAGAGCATCCTGTTCAACAGCCAGGCACGCGAGCAGTTCGAGGCCTTCTTCGGCCGCGGCGACACCTTCGCGCTGGGCGTGTGCAACGGCTGCCAGATGATGTCCAATCTGTCGGACATCATCCCGGGGGCGCAGTACTGGCCGAAGCTGAAGCGCAATGCTTCCGAGCAGTTCGAAGCCCGCTTCGCCATGGTGGAAGTGACCGAGTCGCCGTCCATCTTCCTGCAGGACATGATCGGCTCCAAGCTGCCGGTAGTGGTGTCGCACGGCGAAGGCCGCGCTGTATTCGCACCGGGTCACCAGCAGCAGGTGCTGACCGCGCTGCGCTACGTGGACTTCAACGGTCAGCCGACCGAAACCTACCCGCTGAACCCGAACGGTTCGCCGGCAGGCATCACCGGTGTCACCACGGCGGACGGTCGCTTCACCATCATGATGCCGCACCCGGAGCGCGTGTTCCGCAGCGTGCAGAACAGCTGGCACCCGCAGGGCTGGGGCGAAAACGGCGGCTGGTTCCGCATGTTCGCCAGCGCCCGCCGCTGGATCGGCTAAGCCGGATACTGCCAGTTACATAAACGCCCCGTTTGGGGCGTTTTTTTTGTCCGCTGCCAGAGTTGCGCCGTGGACACGTTGGCTGCAAGCGCGTGGTTGACCACGGCGGACGACAGCTCCGGCTTTTTTCTGTCGTTATCGGCGGCATGTCTCGCAAGGTGGCATGCCGCTTGCTGTATGTCCGGTATGCAAAAACAGCAGACAAGGAATCAGGCGGTGCTGACGGTGATGCTGGTCAACGATGGCTCGGGCAAGGCAGCGGCGCTGAAGCAGGCGCTGGCCGCTGCCGGCGTGCGCGTGGTGGCGGAGGTGGAGGCCAACCTGCACCTGGCCGACGTGCTGGCCGCCGCGCGCCCGGACGTGGTGCTGATCGACAGCGATGCCCCGTCGCGCGACATGCTGGAGCAAGTCTGCGTGATGGGCGACCAGCATGGCCAGCCGGTGGTGATGTTCACCGGCGACGACAACCGCGACACCATTCGTGCGGCGCTGCAGGCCGGCGTGGCGGCCTATGTGGTGGGAGAGGTGGAGTCCAGCCGCATTCAGGCCCTGCTGGAAGTGGCGATCGCCCGCCACCAGATCGAACAATCCCGCCGTGCCGAGCTGGCCGATGCCCAGCGCCAGCTGGCCGATCGCAAGCTCGTCGAAAAAGCCAAGGGTCTGTTGATGCAGATGAAAGGCCTGGACGAGCCGACGGCGTATAAACAATTGCGCGAACGCGCGATGAAACAGCAGAAAAAACTGGTGGAAGTGGCGCAGGAAATCATCAGTCTGGCCGAATGGCTGCAGAACTGATGGCTGGTGCGTGCTGCGCCATGGTGCGGCGATGCACCAAGCTGATGCAGCCTGCTGCCCGACCGTGCCGTGCCGGCACGGTCTCAAACAAGGAGCACGAGCATTGATTGCCGCTAACAGCATGCCGGTGGGAACGCCGGAAAAAACCGTGGTCAAGGTAGGCTACCTGCCGCTGACCGACTGTGCCGCGGTGATCGTGGCCGCGGCGCTGGGGTTCGACAAACGCTACGGCATCACCATCCAGCCATCGCGCGAGGCCAGTTGGGCCGCCGTGCGGGACAAGCTGCTGATGGGCGAGCTGGATGCCTCGCACGCGCTGTACGGCCTGATCTACGGCGTACATCTGGGGCTGGGTGGCCTGCAAAAAGACATGGCCGTGCTGATGACGCTCAACCAGAACGGGCAGGGCATTACCCTGGCGGCACAGTTGGCCGCAGAGGGGGTACGTGGCGGAGCCGAGCTGGCGCGGCTGCTGCAGCGGGCGCCGCGGCAGTTTACCTTTGCGCAGACCTTTCCCACCGGCACCCACGCCATGTGGCTGTACTACTGGCTGGCGGCGCACGGCATCCATCCGCTGGCTCAGGTGAAAACCATCGTGGTACCGCCGCCGCTGATGGTGGCGGCGCTGCGCGCCGGGCAGATGGATGGTTATTGCGCCGGCGAGCCGTGGCACAGCCTGGCGGCGGCCGAGGGCGTCGGCTTTACCGTGGCCAGCAGCGGCGACATCTGGCCGGATCATCCGGAAAAAGTGTTGGGGACCACGGCCGAATGGGCGGTGGCCAACCCGGCAACTGCGTGTGCGCTGATTGCGGCACTGCTGGATGCCTCGCGCTTCGTGGACGATGTGCGCAACCGCGAGGTGGTGGCCGGGCTGCTGGCGGAAAACGCCGGCCTGCCGCTACCGGCCGGGGTGCTGAATGCTGGCTTGTCCGGCACCTGCGTCGCCGGCGGGTTGAAGTGTTTCGACGATGGCCGGGTGAATTATCCGTATCTGTCGGACGGCATGTGGTTCCTCACCCAGTACCGGCGCTGGGGGCTGCTGCGTGAGGAGCCGGATTACCTCACCGTTGCCCGGCAGATCAACCAGCTGGCGCTGTATCAGCAGGCGGCGCAAATGGCCGGCGTGGCGTTGCCGGCTAGCAGCATGCGCAGCAGCCGCCTGATCGATGGCGTGCTGTGGGATGGCCGCGATCCTGCCGGCTATGCGGTGGGTTTCCCGGTGCAGGGGGCAACGCAGGAAGAATGGGATGCCAGCCAGCGCCAGGCGGCGTGGCAATAACACGCCGCGCCGGCAACGCGGCAGCCTTGCGCTGTGCGGCAGCAGGCCGGGCGCCAAGTCGGGGACGGGCAATAAAAAACCGGGCGCGAGGCCCGGTTTTTATCATCACAGCGGCGACGGCTTAGCGTGCCTGGCGGCGCAAGCCGAACAAGACGCTGCACCAGAACACACCATAGGCCAGCACCACACTCAGCGCCGGCTGCGCGCGGTAGCCGGTGAAAGTGGCCAGGAAGCCCCCCACGCTGCCGTTGTCGCTCAACAGCGCGCTGCTGTCCCATACCGGGTCCAGCAGGGTAGGCAACAGGTCGAGGTTGATCGCCCGTTCGCAGGCATTCACCAGTAGCGAGGCGGCCAGCAACAGCAGCAACACTTCGCTGATGCGGAAAAAACGCTGCCAGGTCAGGAAGCGGCTGCTTTGCTGCAACAGCCAGAACGTTCCCCAGGCCAGCAACACACCCAGTGGCAGCATCAGCCAGAACAGCGGGTTGCCGCCTTCACCGGTGCCAAGGCCATAGAGAAACACCACCGCTTCCGAGCTTTCGCGCGCCACGGCCAGCGCCACCACCACCAGCATGCCCCACCAGTTGGCCTGCTGCTGCGCCTGCGCCAGGCTGCTTTCCAGCTCGCGCTTGAGCTTGCGGCCATGGGCGCGCATCCAGAACACCATCTGCACGATCAACACGGCGGCAACGCCCACCATGCCCAGCTGGAAGTATTCCAGCCCGGTATCGGTCAGCACATCGGCAATGCCGACAATGGCGAAGGCCAGCAGAATGGCCAGCCCGACGCCAACTGCCACGCCGCCCCACAAGAAGCGCATGCCGGTGCCGTGGCCGTGCTGTTTCAGCCAGCTGTGCAGGATGCCTACCACCAGCATGGCTTCGACGGTTTCCCGCCAGACGATGAAAAGTGCGTTACCCATGATGTGCCTGCTGCTTACTTGGCGACAACTTCGCCCTTGGCTTTGTCTTCGTTGAACTCGTCAAAGAACTTGTAGCTGCCGGCTTTCAGTGCCTTCACTTTCACCTGGGCGGTCTTGCCGGCGGCAATCACTTTTTCCACGTGCAGCTGCTTGCTCTCGAACTCCACTGCTTTCTTGCCGGTGTTCTGCACTTCGATCACGAAGGCCTGGCCGGCGGTCACATTCAGCTGCGCCGGGGTGAAGCCGTTTTCGTTGGCGGTGATCTTTACCACGTTGTCGGCAGCGGCAGCCGACAGGGCGATGGTGGCAAGGGCGAGGGCGGCGGCAAATTTGCGCATGGTCTACTCCGGTTAAGCGGTGTTGGGATTCGGGGTTATTGTAATACAGCTACAAACAAGAATGAATCGCGATAGTGTTCTGTTACAAAACAACCCAAGCTGGCGCCGTAAGTATCGCTTCGGTGCGGCCGTGCACCACATTCTGGCGAAAACGTCGGCAAAACCGCGAAAATTGATGCTTTGCAGCAGGCACGGCGCTTGCTCAGTAGTCGGCACAGACCTGGCTGCCAATGGCGGCGCCGGGCCCGGACAACGAGGTCCGCCGCGCAGCACTCCATGCTGCGTCGCGGGCCTTTTTTGCGTTTTGTGGCGACGACTGGCAAGGGAGCAATACAAATGAGCAAGGACTTCTGGAAAGCAGGGCATACCCCCACGCTGCTGATGGCGTTTCTGTATTTCGATCTGAGTTTCATGGTGTGGTACATCCTGGGGCCGTTGGCGATCCAGATCGCCGCCGACCTGCACCTGAGTGCGCAGCAGCGCGGGCTGATGGTGGCAACGCCGATTCTGGCCGGCGCCATTCTGCGCTTCGGCATGGGCTTGATCGTGGACCGGCTGTCGGCGCGCACCGCCGGCATTATCGGCCAGGTGGTGGTGATGCTGGCGCTGGGCGCGGCCTGGGTGCTGGGCATTCACAGCTTTGAGCACGCGCTGCTGCTGGGCGTGTTCCTCGGCGTCGCCGGGGCGGCCTTTGCGGTATCACTGCCGCTGGCGTCGCAGTGGTATCCGCCGGAGCATCAGGGCAAGGCGATGGGCATTGCCGGTGCCGGCAACTCCGGCACGGTATTCGCCGCGCTGCTGGCGCCAGGGTTGGCCGCAGCTTTCGGCTGGGAGAACGTGTTCGGCATGGCGGTGCTGCCGCTGGGCATCGTGTTCGTGCTGTTCTGCCTGTTTGCCAAGAACGCGCCGCAGCGTCCGGCGCCCAAGGCCATGGCCGACTATCTGCGCGTACTGGGCGACAAGGACAGCTGGTGGTTCATGTTCTTCTACTGCGTGACCTTTGGCGGCTTTGCCGGCCTGGCCAGCGCCTTGCCCGGCTACTTCCATGACCAGTACGGTCTGGGCGCCGTCACCGCCGGCTACTACACCGCGGCCTGCGTGTTTGCCGGCTCGCTGATGCGCCCGCTGGGCGGTGCGCTGGCCGACCGTATCGGTGGCATTCGCACCCTGCTGGTGGTGTACACCCTGGCGGCGCTGCTGATCGCCGTGGTCGGTGTCGGGCTGTCGCAGAGTCTGGCGCTGGCGCTGTTTGTCGGTGCCATGCTGGCGCTGGGTTGCGGTAACGGCGCGGTGTTCCAGCTGGTGCCGCAACGCTTCCGCAAGGAAATCGGCGTGATGACCGGCCTGATCGGCATGGCCGGCGGCATTGGCGGCTTCCTGCTGGCGGCCGGCCTGGGTCTGGTCAAGCAGCACACCGGCAACTACCAGCTGGGGCTGTGGCTGTTCGCCAGCCTGGGGCTGGTGGCCTGGGTGGGCCTGTACGCGGTGAAACTGCGCTGGCGCACCACCTGGGGCTCGTCCAGCGTGACGGCAGCCCGGGTATAAGGCAGCGGCCGGGCCGGCAGCGCTGGCCTGGCGATTAAGCGCCACCCGTTCCCTCCCACCGCCAGCCTGAGGCCGGGCGCAGGGAGGGAACGGCGTGGCAGCAAGCAAACCGGCAGTGGGCGCGGCAACCAGCCGTCGCCCACCGCGTTGTTAACGGCGCCGTCTGGGCGGTTGCCGCGCGCCGGCCGCGCTGAGCGGCTTGGCGCAACTGCATTGCAGGGAGACACCATGGCGTTGCAACTGACTATCGGCCAGTGCTCGGAACCGGGCCGGCGCGAGCGCAACGAAGACGCGCTGGGCTGGTGCCTACCGGATGGCGAGGTGCTGGCCGGCAAGGGCGCCTTGTTCGCGCTGGCCGACGGCGTCTCCGGCTGTGCCGACGGCAAGTTGGCCGCCAGCTCCAGCGTGCGCGCGGTGTGCGCCGATTACTACGCCACGCCGGAAACCTGGGAAGTCTCCGCCGCGCTGGACCGGCTGCTGGGCGCGCACAATCGCTGGCTGCGCAGCCAGGGGCGCTCGCTGGTGGCCACGCTGTCGGTGCTGGTGCTGCGCGGGCGGCGCTTTACCGTGGCACACGTCGGCGACTGCCGCGTCTACCGCCTGAACCGCGACGGCCTGCGCTGCCTGACCGTCGACCACGTGTGGGAAGAACCGTCGCTGCGGCATGTGCTCAAGCGCGGCATGGGGCTGGATGCCCACGTGGTGGCAGATTTCAGCGATGGCGACCTGCAGCCGGGCGATGTGTTCGCGCTGCTGTGCGACGGTATCTGGAACGCGCTGGGCGATTTGCGCATCGACGAGTTGCTGCGGCTGCATGCCGATCCGCAGCGGGCGGCGGCGGTGCTGGTGGAGGCGGCGCTGGCCGCCGGCAGCCAGGACAATGTGTCGGCGCTGCTGCTGCGGGTGGACGAACTGCCTGCGGCCAACCTTGGCGACGAATTCTCGCGCGGCGAGGCGCTGCTGCCACCGCCGGCGCTCAAGCCCGGCCAGCAGTTCGAAGGGCTGAAGGTAGAAGAAAAACTGCATGCCTCGCCATCCGGCATCGCCTATCGCGTCAGCGATGCCGCCGGCCGGCGCTGGGTGCTGAAGACGCTGCCGGCGACGCTGGCCGGCGACCGCGAGGCGGCGCAGTCGCTGCTGGTGGAAGAATGGCTGCAGCGCCGTGTCAGCTCGCCGTATTTTGCCGAAGTGGCGCCGCTGCCGGCGCGCAGTCACCTGTACTACCTGCTGCGCTGGTACGACGGCCACACCCTGACGCAACGTGCCGGCGACGGCCAGAGCAGTGTGGCCGAGGTGGTGCTGACCGGGCTGGCGCTCACCCGCGCGCTGGCCACCCTGCACCGGCTGGGCATCGTGCATCGCGATGTGAAGCCGGACAATGTGCACCTGGGGCGCGATGGCCAGCTGCGCTTGCTGGATCTGGGCGTGGCCTGGTGTGCCGGCATCAGCGGCGAGGAGCAGGGCGGCAGCGCCGGCACGCCATCGTTCATGGCGCCGCAGCTGTTCGACGGCGCCGCGGCCGATGCCGGCAGCGATCTGTACGCGCTGGGCGTCACCCTGTACTGGCTGCTGTGCGGCCGCTACCCGTATGGCGAGATCGAGGCGTTTCAGCGTCCGCATTTCGGCGCCCCGCAGCCGGTCAGCCGCTACCGGCCGGATGTGCCGCTGTGGCTGGAACGGGTGCTGGCCAAGGCAGTGGACCCGAACGCGGCGCGCCGTTTCGAAACCGCCGAGGAATTCCGCCTGGCACTGGAGCGCGGCGACAGCCAGCCGGTTACCGCCCGCCAGCACGTGCCGTGGGCCGAGCGGCTGTCGATGCGGGTGTGGCGCCGCGTGGCGCTGTGGTCGCTGCTGATCAATTTGCTGTTGTTGTACGCGCTGCTGCTGCACTGAGCCGCGTGTTCCCCTGTTCGCCCCGGCCTTGCCGGGGTGTTTTTTTGGGGGAGCAGGCCGGCGGGCGAGGGCGAACGGCCGCCCGGCTGCCCACCAGCGGTGCGGTTTCCCTGTTTTCGTGCCGCAATGCACCAAGCCAAGGCAAAGGTTGGCCGCAAACGGCGGAAACCAGTGCCGGCAAGCTGGCACGCCAGTTGCTAAACAGTGTCACGTAAAGGTCTCTTGTGCCAATGGCGGCGCAGGAGCGGGACAAAGAGGTCCGTTGCCGTGGGGGTTCCCCGTGGCAGCGGGCTTTTTTTTTTGGTCTGTACCGCAGCAATGCCGCGGTGGTGCAGCCGGCAAGAAAGGATGCAACGCGATGGACAAACAGAAATTGGTCATGGTGGGCAATGGCATGGCCGGGGTGCGCACGCTGGAAGAGCTGCTGAAACTGGCCCCCGATGCCTACGACATCACCGTATTCGGCGCCGAGCCGCACGCCAACTACAACCGCATCATGCTGTCGCCGGTACTGACCGGCGAGCAGACGCTGCCGGAAATCATGCTCAACGACGTGGACTGGTATGCCGACAACGGCATCACCCTGCATTTGGGCAAGCCGGTGGTGGAGATCGACCGTGGCCGCCGCACGGTGCGCGCCGCCGACGGCACCGCGGTGCCGTATGACCGCCTGCTGCTGGCCACCGGCTCCAACCCGTTCATCCTGCCGGTGCCCGGCAAGGACCTGCCGGGGGTGGTGACTTTCCGTGACATCGCCGATGTGAACCAGATGATCGACGCTGCCGGCAGCCATCAGCATGCGGTGGTGATCGGCGGCGGCCTGTTGGGGCTGGAAGCAGCCAACGGCCTGTTGGCGCGCGGCATGAGCGTGACCGTGGTGCACCTGGGCGAATGGCTGCTGGATCGCCAGCTGGACAAGACCGCGGCGCAGCTGCTGCAGCAGAGCCTGGAAGCCAAGGGCCTGAAGTTCCTGCTGCAGAAGCAGACCGCCGAGCTGGTGCAGGGCGAAAGCGGCCGCGTGTGCGCGGTGCGCTTCAAGGATGGCGATGCGGTGCCGGCCGATCTGGTGGTGATGGCGGTGGGCATTCGTCCCAACTACACCCTGGCCGAGCAGTCCGGGCTGTACTGCGACCGCGGCGTGGTGGTGAATGACTTCCTGCAGACTTTCGACCCGCGCGTGTACGCGGTGGGCGAGTGCGTCAGTCACCGTGGCGTCAGCTACGGCCTGGTGGCGCCGCTGTTCGACATGGCCAAGGTGGCGGCCAACCATCTGGCCAACTACGGCATCGCCCGCTACGTGCCGGCGGCCACCTCCACCAAGCTCAAGGTGACCGGCATCGACGTGTTCTCCGCCGGCGATTTCAACGGCGGCGATGGCTGTGAGCAGATCACCCTATCCGACCCGATGGGCGGCGTGTACAAGAAGCTGATCGTGAAGGAAGACAAGCTGGTGGGCGCCTGCCTGTACGGCGACACCGCCGACGGCGGCTGGTACTTCCGCCTGATCCGCGAAGGCCACGCGGTGCACGAAATCCGCGACCAGCTGATGCTGGGCGAAGGCGCCATCGGCGATACCGGCCACGCCGGCCAGAATCGCGCCATGAGCATGCCGGACGAGGCCGAAGTGTGCGGCTGCAACGGCGTGTGCAAGGGCACCATCGTCAAGGCGATCCAGGAAAAGGGCCTGTTCACCGTCGACGACGTGAAGAAGCACACCAAGGCGGCCAGCTCCTGCGGCTCCTGTACCGGCCTGGTGGAGCAGATCCTGATCAACTGCGTCGGCGGCGCCGCCGACGTGAAGCCGAAGGCGGAGAAAGCCATCTGCGGTTGCAGCGACATGAACCACGGCCAGCTGCGGCAGGCGATTCGCGACAAGCACCTCATCACCCTGGCCGACACCTTCCGCCAGCTGGCCTGGCGCAGTCCGGACGGCTGTGCCAGCTGCCGCCCGGCGGTGAACTACTACCTGATTTCCACCTGGCCGGGCGAGGCGAAGGATGACCCGCAGTCGCGCTTCATCAACGAGCGCGTGCACGCCAACATCCAGAAGGACGGCACCTACTCGGTGGTGCCGCGCATGTGGGGCGGGGTGACCAACCCGTCCGAGCTGCGCCGCATCGCCGACGTGGCCGACAAGTATGAAATCCCGATGGTGAAGGTGACCGGCGGCCAACGTATCGACCTGCTGGGGGTGAAGAAGGAAGACCTGCCCAAGGTGTGGCAGGAGCTGGACATGCCGTCCGGCCACGCCTACGGCAAATCCTTGCGCACGGTGAAAACCTGCGTCGGCAGCGAGTTCTGCCGCTTCGGCACCCAGGATTCCACCCAGATGGGCATCGACCTGGAAAAAGACCTGTTCGGCATGTGGAGCCCGGCCAAGGTCAAGCTGGCGGTGTCCGGCTGCCCGCGCAACTGCGCCGAATCCGGCATCAAGGACGTGGGCATCATCGGCGTGGATTCCGGCTGGGAGCTGTACATCGGCGGCAACGGCGGCATCAAGACCGAGGTGGCGGAGTTCTTCTGCAAGGTGAAGACCCGCGAAGAAGTCATGGAATACAGCGGCGCCTTCCTGCAGCTGTACCGCGAGGAGGCGTTCTACCTGGAGCGCACCGTGCACTTCCTGCAGCGCGTCGGCATGGACTACATCAAGCAGCGCGTGCTGAGCGACAACATTGGCCGCAGCGAGCTGTATGCGCGGCTGAAGTTCGCGCTGTCCTTCGAGCAGGACCCGTGGGCCGAGCGCTACGCCAAGGGCGTGGCCAGCCACGAATTCGCCCCGCTTACCGTGTAATGCCGTGCCCCCGGCGCCTGGCCGGGGGCCGCTCTCAAGCAAAGGAAACCAACCATGTCCGAATGGAAAGCCGTCTGCCAGCTGGCCGACATCCCGTCGCAGGGCGCCCGCGTGCTGAAACGCGAAGGCAAGGTGGACATCGCCATCTTCCGCACCGCCGATGACCAGCTGTTCGCGCTGCACGACAAGTGCCCGCACAAGGGCGGCCCGCTGTCGCAGGGCATCGTCTCCGGCCGCAGCGTGGCCTGCCCGCTGCATAACTGGCATATCGATCTGGCCACCGGCCAGGCCTGTGCGCCGGACGAAGGCTGCACCGGGCACATCGCGCTGAAGCAGGAAGCCGGCACCGTGTTCCTGGCGCTGGACTGATATTCACCCCCGGCAGGCAAGGTTGGCCGCAAGGAGACAAGACATGACAGCAACAACGGGACACAACAACACGGTCTCCTCCATCTGCTGCTACTGCGGCACCGGCTGCGGCGTGCAGGTCACCCCGCTGGGCGATGGCACGGTGCGGGTGATCGGCGACGATAGCCACCCGGCCAACTTCGGCCGCCTGTGCAGCAAGGGCCGCACCCTGGGCGACACCACCGGCCGCCCCGGCGCGCGCCTGTTGCGGCCAACCCTGCGGCTGGCGAAAGACGCGCCGGCGCAAGCAGTCAGCTGGGACAGCGCACTGGCGACGGTCAGCGACAAGCTGGCGGCGGCAATCCGCGAGCACGGCCCGGATTCGGTGGCGTTCTACCTGTCCGGCCAGCTGCTGACCGAGGACTACTACCTGTTCAACAAGCTGGCGCGCGGCCTGGTGGGCAGCAACAACATCGACACCAACTCGCGGCTGTGCATGTCCAGCGCGGTGACCGGCTACAAGCTGACGCTGGGCGCCGATGCGCCGCCGGCCTGTTACGACGACCTGGAGCTGGCCGGCTGCGTGTTCATTGCCGGCGCCAACATGGCCTATGCCCACCCGGTGCTGTTCCGCCGGCTGGAAGAGGCCAAGGCGGCCAACCCGGACATGAAGATCATCGTCGCCGACCCGCGCCGCACCGATACCGCCAGCATCGCCGACCTGTACCTGCCGGTGCTGCCCGGCACCGACGTGGCGCTGTTCCACGCCATGCTCAACGTGATGATCTGGGAAGAGCTGATCGACCGCGACTACATCGCGCAGCACACCGAAGGCTTTGCCGCATTGCGCCAGCGGCTGCGCGAATTCACCCCGCGCGCCGCCAGCGAACTGTGCGGCGTGCATGAGGACGACATCGTCACCGCGGCGCGCTGGTTTGCCAGCAGCCCGGCCACACTGTCCTGCTACACCATGGGCCTGAACCAGTACAGCAACGGCAGCGACAAGAACGCGGCGCTGATCCACCTGCACCTGGCCACCGGCCACATCGGCAAGCCCGGCGCCGGCCCGTTCTCGCTCACCGGCCAGCCCAATGCCATGGGCGGGCGCGAGGTGGGCGGGCTGGCCACCGTGCTGCCGGGCCATCGCGATCCGGCCAATGCCGCGCACCGCGCCGAGGTGGCCGCGCTGTGGCAGGTGCCGGCCCTGCCGGCGCAGCCTGGGCTGTCGGCGGTGGAGATGTTCGAGGCTGCCGCCGAGGGCAAGATCAAGGTGCTGTGGATTGCCTGTACCAACCCGGCGCAATCGCTGCCGGATCAGGCGCTGGTGCGCGCGGCGCTGGAAAGGGTGGACTGCGTCATCGTGCAGGAAGCCTTTGCCGGCAGCGAGACGCTGGCCTACGCCGACATCGTGTTGCCGGCCGCCACCTGGCCGGAGAAGGACGGCACTGTCACCAATAGCGAGCGCCGCATCAGCCGCGTGCGCGCCGCGCTGCCGGCGCCGGGCGAAGCGCGCGAGGACTGGCGCATCGTCGCCGCGGTGGCACAAAGGTTGGCCGCAACCATCGCGCCGCAGCACGTGGCGAAGTTCGCCTTTGCCGATGGCGGCAGCGTGTTTGCCGAACATGCCGCCACCACTGCCGGGCGCGATCTGGATTACAGCGCGCTCAGCTACGCCATCCTTGATGTGCACGGCCCGCAGCAATGGCCGTTCGACGGCAAGGTTGGCCGCAGCCGGCTGTACGGCGATGGCGTATTCCCCACCGCATCCGGTCGCGCGCAGTTTCTGGACGTGGCCTGGCGCACGCCGGCGGACAAGGTGTCGGCGCATTTCCCGATTCGGCTGACCACCGGCCGCCTGCGTGACCACTGGCACAGCATGAGCCGCACCGCGCTGGTGCCGACGCTGACCCGCCATGTGGAAGAACCGGCGCTGGTCATGCACCCGCGCGACATGCAGCGCCACAAGCTGCAGGCCGGCGAGCTGGTGAAGGTGCGCAACAAGCGTGGCGCCATCTACCTGCCGGTGCAGGCCGACGACAGCCTGCGTGCCGGCGTGGCCTTTATTCCCATGCATTGGGGCGGCGCAGCGTTGGGCGGGCAGGGCATCAATGCGCTGACCAGCCGCGCGCTGGACCCGCAATCGAAACAGCCAGAGCTGAAGCTGGCCGCCGTCAGCGTGGAGCCGGCCAAGCTGCCGTGGCGCGCCACACTGCTGCTGCGCGGCGACGTGCAGATGCTGCGCCCGCAGCTGGAGGCGCTGCGTGCCAGCTTTCCGTATGCGGTAGCGGTGCCGGTGAACCTGGCCGGGGCCGAACACCTGCGCCTGCGCTTGGGCGCGGCCAGCGCGCCATCGGGCGAGCTGCTGGCCGAGCTGGCTACTCGGCTGCTGCCGGCGGCGGCGATGCAGGCAGCGTTCGACGATCCGGCGCGCGGCGTGCTGCGCCGGGTGTGGCTGGAGGGCAAGACGCCGCTGGGCTTCGTGCTGGCCGGCGACGTGCGCGCCGACGCCGCGCTGACGGCGTGGCTGGATGGCGGCGACGCGCCGGAAAGCCTGGCCTCGCTGCTGCTGGGGCGCAGTAGCGGCGCGGTGCGGGCGCGGGTGGTGTGTGCCTGTGAAGGCGTGCGCGAAGACGCCATCTGCGCCGGTATCCAGCGCGGACTGGACGTGGACGGCCTCAAGCGCGAATTGCGCTGCGGCACTGGTTGCGGCTCCTGTGTGCCGGAGCTGAAGCGGCTGTGCGCCGCCTAGCGCAGAGCGGCACGGTGCTTGCTTCAGTACGGGGCCGGCGCCGGCGCTGAATATGGCTATTTGGTTATAAAAAAACGGTCTGGCAGAACTTTCGGTATTCGGTATCGTGGCAGCCTGTGCCATTGGCACAGCCGCCCGCACACGCAAAGGAAGCAGCATGAATGGCAAGGTATGGTTGGTAGGCGCCGGTCCCGGTGATGCGGAACTGTTGACGCTCAAGGCGCTGCGCGTGATTCAGGCCTGCGACGTGTGGCTGGTGGACGATCTGGTTGGCCGCGACATCCTGGCGTTTGCCCGTCCCGGCACTCGCATTGTCGAAGTGGGCAAGCGCGGCGGCTGTAAGTCCACGCCGCAGGATTTCATCCTGCGACTGATGGCGCGCTACGCCCGTCAGGGCCGTCAGGTGGCACGGCTGAAAGGCGGCGACCCGTTCATCTTCGGCCGCGGTGGCGAGGAATGGGCATGGCTGGCCGAGCGCGGCATCGAGGTCGAGGCCGTTGGCGGCATTACCGCGGCGTTTGCCGCCGGTACCGATCTGGGCCTGCCGCTGACCCACCGCGGCGTGGCGCGCGGTGTGGCGCTGGTAACCGCGCACACCATGGATGGCTCGCGTCCGGACTGGCAAGGCCTGGCTGCGGCCAACCTTACCGTGGTGTGCTACATGGGCATGGCCAATATCGACGCGCTAAGCGCCGAACTGCTGGCCGCCGGCTTTGCTGCCGGTCTGCCGGTAGCGGTGGTGCATCGTGCCGGCTGTGCCGACCAGCGCCATATCGTCTCCAGCCTGCAAACGTTGGCCGCAGACGTGACCAGCAGCGGCCTGGCCAGCCCAGCGGTGATCGTGCTGGGCGAGGTGGTGGCGCACGCCTGTGCCGTGCAGAGAGCGGACGGGCCGCAAGTGGTGGCGGCCTGATTGGTTGTTTTGTGCCTGTAAAATGCGCAATTTCGAGTTTGAAATTGCGCATTTTTATTTGTAGGCATCGCAAGGCTGCCGTGATGGTGGTTTTGTGCTAGTTTTACTGTCGCTTTTCGTGGTGGCCCGCTGTATGGCGGGCTACGGCCCGTATCAAGAGAGAGAAACCACAAGATCATGTTTGCTCATGTCGAAGCCTACGCCGGCGACCCGATCCTGACCCTGGTTGAAACCTTCAACAAGGACACCCGCAGCCCGAAAGTGAACCTGGGCATTGGCCTGTATTACGACGAGGAAGGCCGCATTCCGCTGCTGCCGTCGGTGCAGAAGGCCGAAGCGCAGCGCGTGGCGGTGGCCGGTAACCGTTCTTACCAGCCGATGGAAGGTGCGGCCAACTATCGTGCCGCGGTGCAGGCGCTGCTGTGGGGGGCCGGTCACGACGCGGTGCAGGCCGGCCGCATCGCCACCATCCAGACCATCGGCGGCTCCGGCGCGCTGAAGATCGGTGCCGATCTGCTCAAGCGTTACTTCCCGCAAAGCGAAGTGTGGGTCAGCAGCCCGACTTGGGATAACCACCGCGCCATGTTCGAAGGCGCCGGCTTCGTGGTGCACGACTACCCGTACTACGATGCAGCCACCGGTGGTGTGAAGTTCGACGACATGCTGGCCTGCTTCAAGCAGCTGCCGGCCAAGAGCGTGGTGCTGCTGCACCCGTGCTGCCACAACCCCACCGGTGTGGATCTCTCCAATGCGCAGTGGGAGCAGGTGATCGAGGTGGTGAAGCAGCGCGACCTGCTGCCGTTCCTGGACATCGCCTACCAGGGCTTTGGCGATAGCCTGGAAGCCGACGCTTTTGCCATCCGCGCCATGACCGCGGCCGGGGTCAGCTTCTTTGTCAGCAACTCGTTCTCCAAGAACCTGTCGTTCTACGGCGAACGCTGCGGCGGTCTGTCGGTGGTATGCCAGGATGCCGAGGAGGCCGAGCGCGTGCTGGGCCAGATGAAGGCCACCGTGCGCCGTAACTACTCCAGCCCGCCGACCCACGGCGGCCAGGTGACGGCACTGGTGATGAACGAGCCGGCGCTGCGCAGCGAATGGGAAGGCGAAGTGACCGAGATGCGCGAACGCATCAAGGCCATGCGCCAGAAGCTGTACGAGGTGATTTCCGCCAAGGTGCCGGGCCGCGATTTCAGCTACTTCATCAAGCAGCGCGGCATGTTCAGTTACACCGGCCTGACCCCGGAGCAGGTGGATCGCCTGCGCGAGGAGTTTGCGGTGTATCTGGTGCGCTCTGGCCGCATGTGCGTGGCCGGCCTCAATAGCCGCAACGTGGAATACGTGGCGGATGCGATGGCCGAAGTGCTGAAAGCCTGAGCAATTTTTGTGTGAACGAATGCCCCGTTGCGACGGGGCATTTTTCATGGAGCGATAAAATGCCCATTCGTCCGTGGTTATGGCTGCTGCTGTTGCTGGGCGCGCTGCCTGTCGCCCATGCCGGCTGGCTGGCCGACAGGTTGGCCGCACGGCTGGAGGCACAGATGCTGGAGCAGGATGCGGTGCCGTGGCGGCTGCGCAGCGCGGACGTGGCCAGGGTTGCTGGCCTGGCCTACGGGCAGGATGCCCGGCAGCTGCTGGATGTGTATTGGCCGCAGGCGGGCGGGCAGGGCATGCCGGTACTCGTCATGGTGCATGGCGGTGCCTGGCGCAGTGGTAGCCGGCAGTCGGCCGCCGTGGTGGCGCACAAGGTCGAACGCTGGGTGCCGCGAGGCGTGGTGCTGGTGGCGATCGATTACCGGCTGCTGCCGCAGGCCACGCCCTTGCAGCAGGTGCAGGATGTGGCGGCGGCGCTGGCCTGGGTGCAGCGCGAGGCCGCGCGCTGGGGTGGCGATGGCCGCAAGCTGGTGTTGATGGGGCATTCCGCCGGCGCCCACCTGGTGAGCCTGCTGAGCGCTTCGCGCGAATTGCAGCGACAGGCCGGGGTGCAGCCGTGGCTGGGAACGGTGGCGCTGGATAGTGCGGTCTACGATGTGGCGGCGGTGATGCAGCGGCCGCATTACCGCTTCTACGATCAGGCGTTTGGCGGCGATCCAGCGGCCTGGTCGGCGCTGTCGCCGATGGTGCAGCTGCAGCAGGCGGTGCCGCCGTTGCTGGCGGTGTGTTCGCAGCAGCGTCCGGATCGGCCCTGCGACGAGGCGGCCAACTTCGTGACACGAGCACGGCAGTTGGCTGGACGCGCAGAGCAACTACCGCTGGCCATGTCGCATCGCGACATCAATCAGCAGCTGGGCGCCGACTCGGGCTACACCCGCGCGGTGGAGCAGTTCCTGCGCGGGCTGGACGTCGCGCTGGCGAGCCGGCTGGCGCGTTAGCCCACCATTGGCGGCGAACACCGCCAGCCGGAAAAGCACAAGGCACCCCTCGGGGTGCCTTGTTCGTTGCGCTTATTCGCGGGCGTCGCGCTCCAGTCGCCGCCGTTCTATCTCGCGCCGGGCGTTGGCGTTGCGCACATCCTTGGGCGTGGTGCGCGGCATCGGCTTGCCGGCCAGTTCGTTGCTGCGCACTTCGGCGCGTACTTGCAGGTATTCGGGGCTGGGATTAAAGCGACGCATGAGGCTTCTCCATTCAACGACCAGAAGTAGTGGTAAGGCAGTTGCCGGGTATTTCCAAGCACACCCTATGCCTGACACTTTGCTACTGTATTACAGCCGTTTGTTATCTGGCACCTCGCCGATGATGCAGTTGCCATTTTGGTCTGTCTCTGTGGTGTCAATGCCGCAAACTACAACATGATGGGCCATAAAATGACCACGGCCCGACAGCTTGTGGCTGGCGGGCCGTGGTGCTACGGGCTGGCGCCGGGTCAGTGGCTGCTGCGACCAACGATGGAGGCAGTGGCAATCAGCTCTTCCAGCAGCGCCAGTGCGCTGCCGCCGCTCATGCAGAACGGGTCCAGCTGCGATTTTTCCGAATAGCGCAGCAGCAGCGACGGATTGACCTTGTTCAGGTTCACTTGGCCCATGGTCCAGCCGGCAAAGCGGCGCTCGCCGATTTCCTCGAAGCTCAGCAGCTCGACATCCTGATGCCGCGGGTCGCTGGCGATGTGGTTGTACAGGGCGGAGACTTCGCTGCGGCCGCCTTCCAGTACTTGCATGAAAATATCGCCGCTGTAGCACAGCACCCCGGTGATGCCGTGGCTGGGGTTGTGCTGCTGCGAGCGGCTCAGGATGGCCTCCAGCAGTTCCTGGGTGTGCGGCTGGGCACTGCGACTGGCGTAGAGCAGGCGAACGAGCATGATGGTTTCTCTCTGGCTTATTTCTTGGGCAGCAGGGACAGGAATTCGCGGCGCAGATCCGGGTTGGTCAGGAACACGCCACGCATCACACTATTCACCATCTG
The DNA here is from genome assembly GCF_040148885.1 of Vogesella oryzagri. NCBI lineage: Bacteria > Pseudomonadati > Pseudomonadota > Betaproteobacteria > Neisseriales > Chromobacteriaceae > Vogesella > Vogesella oryzagri. The sequence goes on from NZ_JBEFLD010000004.1 coordinate 151,704, forward strand.
CGAATTACTGTCCTTGACGCCGCGCCAGTGCATGCAGAAATGATCGGCTTCCATCACGATGGCCAGGCCATCCGGATTCATCTTGTCCTGCAGGGTGTTGGCCAGCTGGATCACGGCTTCTTCCTGGATCTGCGGGCGATTCATGATCCACTCGGCGATGCGTGCATACTTGGACAAGCCGATCAGGTTGGAGTGCTCGTTCGGCATCACGCCGATCCACAGCCGGCCCAGAATCGGGCACAGGTGGTGCGAACAGGCGCTGCGCACGGTGATCGGGCCGACGATCATCAGCTCGTTCAGGCGCTCGGCATTGGGGAACTCGGTTACCGCCGGCTGCTGCACATAGCGGCCGCGGAACACTTCATTCAGGTACATCTTGGCCACGCGGCGGGCGGTGTCCTGGGTGTTGTGGTCGCTTTCGGTGTCGATCACCAGGCTTTGCAGCACGTCGCGCATCTTGGCTTCGACTTCGTTCAGCAGCTCGTCCAGCTCGCCCGGCTCGATGAAATCGGCAATATTGTCATTGGCATGAAAACGGCGTTGTGCGCCTTTCAGTCGCTCGCGGATGCGGGCGGATACCGGTACCCGGTAGTCGGCTGGATGTTGCTTCGGGCTTTCTTTGCTCACGCGGTTCATCTCCTGGGCGTGCCGGCGGGCGCGCCTCGGGTTTGTATAGTAGACAGGCGTCTGGAAGATAGCCGCGAAGCAGGGGAATGGCAACTGTTCGGCAGGTAGGGTTATGCGACAAGGATGCGGCCAACCTGGCAGGTTGGCCGCAGTGCCTGGCATCAGTCCACCTTGAACTGCGTCATCAGCGCGGCCAGCCGCTGGCTGGCGGTGGCGGTCTGCTCGCTGCTGTACTGGCTGTGATCCAGCACCGTGCTGATGCTGTGGGTGGCGGCGTTGACCTGCTGCACCTTCTCGCCATAGGCGCGGCTGGCAGCGGCAATGCCGTCGATGGAGGCCACCAGGGTGCCGATCAGCTGCTGTGCATCGCCGTTGTCGCTGGCGGCGTGTTCCGCCAGCCGCAGGCCGTCCTCCATCTCGTGCATGCCGTTGTCCATGCTGCTGACGGCGCCGGTGGCCTGCTGCTGGATGCTGCCGATCATGTCGCCGATCTGCAGCGTGGCGCTGGCGGTGCGGTCCGCCAGCTTGCGCACCTCGTCGGCGACCACGGCAAAGCCACGGCCGGATTCGCCGGCGCGGGCCGCTTCGATGGCGGCATTCAGTGCCAGCAGATTGGTCTGGTCGGCAATGTCGCGAATCACCGCCACGATCTGGCCGATTTCGCGCGCGCTGTCCTGCAGCTGGCGCAAGGTGTGCGACGAGCTGCTGACCGATTGCCGGATGCCCTCGGAGCGTTCGCGAATCAGCGCCACCTGCTTGCCGGAACCTTCCGCCAGCAAGGCCAGCTGGGCGCGGATGCCGCTGGCGCTGTGGCTGGCGTGGTCGATCTGGCGCTGCTGGCTGTCCAGCAGTTCCAGCATGCCGGCCATCTGCGCGACGACGCTCAGCACGCTGCCGGTGGTGTCCTGCTGGCTATGCTGCAGCTGCAGGTTGGCCACCGAGATGTCACGCGAGGAGTGCTGCACCAGGCGGATGGTGCATTCCAGTTGATCGATAAAGCTGTTGAACCAGCTGGCCAGCGTGGTCAGCTCGTCCGGGCGGCGATCACTGCGGTTCAGCCGCTGGCGCAGATCGCCGCCGCCCTCGGCAATGCTGCGCACTGCACGAATCAGCGAGCTGACGCGGTCGGTGACCTGGCGCGCGCCCAGCAGGTAGAACACCAGCACCCCCAAGCCCTGCAGCAGCCAGAACAGGAACAACGACAGCGCCGGCGGCAGCGCGACAAACTGGTCCAGCGCCCAGCCGGCCAGCCCGGCCGGAATGGCAGTCAGCAGGTACAGCCGGGTCAGCCGGTAGCTGAGCGGCCGGCTGCGATACACCTCTTCCAGATCGGCCTCGCACATCATGCCCCAGATGTCGTCGCTACCCGGCAGCTGGAAGGTGAGGCCGCGGCCAACTACCGGGATATGGCGGTAATCGGCATAGCCGGGGTAGAGCACATAGGTGTTGTCGCCATGGCGGATGGTTTCGCGCACGCCCGGGTGCAGCTGGCCGGTAGCCGGATCGTTGAAGGTCAGCTCCAGCTCGGTGTGCTGCTGCACGCGCACGGTGCCAAAGCCGGTGCGGATGCCGTCTTTCAGGTTGTCGCCCAGCGAAAAGGTGTTGTCCTCAAACCGCGAGCGCGACAGCGCGGTGCCAGGGGCGATGCTGTGGTCGAAGCCGGCGCGTGCCATGAACAGGTAGTTGTCACCGGACTCATTAAAGATATGTCCGGCTTCGCGCTGGATCAGATCGCCCAGCACATCGTTGGGTACCCGCCCGCACAGGCAGCGGCCATCGCCCAGCGGCAGGTAGAACATCAGCGTGACAGCGTCGTGAAAGCGCGAGCTGGACGGGCCGATGCGTTCGGTGTCGATGTCGCGGTAGGGGCCGTGCAGAAAGCGCGCGTGCAGGCCGCGCTGCAGTGCCGCCGGCTGGCTGTGACGTTGGCCGCTGCGGCCGCCGGCGGTGGATGCCACCACCACGCCGCCGGTATCGAGCAGGAACAGCTCGGAGAAATCCGGCGCCAGCTGGCGGCGACGCGCCAACACGGCGCCATCCAGCGTATTGCCGGCCCGCTGCTGCGCTGCCAGGCTTTCCAGCTGTTGCCATTGTTCCGTGGCCCAGCGCTGCAGAATGTCCACCCGGGTGGCGGCAATGCTGCCGAATACTTGCTCCAGTGCGGCGTAGCGGTGGCGGTTGAGGGCGCAGCTCCAGCGCATGGCCAGTTTGCCGCTTTTGCCGAACCAGGGGAGCCAGCGCTGTTCCGTAGCGCTCAGGGGCATGGAGAGACTTTTTGCTGACATGGCGATCCAGTAAGTGGAAGAGGAAAATGTCGCAATTCAGCAAAAAGTAGACCAGATTTCGATAGTTTTTGGCAGCTTATGCCAAGTCGCCAGCAGATGGCCGACCCAAATCGGGGCGCGGCAGGGTTGCCATGCGGCAAGATGGTGCTGACATTCGCCGCCGCGGGGATGTGGCCACTGAAAGAAAACAGCGCACGGCGATGACGCGGTGCGCTGTGGTCTGGACAGCTGGCGATCAGCGGTTGTGGAACACGATGTCGCAATCCAGATTGGTTTTCTGCAGCCCCTGCAGCTTGGCAAAGTTGATGATCAGCGGATTGCGCACATTGGCGCGCAGGTGCGTCAGCAGCGGCTGTTGCGGGTCTTCCTGGCCATCGCGATAGATGATCAGCAGCACGCCGACGTCTTCCGGGCGGGTCAGCTGCAAGGAGGCCACTTCGGTATCATCCAGCTGTACTTCGTAGCGGATGCCCAGATTGCCCGGCTCGGTCACGCTGAACAGCACGTCCGGCTCGTCCAGCGACTGCAGCCAGTGCACGCGCGGGCTGTCGCAGTCGGCATCGTGAAACAGCTTGAAACGCTTGCAGTGCTCGAATGCCGGCAGGCCATCGGCAAAAGTGATGATGCTTTGCTCGTCGACATCCACTTCGCCCAGCAGGCTGGTGTTGAACAGCATGGTGTTCTCCTCAGGTCTTTGGTGGCTGAATTATGCATCATGGCAGTTTGCTGGCAATGACAAATCGCAAGCGTGCCACCGGCTGTGCCGCTGGCTGCCGGCACAGTACAATGCCGCCCCATGAATGCAGATGCTTCCCTATATCCGGCCATCGAGCAGCAGCTGCTGGCGACGGATATCGATCACAAACCGTCGGCGGTGCAGGCGCTGTATGCGTGCTGGCAGCAGCGTGCATTGCGGCGCGATGCGACGGCGCCGTTGTACCCGGTGCCGGAGCCGGGGCGGCCGTTGCGGCCAACCCTGGTGCGGCCGGCGGACGTGCCGCGGCGGCGGATGGGCAGCCCGGAAGGGCACGCCGCGATGGTGCATGCCATCGCCCATATCGAATTCAACGCCATCAACCTGGCGCTGGATGCCGCCTGGCGCTTTCGCGACATGCCGGACAGCTATGTGGACGACTGGCTGCGTATCGCCGCCGAAGAGGCCGAGCACTTCCAGCTGCTGCGTGCGCGGCTGCAGGCGTTGGGCTTCGACTACGGCGATTTTCCCGCCCACAATTCGCTGTGGGAAATGGCGGAGAAGACCGATCACGATGTGCTGGTGCGCATGGCGCTGGTACCGCGGGTGATGGAGGCGCGCGGGCTGGATGCCGTGCCTGGGGTGCAGGACAAGTTGCGCCGCATCGGTGACCTGGAAACCGCTGCGGTACTGGACATCGTGCTGCGCGATGAAGTGGGGCATGTGCGCGCCGGCAATTACTGGTTTACCACGCTGTGCGATGCACGCGGGCTGGAGCCACTGGCGACCTTCCGTGACTTGCTGTGCGACTACCGCGTGGGCGAGCTGCGCGGCGCGTACAACTGGGATGCGCGTATCGATGCCGGTTTCAGTGCCTTGGAATTAACCATGTTGCAAGACTTCACCGTGACACGTGAACGTCGGGAGAAAGACACAGATGCAAGCGCTGTTTGACAAGATGAAGAGCAATCGCCGGCTGGCGATTGCCGTGGTGGTAGCGGGAACGCTGCTGTTCATGCTGGCGTCCGCCAGCCGTCAGGCCGCCGCTGGCTCGTGGCTGGTGGAGCTGCTGTCCTCGCTGTGCATGCTGCTGGGCATCGCCGGCCAGTTCCTGGGCCTGGTGGCGCTGCTGAAAAACCCGCGTCGCTGAAATGGCATTAAAAACAGCAGCTTAATGTCGCGTTGTTGACCGGTGGTGTCCTTGACGCCCCACAGGGTGGCGCGCATAATCGCACCGCAACAAAACACATGTAAAAGGCTCCGGATCGGGGCCTTTTATGTTTTGTCTTGTACCCGGAGACACGCATGGATTACCAGGCATTTCTGCGCGCGCTGGAAACACACGCGCTGCCTGCAGAGCAGTTCGATCACCAGGCCCACCTGCAGGCGGCCTGGGCCTATCGTCGCAGCTACACCGCCCGCGAGGCGGCGGCACGCTGTGCGCGGGCACTGTCGCGCTACGCCATGGCCAAGGGCGCGCCGCAAAAATACCACCACACCGTTACCCTGGCGTTTCTCACCATCATCTACAGCCGGCTGGAGCAAGCCCCGGCCCAGGCGATGGACTGGCAAGCCTTTGTAGCGGCCAACGCCGATTTGCTGCACGATGCGCGCAGCCTGCTCGGCCAGCATTACTCCGAGCAAAAATTGCAGGACGACAATGCGCGCCGCCGCTTTGTCGAACCGGACCTGGCACCGCTACCAGTGTCCTGTCTTACCCACTGAATACGCGAAAGACCACCCACCGATGAAAGCCCCCGAACTGCTGCTGCCAGCCGGTACGCTGGACAAGATGCGTGCCGCCTACGACTTTGGCGCTGATGCCGTCTACGCCGGCCAGCCGCGTTACTCCCTGCGCGCGCGCAACAATGACTTCAAGCTGGAAGAACTGCGCATCGGCATCGAAGAAGCGCATGCGCGCGGCAAGAAGCTGTTTGTGGCCAGCAACATCCTGCCGCACAACAGCAAGATCAAGACCTACATGTCGGACATGGAGCCGGTGATTGAGATGAAGCCGGACGCGCTGATCATGGCCGATCCGGGTCTGATTATGATGGTGCGCGAACGTTGGCCGCATGTGCCCATCCACCTGTCGGTGCAGGCCAATACCACCAACTACATGGGGGTGAAGTTCTGGCAGAAGATGGGCGTGGAACGCATCATCCTGTCGCGCGAGCTGAGCCTGGACGAGATCGCCGAGATCCGCCAGGAATGCCCGGACATGGAGCTGGAGGTGTTCGTGCACGGCGCGCTGTGCATTGCCTACTCCGGCCGTTGCCTGCTGTCCGGCTACTTCAACCACCGCGACCCGAACCAGGGCACCTGTACCAACGCCTGCCGCTGGGACTACAAGGTGCACGACACCCAGGGTGACGACGCTGGTGACGTCAAGCCGCAGAAGATCGATTTCGACTTTGGCAAGGCGCTGGAAGAAGCCAACCAGAGCTTCTCCTCCTGCGGCAGCCAGCAGCGCCACCCGCTGGCCGACAAGACCTACCTGATCGAAGAAGCCAACCGTCCGGGCGAGCTGATGCCGATCATCGAGGACGAGCATGGCACCTACATCATGAACTCCAAGGACCTGCGCGCGGTAGAGCAGGTAGAGAAGCTGGTGAAGATCGGCGTGGATTCGCTGAAGATCGAAGGCCGCACCAAGAGCCTGTACTACGTGGCGCGTACCGCCCAGACCTACCGCCGCGCCATTGACGATGCCGTGGCCGGCCGCCCGTTTGACTACAGCCTGCTGGCCGAGCTGGAAGGCCTCGCCAACCGTGGCTACACCCCGGGCTTCCTCGAGCGCCACCAGACGCAGGAGCACCAGAACTACCTGTCCGGTCACTCCATTGCCAAGCAGAGCCAGTACGTCGGCGACGTGATGGAAGTGGATGCCGATGGCTGGGCGCTGATCGACGTGAAAAACCGCTTCGCCGTCGGCGACCGCGTGGAAATCATCCACCCCAGCGGCAACCGCACCGTGGAACTGACCGCCATGACCCGCAATGGCGAGGCCATCGAAGTGGCGTCCGGTAACGGCTTCAAGGTACGAATTCCGGACATGGCCGGCATGGAAAAGGCGCTGCTGGCGCGCCTGCTCTAAGCCGCCCCGGTTGGGTTGCTAGCAAAGCCGCGCCCTGGCGCGGCTTTTTGCTGCCGGCTGATAGCGGCCGCGGCACATTCAAGGTTGGCCGCAGCCCGCTTTGGCCGTAAAATTGCTGCATTGCATTCACGCCGGACGCCCGCAGCGTCCGGCTTTGATTTTCCAGAGGCCCCATGACCATTCAGCAACTGATCAACGACCGTGTCGCTGCCGCGCTGGCAGCTGCCGGTGCGCCGGACGCTCCGGCGGTGGTACAACCCGCATCCAAGCCGGAATTCGGCGACTATCAGGCCAACGGTGTAATGGGCGCGGCCAAGGCGCTGAAAACCAATCCGCGCGCACTGGCCGAGCAGGTAATCGCCAAGCTGGATCTGGCCGGTATCGCCGACAAGGTGGAGATCGCCGGCCCGGGCTTCATCAATATTCATCTGGATCCGGCCTTTCTGGCCGGCCGTGTCGAGGCCGCGCTGGCCGACGACGCGCTGGGTATCACCAAGGCCGCCAGCAAGAAGGTGATGGTGGAGTATTCCTCGGTGAACCTGGCCAAGGAAATGCACATCGGCCACCTGCGCGGTGGCATCATCGGCGATGCGCTGGTGCGCGTGAACAGCTTCATCGGCCATGACGTGATTCGCCAGAACCATGTCGGCGACTGGGGCACCCAGTTCGGCATGCTGGTGGCGCACATGGTGGAATCCCGTGCCGCGGGCGAGGCCGATTTCGAGCTGAAAGACCTGGACGTGTTCTACAAGCACTCCAAGAAACGCTTCGACGAAGACCCGGCGTTTGCCGATCTGGCCCGCGACTACGTGGTGAAACTGCAGTCTGGCGATGCCGAAGTGTTGGAGCTGTGGCACCAGTTCGTGGCGCTGTCGCTGGCACACTGCAACGCCATCTACCAGAAGCTGGGCCTGCTGCTGAACGACGGCGACGTGCGCGGCGAGAGCTTCTACAACGACGACCTGCCGGTGCTGGTGAACGAGCTGCGCGAGAAGGGACTGCTCACCGAGGACCAGGGCGCGCAGGTGGTGTTCCTCGACGAGTTCAAGAACAAGGAAGGCGAGCCGGCGGCGTTCATCGTGCAGAAGCAGGGCGGTGGTTACCTGTACGCCACCACCGACCTGGGCGCCATCCGCTTCCGCGTCGGCACGCTGGGGCTGGACCGTGCGCTGTACGTGGTGGACTCGCGCCAGAGCCTGCACTTCCAGCAGCTGTTTACCACCGCGCGCAAGGCCGGCTGGCTGCCGGAGGGGGCCGATTTCGAACACATCGGCCATGGCACCATCATGGGCCCGGACGGCAAGCCGCTGAAAACCCGCTCCGGCGAGAACATCAAGCTGGTGGAGCTGCTGGACGAGGCGATCTCCCGCGCTTATCAGCTGGTCAGCAGCAAGAACCCTGATCTGGCCGAGGCCGAGCGCCGCCAGATTGCCGAGGCGGTGGGCATCGGCGCACTGAAGTACGCCGACCTGAGCAAGAGCCGCAATACCGACTACATCTTCGACTGGGATTCCATGCTCAGCTTCGAAGGCAATACTGCGCCGTACCTGCAGTACGCCTACACCCGCGTGCAGAGCGTGTTCCGCAAGGCCGACGATTTCAACCCGGCTGCCCGCGTGCTGATTACCGAGCCGGCGGAAAAGCAGCTGGCTGTGGCGCTGGCGCAGTTCGAAGATGTGGTGTTCGCCGTGGCCGACAGCAGCCAGCCGCATCATCTGTGCAGCTATCTGTACAACGTGGCCACGCTGTTCTCGCGCTTCTACGAAGCCTGCCCGATCCTGAAGAGCGAAGGTGACGTGCGTCAGAGCCGCCTGCAGCTGGCCGCCGCCACTGCCAAGACGCTGCAGACCGGTCTGGGCCTGCTGGGTATCGCCGTGCTGGAAACCATGTAAGCGCCGGGTATCCGGTGTCGGACAGCAAAAAGCCCCGCACTGCGGGGCTTTTTTTGGGCTTGCGGCCAACGTTGGCCGCAGGTTCAGCTGGCCGGGTGGCGTTCCTGTAGCGCGTGGAAGGCCGGCAGGAATTCCGGGGTGACGTAGGGCTTGAGCAGTGCCAGCACCTGACGCACGCCGCGGTGGCCGGACGCCTCGGTGATCGGCGCCTTGGGGCGCGCGGTCTGCTCGAAGGCGAACCAGAACTTCACCACCAGCCAGATATTGACCGACACCGGTGCGATATCGTCCAGCGACATGCGCAGTAGTCCTAGGCGGATGAACTCGCGGAAGTGGCCCTCCAGGATGTCTGTCAGCTCGCTATGGACGAACTGCTGGTAATCGGTCTGCAGCTGTGGGTTGCGCGCCATCAGCCCCGGCAGATCGTAGAACATGAAGCGGAAGCGCCACATCGCCTCGAAGGCGGTTTCCAGGTAGTTCACCAGATCGGTGACCTCCATGCTGCGATGCTGCGGCACCGCCAGTCGCTCGGTGATGAAGCGGCGGTACAGCTGGAAGATCTGGTGGACGATCTCTTCTTTGTTGCGGAAGTGGTAGTACAGATTGCCGGGGCTGATGCCCAGGTGGGCGGCGATGTGGTTGGTGGTGATGCTGCGTTCGCCGTGCTCGTTGAACAGCACCAGGCTTTCCTCAACGATGCGGTCGTAAGTCTTGATCCGGGGCTTGGACATGGTCAGGGCGTATCGGCGTGAGTGTCGGGGTGGGGCGCATCGGCTTCCGGGAAGCAGGCAAACAGGAAGCGGTGCAGAATGGCCTGCTCCACGCGCTGGCGCTCACGCGGTGGCACCGCGTAGCGCAGGATGGCGCGGTATTCTTTTTCGCTGGCCGGCTGCAGCGAGATGCGCGGCGTCACCGATGGTGTATCCAGCAGCAGCTTGCTTTCCAGCATCGCCATGTGGGCGCGGGCGCCTTCCAGGTAGGGGGCGCACACCTCGTCGGCGATGTCCTGCAACACCCGCTCCGCCTTGGCCGGCTTCAGGCTGTACGGCAGCGGGATGGTGAGGATGTGCATCACGTAATCGCCGGTGAAGTTCTCGCGCGCCACCGGCTGGGTGAGTAGCATGCTGTTGGGAAAGCTCAGCATGCGGCCGGTGATCTGGTGCGCATCGTGGCGCGGGCCGATTTCCAGCACCGTAGTGGACAGCATGGTGATGTCCATCACCCGGCCGCGCAGGGTGCCGATCTCGATGATGTCGCCCAGCTGATAGGTGTTGCCCAGCGAGCGCACCAGGCCGCCGCCCAGGCACATCAGCAGTTCCTTGGTGGCCACCACCAGCGCGGCGGCGAACGCCACCATCGACAGCGCGATGGTCTGCAGCTCGCGCGCCCAGATCACCACCATGCCGGCCAGGCCGATGATGATCATGGCGTTGCGCAGGTTTACCGTCCAGCGGCGGCGGGTTTCCACCGGCACCCGCGGGTTGGCCGCAATGGTGCGCACGATGCTGCTGTGCACCAGCAGCAGTACCACGATCAGCACGCCGGTGCGGGCGATGTCGGTACCGTATTCGTGCAGCAGTTGGGCAAACCAGGCGGGCATCGGCACTCCTTATCAGTCGTTGAGTTTCACTGCGTGTTCGCGGGTTTCGTGGAACACGATGTCCGGCCAGCGTTCCTGCGTCAGCGCCAGGTTGACGCGGTTCGGTGCCAGGTAGGCGAGATTGCCGCCGGCGTCGGTGGCGATGTTCATCACCAGCGCGTCGGTAAAATCGCCGAGCTTTTTGCGCTCGTCGCAGCTGAACCAGCGCGCCGACCAGATGTTGCACGATTCGAACACTGCGTCCACGCCGTACTCTGCGGCCAACCTGGAGGCAACCACCTCGAACTGCAGCACGCCCACCGCGCCCAGAATCAGGTCGCCGCCGCTATGCGGCTTGAACACCTGCACCGCGCCTTCCTCGCCCAGCTGTTGCAGACCCTTTTGCAGCTGCTTGAGCTTCAGCGGGTTCTTGATGCGTACGCTGCGGAACAGTTCCGGCGCAAAGAACGGAATGCCGGTAAAGGCCAGCTCTTCGCCTTCGGAGAAGCTGTCGCCGATCTGGATGTTGCCGTGGTTGGGGATGCCGATGATGTCGCCGGCAAACGCTTCTTCCACGATCTCGCGGTCGTGCGACATGAAGGTCACCACCGAGCTGGCGGCGATGTCACGATTCAGGCGCAGGTGCTTCATCTTCATGCCGCGCTCGAAGCGGCCGGAGCACACGCGCAGGAAGGCGATGCGGTCGCGGTGCTTCGGGTCCATATTGGCCTGGATCTTGAACACGAAGCCGGAGAATTTTTCTTCCGTCGGGTCTACTTCGCGCAGGGTGGCATCGCGCAGCTGCGGCGCCGGCGCCCAGTTGATCAGCGCATCGAGGATTTCGCGCACGCCGAAGTTGTTGATGGCGGAGCCGAAGAACACCGGGGTCAGTTCGCCGGCCTGGAACTCTGCCAGGTTCCACTCGTTGGAGGCGCCTTTCACCAGTTCGATCTCCATGCGTAGCTGTTCCATTTCCAGCGGGAACAGTTCGTCCAGGCGCGGATTGTCGATACCCTTGATGATCTCGATGTCGCTGATCAGCTTCTCGCTACCGGCTTCGAACAGGATCACCTCGTCCGACAACAGGCTGTACACGCCGCGGAACGATTTGCCCATGCCGATCGGCCAGGTGATCGGTGCGCAGCGGATTTTCAGGATGCTTTCGACTTCGTCCAGCAGCTCTAGCGAATCGCGCACTTCACGGTCGTACTTGTTCATGAAGGTAACGATGGGGGTGTTGCGCAGGCGGCAGACGTTTAGCAGCTTGATGGTCTGTTCTTCCACGCCCTTGGCGGCGTCGATCACCATCAGGGCGCTGTCCACCGCGGTCAGCACGCGGTAGGTATCTTCGGAGAAGTCCTGGTGACCCGGAGTGTCCAGCAGGTTGACGGTGTGGTCGCGGTAGTCGAACTGCATCACCGACGATGCCACCGAGATGCCGCGCTGCTTTTCGATTTCCATCCAGTCGGAGGTGGCGAACTTGCCGCCTTTCTTGCCTTTCACCGTGCCGGCCATCTGGATGGCGCCGGAGAACAGCAGCAGTTTTTCGGTCAGCGTGGTCTTACCGGCGTCAGGGTGGGAGATGATGGCGAAGGTGCGGCGTTGCGCAACTTCGGCGGCAATACGGGTCAATTCGGCGGACATGGCTCGGGTCGGGTAAAAAATGCGGGAAAAACAGCAGATTGTACTTGAGTTTGCCCGCGGCGTAGAGGGGCGCTGCCTTGTCGCCGCAACGCGCCATGCCGTTGTCGCCGCCATGCGGCCAACCTTGATGCCGGCAGGGTCGGCATTTGCCGTGCGCCGCGCTACAATTGCTGCTTTGCCGCAACGGAGATCAGCCGATGTTTACCGGTATCGTGCAGGGAATGGCGCCAGTGGTGGCCATCGAGGAAAGACCGGGGTTTCGCACCCACCAGGTAGCCTTGCCCGCCGAGCTGTTGCCCGGCTTGCAGATCGGCGCCTCGGTGGCGCACAACGGCTGCTGCCTGACGGTGACGCGCATCGACGGCAATGTGGTGGCGTTCGACCTGATGGCCGAGACACTGCGTCTGACCAATCTGGGCGCGGTAAAGGTGGGTGACAGCGTCAACGTGGAACGCGCCGCGCGCTTTGGCGACGACATCGGCGGTCATGCCATGTCCGGTCACATCATGTGTACCGCCACGGTGAGCGAGGTGATCATCACCCCGGACAATCGTACGTTGTGGTTCCGTCTGCCGGCAGAACTCAGCAAATATGTGCTGAAAAAGGGCTATATCGGCATTGATGGCTGCAGCCTGACCATTGGTGACGTGCAGGGCGATACTTTCTGCGTGCACCTGATTCCAGAGACGCTGCAACGCACGCTAATGGGCGTGCGCCAGACCGGCGATGTAGTGAATATCGAGATCGATCCGCAGACGCAGGCGATTGTCGATACCGTGGAGCGCGTGTTGGCCGCACGGGCAGGGCAGTGACGCGGTGACGCTGTTTGTCGAGATTCCGGATTCGGCGCGTGGGCTGGTACAGGAAAACGCGTGGCAGCAGCATTGTCGCGAACAGCAGCAGCCGTTTGTCGCCGTGCGCATCACCGGCATGGGGCATGCCGATGTGTGCTGGGATCACATTACCTATAACCCGCTGCTGGATCAGGCGCTGTTCGCCATCAGTCGGCAGGTGGTGGAAACAATCTTTCGGCGCCATGCCGGCAGTCGTTCCGGCTGCTTCATCGAAGACGGCATGGTGACTTTTACCCGACTGGAATTGAACCGGGCACGACTGGCCGCCGCCGATCTCTATCATCTGGTGCAGCGGGCCGTGAACCAACAAACGGACAAAGAGGGCAACACAATGACTATTTCCCCGATCCAGGACATCATCGCCGACATCAAGGCCGGCAAGATGGTGGTGCTGATGGACGCCGAAGACCGCGAGAACGAAGGCGATCTGGTGATGGCTGCCGAGCACGTGACGCCGGAGGCGATCAACTTCATGGCCAAGCATGGCCGCGGCCTGATCTGCCTTACCCTGACCGAAGAGCGCTGCAAACAGTTGAACCTGCCGATGATGGCCAGCAACAACGGCACCAGCTTCGGCACCAACTTCACGGTGTCGATCGAGGCCGCCGAGGGTGTCACTACCGGCATCTCCGCCGCCGATCGCGCGCATACCACGCTGGTGGCGGTGGCGCGCGATGCCCGCCCGACCGATATCGTGCAGCCGGGACATGTGTTCCCGCTCAAGGCGCAAAAGGGCGGTGTGCTGGTGCGTGCCGGTCATACCGAGGCCGGCTGCGACCTGTCGCGCCTGGCCGGGCTGGAACCAGCATCGGTGATCTGCGAAATCATGAACGACGACGGCACCATGGCGCGCCTGCCGGAGCTGCTGGAGTTCGCGCAACTGCATGGCCTGAAGGTGGGTACCATCGCCGACCTGATCCACCATCGCAGCCGTACCGAATGCTTTGTGGAAGAAGTGGGCCAGCGCTCGGTGGACACCCCGTTCGGTACCTTCCGCCTGCATGTGTTCCAGGATGTGCTGACCCGTGCCACCCATCTGGCCCTGGTCAGCGGACAGCCGGATGCCGAGCGGGAAACGTTGGTTCGCGTGCACGAACCATTGTCGGTGATGGACATCCTGGACCCGATGGCGGGCCAGCACAGCTGGACCGTGCCAGGCGCACTGGAAGAAATCGCCGAGCAGGGCTGCGGCGTGGTGATCCTGTTGCACCGCCCGGAATCCGGTACCGACCTCTTGGCGCGTGCGCTGCCGGAAAAGGTGGATAGCGGTGTGCGTGCACGCTGGGACAGCAAGACCTTCGGCATCGGTGCGCAAATGCTGCGTGCGCTGGGCGTGGGCAAGATGAAGCTGATGGCGTCGCCGGTGAATCTGCCGTCGATGACTGGCTTCGAGCTGGAAGTGACCGGCTTTGCACAGCCGGAACACGTGCACATCGATTTGGATTAGAATAGACCCCTTTTGTGATTGGTTTTTGCCGCGAGGAGCTGCCGCATGCTGGATCAGGTCAACACTATCGCCCCCGATGTTTTTGGTAAGGGTCTGAAAATCGGCGTGGTCATGGGTCGTTTCAACGAAAACGTCTGCCATGGCCTGCGTGATGCCTGCCTGGCCGAGCTGGTTAACTTGGGCGTGGCAGCCGGCGACATTACTCTGGCTACCGTGCCGGGGGCGCTGGAAGCGCCGCTGGTACTGCAAACCATGGCCAAGTCCGGCCGTTTCGATGCCTTGATCGCGCTGGGCGCGGTGATTCGCGGCGAGACCTATCACTTCGAGCTGGTATCCAATGAATCCGGCGCGGGCATTACCCGTGTCGGCCTGGATTTCAACATTCCGATTGCCAACGCCATTCTCACCACCGAAACCGACGAGCAAGCCGAAGTGCGCATGACGGTCAAAGGGCGTGAAGCGGCGCAGGTGGCGATCGAAATGGTCAATCTGCACAAAGCCCTGCGCGCCTGACCAGGCAGCGCCTGCTCTTTACCGAAGGAATTGCCGTAATGAAAACCGCCCGTCGCCGTGCCCGTGAATATGCCGTTCAGGGTATTTACGAGTGGCAGCTGAATGCCGACCGTCCGGCTTCGCTGATCGAAAAGCACCTGCGCGAAAACGATTACTTCCCCAAGGCCGATGAGGCCCTGTTCCGCGAAATCCTGTTTGGCGTGCTGAACGATTCCGCGCATCTGTCCAAGCTGCTGGTGCCGTTCTACGATCGCGATGCCGCAGAAGTCAGCCCGGTGGAACGCGCCATCATGCTGATGGCTGCGTTCGAGCTGACCGCACACCCGCAGACCCCGTGCCCGGTGATCATCAACGAGGCTATCGAGATCGCCAAGACGTTTGGTGGCACCGACGGCCACAAGTTCGTTAACGGTGTGCTGGACAAATTGGCCGCAGAAGTGCGCGCTGACGAAGTGCAAGCCATCCGCACTCGTCGTCAGGGCGCATAAGCGCGCTGCCGTCGAAGCGTGATGTACCGCTGCTTGCGGCCAACGTTGGCGGCATGGCAGGACAAGGCCCGGCAACGCCGGGCCTTGTCATATGTGCGGTGCGGCGCTGAAGTCTGACGTAGTGAGACCCGCAGTGGTGGGCAGCCTGCAAGTGACGTTACGCTTTGCTCGATAGTCTGAGGTAGTGATGAACGAGTTCGATCTGATTCGCCGCTATTTCACCCATGGCACGCCGGGTGCGGTGCTGGGGGTGGGGGATGATGCGGCCATCCTGCGGCCGACAGCCGGCCATGATCTACATGTTTCTGCCGACATGCTGGTGTCCGGCCGCCATTTTTTTGCCGACGTCGATCCGGAGGCGCTGGGCCACAAGGCTCTGGCGGTGAATCTGTCCGATATGGCAGCCATGGGCGCCACGCCACGCTGGGCCTTACTGGCGCTGGCCTTGCCGCAGCTGGACGAGACCTGGGTGGCGGCCTTCGCGCGCGGCTTTTTCACGCTGGCCGCCGCGCACGGTGTCGGCGTGGTGGGGGGCGACACCACTCGCGGCCCGTTGACACTGTCGGTCACCATCATGGGTGAAACCCCGCAAGGGCAGGCGCTGCGCCGCGATGGCGCACGTGCCGGTGATGATATATGGGTGTCCGGCCAGCTGGGGTTGGCCGCCGCTGCGCTGCAGCAGCGGCTGGGCAAGTTGCCGGGTGTCACGCTGCCGGCGGACTGCCTGCGGCAACTGGAGCGGCCGCAGCCGCGGGTGTCACTGGGCAAGCTGTTGCTGGGTATTGCCCATGCCGCGCTGGATGTGTCCGATGGGTTTGCCGCTGACTTGAGTCATATCCTGGCGCGCTCGCACTGCGGAGCCGAGGTGTGGCTGGATGCATTGCCCGCCCATCCGGCGCTGCAGCCATTGCGCGCGCAGCTGTTGCCCTGCATCGCCGCCGGTGGTGACGATTACGAGCTGTGCTTTACCGCGGCGCCGGAGCGCGCAGCCGCCGTGGAGGCAGCTGCCGCTGCCGCTGGCGTCATGGTCTGCAAGGTTGGCCGCATCAGCATGGTGCCGGGTCTGCGCCTGCTGGCAGGCGACGGCAGTGCCGTGCAGCTGGAAAGGCTGGGTTATGACCACTTTGTCTAAGCCGGATCGACACTTTCTGCTGGCCAGCCCGGCGCATTTTCTGGCGTTGGGTTTCGGTAGCGGGCTGATTACGCCGGCGCCAGGGACCTGGGGCACACTGGCGGCATTGCCGCTGGCCTGGGGGCTGCTGCAGCTGGGTCTGGGTGGCATCTGGCTTGCGCTGCTGTCGCTGCCGCTGTTTGTGCTTGGCGTGTACGTGTGCGAGGTCACCGGCCGCGCGCTGGGGGTGGCGGACAGTGGTCATATCGTGTGGGATGAAATCGTCGCCATGCTGCTGGTGCTGGCGTTTGTGCCGGCGACACCGCTGGCATGGTTGGCCGCCTTCGTTGCCTTCCGCGGTTTCGACATTATCAAGCCGTGGCCCATCCGCTGGCTGGATGCAAAGGTGCATGGCGGTTTTGGTGTCATGCTGGATGACATCGTGGCGGGCATCTTTGCCACAGTTGTATTGAAACTGCTGGCGTTTTTATGAAATAGGCATTGTTCTGCCGCTTTTGTCTGCGTAGCATGTGGCAAAAATTCGAGCGGCTATGGCTATGCAGTTTCATGTGGACGATGGCTTGATCGCAAGCCTGGAACAGACGGAGCAATGCTGGCTGGTGCTGGATGCGCATGGTGTCGTTCGCCATCGCAACCCGCCGGCCAGTTTGCTTTTGGGCGAGACGTTGTCGGCGGGGCAACCGTTGCCGGCGTTGCTGTCTGGTCCGCTGTTGCGGGACTGGTGTGCTCCACTCGATCTGGCGCAGTTGCACGTGGGTGAGCTGACGCTGGGGGTGCAGTTGCAGCCGGCAGTGGGTGGTCTGCAACTGTGCCGGGTGCTGGATCTGGCGCCGGTACTGCAGCAGGAGCGTGAGCGGCGCCAGCGCGAGCAGTATCTGTCGGTACTGTCGGCGCTTTCCAGTCTGGCGGAAAAAAACCGCGTACGGCGGCTGGATCAGGCATTGGCACAGGCGGCCGAGGCGCTGGGCATGGAGATGGGGCTGGTGCTGCGCCGCAATGGCGCGCAACTTGAGGTGGTTGCCCATAGCGCGCCGCAATTGCTCAACCATGGCATGACCCTGCCGCTGGAGCTGGCTTACTGCGAGCAGACTTTGCGCAGCGAGGGCCTGTTGGCGTTGCACGACGTGCTGGAGAGCACCCTGGCGCACAGTGGTTGCTATCAGCAAACCGGTATTCGCAGCTACATCGGTGTGCCGCTGGAAGTGGACGGGCAGTGCTACGGCACGCTGGCGTTCTGTGCCGTGCCGCCGCACGCCCCGTTTACCGAGGCAGATGCGCAGTTTGTGCGCCATCTGGCGCGCTGGACCGGGGCGGTGCTGGAGCGCAAGTTGGCCGCAGACGAGCTGTCGCTGTCCTATCGCATTCTGGAAGAACAGCTGGACTGGCTGCGGCTGGCCGGGCAGGTGGCGCGGCTGGGGCATTGGAGTTATTCGCCGCGCAGCGGCTGGGTGACGCTGTCAGCCGAGGCTTGTGCGCTGCTGGAGTTGCCGCGGCAGCACTTGCCGCTGAGCGAGGTGGAGCGGCGCATGGTGGTGGAAGACCGCCAGCGTTGGCGCAAGGCCTTTGCCAGCTGCTTGTACGAAAGTGGCGAACTGCAGCAGGAGGTGCGGCTGCGGCAGCAGGAGGACCGCGTCAGCTGGCTATCACTGCGAGCGCAATTGGTGGAGCGGGATGATGGCCCATTGCTGTTCGGCGTGTTGATGGATGTGACCGAGGCCAAGGAGTCGCAGCAGCTGATCCTGTACCAGGCATCGCACGACGGCCTGACCGGCTGTGTCAACCGCGTGCTGCTGTTCGACCGGCTGACGCAGGAAATCCGGCGCTGTGAGCGCCTGCAGCAGTCGTTCAGCCTGCTGTTTATCGATCTGGATCACTTCAAGCAGGTTAACGACCATCATGGTCACGATGCCGGCGACAAGGTGCTGATGGCGATTGCCGACCGTTTGCAGCGAATGCTGCGCAGCTCGGATACCGTGGCCAGGGTTGGGGGCGACGAATTCGTGCTGCTGTTGCCCGGTCTGGCGCCGGGGCGCAATCTGCTGCGCCTGCAGCAGGAGGTGTTGGCGCAGATCGAACGCCCGGTGCGTGACGGCCGTCATCATTATCGGGTGTCCGCCAGTATCGGTGTGGCCAGCTACCCGCAGGATGGGGGCGACGCCGGTGCCTTGCTACGCTTTGCCGATGGCCGCATGTACCAGGAGAAAAGGCCGGCGGCACGGCGCAGTTAGCAGTGTTTGACAGCTTGGCCGCAGGGCATAAAAAAACGCCGCAGATCACTGCGGCGTTTGTCGTTGGAGCCGGGGCGCTTACACCTTTACGGTGTCGGCGATGTCCTGGTAGTCCTTGATCTGGTCGAAGTTCAGGTACTTGTAAACCTCGGCCCCCTTCTCGTTGATGATGCCGATGTTGGCCTTGTACTCTTCCACGGTCGGAATCTTGCCCAGCTTGGAGCAGATGGCGGCCAGTTCGGCGGA
Organism: Vogesella oryzagri; assembly: GCF_040148885.1. NCBI lineage: Bacteria > Pseudomonadati > Pseudomonadota > Betaproteobacteria > Neisseriales > Chromobacteriaceae > Vogesella > Vogesella oryzagri. The sequence goes on from NZ_JBEFLD010000004.1 coordinate 170,430, forward strand.
GCCCAGGAACACGTTGGTGTTCTTGCCCAGACGGTTCGGGAAGTTACGGGTCGAGGTGGACATCACGGTGGCACCTTCGCGTACCTGTGCCTGGTTGCCCATGCACAGCGAGCAGCCCGGCATTTCGGTGCGCGCACCAGCCATGCCGAATACGCCGTAGTGACCTTCGTCGGTCAGCTGCTGTGCATCCATCTTGGTCGGCGGGGCCAGCCACAGTTTTACCGGCAGGTCGCGCTTGCCTTCCAGCAGTTTGGAAGCGGCACGGAAGTGGCCGATGTTGGTCATGCAGGAGCCGATGAATACTTCGTCGATCTTGGTGCCGGCCACTTCGGACATGAACTTCACATCGTCCGGGTCGTTCGGGCAGGCCACGATCGGCTCTTTCACGTCGGCCAGATCGATTTCGATCACCGCGGCGTACTCGGCATCGGCATCGGCCTGTAGCAGTTCGCCATTGGCGATCCACTCTTCCATCTTCTTGATGCGGCGTTCCAGCGTGCGGGCATCGGCGTAACCGTCGGCGATCATGGTCTTCATCAGAGTGATGTTGGAGCGCATGTATTCGGCGATCGGTGCCTTGTTCAGGTGCACGGTGCAGCCGGCGGCGGAGCGCTCGGCGGAGGCATCGGACAGCTCGAATGCCTGTTCCACTTTCAGATTCGGCAGGCCTTCGATTTCCAGCACGCGACCGGAGAAGATGTTCTTCTTGCCGGCCTTGGCCACGGTCAGCAGGCCCTGCTTGATGGCGTACAGCGGGATGGCGTTAACCAGATCGCGCAGGGTCACGCCCGGCTGCAGTTCACCCTTGAAGCGCACCAGTACCGATTCCGGCATGTCCAGCGGCATTACGCCGGTGGCGGCGGCAAACGCTACCAGGCCGGAGCCGGCCGGGAAGGAGATGCCGATCGGGAAGCGGGTGTGCGAGTCGCCACCGGTGCCGACTGTATCCGGCAGCAGCAGGCGGTTCAGCCAGCTGTGGATCACGCCGTCGCCCGGGCGCAGTGCCACACCGCCACGGTTGCTGATGAAGGCTGGCAGCTCTTTGTGCATCTTCACGTCTACCGGTTTCGGGTAGGCGGCGGTGTGGCAGAAGGACTGCATCACCAGATCGGCGGAGAAGCCGAGGCAGGCCAGGTCTTTCAGTTCGTCGCGGGTCATCGGGCCGGTGGTGTCCTGCGAGCCAACGGTGGTCATGCGCGGTTCACAGTAAGTGCCCGGGCGCACGCCCTTGCCTTCCGGCAGGCCACAGGCGCGGCCAACCATTTTCTGTGCCAGCGAGAAGCCCTTGCCGCTGTCTACCGGATCTTTCGGCAGGCGGAATTCGGTGGAGGCCGGCAGACCCAGCGCTTCGCGTGCCTTGGCGGTCAGGCCACGGCCGATGATCAGGTTGATACGGCCACCGGCGCGGACTTCGTCCAGCAGCACGTCGGATTTGAGGCTGAATTTCTCAACCAGTTGGCTGTCTTTTTCGATCTTGCCGTCGTACGGGTAGATGTCGATCACATCGCCCATTTCCAGCTTGGAAACGTCCACTTCGATCGGCAGCGAGCCGGAGTCTTCCTGGGTGTTGAAGAAGATCGGCGCGATCTTGCCGCCCAGGGTTACGCCGCCAAAGCGCTTGTTCGGCACGAATGGGATGTCCTGGCCGGTGGCCCATACCACCGAGTTGGTGGCGGACTTACGCGAGGAACCGGTGCCGACCACGTCGCCGACGTAGGCAACCAGGTTGCCTTTTTGCTTCAGATCTTCGATGAATTGCATCGGGCCGCGCTTGCCGTCTTCTTCCGGCGTGAAGGCCGCGTCCGGGCGGGTGTTCTTCAGCATCGCCAGGTAGTGCAGCGGGATGTCCGGGCGGGACCAGGCATCCGGTGCCGGCGACAGGTCGTCGGTGTTGGTTTCGCCCGGCACCTTGAATACGGTGACGGTGATTTTCTGCGCCACTTCCGGACGGCTGGTGAACCATTCGGCGTCGGCCCAGCTTTGCAGCACGGCCTTGGCATTGGCATTACCGCCTTCGGCAAGTACTTGCACGTCGTGGAAGAAGTCGAATACCAGCAGGGTTTTCTTCAGGCCTTCGGCTGCGACGGCGCCGACTTCGGTATCGGCCAGCAGGTCGATCAGCGGCTTGACGTTGTAGCCGCCCAGCATGGTGCCGAGCAGTTCGGTGGCCTTGGCACGGGAGATCAGCGGCGACTTCACGCTGCCTTCGGCAACGGCGGCCAGGAAGGAGGCTTTTACCTTGGCGGCATCGTCCACGCCCGGCGGAACACGGTGGGTAATCAGCTCAACCAGGGTCTCCTCTTCGCCGGCCGGCGGGTTCTTCAGGAGTTCAACCAGTTCTTCAACCTGTTTGGCGTTCAGCGGCAGCGGCGGAATGCCTAGTGCAGCGCGCTCTGCAACGTGTTGGCGGTAAGCTTGTAGCATGGCTCGGGACCTTTGTGCTTGGGTTGTTTGCAACAAGTCTGTCGGCAGCGGGGTGTCTGCGACAGCCACCCGGGGACGCTATGGTTCTACCCGGTGGTGACTACAGGAAGATTACGCGCAAGCACAGGTGAGCACAAACGAGTAATCGAAACACTGGCTGTGAGTTAAAATCACATCATGAGCACTTACCCCCCTCTCAATGCATTGCGTATTTTCGAGGCGGCAGCAAGGCTGGAAAGCTTTTCTGCGGCGGCCAACGAGTTGCACGTTACCCATGGTGCTGTGAGCAAGCAGATCAAGCAGCTGGAAGAATGGCTGGATGTGCCGCTGTTCGAGCGTGCCAGCGGGCGCGTCAAGCTGACCGAGACCGGCTGGCGCTATCTGGTGCAGATTCAGGATGGGCTGGATCTGATTGCCAACGCCACCTCGCAGCTGCTGCAGCCGGACCGCCAGCGCCGGCTGTCGATCAACTCCACGCCCACGCTGGCCATGTTCTGGCTGCTGCCGCGGCTGGCCAGCTTCCGGGCGCAGTATCCGGACATTGATCTGCACCTGGTGACCTCCGATCGCGACATCAGCCGGCTAGAGGCGCCGTTCGATATCGCCATTCGCCGTGGCCCGGGCGACTGGCCTGGACATATTGCCAAGCCGTTCATGAAAGAGTGGGAGCTGCCGCTGTGCAGCCCGGCGCTGCAGGCGGCCAACCCGCTGCAGACTGCTGCCGATCTGGCGCGACACACGCTGCTGTATGCCGATACCCGTCCGACCGCCTGGCAGCGCTGGTTCACCCTGGCCGGGGTGCCGGATCTGAAGCCGGCCAGTAGTCTGCATTTCGACCGCTTTTCGCTGGCGCTGCAAGCGGCGATCGATGGGTTGGGGGTGGTGTTGGGGCCGTTGCCAATGGCGCAGCAGGCGCTGGATGGCGGCCAGCTGGTGGCACCGTTGGCCGCACCGGTGGTGCCTGTGCGCGATTACTGCTGGATCGCGCCGCGCGCGGCGCTGGACGATGGTGCGATCCACGCCTTTTGCCAGTGGCTGGAACAGCAGGCGGCGGTGGTGTAAAAGCCGCACTGTTAAGCATTGGCTTTTTAATAAATGTGCTTTTATGCGGTGTTGGCATTAGCCGGCGTCGGCTTTGTCGGTATGCTGACGGGTAGATAGCTACAGGACAGAGACACAATGTTTGATCTGCACCATCTGACCGTTTGCCTGGTCGAACCGTCGCGCCCGCAGGGCACCATCATCCAAGGCTACCTGCAGCAGTTGGGTATCGAAAGAGTGACGATCTGTACCGATGGTGCCGCCGCACTGGCCTGTATGCGCGCGGTGCCGCGTCCGGACATCGTGGTGAGTGCAATGTACCTGCCGGATATGACCGGCGCCGATCTGGTGGTAAGCATGCGCGCCGACGAAGATCTGCGCGAGATGCCCTTTGTGCTGATCTCCAGCGAAACGCGGCCGCAACAGCTGGATGCCATTCGCCAGGCCGGCGCCATGGCCATCCTGCCCAAGCCGTTCACGCTGGTCCAGCTGGATCGCGGCCTGTGCTCGGCGCTGGACTACCTGAACGCGGAAGAACTGCGTTCCAGTCTGGAAGGCTTCGATCTGGATGCGCGTCAAGTGCTGCTGGTGGACGACAGCGTGACCTCGCGCCACTACCTGCGCTCGGTGTTGGAGCGCATGGGTTTCGAACACATCAGCGAGGCCGGCAACGGTGCCGAGGCGGTGCCGCTGCTGGATGCGCAGCGCTTCGATCTGATTCTTACCGACTACAACATGCCGGAAATGGATGGCAAGGCGCTGATCGAATACATTCGCAGCCATCCGGTGAATATGGCCAGCCCGGTGTTGATGATTTCCGGCGAGCAAGACTTTGCCCGCCTGGCGGCAGTGGAGGAGGCGGGGGTGTCGGCTATTTGCGACAAGCCGTTCGAGATCGACACCCTGCGCCAGCTGGTTACACAGTTTCTGTAGTGGTCTCGGCGCGCGGCGCCACCCACACCAGTTTTTCTGCCGCGGTGGTCTTGCCGGCCTGGCTGCGCCAGTAGCCGGCGCGCACCGTTTGCGGCCAACTTGCCGGCAAGCCGGGCATGCTGGCCAGCAGTACTTCCTGATTGCCACATTTCAGTTGTTCTGCGCGCAGCTTTTGCCGCTCCTTCTGGCCGCCATTGGCCAGCAGCGTGCATGCGGCGGCAGGCAAGGGCTGCAGCCAGTCGCTGTGCAGCTGCAGGCGCGGCTGGGTCAGTAGTGCCAGGGTGCCGAACGCGGCTTGCAGCCACGGCCGCCAGCCCGCCAGTGCCGGGGTGTCCGGCACCTGCACCGAATCCGGATAATTCACCCCCAGCGTCAGGGCCGCTTCCATGCGGGCAAACCACGGCTTGTCCGCCGGGGCGAAGTCCGGCTGTAGCAACAGCATGTCCAGCCGCTTGGCGGTGGCATCATGGGTAACGAAGGCGGCGCCATGTTGGCCGCCGTGTGCCAGTTGCAGCATGAAGGTGCCGTCCGGCAGGGCCGGCTGCGACGGCAGGGCGGCGGGAGCGCGGGTGTGTGCCAGCGCGGCCTGCAATGCGGGCGCCAGTACGTAAATGCGGCGGCCGTCACGAATGAACTGTCCGTAAGCCTCGGCTAGCACGAACTCGGTCTCACGCTGGGTATCGTTCAGGGGATACAGGCTGGCAGCCTGTTCCAGCTCGCGCTGCACGATGCTGGCGGCTTCGGTGCAGGCCTGCGACGCGCTGGCGGCCTGCTGGAAAACCTGGGCGATGCGCTTGGCCCAGGGGCGGCTTGCCTGGTAACGGGAGCTGTGAAAATCCATGCGACTACTGTCCTGCATCATTCAAAAGGGCGCGATTGTAGCGCAAAGCGACGGCAGGCTTGCGCCGGCGTGTCATTGAAATGTCATGGTGTTGCGGGTAATCTGCCGGCACGTCGAGATTTTGCTATCTCTTCGTGGAGTGATCAGCGGTACCACCGTGCCGTTATCAGTCCTTCCCTTGTTGCAATACCTTGACGGGCTGGCCATGTGGCCGGCCCGCTTTTTTTGCGCTGCGCCATTTGGCGCTGGCATCATCGCGGTTCATCGACATGGCGGCAGGGTTGGCCGCAGCGGAGGAGACGTGCGTATCGGATTCATCGGTCTGGGGCTGATGGGGGTGCCCATGTGCCAGCGGCTGTTGCAGGCGGGGGTAGCGCTGACGGTGTGGAACCGCAGCCCGGGCAAGGCCGATGGCTTGTGCCGGCAGGGCGCAGTGCTGGTGCAGAGCGTTGCCGAGCTGGTGGTCAGTTGTGACGTGGTGATGCTGTGCGTGTCGGATACCGATGCGGTGCAGCAGCTACTGTTTGCCGCTGACGGCATCGCCCGCCATGCCCGTGGCGGCCAGCTGCTGGTGGATTTCTCCAGCATCGCGCCGGCGGCGACCCGCGACATGGCGGCCAGGCTACTGGCGCAGACTGGCATGCGCTGGGTGGATGCGCCGGTGTCGGGCGGCGTGCGTGGTGCGGAGAGCGGCCAGCTGGTGATCATGGCCGGCGGCGAGGTGGCGGATATCGATGCCTTGCGCCCACTGCTGGCGCAGCTGGGGCAGCGTGTCACCCGCATGGGGCCGGTAGGGGCCGGGCAAGTGACCAAGGTGTGCAACCAGCTGATTGTCGCCAGCAACGCCATGCTGATCGCCGAAACCGTGCGTCTTGCCACCGCGGCTGGCGTGGATGCGGGCCAGCTGGCGCCGGCGCTGGCCGGCGGCTTTGCTGATTCGCTGCCATTCCAGATTCTGGCGCCACGCATGGCGGCGCACTGTTTCGAGCCGGTGCAATGGCGGGTGGCCACGCTGCTGAAAGACCTGGGCAATGCGCTGGCACTGGGGCAGGAGAGTGGCAGCACACTGCCGATTGCGACGCTGGCGCAGCAACTGATGCAGCAGCACGCCGGGCAGGCAGGCAATGCGCAGCGTGACCTTGCCAGCGTGATCGAGCTATATGACGGAGCGGGGGCATGCTGAAGTTTGCGGCCAACCTGAGCCTGCTGTTTGCCGAGTTGCCGCTGCCGCAGCGTTTTGCCGCCGCGGCAGCGGCGGGCTTTCCGGCGGTGGAAATCCAGTTTCCTTATGATTATCCGGCAGACGTGCTGGCAACAGCGGCACAGGCGGCTGGGGTGCAGGTCATTCTCATCAACGTGCCCGCCGGTGATTTGATGCAGGGCGGGGCGGGGCTGGCCGGCCATCCGGCGCGGGTGGCTGAGTTTGCCGCCGCCTTGCCTGTGGCGCTGGCCTATGCGCAGGCGCTGGGTGCACGCATGGTCAATGTCTTGCCGGGTCGGCTGCCGGCTGGCGTGTCGCGCGCGCAAGCGCTGGTGGTGCTGGCGGCCAACCTGGCGCGTGCGGCGGACTACTTCCGCCCGTTTGGCATTCGCGTGCTGTGCGAGCCGATCAACGATCTGGATATGCCGGGTTTACTGCTGCGTACCGCCGATGAATTGGCGGCACTGCTGGCGGATGGCAATTGTTGTGACGTTGGCATGCAAGTAGACCTGTATCACATGGCGCGCATGCAGCAGGATATTCCGGCGCTGTTGCGCCGTTATCTGCCGGCCATCGCCCATATCCAGTTTGCCGATGCCCCGGGCAGGGGGGAGCCGGGCAGCGGTGCGCTGCCGTTGGCACAATACTTTGCTTTGTTGGGCGAGCTGGGCTACACCGGCTGGTGCGCGGCGGAATATCGCCCCACTGCGCGCACGCAGGACACCCTGCACTGGTTGTCGGAACTTGCTTGATGTTTTTTTGCATACAATCTTGACCGGCGCTGAAAAATCAGGGGCTTGTCGCGGCTTGTCATGAAAATGTCTTGCAATAAAAAAATATTTTCGTTATAGTGCGCCCTCTTCGAAATTAGCCGACGGATTCAACCCGCGCCGCCGGCCTCTGATATTTCATCGCCTCTGACGCCTTTTGGCCTGTTGCCGCCATGTCCTCTTTCAGGACCGCTGTTTGCCGCTTGTCAGGTTGGTTCGATGACCTGTTACCCCTCAAGCGGGCTTACACCCAGCCTATCCGGCTGGACTGAAAGGATAGACATGCATTTCTCCGATCTCGGATTGCCGACCATTGTTGCCAAGGCCATCGAAACCGCCGGTTACGACACCCCGACGCCGGTACAGGCCGAAGCCATCCCGGCCGCCATCGCTGGCCGCGATCTGCTGGTTTCTGCGCAGACTGGTAGCGGCAAGACCGCAGCCTTCCTGCTGCCGGCACTGACCCGTGTCAGCGAGCGCTCCAAAGGTTCCGGCAATGGCCCGCGCGTACTGGTGCTGACCCCGACCCGCGAACTGGCACAACAGGTAGAAAAGAACGCTCTGGTTTACGGTGAAGGCATGCGCTTCCTGCGCACCGTTACCCTGGTAGGCGGCGCCTCCTTCGGCTTCCAGACCCGCGCCCTGTCGCGCCCGGTAGACATCATCGTGGCCACTCCGGGCCGCCTGATGGACCACATGCGCTCCGGCCGTATCGACTTCTCGCGCCTGGAAATGCTGGTGCTGGACGAAGCCGACCGCATGCTGGACATGGGCTTCATTGAAGATATCGAAACCATCGTTGCCGCCACCCCGGCCGAGCGTCAGACCCTGCTGTTCTCCGCTACCCTGGACGGTATCGTTGGCAAGATGGCCGAGCGCATGACCCGCGACCCGCAGCGTATCGAAATTGAGCGCAAGGAAGAAAGCGGCAACATTGAAGAGCATCTGCTGTACGCCGATGACAACAACCACAAGAACCGTCTGCTGGACGCGATCCTGAAAGAATCCAATTTCGATCAGGCCGTAGTGTTCACCGCCACCAAGATCGGTTCCGAAGAAATCGCCGACAAGCTGTGCGACATGGGTTACTCCGCAGCCTGCCTGCATGGCGACATGCCGCAAAGCTGGCGTAACCGTACCTTGAACGACCTGCGTCGCGGTCGCATCAAGATTCTGGTGGCTACCGACGTGGCTGCGCGTGGTATCGACGTACCGGGCATTGGCCTGGTGGTGAACTACGATCTGCCGAAGCAGGCGGAAGACTACGTGCACCGTATCGGTCGTACCGGCCGTGCCGGCCGCAGCGGCGTGGCAATTACCATCGCCGAATCGCGCGAATTCCACCGCGTGCGTCGTATCGAACAATACCTGAAGCGTCAGCTGGCCGAAGCCGTGATCCAGGGCATGGAGCCGACCCGTCGTCCGCCGAAAGGCCGTCGTCCGCAAGGTGCCGGTGCTGGCGCCCGTGACGGTCAGCGTCGCGGTGGTTACGGTGATCGCAAGCCGGGCAGCGGCTACGCTGGCAAGAGCGGCGGCTACGGCGATCGTCGTGGCAGCAGCGGCCCGCGTCAGGGCGGTCACGGTGGCGAGCGTCGCGCACCACGCGCCGAGTAAGCGCTACTCAGCAGAAAAACCCCGCCACGGCGGGGTTTTTTATTGCCTGCGGCCAACTACCACGTTGGCCGCAGGGTTGCCAGCCGCTACCGGCGGGCGCAAGCTTTGGCCAGATCAAGACTGGGGCACACGCGATGAACATGCTGGATAACCTGTTGAAACTGCTGGATGGCCCGCGCGATGGCGCCATGCTGCGCTTTGGCATCGCCAACGAGTACGCCAAGTTGGAAGATTGGGTGCAGGCGGCCAACTATGCGCACTTGGCACTGGAGAAACAGCACGATTTTTCCGCCGCGTGGAGGCTGCTGGGCAAGGCACTGCTGAATGCCGGCGAGGCCGATGCCGCGCTGGCGGCGTATCGCGATGGCATCACCATTGCCGAGGGCAAGGGTGATATCCAGGCGGCCAAGGAGATGAAGGTGTTTGCGCGCCGTATCGAGAAGGCGCAAGGCGGGGATGCTAGCGGCGGTTGAGGTGGCGCAGGTAGCACTGATCCAGCTTGTGCAATATCGCGGCCAACTGCAGAAACGCCAGCAGGTACAGCGTAATCGTTGCCACATTGAGCGAGGCGTTGTTGCTCAGGCCGCTGTGGCGCAATAGCGCGCCTGCAATAAAGGCAGCCAGCAATAGTCGCAAGAATTTGAAGCAGGAATCAGGCAGGATGAGGCGCATGTCGGCTTTGCGGGTCTGAATAAAAGGCCAATTTATGTTTTTGGCATGGCTGGGTCAGGCCGCGCCGCGCTTCAGCGCCCGCATGGCGTCGGCGAGGCCGGCCACGGTGAGCGGAAACATGCGCTCGCCCATCAGTTCGCGCACCACCTGTACCGATTGCGTGTACTGCCACAACTGTTCCGGCAGCGGATTCAGCCACACCGCATGGCGGAATTGCGCCAGCAGCCGGCGCAACCACACTTCGCCCGGCTCGGCGTTCATGTGCTCCACGCTGCCACCCTTGAGCACGATTTCGTACGGGCTCATGCTGGCGTCACCGACAAAGATCAGCTTGTAGTCCTGGCCGAAGGTGTGGATCACGTCCCAGGTGGGGGTTTTCTGGGTAAAGCGGCGGGCGTTGTCCTGCCACAGGCCTTCGTACACGCAGTTGTGAAAGTAGTAGTACTCCAGATGCTTGAACTCGGTCTTTACCGCAGAGAACAGCTCCTCGCAGGCGCGGATATGGTCATCCATCGAGCCGCCGACATCGAACAGCACCAGTAGCTTCACCGTGTTGTGCAGCTCTGGCGCCAGCTGCACATCCAGCAGGCCGCCATTTTTTGCTGTGGCGGCAATGGTGGCTGGCAGATCCAGCGTTTCGGCGGCGCCGGCGCGGGCAAATTCGCGCAGGCGGCGTAACGCCACCTTGATGTTGCGGGTGCCCAGCTCGACCGAATCGTCGAAATTGCGGAATTCGCGCTGGTCCCACACTTTTACCGCGCGGCGGTGGCGCGACTCGTGCTGGCCGATGCGCACGCCCTCCGGGTTGTAGCCGTAGGCGCCGAACGGGCTGGTGCCGCCGGTGCCTATCCACTTGTTGCCGCCCTGGTGACGCTCCTTCTGTTCTTCCAGCCGCTGGCGCAAGGTGTCCATCAGCTTGTCCAAGCCCATGCCCTGGAGTTGCTGCTTTTCTTCCTCGCTCAGGTATTTCTCCACCTGCTTTCTCAGCCACTCTTCCGGAATGGCGGTCTGCAGATCGTCCAGCGCCATTTCGATGCCGTGGGCGTAGTGGGCGAATACCTGGTCAAAGCGGTCGAAGTATTTTTCGTCCTTGATCAGCACGGTGCGTGCCAGCTGGTAGAACTCATCCACACTGCCAAAGGCCAGTTGCTGGCGCAGTGCCTGCAGCAGGGTGAGGTGTTCCTTGAGCGAGACCGGCAGGCCGGCCTGGCGCAAGGCGAGGAAGAAGTCGAGCAGCATGATAAAAAACCGGTGACAAACGCAGAAAACCAGCCTAGAGTCTCAACTCTAAACAAGTGTTTGATAACGCCGGAGCATAGCACATGAAAGCAGGCAGCCCCATCGCCGACAGTCTGCGCGCAAGCCTTGCCGAACTGCAACAGCACGCGGCCCGGGCGCGGCCGGATTATGCCACGCGCCAGCGCTGGCTGGCCGGGCTGCAGTGCATCGTTACCGAGCACCAGGCCGAGTGGATTGCCGCGCTCAACGCCGATTTCGGCTGTCGCAGCGCGGTGGAAACACGACTGGCCGAACTGTTTCCGGCGCTGGAGGGCATCAGCCTGGCGCGGCGCAAACTGAAAGACTGGATGCGGCCACGGCGCCGTGGCGTGTCGCCGTGGTTCTGGCCGGCGCGGGCCGAGGTGCAGCCGCAGCCGCTGGGCGTGGCCGGCATCATCGTGCCGTGGAACTACCCGGTGTTTCTGGCGCTGGGGCCGTTGACCAGTGCACTGGCGGCGGGCAATCGCGCCATGCTGAAGATGTCGGAGCTGTCGCCGCACAGCGGCGAACTGCTGGCACGGTTGTGCGAGCGCTACCTGGGGCGTGATGTGGTGCGGGTGGTCAACGGCGGGCTGGATGTCGCGGCGGCGTTCGGCAACCTGCCGTTTGACCACCTGCTGTTTACCGGCTCCACCCGGGTTGGCCGCATGGTGATGCAGGCGGCTGCGGCCAACCTGACGCCGGTGACGCTGGAGCTAGGCGGCAAATGCCCGCTGCTGATCGCGCCGGGCGTCGACGTGGCGCGGGCGGCGCGCAGCGTGGTGGCCGGCAAGCTGCTCAACGCCGGGCAGACCTGCGTGGCGCCGGATTACGTGCTGCTGCATGCCGCCGACCGCGATGCCTTTGTCGCCGCCGTGCGTCGCGCCGCGCGCCATGCCTACCCGCGGCTGGCCGACAATCCGGATTACACCGCCATCATCAACCGCCAGCACCTCGAGCGCTTGCTGGCCTGGCGGGACGATGCCCGGCTGCGCGGCGCGCGGGTAGAGGCGCTGTGCGATGAGGACGACACCAGCCTGTTGGCGGCCTGCAAGCTGCCGCTGACGCTGATCGAACAGGCGCCGGCAGACGCCGCGGTGATGCGCGAAGAGATCTTTGGCCCGCTGCTGCCCATCATTAGCTACCAGCAGCTGGACGAAGCGCTGGCGCATATCCAGCGGCATCCGCGGCCACTGGCGCTGTACCTGTTCGACAACGACCGTAGCCGCATTGCCCATGTACTGGACGCCACGCTGGCCGGTGGTGTCTGCATCAACGACACCCTGCTGCATGTGGTGCAGGATCAGCTGCCGTTTGGTGGCGTCGGTGGCTCCGGCATGGGCCATTACCACGGCTACGAGGGTTTTGTGACATTCAGCAAGCTGCTGCCGGTGTTCCGGCAATCGCGGCTGGCCGGTACGGCGCTGACCCGGCCGCCATATGGCAAGGTGGTGCAGGGCTTGCTACGCCTGATGCTGGGGCGGATCAAATGAGGCTGTCGCGGCGGCAGTTGCTGCATACCGGGCTGCTGGGCGGCCTGACTCTGGCGGTGGCCGGGCGACTGGCGCTGCCACCGGCGGCGCCGGGCTTTGCGGCCAACGTGGCCGACCGGCAACTGATCACCGTGCTGGCGCGCGGCATGCTGGGGCCGTTACCCGCCAGCGGGCCGCTGCAGGTGACGGGCAATGTGCTGGCGGCGATCGATAGCCTGCCGCTGGCGTTGCAGACCGAGCTGCGCCAGTTGTTCGACCTGCTGCAGCAGCCACTGGCGCGCCGTCTGCTGGCGGGGGTGGCGGCGCCGTGGCAAGACGCCAGTGACGAGGATGTGCGCGCCTTTCTGCAGCGCTGGCGCCACAGCCGGCTCAGCCTGCTGCGCAGTGGCTACCAGGCCTTGCACAGCCTGCTGTACGCCGCCTGGTATGGCGATGCCGCCAGCTGGCCAGGCATCGATTACCGCTTGCCGCCAACGATGAAAGGTTTGCTATGAGCCGATTGCCGGACCCGTGGCAGACCGGACTCGCCGCCGGCTGGCGGGTGACCGATGCCAGCCAGCTGGAACGCGACCTGCAGCTGGAGTGTGATGTCGCCATCGTTGGCAGCGGTGCCGGTGGCGGCATGGCCGCCGAGCTGCTGGCAAAGGCCGGGCTGCGCGTGGTGCTGCTGGAAGAGGGTGCATTGCACAGCTCCAGCGACTTCCGCCTGGACGAGGCGCAGGCTTACCCGCAGTTGTATCAGGAATCCGCCAACCGCCAAACCGCCGACAAGGGCATCACCATCCTGCAAGGGCGCTGCGTGGGTGGCAGCAGCACGGTGAACTGGACCAGCAGCTTTCGCACGCCGGCAGCCACGCTGGACTGGTGGCGCCAGGCGCACGGCCTGGGCGAGCTGAGCGCGGCCGCCATGCAGCCGTGGTTCGAGCGGGCCGAAGCGCGGCTGGGCATCGTGCCGTGGCAGACCGATCCCAATGCCAACAACGCGGTGTTGGCACGCGGTTGCGAGGCGCTGGGGTTGAGCCATGGCCGCATGCAGCGCAATGTACGTGGCTGCTGGAACCTGGGCTACTGCGGCACCGGCTGCGCCACCAATGCCAAGCAGTCGATGCTGGTCAGCACCATTCCGGCGGCGCTGGCGGCCGGTGCGCAGCTGCTGACCCGGGTGCGGGTACGCCAGTTGCAATTGACCGGTGAGCGCGTCGACGGCGTGTTGGCCGATGCCCTACTGGCCGATGGCGTGCGTCGCAGCGGACGGCTGGTGACGGTAACGGCACGGCAGGTGGTGCTGTCGGCCGGCGCCATCGGCACGCCTGCTATCCTGCTGCGCAGCCGCGCGCCGGACCCGTATCGTCAGCTGGGTCGGCGCACGTTTCTGCATCCGGTGCTGTTGTCCGGCGCGATCTTTGCCGAGCGCATCGAGGGCTATTATGGCGCGCCACAGTCGGTGTACAGCGATCACTTTCTGCACAACGGTGCCATCGACGGCCCGCTGGGCTACAAGCTGGAAGTGCCGCCGATCCACCCGCTGATCATGGCCGCCACCTTGCCCGGCAACGGCGCGGCTCATCAGCGGCTGATGCAGCGGATGCCGCATCTCAATGTCACCCTGGCGCTGTTGCGCGACGGCTTTCACCCGCAAAGCGTGGGCGGGCAGGTGCGGCTGCGTGGCGATGGCTCGCCTGTGCTGGATTACCCGCTGGGCGCGGTGGAGTGGGAGGCGGCGCGGCGCGCCCTGCTGAGTATGGCGGAGCTGCAGTTTGCCGCCGGTGCGCGTGCGGTGTTGCCGGTGCACGAGGATGCCGGGCTGGCCCGCAGCTGGCGCCAAGCGCGGCAGATGATTGCCGCGCTGCCGATGCAGATTCTGCGCACCCGGGTGGTCAGCGCGCATGTGATGGGTGGCGCGGCGATGGCCGCGGACCAGCGGCACGGCGTGGTGGATGGCTACGGCCGTCACTGGCAGCTGCAGAACCTGACCGTGATCGACGGCTCGCTGTTTCCTACCAGCATCGGCGCCAACCCGCAGCTGTCGGTGTACGGCTTTGCCTTGCGTGCGGCGCAGGCGCTGCGGCAGCGCATGGCCTGACGGGGGTGCGCTGTACAACGACATGCGGCCAACCTTGGGTAAAGGTTGGCCGCATGTTTTGGGTGGCTGAGCGCCGGCTTAGAACAGCTCGATATCGCCACTGGCCGCGGCATCGCCGGCGCCCAGCGCCAGTTCGCTGGTGCGGGCGCGGTTACGGCGCTGGTCGTTCCATTGGAAGTGGCCCAGTTCAAAGTGGGTCAGGGCGTTTTTCAGGCGCTCGCTGAGCTTGCGCAGGTCTTCCGGCGATACCGCGTGGATGCGGCTGGTGCTCAGTGCATCCTGGTTCAGTTGTACCAGGATATCGCAGGAGCTCTTGGATGCGTTCACCGCCTCGGCCTGGGCGGCAACGGCGTCGCCGATGCCGTTGGCGGCGGTGTTGATGTCGGAAATGGCCGCGGTCACCTGGTCCAGCTTGGCGCGCGAGCTGCCGGCATGGGTGGCGGTGTCGTCGGCGCGCCGCTGCGAGGCGGCCATGGTTTTCACCACGGTGCGGGTGCCATGCTGCACTTCGCCCATGATGTCGCGCACCTGGGTGGTGGCCTCCTGGGTGCGGTGCGCCAGCTTGCGCACCTCGTCCGCAACCACGGCAAAGCCACGACCGGCCTCGCCGGCGCGGGCCGCTTCGATGGCAGCATTCAGCGCCAGCAGATTGGTCTGGTCGGCGATGTCACGGATCACGTCCAGGATGCTGCCAATGCGATCGGAGGCGGCCGACAGCGCCTGCACATCGCGCTCCGATTGTTCCAGCATGCGCGCCACTTCGGTGACGCCGTCGATCACGGTCAGCGTTGCCTCACGGCTGACGCCCATGTCCTGCTCGGCGTTGGCAGCGGCCGCGGTAATCGCCTGCAGTTGGCCGCGCAGCTGTTCCGCCTGGGCGATCATGCTGGCGATGCCCTGGATCAGTACTTCGCCATGCGAGGCCTGCAGCATGTTTTTCTGCAGGATGGCGCTATAGGTGTCGGTAAGCTCCTGCGCCATCGGCATCAGCCGCGCGGCGCTGGCGATCACCTCACCGAAGGAGTCGTCGATGCGTTGAAACACGCCGTTGATGTGGCCGGCGCTGTCTTCCCAGTGCCGGTATTCTTTTTCCGGCAACGGCCGTGCCAAGTTGATCGGATCGGTGGCCAGGTCTTCCAGGTGACGGTTGATGCCCTGCAGGGGGCGGATGAAGTGACGCTGTGCGCGCCAGCCCAGCAGCAGCAGAATCAGCGCGCAGCTCAGCAAGGCAATGGCCAGCTGCAGGCCGCTGGAGGCGGGCAGCAACAGACCGGCAAAGGGCAGTAGCAGTGCAGGTAGGGCGGGTGCAATAAAATGAAAAGTGATGGACTTCATCCGGAGGTTCCCCGATTTTCTTGTTGTGCGGCATAACCCTAGGTGGCGGACGTGTATTATCCGGGCATCTTTCCGGGTGGCAAGACCGCTTAGGGTAATATATCGATACCGGCCTTTTTTAGGCCAGCAAAAAGGCAAAATCATGTGGGATTGGCTGTTGGGTAGCGGGCATCCGGTATCCAGACAGGATGTAGAAGGCGCGGTGGAAATGCTGGTGGAGCAGGTGGAGCCACGGCTGCGACTGCTGCCGGATGGACGGCGCAAGCTGCGGCGCGGGGTCAAGCGCACCCTGCAATACATGCACGAGCTGTGCGAGACGCTGCCCGAATCGCTGGACCTGAGCCTGCCCGGCTACAGTCTGGATCGCCGTGTCGGGCTGCTGTTTTCCTCGCCGCAGTCGCTAAGCGACATTCTGGCCGGCAGCGAATCGCTGCATGATTATTTTGCCCGCCCGTCATCGGCCGATACCGTGCAGCTGATGCTGTCGATGCAACCCAGCGAAACCCACCGCCTGGGTAGCATGCTGATGCCGGATGGCTCGATCCGCAAGGATGTGCCGCAGACGATTTTGAGCTTCGACCGCCACCGTTTCATCGCCGCCGGCAGCACCCGCGACGAGGCGGTGCGCAAGGGGCGCGAGCATGCCTATGCGGTGTGGTGTGCCAGTCTGGGGCAGGGCATGCAGGAGCTGGAAGCCCGCCGCCGGCTGCTGGAAATCGAGCGCCAGGCACTGCAGCTACAGCTGAAAACCGGCGCCGGGGTGCTGAATGCCGAGGCGTTGAACCTGAGCGGCGTGCTGACGCGGGAACAGGCCGGGGAGCGACTGGAGCAGGTGCAGCGCGAACTGGCCGATGGCAGCAAGCTTGGCTCGCTGGCCGGCAAGCTGCAGCTACTGCAGCAGATCGTGGAAGGGCCGGAAGAGTACATCAAGGCGCGGCAGGATACGGTGTGGGTCAACCGCATGGGGGTGCTGACGCCGCCGGATCAGGGTGGCCAGCAGCTGGACTACGCCGAAGTGCTATTGGGCTATGTGCAGCAGCGCCGCCGGGTGGTGTTTCCGGCCACGCTCAGCCGCGATGCCTGGCGCGAATGGCAGCAACGTTGGCCGCAACAGGGCAGCCTGGGCGGGCGGTAAGTCTGGCAGGCGGCTACGCCATGCCGCCGCAGACGATCAGCGGTATCTGCATCTCGGCGGCGCTCATGCCGCCGTGGTTGCCGATCAACCGCGGTCGCTCCTTGTCGTCCACCATCTGCAACAGCCCCCAGTCGTCCTTCATCAGTAGCACGAAATCGCCCAGCCGGGCCACCAGTTGCGGGTGATACGGCGGCGGGCCGAACCACTCGGCGGCCAGCACGTCTGCTGCCTTCAGCACCCATAAGCTATGCCCCAGCGCCGCGGTGACGGCGGCGGGGAAGGAGTCGCGGCATTCCGGTCGCACTTGGCAGAATGCCACCCGCGGCTCACCGGACAGCGGTCGAGCCAGCATGGAGGCCAATTCCGGATAGTCGTTGAGGAACAGCAGCTTCTCCGGCGGGATGTCCAACTGGCCATGGTCGGCGGTGATCAGCAGCCGGGTGTTGCCCGGCAGCTGCTCGATCAAGGCGGCACAGTGGCCATCCAGTCGCTGCAGCAGCTGCCGTGCCCGCGCATGCTGCGTGCCCTTGTGGTGCATCAGCGAATCCAGATCCGGGATATAGGCATACACGAACTTGCGGCCCGGCTGTTGTGCTAGCGCCGCCAGCTGGGAAAACAGCGCATCGTAGCCGTGCCACGGTAGCGCCTCCGCCACGCCGCCGTGATGCTGGCTGTAGCGCGAATCGGCGATATACGCCGGCTGCAG
The DNA here is from genome assembly GCF_040148885.1 of Vogesella oryzagri. Classification (NCBI taxonomy): domain Bacteria; kingdom Pseudomonadati; phylum Pseudomonadota; class Betaproteobacteria; order Neisseriales; family Chromobacteriaceae; genus Vogesella; species Vogesella oryzagri. The sequence continues at coordinate 187,935 of NZ_JBEFLD010000004.1, forward strand.
CACATAGGGGCGGCGCGCGCCGGCCGTCAGCGCCGACGGCTGGCGATACAGGGTGGCGGCCAGAATGTCATCCGGCAGCGGCTCGCCATCCTCGCGCCAGTGTTCGCGCAGTGGCAGCGGGGTGGCGATGCAGCCGGCTTCCGGTGCCCAGATGTGCCACGCCAGCAGGCCGTGCTGCGATGGCGCGACGCCGGTCAGCAGCGTGGTGATAGCCGCGGTGGTGGTGCTGGGAAACACCGAGCGCAAACTGCAGTGCGGCTGGCGGGCCAGCCAGCCATCCGGCGCCAGTGCGGCCAACTGTGCCTCGCCCATGCCGTCGATCAACAACAGAATGATGGTTTCCACCTGCTCCAGATCATCCAGCAGCGGGTGCTGCAGCGGCGCCAGCCCCGGCGTGCCGTGCAGGCGCGCGGCCAGGTTGGCAAGGCTGTGCTGGTAGTCGGGTGCCACAAGATCGGCGGGCAGTTGGGCTGGGGTGTGCATGGTGATGTCGGCAAGTGGCGGGTATAGTCACGGTTTTACCATGCCGGGCGGCCCGCTGCCCATTTCACCGCCATGCAAGCACTTCGAGTCAGCTGTACCGAGTGCGGCGCCTGCTGCGCCGCCTTCCGCGTGTCGTTCCACAAATCCGAGCTGGCGCATGGCGATGTGCCGGGGGTGCCGCCAGCGATGGCGGTGCACGAGGTGGCCAACACCATGCGCATGTGCGGCACCGACGAATCGGTATCGCGCTGCGTGGCGCTGGAAGGCGAGGTGGGCAAGCAGGTGTCGTGCAGCATCTACCCGCTGCGGCCGTCGCCATGCCGCGAGTTTGGCCAGCTGGCGGCGGTGGGCATCTACGAGGAAGCCTGCAATCGCGCGCGCAGCCGTCATGGCTTGCCGCCGTTGCCGGTGGAGCAGTGGTAGCCGCTTACCGACCGCTCACATGACACAAGGGCGCCCCGCGGGGCGCCCTTGTCGTTGCGGCCAACCTTTGCGGCGGCGTCTAGCCGTAGGCCAGGCTCAGGTGGTTATCCCATTTCACCGGGTAGCGGCGGCTGCGGCTGGCGTCGATCTGCAGTGTGGCGCTCTCCAGCCACACGATGTCGCCCAGCTCGTTGCTGATGATGAAATAGCGCCCGTCACGCGTCGCCGCCACGCCGGAAGGCTTGGCCAGCGGCACTGCGGCCAGATAGTTGCCGTGACCATCCCAGCACAGCACCACGTCGCCACGGGTGGCGGTGGCGACAATGCGGTTGGCGCTGGCGGCGACGCTGGAGGCGTAACCATCGCAGCTTGTCAGCAGCGCCGCCGGCTGCGGCAGCATGCGTAGGCCGCTGTCCGGCTGCCACAGTGCGGCCACCGGCACGCTGTCGTCGTCACCCTCGTACTGCAGCGCCACCGCGTAGCGGTTGGCCGCCACTCGCGCCAGATGGCGAATGGAGTAGCGCGAGTCCGGCAGCTTGTACTGTGCCACGCTGCCGCCTTGCTGCAGGTCGATCACGTCCAGACTGGGCTGCATGCTGCGCAGGTTCAGCTTGATGCGACCGCTTTCCGGCAGGGTGAGGATACCGCCGTTGGCCACCAGCACGCGGCCATCGTCCATGCCCAGTAGCTCGTGCGGGCCAATGCCGCCGGAGGGCAGCTCGGCCAGCGGCTGTAGCGTGGCCAGGTCGCGCACGGTGAGCAGGCCGTTGCCGCTGTCGATGTCGCTGTCGGTGGTCAGCAGTTGGCCGGCATGCACGATGCCGTGGCCAAAGCCGTGGCGATTGTCCGGGTAGTCGTACCACGCCACGGTGGCGCCGCTGTGCCAATTGAAGCGGGTAATCTGGAAGCCGGGACGGCGTGCGAACACGATGGCTTCCTGTCCCGGCAGTAGCGCCAGGTGGTGGCCGCGTGCCGGCAGGGCAAGCGCCGCCGCGGACCCGGCTGCGCCGGCGCGGTGCTGGTTGCGGCCAACGTCGTAGGCGGACAGCACCCTAAAACTGTCTTCGCCGGCATGGGCATACAGCGGCCACGCCGCCAGTGCCAGTGCACCGGCTTGCAGCAGGCGGCGGCGGGTCGGGTCAATCGCCATCGGATTCATTGAAGCTGAGGGTGATGTCCAGTGCCTGCGTCACCGGGCCTTCCAGCGCATCCATCAGCGCTTCCAGCGCATCGGTGCTGGCGGCGGCGCGGCTGCTGTTGCCCACTTGCACCAGATTGTCCGGCAGCTGCTGCAGGCCGCTTTCCACGGCGGCAACCTTGCTGACCAGCTCGGCTGCCAGAGCCGGCTGTTTGTCGGCCAGCAGCAATGTCAGCCCGCTCTTGTTGTCGGCACCCACCAGCACCGCGTGCAGCAGGGCAAACTGGGTGCGCACCAGCTGTTTGCCACTGGCGCTGCGCTGGCCGATAACCTGTTCCGGTTTGACGCTGCCGATACGCGCCAACTCCTTGTGCAGCTCGTTCAGCCCCGCCAGGGTCAGGTTGACCACTTCTTCCAGTGGCTGCTTGCTGTTGCTGTACGGCGCGCCGGTTTCGCCGCTGCGGGTGAGGTCGGCGGCAAAGCGTTGCCAGTCGGCCAGCAGGACCGGGGTGTGGCTGGCGATTTCCGCGGCGTTGCGCTGCAGCCACTGGCAACGGGCCGGCTGTGACAGTTGGCTGGCGCTGTCGTACAGCGTGTATTCGATGGCGTTGTAGCCCTTGGCGGCGGCGCCGGCCTGCTCGTAGCCCTCGGCGCTGGCGCCCAGCTTCTGGCCGATGGCGGCCTCGATCAGCGCCGGGCGGGTGGGGCGGAAGGCGATCACGCGCTGGCTGCGACGCTCGGCGGTGGGGCCCCAGTTCAGCGGTGCCACGGCCTGCCAGTTGCGGTAGGCAGTCAGCCAGGCCTGGCGGCTAGTGGTCAGCGCGGCTTTGCCCGGCGTACGGCACAGTGCGTCGATGCTACTGGCCAGTTGCCGGCTGCTGTCAGCCACCTGGTGGTAGCGCGGCAGCAGTTCGTGCTGCGTCAGTTGTTGCAGAAACTGTTGCTCGGCCGGAGTGTTGGCCGCAGCCACGGCGGGCAGCAGGCCGGCCAGCAGCCAGCAAGTGGCATGCAGGGTCTTGGGCATAGTGGAGTCCTGATTGGGCTGCGGCGGCAAATGGAACAGTTGCCGCCGCGGGCCATGGGTTACAGCGAGTTCAGAAAGGCGAGCACGGCATCGCGGTCGGTCTTGTCCAGCGCCACAAAGCGCTGGCGGGCGGCCTCGGCTTCGCCGCCGTGCCACAGAATGGCTTCGCTCAGATTGCGGGCGCGGCCATCGTGCAGGTATTCGGTGTGACCGTTAACGTCCTTGATCAGGCCGATGCCCCACAGCGGCGGCGTTTTCCACTCGCGGCCATCGGCCAGGCCATCCGGCCGGTGATCGGCCAGTGGTTCGCCCATATCGTGCAGCAGCAAGTCGGTGTACGGGCTGATCTTCTGGCCGGACACCTCGGGCAGACCGCGCAGGGTGCCGGTGGTGTAGCTGGCCACGTGGCAGCTGGCGCATTGCAGCTGGCCGAACAGCAGCTTGCCGCGGCGCACGCTGGCGCTGTCGGCATTGCGCTGCGCCGGCACTGCCAGCGTCTGGCTGTAGAAAATCACCGCATTCATCTTGCTGGCGGCGATCTCCGGCTGACCGCCGTGCGGCGCGCGCCGGCAATCGCGCTGTGCTGGCATGCATTCTTCACGCGGGAATTGCGGCGAGGTAATGCCCATGTCGCCATTGAAGGCACCGGCCGCCTGGTGCGCGATGGTGGCGACGTTGGCTTTCCAGCCGTAACGGCCGATCAGCGTCTTGCCGGCGTAGGCGTCGTGCACGTAGTTGGCGCGCCCGGATACGCCCTGGCCGGCAGTAGCCTGCTGGCGGGCATTGGCCAGGATGTCCTGCTCGCGGATGGCTTCCAGCAGGCCAAGGCCGATCATCTGCGGTGCAATGCGCGGCGATACCTGCACTTGCGGGTGCAGCGGGCCGTAGCCCAGCTCGTCGAAGCGATACTGTGGCTGGTGCAGGCTGTAGCTTTCGCCATCGGCAAAGCGGCCGGGCAGCTCGCTGTAACGGATGCTGACCTTGCCTTCCGCTTTTACCCCGGGAATGGCGTCGTTGTTGAACTGGCCGCCGTAGTTCGGCTCCGGCCGCGTACCGTTAGCGCCGGGAATTGACAGGCGGAACAGCAGCGCCATCGGCTGCTCGCTCTGCAGGCCGTTGTCGAAGGCCGGGGTGTTGCCGCGGCCATCCAGCGTGTGACAGGCGCCACAGGAGCGGGCGATGAAGTGTGGGCCCAGGCCGTCGCGGGCGGCGGTGGACGACGGCGCCTCCACCCAGGCTTTCTTGAAGAACGAGTTGCCGACGAAGAATCGCGTCTGGCGATCGCTGGCCATGTTGGCCGCAGGCAGCGAGAAGGCATTGCGGCCAACCTCGTACACCGTGGTGTCGCCCCCCAGTTTTTCGTCGCCATCCCGATACGGCGCCAGTTCCGGCGCACCGGTAAAGCCCAGCGTGCCCAGCAGTGCGGCGGTGCCGCCCAGCGCGGTCAGGGCCTTCAAATACATTGGTTTCATCTGTGTTCCAGCAAGTGCCAAACCCGCCGGGACACGCCGGCGGGTTTGGGGGTAGACAAGCCCGGCAGCGCCGGACCGGCATCAGCCGTTGACGTTCAGCTTCTTGATGCCGATGGCCTTGGCGGCTTCCACCAGGCTGCTGGCCTGTTTCTTCAGCGCGGCCACGGTGGCCTGCACCCGCAGGCGGCCATCCTTGCGCACGATTTCCTGATCGAACGGTGCCTGGATGCCTTCCGCCGCCTTCATGGTGGCTTCCATATCGCCGGTCACGCGCTCGGCGGCCTTGGCATTGCTGGCGCTTACCAGGTCACGCAGGCTGGTGCCTTTCACCACGCTGCCGTCGGTACGCTTGTATTCGCCCAGCCACACGTTCTGGATGCCTTTGGCGTTGGTAAACACATCGCGGTGGGTGTTGTCGGAGAAGCAGGAGTGCTCGTCTTCCTGGTTACGGCTGTCCAGTGCCACTTCCATGCGCTCGCCGGCCAGCTCGGCGCGCGACAGCACGCCCAGGCCCACCATCATCTTGCGCACGGCGTCGTTGTCCTTCAAGAAACGGGCGCGATAGTTGGCCGCATTCGGCTTCCAGGCTTCCACCAGCGTGGCCAGATCGTCCACCAGCAGCTCGGCCACGGTTTTCAGGTAGGCGCGGCGACGGTCGGCATTCTGAGTTTTGCCATCGACAAAATCGCTGACCGCGCGCTTGCCCGGACCGGCGGCATCAAAGTCCTGGCCCCACAGCAGGAATTCGATGGCGTGGTAACCGGTGGCGATGTTTTCTTCGCCGCCACGCTCATTCAGCGCCGACAGCTTGTCCTTGGTGATGGCCAGCTTGCGGTTGTTGATGATGCCGGCGTTCGGCTTGCCTTTCACGCCATCGATATAGGCTTCGTCCAGCGGCCAGGAGTTGAGCTGGCCTTCCGGGCCCTTGTCATCGTCCACCGGGCCGCCGTAGAAACGGAACGCCTCGGTCTGGCCGTACGGCTCACGCGCGGCGAGCCAGGCCTTGCGCGCCTGTTGCAGACCCTGCTCGCTGGGCGCGGCGACAAAGGCATCCACCGCCGCCTGCAGCTCGCGGGCGGCCTTGTAGGTGTCTTCGTAGCTGGCGAAAACGATCTGGCCGTAGGTTTCGGCCACTGCCGAGCGGTTGACTTCGGCCGCAGTCGCCAGCGGCGACAGCAGGGCACTGCCCAGCGCCAGAACGAGCAGGGTTTTGCGCATATTGTGGTGTCTCGTGTTGGTTATCTAAAAGATGACAAGGATGATAGTTATTAGCATTTACATGGTCAAGCCATCGGCGCTTTATGCCCAGCGGGTTTTTGCCGGCCACAGGCGTGTTGCAGGCTGGGTTATCACGGCGCTTCGTGCTATCCTTGCGCCCCTTTTTTCTGCGTGACGCGTCACCCAACCCATGCGAGACCCCTGCGATCATTTCACCATCGACCTGATTGGCGGTATCCGTGCCAAACCCGGTCGCAAGCCGCTGGGGGAGCGCGCGATGACACCGGCCGAGCGCAAGCGGCGTAGCCGCGAGTTGCGCCGCAACCGCCTGCAAGAGCTTTCCGTGACGGTGGAGCTGTCGCGCGATGCGCAGAAGGCGCTGGACAAGATGATCGAGTGGTGGGGGGTGAGCAAGAAAGAGGCAATCAACCGCGCCATGCTGATCGCCTGCCAGTCGCAAACCGGTCGCACCGCGTCGTTGTTCGAATTCGAGCTGGAACCACCGGCGAGCCGGCGCAAGTCGCGGCGCCACAAGGCATGAATGTAGAAAGGTTGGCCGCGGCCAACCTTTTTGTTTGCTGGCACGGCCGCTGATCACTACACCGGCAGTGCTGCACAGACCACGCATAAACAATGCAGAAAAATTATCTTGTCACAACCTTTTGTCATGCTGTAAGTACATGCTTACTTATATGACGAAAGGCTGACATGAAAATCTCACAGCGCCTGGCCCTGATGATTGCCGTTGCCGTGCTTGGCTCCTTGCTACTGGCGGGCAATTCCTTCTTGCAGATGCAGCGGCTCAACAGTGAGCTTGCCAGTCTGGGACGTGACGTGTTGCCCACCACGCAAATCCTGGGTGTCGCCGGCAAGGGGCTGGTGGAAACCCGTAACTCGTTACTGGCGCATGTAATGGCAAGTGATCCGGTCAAGAAAGCTGAAATCGAGGCCGACTACCGGGCGAACCTGGCCAAACTGGAGCAAAACCTTGCCCACTACGAAACGCTGGCCAGCGGCGAGCAGGAAAAAAACTATCTGGCTCGCCTGAAAAGCGGCCTGGAACTGCTGCAAAGCAAGTACCAGGCGGTGCTGACGGCATCGCGCGACGGTCAGACCGAACAGGCGATGCAGCTGGCACGCGATGCACGCGACCACTTCAAGGCTACCCAGCAGGTGGTCGATGAGCATATCCGCTTCAACCAGCAGCAAGCAGATGCCGCGCTGCAGCAGGCGGAACAGGTGAGCAGCAGTGCCAGCCTGACATCCATCATCATTACTGCGGCCAACATTGTGGTGCTGGCACTGCTGGGGCTGTGGAGCTACCGCCGCATTGTGGGCAGCGTCAAGCGCGGCCAGCACAGCATCCAGCAACTGACCGATTCGCTGGACTTCACCACCCGCTGCGAGGTGAACGGCAAGGACGAAATCGCCGATATGCTCAGCGCTTTCAACCGGTTGATCGAAAAGCTGCATGGCAGCCTGCGCACCATGGTGGCGGCCTCGCGCGATGTGACCCAGTCTGCCACCGAGCTTGCCGGCTCGGCGCGGCAAGTTGCTGCCGGTTCCAATACGCAAAGTGAATCGGCTTCCACCATGGCCGCCGCACTGGAGCAGATCACGGTCAGCATTAACCATGTCGCCGACCGCAGCCACGAAGCCAACGACCTGGCCAAAGACACCGGCAGCCGGGCACAGAGCGGTGAAGTGGTCATTCGCGATACCAGTCAGTCCATCGAAAGCATCGCCGGGGCGGTGGAGCATGCGGCAGAGGAAATGACGCAGCTGTCAACGCGCACCCGCGAGATCGCCGTGGTGGTCAGCGTGATCCGCGACGTGGCCGACCAGACCAATCTGTTGGCGCTGAATGCCGCCATCGAGGCCGCCCGTGCCGGCGAGACCGGCCGCGGCTTTGCCGTGGTGGCCGATGAAGTCCGCAAACTGGCCGAGCGGACGGCACACTCCACCCAGGAGATCGCCGACATCATCGAGGCCATCCAGCGCGTATCCAGCAGCGCCAGCGAGCGCATGCAAGGCGTCGTGAGCAATGTCGCCACCGGGGTGGGTGACGCAGACAAGGCCCGCGGCGCGATCCGCTCTATCGTCGAAGTCGCCGACCAGAACCGCCAGTTGGCTGGCGAGATCAGTCACGCGATCCGTGAGCAGGGTACTGCGGCCAACAGCATCGCCCTGCAAGTGGAAAACGTGGCACAGATGGCGGAAGAAAACTCGGCCGCCGCCGCATTGGTGACCGATCTGGCCAGCCGCCTGCATCAGTTGTCCGAAGCCATGCAGCAGGAAATCGCCAGCTACCGTGTCTAAAGCCGCTGGCGGGTGCACCACCCGCACTGCTGCCGGCCCCTTTGGGCCGGCTTTTTTATGGCCGCACCACCAAAATGCGGCTATAGGGGTAGTGAGCCGGACATTCCGGTGGCGGGAGGGTGAACATGGACAGCAAAGGATATTGGTGGCGCGGCAGCGTGTTGCTACTGGCTCTACTCGGTGTCGCCGCTAGCGGGCGCGCCGATGAACCGCCTTACCACGCGCGACTGGATAGCGACGGCGTGCAGCGTGTGCAGATCGTTGGCGGCAGCTATTTCTTTCGCCCGGCTCACGTCATCGTCAAGGCCGGTGTGCCGGTGGAGCTGTCGGTGCAGATGGAGCAGGGCATGATTCCGCACAGCTTTGTGCTGGAGGCGCCGCAGGCCGGGCTGGCGCTGCGTACCGAGCTGGCGGTGCAGCCCAGGGTGTTGCGCTTCGTGCCGGCGGTGACCGGGCGTTATCCGTTCTACTGCGCACACAAGCTGCTGTTTTTTGCCAGCCATCGCCAGCGCGGCATGGAAGGCATCTTCGAGGTGGTCGACTAGACCGCCGTCTGGAGAGGGCGCGTCACATGCTGTGGGCACTGTTGGCCGCAAGCACGCTGGGGACCGCTGGCGGACCGGATCTGCTGGCAGATGCCATCGGCCGTTTTCAGGTGCTGGAAAGCTATCGCGTGACCTTGCGTTCCGAGGCGCCGGCACACGCACCGCAGGTGATCCGCTACAGCTACCGGCGGCCTGGCTGGATACGCATGGACTTCGATACCCCGCACCACGGCGCAGTGCTGATTTACGACCCGGACGCGCAGCAGGTGCGGTTATGGCCGTTCGGGCTGCAGCACTTTCCACGGCTGACACTGGCACCGGGTAACCCGCTTATTCGCGATCCGCATGGACATACCATTGCCCGCTCGCATGCCGGCGCGCTGCTGGAGAATGTGCGCCGCTTGCGGCAAGGCGGCAGCCTGGAACTGGGGGCGGAGCAGCGGCTGGGGCGCTGGCAGGCGCTGCCGCTGACGGTAACCGGGGGTGGTACGGAAACGGTGGGTAAGGCGCATCGCTTCCAGTTGTGGCTGGAACGCGAGCATCTGTTTCCGTTGAAGGTGGTCAGCTATGGCACGGACGGAAGCTTGCGGGAGACGGTGTGGCTGGACGATGTCGAATTTGATGTGGCACTGCCCGGCGACTGGTTCCTGCCGCGCTAGGATGGCCGCGAGGATGAGGTGCCAGACATGGCGGAATACCGGTTTTGCACCCTGTGGCGCTTTGATGCCCCGCTGGAGGCCGTGTGGGACATCATCTATGACGTGCGCAGTTGGCCGCAGTGGTGGCGCGGGGTCGAAGAGGTGCTGGAGCTGGCGCCGGGCGATGGTATGGGTGTTGGCGCCCGGCAGCGCTATGTCTGGAAAGGCGCGCTGCCATACCGCTTGTGTTTCGATATGCACATTACCGCAGTGCAGCCGCTGGCGTTGCTGGAGGGGTGGGCCAGCGGCGAGGTGGAGGGTGTCGGCCGCTGGCAGTTTCGCCGGGAGGGTGACGCCACCCTGGTGTGCTACGACTGGCAGGTGCGCACCACCCGCGGCTGGATGAACTGGCTGGCGCCTGTGGCACGGCCGCTGTTCGAGTGGAATCACGACTACCTGATGGAGGCGGGCCGGCGCGGCCTTGGCCTGCAGCTGGCTAGCCGTCGGGACGTTGCCTGCTAGCTGTGGCGGTGACCAGCGACTAGCGCGGCCGCTTGTCGCGCAGTGACTCAGCCCTGGCGCTTGCCGGCGGTGAGCTGGTGGTGCGCGGCCAGTACCTTGTAGCTCTCGCGGGCAACCTGTTGCAGTGCCTCAGCCTGTGGGTGGTCGGTGAATTGCAGCTCGGCATCCAGTGCCCGCAACGCGCGGCGCACGCTGGTGCATACCTCCACCGCGGCGTTGAAGTCGGCGGCGCACAGCACCTTGCCATTGCGGATGCGGCGGCCATATACAGTGGCCATTTGCGCGTATTTGCACGCCAGCTCGCAGCCTTGCCAGGCCGCGTCTTCTTCCAGGCTGGCAAACAGGTTCATCGCCAGCTGGCAGGCAGTTTCGGCCTGAGCGAAGCGTTGCTGTTCCTGCTGCTTGTTATTGGCCGGCTTGCGGGTCTTGTCGTTCATGCGGGTTCTCCGGCGTAAAAACATTGGGCGCATACCGCGTGGTAGCGGCTCTCGTCGCCGATCTCCACTTGCGGGCCGTGGTGCAGGCGCTGGCCGGCGGCGTCGGTGCGGATGTGCATGGTGGCCTTGCGGCCGCAGGTGCAGATGGTCTTGATCTCCTCGATGTCCTCTGCCAGCGCCAGCAGCCAGGCAGCACCGGGAAACGGCTCGCCGCGAAAATCGCTGCGCAGGCCAAAGCAGATCACCGGCAGCTTGCGGGTATGGGCCAGGCGGTGCAGCTGGCGTACCTGCTGCGGGGTGAGGAACTGCGCCTCGTCCAGCAGCACGCAGGACAACCCCGCGTAGTCACCGGCCAGAAAATCATGCTCGGCGTCGAAAGTATCGGCATCGCGCTGGATATTCAGCCGCGAGGTGATCTTGCCGCGGCCGTAGCGATCGTCGATGGCCGCAGTGTACAGGCGCACCTGTTTACCCATCGATTCATAGTTATGGGCGATCTGCAGCAGCATCGTGCTCTTGCCGCTGTTCATGGCGGCGTAGCGGTAGAAAAGTTTGGCCATGGCGGCAGCGTGGTGCGGGAAGGGCGGCTATTGTACCCGCCGACCGGCGCTGGGTGAACAAAGCGTTTCCTGACACCGGGCCGCGATCCCGCGCCAAGGCAAGGCAGGGCGCACACAGCGGTGGAAGCGGCACTTACAAGTAGCAGCGGGGCACCGTTAAATCGCACTCATCGCCATATCGCCGCGGCGGCACCAGTCATGAACATGCTCTTACGTTAACGTCACTGCGCAGCTATCATTGCTGCACTGCACACGGCACAACAACAAGGGCTGACATATGGAAAAGCAACTGCCGCTGCTCGATACCCGCATCATCACCATGCGCTGGGGTGACATGGATGCGGTCGGGCATCTCAACAATACCTATTACTTCCGCTACATGGAGCAGATCCGTGTGGAGTGGCTGGAAAATGCCGGTTTTCCCATCGACCCGGCAGGCATCGGCCCGGTGCTGGGGCATACCAGCTGTAGCTACAAGCGCGAGCTGACCTATCCGGCCACGCTGGCGATCACCATCGAGGTGGAAAAGGTTGGCCGCAGCAGCCTGAAGCTGCGCCACCACTTTTATCGCGACGGCGAGCCGGCCACGGTGTACGCGGTGGGCGAGGCGACTCTGGTGTGGGTGGACTATCAGGCCGGCAAGACGGTGTCGATTCCGGAGCCGGTGCGTGCGCTGCTGCGTGCGTCGGGGGCCGAGGCCTGATGCGGCCAACCTTGCGCGGTTGCCTTGCGGAGCTGCGCCGGGGCAGTCCGGAATATGGCAAAGCAAGCCGTCGATCAGTAGTCGTAGATATGCTCAAGTTCGACCGGTTGGCTGTGTAGTTGACGCAGACGCTCACCAAGCAGGCCAACACGCGTGACGAGTGCAACTCGCTTACGTGTTGGCTCGGTTAGCAGAGGTTGCTCGAATAGCAGCTGGTCTTGATTGCTGCCCGGGCGCCAGCTGACTGGCGTCAGTATGGTTAGCAGCAACTTTGCTTGCGGTGGGTTGCCGGCAATTTCGCGAAAGTTGGTGCCCTGCTGCGCCAAAGCCTCTGCATAGGGGCTGAAGGCCTCGTAGCGCGGCAGGCGAACCAGTTGGCGGCCATCTGGCAGTGTTTGCAGCGGGTGGAAATCCGGTAGCTGTGCGTTTGGGGAAGGCTGGCGGTCGAGCACCACGAGGGTGGTCAGCAGCTCCGTGCCATAGCTGGCCTGGGTGGCTTGTTTGATCAGCCAGCCATAGCCAGCCTTGACCAGATATTCGGTGCTCAGTGCGTAGCGCCGCTCCCATTTGCGGAACAGACTGTCTCCACTGGCGGGGAGTCGCCAGAGCCCATGCATGGCCCGAACGAAGTCGTATTCATACCAAGGCAGGACGCGGATGAAGTTCACGTAGTCTTGCGCAATCCGGGCCGCATAGCTCTCTTCTGCGGTCGGGGCTGGGCCGCGCAGCCATTCGCCTAGTCGACCAAGGGTGCGCTCGTAGGCCAGTCGCAGGCCGTATTCGATCGTGGTGCTGCTGGCGATCACCAGAATCATTACGTGATAGCCGGTGTTGAGCGGGTAGCTGGCGGTGGCTTCGGTCACGCTGGCGTAACTGGACCACAGCTGACGGATATGGCCCCAGAACGGGAAGTCGCTTAGTGGTCGGTCGGCCGTGACATAACGGGCATATTCGGCCGGGCTGTGCACCAGAAACCATTCGGGATAGGTGAGAAAGGTTTGCTCCTCACTGCGGCGGTTGGCATCGGGGGTGATGGGGCTGCTGACTGCCAGCAGGCTGACCAGCAGCAAGATCAACAAGGCAAGGCGGCGCATCAGCAAGGCTCCTTGATGAAAGCCATCAGCACATTGCGGCTGGGGTCGTGCGCTTGCAGCAGACGCTGACCACTGTCGCGTAGACCGACTCGTGCCAGGCGCTCGACCCAGGTGGCAATATCGACGAAATGGCGGCGTTCGGCGGCATTGACTGGCCACGGCTCGCCCAGGCCGGCGTTGAATACGGTGTGGGCCAGGGAAACGAATGCCGCCATCTGCGAGCTGTCGACATCGTGGTCACGCAGGATGAACATGCCGCCCGGAGTCAGGATTCGCGCGATGCTTGCCAGGAATGGCATCAACCTGTCCGGCGCAATGTGATGCAAACCGATGTAGCAGCTCACCAACTCTATGCTTTGGTCGGCGATGTCATGGGTGGCGATGGGGTCGTAATCTCCTAGCGGGACAAAGCGGGCAAGCTGACGCAGCCCGCCGCGTTCAACAATATCGACGGGGCTGTTGCCGGGGGCGCGATCATGGATCAGCACCCGATCTCCCTGCAGTCGCAAGGCGTGCCGAAGCTGGCTGAGGTAGCGCCCGGTGCTGCCGATCTCGACATAGCCATGAAAACGCCGCCGCTCGCCCAGCAACTGTAGGGTCTGGCGCGTCATTTCCTGTTTTTGCTTGGCGAGTGCTGGCAGCGCGTAGCGTAGTTCGGCGAGAAAAGGTTTGATGGTCCGCAGGCTCGCCTGGATGCGACGATAGATGGCTTCGTCGCTACCACCTTCTAGTACTGAATCCAGAATCAAAGTGTGGAGGCGATCTTCCGGATAAAGATGGAAGATATTTTGGAGGAAGCGGTAGAAGTGATCCTGCCAGACTGTGTCGCTGTAGATGGCGTCGAAGTCGCCACGGGGTGGTGGCGGCGACGAGATGTCGTTGAGGGTGGGGGCGTAGTATTTGTCCCAAAGCGCGTTACGCAGTCGGTAGTGCGGATCGAGCTGCAGCTTGAGGGCAAACAGAGAAACAGCGCCCGGATAGGCGCGATGGAATTGCTCGGCTGTGGCGTGCAATTGGTAGGGCAGGTAATAGGTGCCGCCTACCGACAGTACCGCCTCGATCAGCTCCCGTGTCCAGATGGCAACCCGGTTGCAGGCGTTGCGGCGTGTTCGTTGCTTGTAATACAGCACGAAGGCAAATGTCTCCCCGCGTGCCCACGCCAGCAGGGTGCTGGGGTCTGCTGCCGCATGGCGAATCGAGATGTTGAGCACATTGGCACGATGTCGCTGCAGGATTTCTGCCATTTTCGGCACAAACTGCTCCAGTTGGCCGACGGGTATGAAGTATTCCTGTAGCACATAGGTGCGGTGCTGGCGCGATAGCGGCTCCAGCTCGGCGGCGTCATAGCCCGCCTCGTAGTTGCGCCAGTGCACCGGTTTGCTCAGGTATAGCAGGGGGTCGAGCAAGTGCTCGCGTCGCTCGCGCCCCAGCGGGGTCTCGGACATGGCCCATAGAAAGTATTTGTGCAGCGGGTATAGCCGGCGATGGCTGTGCAGGCGCTGTGTCACCGTGACCGGGTGTTTGGTTTCGGTCCAGCTGACTGCCCTGACCTTTTGGTAGTGCGGAGCATAGAGGTCGGCATTGTGGAACACTACGCCGCGCTCCTCCCGTACCTGCGGGCCGAACCACGGACCATAATCGGCTAGTGACATCTTGCGGCTGCTGCGCTGCACGCGCACATTGTTGGTCAGCTGCAATTCGACCTCAACGATGATGCCAATGGCGCCATAGCCGCCAATGGCGGCATAGAAAAGCGCTGGCTGGTGGCTGGGGCTGGCTTGTTCCAGTCGGCCATCGGGCAAGACCAGGGCAATTTGCCGCACCGACAGAACGATAGGCCCCACCCCCATATAGCGTCCATGCGCATTGACCGAAAGCGAGCCTCCCACGGTGAAATTGGCATAGGTCTGCATGATCATGATCGCTAGGTCATGCGGGTCGATAAAGGCCTGGATGTCGCACCAGCGGATACCCGCCTGTACTCGTATCGTCCGTGCCTGAGGGTCGAAACTCAGCACCCGGTTTAGCCGGCGCATATCCAGATGCAGGCTGTCCGGGCTTGCCGTCTGTCCGCCCATGCTGAAATGGCCGCCGCCGACCGATACCGGGCCGTCTGTACGGGCGAGCGCGGCCTGGACTTCTTCTACCGACGTTGGCGCCGAGATCGCAAAGGCCGATATGGGATTGAGCTGGGTTACGTCGTTGACGATCATGTCGGCCCCTTCGTGTGGATCTTCACCTGTAAATAGTCACGATGAACGATATAAGGGTCTTCGCCATACTGGTTCTCACCCACAGTGCCGCGCAGGCAAGTTAGTCGGAAGGCAATCAACAGCGGGCCGAATACAGGCACAAGTAACCAGAGCAGCTGCCAGGTCGAGCGACCGCCGTCATGCAGGCGTTTGATTGCCAGGGCCACGCTCATCCAGCCAAATGGAAGGAGCAGGGCGAGCGAAGCCATGCGCCCTAACAGGGAATCGAGGGCAAGGCTCAGGGTGATGAAAGCCGCCAGTAACAAAGTGGTACTCGCCCACCAGCTGCTGCGGCGCAAGCGTCCAGAAAGCGCGAAGAACAACTGAACCCAGGCCATGGCTTCCTCCGATGTTGATGATTGAATCGCCCTACTTATGCTGGGCGCCCAAGTGGTGTTGCAACGGTGGCAATTTGAATTCTGAAAGCATCAATTGTTGGACCCATGACTTTGGCTTGCCCCGGCTAACCAGGTTGTTGCAGTGCAGGCATTGCCAGCGGCCTTCGGCAGCGGAAATGGCAAGGCCAGCCTGCGGTAATTGCATCTGTGATGATGATCGGCCGTTCTGGTTGGAAACGGTCTTGCAAGATATCCCCTTGGCAACTGGTTTGTCATCGGTAGTTTCAGTGATAGCCAATAATTCCGGCATGAGCAAAGCGGGTCTGCTGCCGGGTAGGCAACGGGCCTGGCATGACTGCAAATAAAAATCGGCCGCAGATTGTTCTGCGGCCGATGGTTGTTGCTGCCGAATGTATTGATCCGAAGGATCAACACGCCGTGTGGCTCCACCTCAGGCAAACGCCTGTAGCAGTGCGGCCAACTGTCCACCGGTGGCGTCGGGCACCGCCATGCGGCTGTCCACGGCCATCATCACCGATAGCGCGGTGATGGTGACGATGGAGAAGGCGAACACCTGGCGTGCCCATACGCGGTCGTCCACATCGGCCTTGCGGCCGGACAGCGCCATCTTCAGCCACCACAGGCTGGTGGCCACCGCCACCACCAGGTAGCCGTAACCGACGTAGCCGCCCAGCATCAGCATGATGGTGGCCACCATGAACGCCAGGATGTACAGCACGATCTGCTGTTTGGCGGCGGACACGCCGCGCACCACCGGCAGCACCGGGATGCCGGCGGCCTGGTAGTCCTGGAAGCGGAAGATGGCAATCGCGTAGGAGTGCGGCATCTGCCACAGGCAGAACATCAGCAGCAGAATGGCCGCGCCCATGTCGAAGCGACCGGTGGCGGCGCAGTAGCCGGCTACCGGCGGTACCGCGCCGGATAAACTGCCCACCACGGTGCCGTATACCGACTTGCGCTTCATGTACAGGCTGTACACGCCGGCGTAGATCACGAAGCCGAACAGCGCGCAGGCGGTCGCCAGTGCATTGGTGCCGAACCACAGCGTGGCAAAACCGGCAATGCCCAGCACGATGCCGTGCGCCAGCGCGGCGCGGAACGACATGGCGCCGGTCACCAGCACGCGGCCCTTGGTGCGGGCCATCTTGCTGTCGATGTCGCGGTCCACACAGTTGTTCAGCGCGCAGCCGGAGGCGACTACCAGCGACAAGCCGATGAGGGTGGCCAGCATCTGCCACAGGTCGACATGACCCTGCGCCGCCAGCAGGTAACCGCCGGCGGTGGAGATCAGGTTGCCGAAGATGATGCCCGGCTTGGTGACCTGCAGATAACGCTTGAGCTTCACGTTGGCCGCACTCAGCTTGGCATCATCAGCGCGTCGGCGCTGAAGATGATCCACACCGACAACACCACCAGCAGCACGATCACCAGTGCGGTGAACAGGAAGGCCAGCGAATTGATGCGGCCTTCCTTGGTGAAGTTCAGGTGCAGGAAGTACTTCAGATGCACCAGGATCTGCACCACGGCAAAGCCGGCGATGGTCAGCAGGGTGTCGTGCGGGTTCAGGCCGCCGTTCATCACCAGCCAGAACGGAATCACGGTCAGAATCACCGACAGCACGAAGCCGGTCAGGTAGGAAGATACGCTGCCGTGGCTGGCGGCGTGGTCGTGAGCGTGGCTCATCAGATCGCCCCTTTCAGATACACGACGGTGAATACGCAGATCCACACGATGTCGAGGAAGTGCCAGAACATGCTCAGGCAGTTCAGGCGGGTCATGGCGCGGCCGGTGAGACCGGTCTTGATCACTTCCAGCATCATTACTGCCATCCAGATCAGGCCGGCGGTCACGTGCAGGCCGTGCATGCCCACCAGGGCGAAGAAGCCGGACAGGAAGGCGCTCTTGTCCGGGCCGTGGCCCTCGGCGATCAGTGCGCCGAACTCGTGCAGCTCCATGCCGATAAAGGTGGCGCCGAACAGGAAGGTCACCGCCAGCCAGCCCAGCAGGCCGGCCTTGTTGCCCTTGTGGCCGCTGATCATGGCGAAACCGTAGGTGATGCTGGAGAACAGCAGCGCGAAGGTTTCCACCAGTACGAACTTCAGTTCGAAGATGTCGTGACCGGCAACGCCCCCTGCCACGTTGCCCACCAGTACCGCGTAGGCGGCAAAGGCGCTGGCAAACAAGATGCAGTCGGTCATCAGGTACAGCCAGAAGCCCAGTTCTACACTGGCGCCGGCGTCGTGATGCTCGTGGTCGTGCGCATGATCATGGTCATGCAATGCGTTTACTTGCGAAGTCATGGCTGCTTACACCTGCTCCAGAGTTTTGGCCTTGTGCGGACGGTTGTTGCTGTCGCGCTCGTCGTAGCGGTCGAAGTCGATGCCCATTTTCTCGAAGCGCTCGCGCTCGATGGCCTCGATCTCTTCCGGCTGCACGTAGTAGTCCTTGTCGTTGTCGTAGGCGCGCGCCAGCATGCTGCCCACGATGCCCAGCAGGCCGACGATGGCCAGCCACCAGATGTGCCAGATCAGCGCAAAGCCGCACGCCAGGGTGAAGCCGCCGATGTAGACGCCGGCCGCGGTGTTCTTCGGCATGTGGATCGGTGCGTACTGCTTGGGAATGTCGTAGGCCACGCCTTTTTCCTTCATATCGGTAAAGGCATCGATGTCATGCACTTGCGGCAGGGTGGCAAAGTTGTAGAACGGCGGCGGCGAGGAGATAGACCATTCCAGGGTATGGCCATTCCACGGGTCGCCACTTACGTCGGCCAGTTGCTTGCGGTCACGCAGGCTGACAAACAGTTGCAGCAGCTGGCAGCCGATACCGATGGCGATCAGCACCGCGCCGATGCAGGCGATGTACAGCCACGGGGTCCACAGCGGGTTGTCGGTGTGATTCAGGCGACGGGTCATGCCCAGGAAGCCCAGCACGTACAGCGGCACGAAGGCGAAGAAGAAGCCGGACTGCCAGAACCAGAAGGCGGCCTTGCCCAGGCGCTCGTTCAGCTTGAAGCCGAAGGCTTTCGGGAACCAGAAGGCGAAGCCGGCCAGGTAACCGAACACCGCACCACCGATGATGGTGTTGTGGAAGTGGGCAATCAGGAACAGGCTGTTGTGCAGCACAAAGTCGGCACCCGGGATCGCCATCAGCACACCGGTCATGCCACCGATGGAGAAGGTGATCATGAAGCCCAGCGTCCACATCACCGGCGCGGTGAAGCGCAGGCGGCCGCGGAAAATGGTGAACAGCCAGTTGAACAGCTTCACGCCGGTCGGCACCGAAATCACCATGGTGGCGATACCGAAGAAGGCATTGACGCTGGCGCCGGAACCCATGGTGAAGAAGTGGTGCAGCCACACCATGAAGCCCAGCACCGAGATCACGCCGGAGGCAATGATCATCGAAGTATGGCCGAACAGGCGCTTGCCGGAGAAGGTGGAGATCACTTCCGAGAAGATGCCGAAGGCCGGCAGTACCAGGATGTAGACTTCCGGATGGCCCCAGGCCCAGAACAGGTTCAGGTACATCATCGGGTTGCCGCCGGCTTCACTGGTAAAGAAGTGGAAGTCCAGGTAGCGGTCCAGCGTCAGCATGGCCAGCGCGCCGGTCAGGATCGGGAACGAGGAAACGATCAGCACGTTGGCCCAAGTGCAGGTCCAGGTAAAGATCGGCATCTGCATCAGCTTCATGCCCGGGGCGCGCATCTTGAGGATGGTCACCAGGAAGTTGATCGCCGTCAGCGTGGTACCGATACCCGATATCTGCAGCGCCCAGATGTAGTAATCCACCCCCACGCCCGGGCTGTAGGCCAGCTCGGACAGCGGTGGGTAGGCTACCCAGCCGGTCTTGGCGAATTCACCAACCCCCAGCGAGATGTTCACCAGCGCGGCGGAGGCCACCAGCAGCCAGAAGCTCAGCGAGTTCAGGAACGGGAACGCCACGTCGCGGGCGCCGATCTGCAGTGGCACCACGATGTTCATCAGGCCGGTCATGAACGGCATGGCCATGAAGATGATCATGATCACGCCGTGGGCGGTAAAGATCTGGTCGTAGTGCTCGGGCGGGAAAATGCCGTGGGCGCCGCCGGTGGCCATCGCCAGCTGGGTGCGCATCATCAGCGCATCGGCAAAGCCGCGCAGCAGCATTACCAGCGCCACGATGATGTACATCACGCCGATTTTCTTGTGGTCGACCGAAGTCAGCCACTCTTTCCACAGGTAGCCCCATTTGCCGAACTTGGTGATGGCGGCAATCAGGGCCAGGCCGAGCAGGCCGGCGCCGGACAGCGCCCCCATGATGATGGGCTCGTGGAAGGGTATTGCTTCCAGAGTCAGTTTTCCGAACATTGCTTGATTACTCCTTGGCTGCTGCGGGTGCGCACAGGCTGTTGCTCAGCGCTTTGAGCTGGCTGGCGCTGAGGCCGGATTCCATGGCGGTCTGGTGACCTGCCATGTACTTGTTCAGCACGCCGTAGAACAGGCCGGGGGTGACGGAAGAGAAGTATTGAACCGGGTTGTTTTCGCTCTGCTTCAGCAGCGCGGCATAGTTGGCCGCATCCAGCGGCTGACCGGCGCGCACCTTTTGCACCCAGCTGTCGAACTCGGCCTGGCTGTTCATCGCCAGTGCCTTGAACTTCATGCCGGAGAAGCCGGCGCCGCTGTAGTTGGCCGACATGCCGTCATAGCTGCCCGCTTCGTTGGCGATCAGGTGCAGCTTGGTCTGCATGCCCGCCATCGAGTAGATCTGGCCGCCCAGTTGCGGAATGAAGAACGAGTTCATGGCCGCATCAGAGGTGATCTTGAAGTTCACCGGGGTATTGGCCGGGAACGCCAGCTGGTTGACCGAGGCGATGTTCAGGTCCGGGTAGATGAACAGCCACTTCCAGTCCAGCGACACCACCTGCACATTGATCGGCTTCACGCTGGAATCCAGCTCGCGGTACGGGTCCAGCTTGTGGGTGCTGTTCCAGGTCACGATGGCCAGGAAGGTCACGATGATGATGGGGATGATCCACACCACGGCTTCAATCTTGCCGGAGTGCGCCCACTTCGGCGTGTAGGTGGCGCTTTCGTTGCTGGCGCGGTATTTCCAGGCAAACGCGATGGTCATCACGATCACCGGCACCACCACCAGCAGCATCAGAATTGTTGCCGTGATGATCAGGGATTTTTCGTCGGCGGCTATCTGGCCCTTGGGGTCGAGAATGCCCCCCTTGCAGCCGGCTAGCAGGGCGGTGATGCCAAGCCCTAGCCATCTTGAGAGGTGTGGAAGTGTGCGTTTTATCATCCTGCGACCTTGGTGGTTTTTAAACGTAACTGGGTTGCGAACACCGCGCGTGGGCGGTGCGACAGGCCGGGAGGAGATGCGCGCGGGCGGTGGGGCGGGCCGATAACAGCTGGGTCGGTAAGTGCGCCGGTTCACCGCCGCGGGCATGTGGCCCGGCGGCTGTCCAAACCTGATGGCATGACAGCGAACATTCGCTGCCCGACTGGCAACTGCGGCCAGGACAAGCGCGGCGCCACGGCAGGGGTGGGCGGGCGTTACGCTTGCCGTGCCTGATAAAAGGCTGGCGGAACGAGTCAGGTACTTCGCTTTGAAAAACGGAAAGCGAATGGAATGGGGTGGTCATTCCATCCTTGGTATGACTGGACGGGCGCGATTGAAAGCGATTTCGCCGTCCGCTTCAAGCCGCGGCGGCGGGATTCGGATACAAAACAGAGTCATGACCAGCTTGCGTATGACGGCCCACTTTGCTGCCGTGCACCAAGTTGTTGAAATAACAGCAGCTATGCTCTTGGTTTTTTCTTGGAAGACTACAAACAGTTACAAAAAAGAACGGTAAAAATATGATTTTCACCATGATCTAGATCAGGTGTTTAGCAAAAGGTCGCAGAGAGTTGGTTGTTGTTTGATGCAGGTCGAAAAAATGGCGACGCAGTACGTCGCCATTGGCGTGGAGCGAGCAGGCTCAGTGCCCGGCTTTGTCGGCCGGTGGGATCAGAAAATCCATCGGCCGGCACACCGCCAGCTTCAGCACCGCCGGCAACAGCGGCAGCGCATCGGTGCCCTTGAGCTTGCGCGCGCGCAGTGCCACCCACAGCGCAAGGGTGAAGCTCACCAGCAGATTGGTCATGCCGATCAGCACCACGCCGGCGATGGCCCACAGCGCCATGTTCAGTGGCACCAGGTAGTCGTAGCTCACCGCCGCGTAGGACAGATAGGCCGACGAGAAGGTGATGTGGCGGATGTCCAGCGGCAGGCCCAGCAGAAAGCCCACCGTACCGGTGATGCCGAGGAACAGGCCGAAGTAGAAATTGCCGGCCAGCCCGCCCAGATTGTGCTCCACATAGTGCGCCAGCCGGCGGGTGCGGCGCTCACCCAGCAGCCGGTTCAGCCATGGCAATGCGGCCAACCTTTGCGGGATCTGGCGGTAGATGGCCTTGTTGTCGTAGTAGCCGGCAATCAGCCCGGCCAGGAACAGATACACGCCGGCAATGGCGGCATACAGCAGCGCCAGGCTGTCGAACGGGTGTTGGTCGTGCAGCAGATGGCTGGCTTTTTCAATGTCGATCACCGGGCTGCCGGTAATCGCCTTCCAGCTGGCGGCGATCAGCCACGCCACCGGTATCGCCACCAGCACGTTGCCGAGGATGGCCACCAGCTGGGTGCGCAGTACCTTGGCCACCAGCTCGGCCAGCTCATTCAGCTGCGGCTTGCCGTTGGCCTGGTGAATCACCGCGGCGATGCGCGCGGCGGTCATCGCTGGTTGCTTGGTGGCGACGGTGAAGTGCAGCACGTGGATCAGCATGAAACCCAGCGAGTAGTTGAGGCCGAAGGCCAGCGCCTCCCAGATCAGCGGCAGGTGCAGCTTGGCCAGCAGCAGCTTGAACAGCGCCATGAAGCCGACGATCAGCCCGGCGCCCATCGCGGCGCGGGCCATGTCTTTCCACTCGCTGCGGTTCTCGGCGATGTAGTGCTCGCCGTGGCGGCCGGCGTGTTCGGTTACCTGGCGCGCCAGCAGTTCGGTGTTGCTGGTGAACACGTCGCGCACGCTGAACTTGCGGTTTTCCGCGCGCACCAGCTCGGCCAGCAGGTGGAACAACGCGCCGTCCTGCGCCGGGCTGATGTCCTGATCCAGCAGCCGCAGCACGGTACGCAACCGTTCGATATGCTGTGTCAGCCGCTGCAGGTGGTAGGTCAGGCTGACCGACACGCCACACTCGAGCGCTACCTTGCGCAGTCGGCCGATCAGCTGCTCGCACTGGTCCAGCAACACCAGCATCTGCTTGTCGTCTTCGGCCTGCAGCGTCGGCTCACTCATCGCCGCGCGCGCGGATTCGACAAAATGCAGCGCCTCGGCCGACAGGTGCAGGAACGGCGATTCGAAGCGTTCGATGTCCGGGTACACCCGCACCAGCTCCGGCTCCAGCCCGATGGCGGTAATGCGCGCGGTCAGCACCTGCACCGCCTCCAGCAATTGCAGCCGGGTAGGGTTGGCCGCGGCCAACGTTTCTTCGTGCCAGGCCAGCGCCTGCCACAGCTCTTGCCACACGGCCGGCTCGACCGCGCCGACCCAGCGGTAGTCCTCCTTGCCGCAGAAAATCACGCCGAACTGGTCGGCCAGGTGGGCATTGGAGCGTGCCGGCGGCAGCAGGCGTTCGCCGATGCGGCGCTTGATGGCCTGGAAAAACGTCTCGTTGGAGAGCAGGCCGGTGTCGGTGTACAGCTGCACCTGGCGCGATTGCGCCAGCAGATCCAGCAGCGCATTACGCAGTGCGGCGCGTTGTTCGCTGTGGCGGGTCAGCAGGTAGGTGAGGGCGCGCAGGTTGCTGGTGGCCTGTACGAGGTCGCCGGCATCGTCCGGGCGCAGCTGGGCCGCCAGCGCGGCCAGAGCGGCGACGGGAGATTCATCCGGCTGGCGCGTGGCCAGCTTGTTAAGCAGTTGATCCATGCGGTTTCCAGAGTTGATTGTATGGTGCCCGGTATCCCGTGGCGCAGTGGCCGGGATGGGCTTGCTAAGGCAAGTGGCGTGCCAGCCGCGGGGCGGCACGCAGGGGTTAAACGCCTGAACAGGCTTGATGACAGACAAGCCGAGCCGGGGTGGAGTTCAATCTTTCTGGCCTGTGGCTTCGCCGGCGGCAACAAAAATGCGGCCAACCTGTGGGCAGGTTGGCCGCATTTTGTGACACGCCGATGTCGCCGCCGGCTTAGTCGAACTGCAGCTGGCCGGCGCGCGCTTCCACCATGATGGTGGATTTCGGCGGGTACTTGCCAGCCAGAATCGCCTTGGCCAGCGGGTTCTCGATCTCGCTCTGGATCGCCCGTTTCAGCGGCCGTGCGCCATATACCGGGTCGAAGCCGGCATCGGCGATCAGGCTCAGCGCCTCGTCGCTTACCTGCAGGCTGATATCCAGCTTGGCCAGGCGTTGTTCCAGCCGTTTCAGCTGGATGCGGGCGATGGACTTGATCTGCGTCTCGCCCAGGCTGTGGAACACCACCAGCTCATCAATGCGGTTGACGAACTCCGGCCGGAAGTGCGCCTTCACCTCCGCCAGCACCGCCAGTTTCACCACCTGGTAGTCGTCGCTGGCCATGCTCTGGATGTGCTGGCTGCCCATGTTCGACGTCATCACGATCACCGTGTTCTTGAAGTCCACGGTACGGCCCTGGCCGTCGGTCAGGCGGCCGTCGTCCAGCACCTGCAGCAGCACGTTGAACACGTCCGGGTGCGCCTTTTCGACCTCGTCCAGCAGGATCACGCTGTACGGCTTGCGGCGCACCTGCTCGGTGAGCATGCCGCCTTCCTCGTAGCCGACATAGCCCGGTGGCGCGCCGATCAGGCGTGATACCGAGTGTTTTTCCATGTACTCGGACATGTCGACGCGGATCAGGTGTTCCTCGCTATCGAACAGGAAGCCGGCCAGCGCCTTGCACAGCTCGGTCTTGCCCACGCCGGTGGGGCCGAGGAACAGGAAGGAGCCGTACGGGCGGTTGGGGTCGGCCAGGCCGGAGCGCGAGCGGCGGATGGCGTCGGCCACGGCGGTAACGGCTTCGCTTTGCCCCACCACGCGCTGACACAACACGTCCTCCATGTGCAGTAGCTTCTCGCGCTCGCCGGTCAGCATTTTCGACACCGGGATGCCGGTCATGCGCGAGATCACCTCGGCGATCTCCTCGGCGCCGACCTGGGTGCGCAGCAGGCGGTTGGGCTTGTCGCCGCTGCCGGCGGCTTCCGCCTCCTTCAGGCGGCCTTCCAGTTGCGGCAGCTTGCCGTACTGCAGCTCGGCCAGTTTCTGCCAGTCACCCTTGCGTTTCAGCTCGTCCATTTCCACCTTCAGGCGCTCGATCTCTTCCTTGATCGACTGGCTGCCCTGCTGGCTGGCTTTCTCGGCCTTCCAGATTTCTTCCAGGTCGGCATAGTCGCGCGACAGGTCGGTGATTTCTTCCTCGATCAACTGCAGCCGCTTCTTCGAGGCCTCGTCGGTTTCGCGCTTTACCGCCTCGCGCTCGATTTTCAGCTGGATCAGGCGGCGGTCGAGCTTGTCCATTTCCTCCGGCTTGGAGTCCAGCTCCATCTTGATGCGGCTGGCGGCCTCGTCGATCAGGTCGATGGCCTTGTCCGGCAGGAAGCGGTCGGTGATGTAGCGGTGGCTCAGCTCGGCGGCGGCGACGATGGCCGGGTCGGTGATATCCACGCCGTGGTGAATCTCGTACTTTTCTTGCAGCCCGCGCAGGATGGCGATGGTGTCCTCTACCGTCGGCTCGTCCACCAGCACCTTCTGGAAGCGGCGCTCCAGCGCGGCGTCTTTCTCGATGTACTTGCGGTACTCGTCCAGCGTGGTGGCGCCCAGGCAGTGCAGCTCGCCGCGCGCCAGCGCCGGCTTCAGCATATTGCCGGCATCCATGGCACCATCGGCCTTGCCGGCGCCGACCATGGTGTGGATTTCGTCGATGAACAGGATGATGTTGCCCTCATCCTTGGCGATGTCGCTGAGTACCGCCTTCAGCCGTTCCTCGAACTCGCCGCGGAATTTGGCGCCGGCGATCAGCCCGGCCATGTCCAGCACCAGCAGTTTCTTGTGCTTCAGGCTTTCCGGTACTTCGCCGTTGACGATGCGCTGCGCCAGGCCTTCGACGATGGCGGTCTTGCCGACGCCCGGCTCGCCGATCAGCACCGGGTTGTTCTTGGTGCGGCGCTGCAGTACCTGGATGGCGCGGCGGATCTCGTCGTCGCGGCCGATCACCGGGTCCAGCTTGCCGGCACGGGCGCGCTCGGTCAGGTCGAGGGTGAATTTTTTCAGTGCCTCGCGCTGGCTCTCGGCATCGGCGCTGCCCACGCTGTCGCCGCCGCGTACCGCTTCCACCGCGGCGTGGATGGCGGCGCTGTTGCCGCCGTGCTGTTTCAGCAGGCGGCCGGTTTCGCCCTTGTCGTCGGCCAGCACCAGCAGGAACAGCTCGCTGGCGATGAACTGGTCGCCGCGCTTCATCGCCGCCTTGTCGGTCAGGTTCAGCAGGTTGCCCAGCTCGCGCGACACGGTGATCTCGCCGCCGGTGCCGGTGACTTTCGGCAGCCGGTCGGTGGCATCGCGCAGGCTGGTCTTCAGCGCGCCGGTGTTGACGCCGGCACGGGCCAGCAGGCTGCCGACGCCGCTGTCGGCATCGTCCAGCATGGCCAGCAACACGTGCTGCGCCTCGATGTAGGCGTTGTCTTCGCCCAGCGCCAGGCTTTGCGCTTCGGCCAGGGCTTGTTGAAACTTGGTGGTCAGTTTTTCGAATCGCATTCCATGCTCCTCGTGTAACGCTTGAATACCTGCAAGTTTGGGAGAGAGTTGCCGGATTTCAAGCACCTGCCATGTGCGCGGGTTGCGATTGCCGCGTGGTTTGATCGTAGACAAAAAAACAGCCCGTGCAGGGCACGGGCTGACGGGGCAAGGTTGGCCGCATGCGGCCAAGCTGTGACGGTTATGGCTGCTGCTTGCGGATCAGGCCGCGCAGCAGGAAGCGGCTGGGGTGAATGGCATCCATGATCGGCTTGGGCAACGGCAGTGGTTCGTCTTCCAGCAGACTGGCCAGCACCTCGCCACACAGCGGGGCGGTGACCATGCCGCGCGAACCGTGCGCGGTGGTGACAAACAGCCCTGGAATATCCGGCGCCGCCGTGTCCGGCTGCAGGCTGGCGTCGCGCGACAGCATGCCGTACTGCGCGGCAAAGGCGTCGCGATCCACCAGCGGCCCGGCGATGGGCAGGTAGTCCGGGCTGGTGCAGCGCAAGGCAGCGCGGCCGCTGCAGTGCTCTGCTTGCAGCTGGCCGCCGCCCAGCGCCTGGTACAGCGCCGGGGCCATGCCGGCCAGCATCGCCAGGTTTTCCTGGTGTTCTTCCGCGGTGGTATCGCCCGCGACTGGCTCGAACTTGAAGGTGGCGCCAAAGCAGTGGCTGTCATGGCGTGCCGGTGAGATATAGCCTTCGCCGCACACCACGCTCTGCAGCGCCCGGCTGGCCGCCGTGGCGGGCAGTACCGACACCTGGCCGCGAATGGCCTTGAGCGGCAGGTGGCTGCTGGCGGGAAGCTGGCGGGTGTCGTTGGCATTGGCCAGCACCGCGATGCGGCCCGTCGCCAGCTCGCCCTGCTGGCCGCTGGCTACCCACTGGCCGTCGGCGGCGCGCCGGCTCAGTTCGTCGACGGTAACACCCAGCTGCAGCCGGATATTGGGGTGCGCCAGCAATTGCCGCACCAGTGCCGGCGGGTGCAGCCAGCCGCTTTGCGGAAAATACAGCGCCGACTGGCTTAGTACGATGCCGGCCAGCGCGCTGGCTTCGTCGGCATCCACTGCGCGCAACAGACCCGTGGGCAGGCCGGCTGCGGCCAACCCCTGCTGGCGTTTGCGCTCGCCGGCGTCGTGCGCCAGCTGCAATACGCCGCAAGGCTGCCAGCTGTCTTCGCCCGGCGGCAGCTGCGCGTGCAGGGTGCGCAGGCTGTAGCTGTAGCCGGACAGCAGCAGGCGGGTAAGCGGGGTGAAGTGTGGCGACAGCTTGGTGTACAGCACGCCTTGCGGGTTGCCGGAGGCTTCGCTGGCCGGCGCCGGCTGGCGGTCGAGTACGGTCACCTGCCAGCCGCGAACGGCCAGGCTGTACGCCACGCTGGCGCCGGCAATGCCGGCCCCGATCACGATGGCGCTGCGCTCGCTGGCGGCTGCTTCGGGGCGGGCATACCACGGCGCCTGCCAGCTGGCGGCCGGCGCTTGCCGTAGTTGGCCGCGGCACATCGCCCATTTGCTACCATGGCCCGGCACCTTTTCTACACTGAAACCTGCTTCGCGCAGCCCGCGGCGCACGCTGCCGGCACAGGTGAAGGTGGCGAGGGTGGTGCCGGCGGCAGACAGCCGCACCAGCTGCGCGAACAGTGCCGGCTGCCACATGTCCGGGTTGCGCGCCGGGGCAAAACCGTCCAGAAACCAGGCGTCGATGCGGGCATCCAGCTGCGGCAGGGTGTCCAGTGCATCGCCCACCAGCAGCGTCAGCGTGACACGGCCGTTTTCCAGCACAAACCGGTGCCAGCCGGGCGGCAGTTCGGCGTATTGCTGCAGCAGTTGCGCGGCTTCGCGGGCCAGTTGCGGCCACAGCGCCAGTGCGCGTTGCAGGTCGTGCGGCTGCAGCGGATGTTTTTCGGTGCTGACATACGCCAGCCGCGCGCTGGCCGGGGCGTGCTGCAGAAAGGTCTGCCACGCCACCAGAAAGTTCAGCCCAGTGCCAAAGCCGGTTTCGCCGATGCTGAACAGCGCGTGCTCGCCGAGGGCGGCAAAGCGCTGCGGCAGCTGGTTGTTGGCGATGAACACGTGCCGGGTTTCGTCGATGCCGCTATTGCGGGAGAAATACACGTCGTCGTAATCGCTGGATCTGGGCTGGCCGCTGCTCCAGTCGATACGGGCGGTTTGAATGGGGGAAGACATGGTTGTGCTGCGCTGAAAGCGAGGTAACGTCGGAACGGCGCACAGTATGCCCGCAGTTGGCGCCGACAGACACGCGCTGGCTCAAGATTTGTGCATGCGCGGCGCTGCTTTTCGCGCGGCGGGTGCGGCAGGGCGCCAGTGTGGTGTACAGGGTACAAGCGTGGCCGGCCCGGCACGACCGGCAAGCGTATGAAATGTATAGATATTTGATTGTCTACAGTCGACACTATGGCTGGCGCAGGCAAAGCTGGCCGATAATTTGCATGTCAGCTGCGACAGGTTCTATAGAATCGACAGCCTATTACAGACGCGCTGCATGAGATCCATGACGGCGCGCCCTTAAAACGTGGAGACAGAAATGAAACACGCGATGCGTATCGGCACGCGGCTGGTGCTGGCCCAGGTCGTACTGATGGTGCTGTTGGTGGCGGCGTTCATGCTGCCTGCCTATTACTTCTCGCAAAAATTGCTGCAGGCGCGTACCCAGGCGGTGCAGCAGCAGCTGATCAGCCAGTCGGTAAACATGATCGAGGGCTTCGACGATGCGCTGAAGATTTCCGCCGCCCAGTTCGAGCGCATGTATGTGGCCAGTTTTCCGGCCACCATTACCTTGGTACCGGGGCAGAACATGCCGCTGGAAGGCGCGGGCGAGGTGCCGGTGCTGAAGTCCGGCGACATGGTGCTCAACAACAATCATGACTTGGCCGGCGAGTTTGCCATTCGTAGCGGCAATGCCGCCGCGGTGCTGGTGCGCGCGGGCGATGACTTCGTGCGCATCTCCACCTCGCTGCTGACCGCCGACGGCAAGCGGGCGGTAGGCAGCAAGCTGGAGCGCGGCAGCGCCGCCTACGAGCGCCTGCTGAAGGGCATGCCCTACCAGGGCAAGATGGTGCTGTTCGACAAGGAGTACGTGGTCAGCTTCAGCCCGATCAAGGACGAGCAGGGCCAGGTGGTGGGTGCCACTTCGGTCGCCATTGGTGCCAGTGAAGGTGTGGGCGGTCTGCTGGCGCGCCTGACCAAGGTGCGCATCGGCGAATCCGGCCATATCAATATCGTGGACGTGAACAAGGGCGGGCGGGATTACGGTCGCTTCGTGCTGCATCACAAACTGTCTGGTCGCAGCGTGGACAAGGATCTGGATACCAGCGGCCAGCCGTACCTGAAAGACTTGCTGGACAGCAAGAGCGGCAGCCTGGCGGTGCAGCTGCCGGGTGAGAACGGCAAACCGGTGGCGCACATGCTCAGCTGGCAGCGGCTGGACGCCTGGGGCTGGCTGATCGTCAGCGACGAGCTGACCAGCGAGCTGCAGCGCGACAACCGCCTGCTGCTGCAGGGGCTGATCGGCGGCTGCGTGCTGCTGCTGGTGCTGATGTCGCTGGCGCTGTGGGTGCTGACTGGCCGACTGGTTGGCCGCCCGGTGCGCACGCTGGTGCGCTCGGTGGGCGAGGTGCGCGATAGCCATGACCTGACGCGACGTATCGAAGTGGCGCGCCGCGACGAAGTGGGCGAGGTGGCGGACGCCATCAACAGCCTGCTGGAGAACTTCCGCCACGCGCTGAACCGTACCAGCGAACATGCTTCCGAGCTGGAGTCGGCCGCCCGCGAACTGGCGGACAAAGCGGCGGCGGCGGCCAACTCGTCCGGCGAGCAGCGCGAAAGCGCCACGCTGATGCATGGCTACAGTCAGCAGCTGGGTGGCAGTGTGCATCAGATCGAACAGGTGGCCGGCGAAGCCAGTCGCGCCGCCAGCGCGTCCAGCGACGCGGCGACGCAAGGCAGTCGCAGCCTGGTGGCGGCGGTGGAGGAGGTGAACCGCATCTCGGGCACGCTGGGTGCTGCCGCCGGCAGCCTGCATAGTCTGGAAGACAGTGCCAAGCAGATTTCCACCATCATCGGCGTGATTCACGATATTGCCGAGCAAACCAATTTGCTGGCGCTGAATGCAGCGATCGAGGCAGCGCGGGCGGGTGAGTTTGGCCGCGGCTTTGCCGTGGTAGCGGACGAGGTGCGCAAGCTGGCGGAGCGCACCAGTGCGGCCACCGGCGAGATTTCCGGCATGATCGGCTCGATGCAGTCGGCAACCGGCTCGGCGGTGGATGCCATGCGCCAGTCGGTAACGTTGGCCGCCAACGGCGCCGCCATCACCGGCGAGGCGCGCCAGGCCATCGACAGCATTCTGGATGCCTCGCGCGAGACCATGGCAGTGGTGACGCAGATTCACCAGCGGCTGGTGGAGCAGCGCGCCAGCGTGCAGCAGATTGTTACCCAGGTGGAGCAGGTGGCGAACCTGGCCGGGGTAAGCAACGAGGCGGCCAACCGCTCGGCGGAAACCGCACAGCACATGACCGGGCTGGCCAATGCGCTGCGCGACGAGGTGAACGTGTTCCGCACCTGAGTCGCGGGTGCCATATCAGTAAAAACGGGCCGTCATGGCCCGTTTTTTATGTGCGACAACGGCTGTTCCGCCCGTAAGGTTGGCCGCTTCCGGCGTGAGCGCTGGTTGCCGAGCGTCCGGCATGGGTGCTCACCAACCGGCTTCGGATCGCCAGCCGGATGTTTGCCATGGTTGCTACCACGCCCTCAGACGTTCAGGGTTGGCCGCGGCCTGCAGTCGCAACGGCAGATAGTCGTCGTTGCTCAGTGGTGTAAAACCGCGGATGCGCAGCATCTGCAGCGTGGGTTGCAGCGCGGGGTCGGCAACGCAGGCAGCCAGGGACTGACGCAGTAGCTGCACCACGGCTGGCGGCGTGTGTCGACCGGTGATCAAAGGCAGCCCGGGAACGAGGGTGCTGTGGCCGATGCAGCGCAGCCTGGCGAATACCGCCGGCTCCGCCTCGGCCAGCAGCCAGGCGCTGACGCTGTCGAGCGCGGCAATGTCGGCGCTGCCATCGGCCACCAGGCGGGCGGAATGGCGGTGTCCGCCACTGAATAATACGCGGCTAAAGAACGGCGACTGAGGCGGTAGTGCGGCGACCAGGGCGCGCAGCGCATGGTAGCCGGATTGCGAGTGTGGTTCGTTGCAGGCGGCGCGGGCGCCGCGAAAGTCGGCAAGTTGCTGACGCGGATCGTCGCGCCGCACCACGAGCTGACTGCTGTACAAGTATCCGCTGCAGCCAGGTACATCGTAATGAAATGCGCCCAGCACGGTCACGGTGTCGGCCAGCAGCGTGGCCACCGGGTAGCCGCAACTCTGGCTTAACAGCAACTGCGGCGTCTTCCAGTGCGCCAGGTAGTCGTCCGGCAGCGTCAATTCTGCCGGTAGTCCGGCCAGCCCACCGGCCTGCAGGCGCTGGCGCAGCGCGGCCCATAACTCGGCCAGTGCCGTCGGGGCATGCGGGTACATTGGCAGGCTGCACAGCATGTGTCACTCCACCGCCGTGTGCGGAGCCAGCCAGGTCGCCAGCCACTCGAACAGTTGATCGGCCACCACGGCCAGTAGGGCAACCAGTAGCGCCCCCTGGATCACGTAGGCGGTATTGAAGCCGCTAAGCCCGACGATGATGGGCAGCCCCAGTGTCTTGGCGCCCACGGTGGAAGCAATGGCGGCGGTGCCGATATTGATCACCACCGAGGTGCGGATGCCGGCCAGGATGACCGGTGCGGCCAACGGTAGCTCCACTTGGCGCAGGGTCTGCGCCGGGGTCATGCCCATGCCCAGCGCCACTTCGCGCAGGTGGGCGGGGATGGCGTCCAGCCCGCTGAGCGTGCCGTGCGCGACTGGTAGTAAGCCGTACAGCACCAGTGCGATCAGCGCCGGCCACTCGCCAAAGCCGATCAGCGGTGCCGCCACTGCCAGCACGGCGACCGGCGGCAGCGACTGGCTGATGGCGATGACGGTCTCGAACAGTGGTCGCAGATCGCGCCAGGCGGTGCGCGACACTAGCAGGCCGGCCCCGGCGCCCAGCAGCACGGCAATACTGCTGGAGGCCAGCACGATGCCCAGATGCGCCAGCACCAGCGTGCCGAAGCTTTCCTGCACATACAGCGGCCGATCCAGCTCTGGGAACAGCCAGGCAAACAGCGGCGTGGCGTGGGGCAGGAGCAGCAAGGCGGCCAGCAACAGGCCGCTGGCCAGCAGCAAGGCGCGGCGGGCCAGCAGTGCACGCAAGGGGCGCATCATGATGCCTTGCCGCCCAGCAGGTCGCAGAACAGCAGGGCCCCGGCATGCTGGCCCTGCTCGTTGACCACCGGCAGGCGGTCCACCTGACGACTGACAAATTGCGACAATGCCTCGCGCAGCGTGCAGTCGCTGCGGATCGGTTCGCCCTCGGCGCGGGCGGTGGGCTGCACCCGGCTGGCAACGGTTGTCAGCCCCAGCAGGCGCACGCCGGCATCGCTCTGGCCGACAAAGTCGCGCACAAAGTCATTGGCCGGTTGCAGCAGAAAGCTTTCCGGCTTGCCCTGCTGCACGATGCGTCCCTTGTCCATCAGCACTATGTGCTGCCCTAACTGCAATGCTTCATCGATATCGTGGGTGACCAGCACGATGGTCTTGCCGGATAGCTTCTGGATGCGGGCGAGCTCCTGCTGCAGGCTGCCGCGGGTTACTGGGTCCAGTGCGCCGAATGGCTCGTCCATCAGTAGTACCTCCGGATCGGCGGCCAGCGCCCGCGCGACGCCTACCCGTTGCTGCTGCCCGCCGGACAGCTGGTGCGGGTAACGCTGGCGGAATGTTTCAGCAGGCAGGTGCAGCAGCTCCAGTAGTTCGGTCACGCGGTTGCGGATGCGCGCTGCCGGCCACTTGAGCAGTGTCGGTACGGCGGCGATGTTCTGTTCCACCGTCCAGTGCGGAAACAGGCCGACTGACTGGATGGCGTAGCCGATGCGGCGGCGCAGGACTTCCGGTGTCTGTTGGCGGATGTCCTCTCCGGCCAGGCGGATGCTGCCGCTGTCCGGCTCGATTAGGCGGTTGATCATCTTCAGTGTGGTGGATTTGCCAGAGCCGGAGGTGCCGATGAGCACCGTCAACTCGCCGGCGGTGATCTGCAGCGACAGCCCGTCCACGGCATTGCTGTGCTGGAAGCGTTTGCTGACGTTAGAAATGTCGATCATGGTTTTTCCTGTCGAGCCAGGCGATGGCCAGTTTGAAGCCGGCGTCCACGGCGATGGCCAGTGCCACTACTGGCAACACGCCCAGCAGCACTTGGTCCAGCGCGCTGCCGGACAAGCCCTGGAACATGATGGCGCCAAAGCCGCCGGCACCGATCAGAGCGGCGACGACGGCCAGACCTACAGCCTGGACGGCGGTAATGCGCACGCCACCGATGAACACCGGCAGAGCCAATGGCAGCTCTACGCGCAGAAAAATCTGCCAGCCTGTCATGCCGATGCCACGGGCGGCATCGCGCACTTCGGCTGGTACCTGTTGCAGCCCGGCATAGGTGCCGCGCGCCAGCGGCAGCAAGGAATACAGGGTGAGCGCTACCGTTGCCGGCAGCATGCCGACGCCGGCGATACCGCTGCCCGGTAGTTGTTTGCCCAGCCAGGCCAGTGGGCCGATCAACAGACCGAACAAGGCGATGGAAGGGATGGTCTGTACGATATTGAGGGCGGGAAACACCCAGTCGCGCAGGCGGGCCAGCCGGAAGGCAAGCAGGCCCAGCGCGGTGCCCAGCAACAGGGCCGGCAGCAGCGACAGTACGACCAGCTGCACGTGTTGCTGTAGGGCGCTGTCGAAGCTGTCGCGAAAATTGTCGTATTCCCTGAGTAGCGACAGCTGGTTCAACTGGCCGCTGGCCAGTAGCAGGCCGGCCGGCAGCAGCGCTGCCAGCGTCAGCAGGGTTCGCCATGGGGAGGTCAATGCAAGCCGGCGGCTGCTTTCCATGTAAAACAGCAGGCTGCCCAGTAGCAGCAGCCAGAATCCGCCACCAAAGGAGATGCGCGCCAGCGACTCGGCATCGCTATCCAGCAGCCGGGCACTACTGCCGGCCAGCCACGGCAGGGCATTGCCCAGCAGGATGGTGGCCAGCAGCCGGGTCCAGTGCCAGGGGCGATTGTCTGGTAGCCACGGCGATGCCAGCAGCACGCCGAGTGGCGCCAGCAGCAGCCAGGGCAGGTAGCCGGGCAGGGCGGTCAACGCGATGCCGTGTCCGGTAAGCAGGCGGTTGGCCGCATGCGTGAGAAACGGCAGTGCACAGCCGCCCAGCAGCAGCAGCGCCAGCAACAGCCAGACCCGATCGGGTCCGGCTGTATGGCCGTTGTGTGCCGGCGTTGCGCTCACTTGATGAAGCCCTTGCTCTTCAGGTAGCTGGCGGCCACTTTACGGGCATCCTTGCCTTCGATGGCAATGCTGGCATTGAGCTGCTGCAGCGTGGCGCTGCTGAGCGAACGGAACACCGGGGCGAGCAACTGGGCGATGCGAGGCTGCTTGGCCAGTGCGTCGGCGCGGATGATGGGTGCCGGCGCGTAGATGGGCTGCACGCCCTTCACGTCGTCCAGTGTTACCAGCCCCAGCGCAGCGACCGGGCCATCGGTGCCATAGGCCATGGCGGCATTCACGCCGGAAGTCTGCTCGGCGGCGGTCTTGATGGTAACGGCGGTATCGCCGCCTGCCAGTGTCAGCAGCTGATCCTGCTTGAGCTTGAAGCCGTAGGCACTCTGGAAGGCCGGTAGCGCATCCGGCCGCTCTATGAATTCCGCGGATGCGGCCAACTTGAAGTTGCCGCCGCTGCTGATGTAGCGGCCAAGGTCGCTCAGCGTTTTCAGCTTGTTAGCGCTAGCCACGTCCTTGCGGATGGCGATCGCCCAGGTGTTGTTGGCAGGGGATGGTGTCAGCCAGGTTAGCTGGTTCTTTTCCTGATCCAGCTTTTTCACCAGTTGGTAGCCGGCGTCGACGTTTTTCCAGGCCGGGTTTTTTTCATCGGCAAAAAAGAACGCGCCATTGCCGGTGTATTCCGGGTAGATGTCGATTTCCCCCGCGGTAATGGCGCCGCGCACGACCTTGGTGTTGCCGAGCGAGACCTTGTTGGTGGTCTTGATGCCGTTGGCTTCCAGCACCTGCACGATGATGTTGCCCAGTAGTGCGCCTTCGGTGTCGATTTTCGAGCCAACGCGGATGGTGTCCGCGGCAAAGGCCGTGGCGGCGTACCCCACACTCAGCAAGGTGAGTAGCGACAGTGACAGCAGGCTGCGTTTGTTCATGGTGTGTCCTCGGGTTGGTGGTGGACTAGTTCAGGCAAAGGGATGGAATTCGCTGATCACTGGCTGGCGTCGATGCCTCCAGAGCAGGGGCAGATAACCGGTTTCGTGAAAGCCGGCGCACTGCTGTAGATAGTGTGCGCGCCGGGCCAGAAACAGCGGGCGCAGACGGTACCAGGCGACGCCCGGATGTTGGTGGTGAACCAAGTGGTAGTTTAGGTTCAGGAATAGCAGGCGCCAAGGTAACGCGGCCTCGTTGATAACGGAGCGGGCGGCGGGTGCCGGCTGTGCACGGTGCTCGTAGAAGGAGCGCACCATGGCCAGCGATAGTGCCGGGTAAGCCACCCCCAGCAGGTAATGCAGCGGGTGAATACCGGCCCGCCACAGGCCGTACAGCAGGGCGGTCACCAAGAGCAGGTGGCTGCTCCAGATCAGCGCAGTGCGGTGGTCGCGTTGGCGGTAGGCGCCGGCCAGTGTGCTGAACCAGCCCAGTGCCGGCCCCAGCAGCAAGCGGCCCGGCGCGGTATTGCGCCAGCGCACGATGGCGCGCCACCGCGTCGGCGTTTTGCCTTGGCGCAGGTAATAGCTTTCCGGGTCGCTGCCCGGCAGGGTCAGGCTGTCGTCGTGGTGATGTGCCAGGTGGGTATCGCGATACACCGGGTACGGGTACCACACTGCCAGCGGTGCCATGCCGAGTAGGGTATTCAGGCGCTGGCTGCGCGTCGGGTGGCCATGAATCAGTTCATGTTGCAGCGACATGTACCAGCAGCTAAACACGATCAGCAGCGAGGTGCCCAGCAGCGGACCAAGGCTGTGCCAGCCCAGCACGGTGCCGGTCCAGCCGCCGTAGATGGTGGCGATGAGCAGCCAGGTTTGCCATTCAAACCGCGCGCCGACGCTGTCGGGAGTGGTCGTGCGTTTGGTGTGTGCGGCGCAGCTTGGCCGCATGGCGTGCTGGGGTGTGCGGTACATGTGGCTCTCACAGAGTCGAGACAGTAAGGGCGCCACTATAAACAGCCGTCTTTTTGAAACTAAACACGAAAAATCGACAAGCAAATCACGTTGGCAATGCAAAGCACATCCACAACAAAGATGTTTGCTCGGGCTGTTGCCAGCGGCATGGCATTGCCGCGGCGGCAGGCTGGCCAATGGTGAGGTGTTGTCGGGCGTGACTGCCCGGGTGGTGCCGGTCTTTGTGTCGGCATGCCCGCTTCTGTCGACAGCGCCGTCGAGTGCTTTATGCCGGGCCGGGTGGTTTGGGTTGCGGGGTTGTTGGTCGGGGTGGTTCTGGCGGAGTTGAGCTGGTTTCGTGCAATAAATAATGTAATACGTAATAAATTATCTTGCTGCTAGCTGTTACAATGCGGCCAACAGGAGGGGTTATGGATATTTATGCGCGTATCCGGCAGGTGGCGTTCGAACTGGTGGCCGAAGGGGTGTGGCCGACCGTCGTGGAGGTGCGGACCCGCCTGGGTACCGGCTCCAATACCACCATCAACAACACATTGAAGCAGTGGCGGCAGGAGTTTCTGGCGCGCATGGCCAGCAATGTGCGGCGCCCGGATTGGCCGGCTGGCCTGGCCGAGGCGGTGGACCAGCTATGGCAGCGTGCCTGCGAGCAGGCCGAAGCCCATCTGGAGGCCCTGCGTGAAGAAGCCAAGGCCGAGGTGGCGCGTCTGGTGGCGGAACTGGCCGAGCAACATCGGCAGCTGGATGCGCGCGGCGCGCAGCTGGCCACGCTGGCGCAGGAACACGAGCAACTCAAGACGCAGCATCAGCAGCTGCAGCTGCAGCATGCGGAAGACGGCCGCCGCCGAGTGGTGCTGGAGGAAAGCCTGGCCGGGCTGAATGCATCGCTGGACGAGGCGCGCAATCAGTTGGTGGCGGTGCAGAAAGACGCCGATGCGCGCGTGGCAGTGCTGGAGCAGCGCCACGACGAGCGGCTGCAGCAGGCGGCGCAAGAGGCTGAGCGGCGCGAGGCGCTGGCGTACGAGCGTTTTGAGGGTATGCGGATACGCCTCTACCAGCAGGTAGAAGAAGAGCGCGCGACAATGAAGCAGCAGATGGCGCAACAGCAGAATCAGCTGCAGCAACTGGCGCAGGAGCTGGAGTCAACGCGGCAACTGCAGCGCCAGCAGCTGGCGGATACCGCACGCGAGCAAGGCAGACTGCAGGCGCAATGCGAGGCGGCGCAGCAGCGGACGCTTACGCTGGAAGGCGAGGTCGCTGCCGCGCGCCAGGTCGAGGCGCAGCAACAGCAGCAACTGGTGCAGCTGAGCAATGAGCTTGGTGCGCTGGGTGTGCACCGACAATTGCTATCGCGCCAGCTGCCGGAATTGCTGCTCTGGCTGCAGCAGGAGCGGGAGGCGCTGCAAACGTTGGCCGCAACGGACTATGTCGCGGCCCTGCGGCAGCGTTTTGCCGGCTTACTGGAACAGGCGGCCTAAGCGGGCGCAAATTTGCTCCAGATAGTCGCGATCGGTATCGTCGAAGCTGGCCAACTCAATCGAGTCAACATCCAGCACGGCGCGTACCGTACCGTGCGGGTCAAACACCGGCACCACGATCTCGGAGCGCGACAGCGACGAGCAGGCAATATGCCCCGGGAAAGCATCGACATCGGGCACCACCAGGCTCTGTGCTTGTGCCCAGGCACTACCGCAGACGCCTTTGCCCTTGCGGATGCGGGTGCAGGCGATGGGGCCCTGGAATGGTCCTAGCACCAGCTGTTCGTCCTTCACCAGATAAAAGCCGGTCCATAGCCAGCCAAATGTGTGGTGAATGGCGGCGCAGGTGTTGGCCATGGCGGCGATCAGGTCGTCTTCACTGTCGATCAGCGCCTGCGCTTGTGGCAGCAGGGTCTGGTAGCGTTCCTGCTTGCTGCTGCCGTCAATGATCAGATTCTCGGCCACGCGAAATCCTTTGTAGATGAGGGGTGGGGCGTGAGGATAACAAAAAAGCCGGAGCGCTTGCTCCGGCTTTTTGCATCCAGCACCCAGGTGCATTACATCATGTGCTGACCGCCGTTGATGGCGAAATCGGCGCCGGTAATGAAGCCGGCGATGTCGGACGACAGGTAGGTTACCAGACCGGCAATTTCTTCCGGCTTGCCAAGACGTCCCACCGGGATATTGGCGATGATCTTGTTGCGCACATCTTCCGGCACGGCCATCACC
This sequence comes from Vogesella oryzagri, assembly GCF_040148885.1. Lineage (NCBI taxonomy): Bacteria > Pseudomonadati > Pseudomonadota > Betaproteobacteria > Neisseriales > Chromobacteriaceae > Vogesella > Vogesella oryzagri. The sequence continues at coordinate 226,383 of NZ_JBEFLD010000004.1, forward strand.
ATGTCGGTGCCGATATAGCCCGGGCTGACGGTGTTGACGGTCACACCCTTGCGCGCCACTTCCTGTGCCAGTGCCATGGTGAAGCCGTGCATGCCGGCCTTGGCTGCCGAGTAGTTGGTTTGGCCGAACTGGCCCTTCTGGCCGTTGATGGACGAGATGTTGACGATGCGGCCAAAGCCACGCTCGGTCATGCCGTCCACCACCGGTTTGCACAGATTGAACAGCGAATCCAGGTTGGTGCTGATCACAGCATCCCAGTCGGTTTTGTTCAATTTGCGGAAGGTAGCGTCGCGGGTGATGCCGGCATTATTCACCAGCACATCCACCGGACCGATCTCAGTCTGGATTTTGGCGACAGCGACCTGGCAGGCGTCAAAATCGGTTACGTCGCATTGCACGGCGTGCACATCAAAACCTTGACCCTTCATGTCAGCCAGCCAGGCACCTTCTTTGCCCGGGCGACTGTAAGTGGTGACCACGGTGTGGCCGGCCTCTGCCAGCGCCTTGCAAATGGCGGTGCCGATGCCACCCATGCCCCCTGTTACCAATGCGATACGTTTTGTCATAGTGCTGGCTCCTTGTCTGTTTGTAGTCTGCGTCGTGCAGGCTACTGGTCACGTATTTTGTTTTGATGACAGATTAGGGGCGTCACGGACAAATGTAAATCGCTTGTAACCGCTAAATTTTAATCATTTTGAATTAATTGCCTGGTTGACCAGCTTTTGCAGCAACTCCAGCCGGGCCGGGCGAATGTGGCCGTCCTTGCTGGCCTGTTTCAGTGCGCAATCCGGCTCCTGGCGATGGGTGCAATTGTGAAAACGGCAGTGGCCGATAAATTCACGCATTTCCGGAAACAGCCCGGCCAGCTCGGTTGCACCAATATGGGATAGTCCGAATTCCTGCAGACCGGGGGAATCGATCAGATGGCTGTCGGCATCAAGGTGGTACAGCGCAGCATGGGTGGTGGTGTGGCGGCCGGCATCCAGCGCCTCGGAGATCTCACCGACACGGGCGGCGGCTTCCGGTAGCAGTGCATTGGTGATGGTGGATTTGCCCATGCCGGATTGTCCGACAAGAACACTGGTGTTGCCATGCAGCAGCGGGCGCAGTGCGTCGGCACCCTGTTTGGCACTGATGGTCACCAGTTGGTAGCCCAGTGCACGATACGGCTGCAGCTTTTGCAGCCAGGCATCGGTTTCCGGCAGGTCACTCTTGTTGACCACGATGATGGGTTCAATATCCGCGGCTTCTGCCGCCAGCAGGCAGCGGCCCAGCAGTTCTTCGCTGGGGCTGGGGACGGCGGCGGTGACAAAGAAAATACGCGTCACGTTGGCCGCGATCAGCTTGGTGCGCCAGTCGTCCTGGCGGTAGAGCAGGCTGTGGCGGTCATGGGTGCCCTCGATTACCGCCTGCTCGTTGTTGAGCACGGTGATGTCCACATTATCGCCACAGGCGTAATCCACGCGCTTGCCGCGGCTGGTGCAGTCGTAGGTGCGGTCACCGCTTTCCACGATGAAGCGGCGGCCATAGGAACGGATGATCTGACCGGCCTGCTTCATGCGCGGCCAACCAGTGCCTGGGTTTTCGCCGCGCAGATGAAATCGTTGAGGGTCAGGCCGCCGGCATCGTGGGTGGAGAAGCGCACCTCGGCGCGGTTGTAATGCACCGACATGTCCGGGTGGTGGTCTTCGGCGTGGGCGATCCACGCCAGCGCGTTAACAAAGGCCATGGTCTTGTAGTAGTCGGCAAAGCCGAAGGTCTTTACCAGTTCGATGCCGTCCAGCTGCCAGCCCGGCAGGTGGCCCAGCAATTCGGCAACGGTTTCCTGGCTGAGTGAATGTTGGCCGTGTTGTGGCTCGCAATGCATGTCGAGCAGGTTCATGGGTTGGTTCCTTGCAGGTGGGCGATACGCAGGCTCGCCGGTGGATGAGAGTCGTAAAACGCGGAATGCAGTGGGTCTGGGGTCAGGGTGCTGGCATTGTCACGATAGAGCTTGGTCAGCGCGCTGACCAGCGCGTCGGCATTGCTGTGGCGGGCGGCAAATTCATCCGCTTGGTACTCGTGGCGGCGCGACAGCATGCTGGACAGCGGGTGCAGCAAAAAAGTGAACACCGGCATGCACAACAGGAACAGTAGCAGGGCGGTGGCCGCAGTCATCTCGCTGCTGCCGAGGCCCAGGTAGAACGCAGGCTGGTACAGCAACTGCGCAAACAGCCACAGGAACAGCAGCGAGCTGGCAAACGTCAGCAGAATGCGACTGCGGATGTGACCATGATGGAAATGTCCCAGCTCGTGCGCCAGCACGGCTTCGATTTCCTCGGGCTCCAGCTGCTCCAGTAAGGTGTCAAAAAACACGATGCGCTTGGATTTGCCCAGCCCGGTGAAGTAGGCATTGCCGTGGCTGGAGCGGCGCGAGCCGTCCATCACGAACACACCGTTGCTGGCAAAGCCGCAGCGCGCCAGCAGCTGGGTGATACGCGCGAGCAGCTCGCTGTCGGCCAGCGGGGTAAAGCGGTTGAAGCGTGGCGCGATCAACGTAGGGTAGGCCCACACCATCAGCAGGCTGAAGCTGCACCAGGTCAGCCAGGTCCACAGCCAGAAGTAATCACCACCATGCTGGATCAGCCATAGCACCGCAGCCAGTATCGGCGTGCCGACCAGCAGCGACAGCAGCAACCCCTTGAGCAGATCGCTAATGAATAGTCGCGCATCGACCTTGCTGAAACCGAAACGGCGTTCGATGACAAAAGTGCTATACAGCGACAGCGGCAGCCCCACCATGCCCATGACCAAGGTGCACAGCCCGATGGTGCCCAGCTGTGCCAGCATGCCGTCCCCCAACAGGTTGGTCGCAAGACGACTGGCCAGCTCGATGCCGCCGCCGACGGTAAGCGTCAGCAGCAGCAAGCCATCCAGTAGGCTACCCACCATGCCGACACGCACGCGGGCGCAGGTATAGTCGGCGGCTTTCTGGTGCTGCTCCAGCGTAATGCTGGCTGTAAATGCGGCGGGTACGGCGCCGCGGTGGCGACGAATGTGACTGATATGGCGAGAAGCCAGCCACCAGCGCAGCCAGCTGCTCAGCAGCAGCGCCAATAGCAGACTCCAGGTAAATGCATTCATCAAGTTGTTTGCCCTGTCGCGGTCAAATCGCGGAAAATGGGCGCATTTTGAAAGACGCCGACTTATGCCGCAAGATCAAAACAACCTCATCTGGCTCGACATGGAAATGACGGGCCTTAATCCGGACAGCGATCGCATCATCGAAATCGCCATCATTGTCACCGACTCCCAGCTCAATACTGTGGCCGAATCGCCGGTTATTGCCGTGCATCAGCCGGACACGGTGCTGGACGCGATGGACGACTGGAACAAGAACACCCACGGCAAATCCGGTCTTATCGACCGCGTCAAGGCATCCACCGTGGACGAGGCCAAGGCCGTCGAGCTACTGCTGACCTTCCTGCAGGAGCACGTGCCGTCCGGCAAATCGCCGATGTGCGGCAATTCCATCTGTCAGGACCGCCGCTTCATGGCGCGCTGGATGCCGCAGCTGGAGACTTACTTCCATTATCGCAACCTGGATGTGTCCACGCTGAAGGAACTGTGCCGCCGCTGGAAGCCGGAAATTGCCAAGGGCGTGGTAAAGAAGGGCAAGCACGAGGCGCTGGCCGACATTCAGGAATCCATCGACGAGCTGCGTTACTACCGCGAGCATTTCCTCAAGGTATAAGCGCAGCACATGATCACTGAACGAACCCATCCCATCAACGAATCGCCGGTGTGGGCGCGCTTGCACCAGCACCAGCGCGCCACCCGTCACGTGCATATGCGCGAGCTGTTCGCGCAGGACCCGCTGCGCTTCGACCGCTATTCGCTGCAGCTCGATGGTCTGCTGCTGGATTACTCCAAGAACCGCATCACCGACCGCTCGCTGGAGTTACTGCTGGAGCTGGCCGATGCGGCCAACCTGGGGCAGTGGCTGCAGTGGATGCGTAGTGGCGAGCGTATCAATGTCAGCGAAGGGCGGGCGGTGCTGCACACTGCGCTGCGCCTGCCATCCGATGCCAGCCTGCCGCTGGGTGGCGTGGACGTGGTGCCGCAGGTACATACTGAGCTGGATCGCGTGTTTGCCTTTGCCGAGCGAGTACGCAGTGGTGACTGGCTCGGTTTTGATGGCCAGCGCATTCGCCGGGTGGTGAATATCGGCATCGGCGGCTCCGACCTGGGGCCGCTGATGGTGGCCGAGGCGCTGAAGCCGTATGCGCAGCCTGGGCTGACGGTGGACTTTGTGTCCAATGTTGATGGTCAGCATCTGGCGCAGGTGCTGGCGCAGTGTGACCCGGCCACTACGCTGTTCATCGTCGCCTCTAAATCGTTTGCCACGCCGGAGACGCTGCTCAATGCGCAGGCGGCACGGCGCTGGTTGGTGGCGGCGGCCGGAGAGGTAGCGGTGCCGCGGCATTTTGTCGCCGTGTCTACCAATGCTGCCGCGGTGCGGGCGTTCGGCATAGATACGGCCAATATGTTCGGCTTCTGGGACTGGGTGGGTGGGCGCTACTCGGTGTGGTCGGCCATCGGCTTGCCGGTGGTGCTGGCCATCGGTGCAGATCACTTTCGTGACTTTCTCGCCGGCGGCGCGCGCATGGATGCGCATTTCTTCGAAACGCCGTTCGAGCGCAACATGCCGGTGCTGCTGGGGCTGATCGGAATCTGGTACAACACCTTCTACGGCGCGCACACACACGCCATCATGCCCTACGACCACGGCCTACGCCGGCTGCCGGCGCATATCCAGCAGCTGGACATGGAATCGAACGGCAAGCGGGTGGGGCGTTGCGGTGAGCGCCTGGATTTCGATACCGGTCCGGTGATCTGGGGTGAGGAGGGTGTCAACAGCCAGCATGCCTTCTTCCAGCTGCTACATCAGGGCACGCGGCTGGTGCCGTGCGATTTCATCGTGGCGATGAATAGTCACTATCCGCTCGATGGTCAGCACCAGGTGCTGGTGGCCAACTGTCTGGCGCAGACCGAAGCGCTGATGCGCGGCAAAACCGAGGCCGAGGTGCTGCAGGAACTGGCAAATGTCCATGGCGACGAGCTGGATATGCTGCTGCCGCAAAAACTGTTCCCGGGCAATCAGCCATCCAACACCATCGCACTGGATCAAGTGACACCGTATACCCTGGGCATGCTGCTAGCGCTGTACGAGCATAAGGTATTCGTGCAGGGCGCCATCTGGGGGGTGAATTCCTTCGACCAATGGGGGGTGGAGTACGGCAAGCAACTGGCCGGCCGCCTGCAGGCAGAGATGGCCGCCGGCGGTGGTGGCGTGCACGATGCGTCCACTATGGGGCTGATGCGGCACTATCTGGAGCGCAAGCATGGATAAATGGCAATTGGCTGCCCAGCTTGGGGCGCAACTGCAGGCCTGCGGCCAACGTGTTACTACCGCGGAATCCTGCACTGGTGGCGGCGTGGCGGCGGCGATCACCGAGATCGCCGGTAGCTCCGCCTGGTTCGATATGGCGGTGGTCAGTTACAGCAATGAAGTGAAGCAGCGCGTGCTGGGGGTGCCGGAGGCTTTGCTGCAGCAGCATGGCGCCGTCAGCGAACCGGTGGCGGCCGCCATGGCGCAAGGAGCGCTCACGTTGGCCGCGGCGGACTGGGCGCTGGCGGTATCCGGCGTGGCCGGCCCAGCTGGCGGCACGGCAGAAAAACCGGTGGGCATGGTGTGTTTTGCCATTGCCGGCACCGTTCTTGCTAAACCGATGACATGGACGCAACACTTTGCCGGTGATCGCCACGCGGTGCGGGAGCAGTCCGTTTGTGCGTTGTTGTCGGCACTCTTGCAACAGTTGGCCGCGCACTGAGCCGGCGTGGCGTGGGTTGCACGGGCCTGTTCCATCGGCCGGTTTGGCAAGCGTAAAAATCCACTGATAACTTTTGGTGCTATGCGTATAATCACGCCCCTGCCTGAAATTTGCACAGTGCAAGGCGGCGTGCCGATCGGCTGCTGATGCAAATTCACTGCGCCTGAAGCCGTGTTGTGGCGATGCTTTGTCGTTACCATGGTCCGGCCAATTCAAACGATACGCACATTGGGAGAAACATCTCATGCAGATTGCCAAGAAACGGGGCTTCGCCATTGCCGCTGCTGCCATGATGGCCGCAGCTTCCTCCAGCTTCGCTTTTACTCCGGCGGTGGTTTACGACCAGGCCGGCAAATTTGACAAGAGCTTCAACGAAGCTGCCTACACTGGCGCTGAGCGCTTCAAGAAGAGCACTGGCGTGGCTTACCGCGAGGCGCAGATCGCCAACGAAGCGCAAAAAGAGCAGGTGCTGCGCAACCTGGCACGCAAGAACATCGACCTGATCGTTGCCGTGGGTTTCTCCTTCACTCAGGCGGTGCAGACCGTTGCTGCCGAGTTCCCGAAAGTGAAGTTTGCCATCGTCGATGACGTGGCGAAGGGTGCCAATGTGCAGTCGGTTCTGTTCAAGGAACAGGAAGGCTCTTACCTGGTAGGCATGGCAGCCGCGCTGGCCTCCAAGTCGCACAAGGTTGGTTTTGTCGGTGGCATGGATGTGCCGCTGATCCGCGCCTTCGGCTGCGGTTACACCCAGGGCGCGCGCGCGGCTGATGGCAAGGTGGAAGTGGTTTCCAACATGACTGGCACCACCCCGCAGGCCTTCAACGATCCGGCCCGTGGCGGCGAACTGGCGCGTAGCCAGTTTGACCGTGGGGTAGATGTGGTCTTCCACGCTGCCGGCGGTACCGGCATGGGCGTGCTGCAGGCAGCCAAGGACAAGAGCAAGCTGGGCATCGGCGTCGATTCCAACCAGAACCACCTGTTCCCGGGCTTCGTGCTGACTTCCATGCTCAAGCGCGTGGATAACGCCGTGTACGACCTGTTCATGGCCGGCAAGAACGGCACCTGGAAGCCGGGTATCGTCACCATGGGTCTGAAAGAAGGCGGTGTGGATTGGGCGCTGGATGCCAACAACCGCAAGCTGATCAGCAAAGACATGGAAAGCAAGATCAACCAGGCCAAGAAAGACATCATTTCTGGCAAGGTGAAGGTTGTTGACTATCGTGCGGCCAACAGCTGCCCGGTGAAGTAAGCCCAAAACGTCTGATTTCCAGATAGGTTGCGCGGCAAGCAGATTTCGGCCTGCTTGCCGCGCTTTCATGCGCTTGATTTTTGTAGCGCGTCATATCTGGACTGCATTTTGACCGAAAGCACACATATATGGCCGAACTAGCCATCGAACTCATTGGCGTCAACAAGCACTTTGGTGAAGTGCACGCCAACAAGAACATCAGCTTCGGAATCCGCAAGGGCTCCATTCACGGCATCATCGGTGAAAACGGGGCGGGCAAGTCCACCCTGATGAGCATCCTCTACGGCTACTATCAGGCGGATTCCGGTGCCATCAAGATCAACGGTACTGAGCAGCGCATCCGTTCCAGTCAGGACGCGATCGCCAAGGGTATCGGCATGGTGCATCAGCACTTCATGCTGGTAGACCCGTTTACCGTGCTGGAAAACATCGTACTGGGTGCCGAAGAGGGCATCAGCCTGGATAGCAGCCTGGCCGCTGCACGCAAACATCTGGCCGATCTGAATCGCGACTACGGCCTGCAGGTGGACCCGGATGCCGTCGTGGGCGAGCTGGGCGTGGGCAGTCAGCAGCGGGTGGAAATCCTCAAGGCGCTGTATCGCGGCGCCGATGTGCTGATCCTGGATGAACCGACCGCGGTGCTCACCCCGCAGGAGGCCGACGACCTGTTCCGCATCCTGCGTTTGCTGAAGCAGCAGGGCAAGACGGTGATCCTAATCACCCACAAGCTGCGCGAAGTGCTGGACATCACCGATGCCGTCACCGTGATGCGCGCGGGTGAAATCGTAGGTCAGGTGATCACGGCCGAGGTGAACAAGGAAGGCCTGGCCGATCTGATGGTTGGCCGCAAGGTCAACCTGCAATTGAACAAGACGCCAGCCAAGCCGGGCAAGGTGGTGCTGGCGGTCAGCGGGCTGAACCTTACCGACGAGCGTGGCGTAGCCTTGCTGAAGGACATCAATTTCGAACTGCGCGCCGGTGAAATCGTCGGCATCGCCGGCGTGTCCGGCAATGGCCAGTCCGAGTTGCTGGAAGTGCTGTCCGGCATGCGCGAAGCCAGCGCCGGCTCGGTGCGCTTTAATGGCACCGAGCTGACCACGCTGAAAACACACGAACCGAAAGCGGCGGCCTATCGCCAGCTGGGTATCGCCCACGTGCCGGAAGACCGTTCGCGCGAGGGGCTGGTGAAGGATTTTTCCACCTTCGAAAACGCCATCCTGGGTTATCACAACGATCCGTCCATCCGCCGCGGTGGCCTGTTCAACCGAAAAGCCATCGTCGAGCGTTGCCGTCGGTTCATCGAAGAGTTCGACGTTCGCCCAGCGCTGACGCATCGCCGCATCGGCCTGTTTTCCGGCGGCAACCAGCAGAAGGTTATCCTGGCGCGTGAAATCCACTGCAACCCGGAGCTGATGCTGATCGGTCAGCCGACACGTGGCGTGGATATTGGGGCGATCGAGTTCATTCACAAACGCCTGATGCAGCTGCGCGACGAAGGCAAGGCGCTGCTGCTGGTGTCGGTGGAATTGGACGAAATCATGGCGTTGAGCGACCGCATCATTGTCATGAATGCCGGCGCGATTTCCGGTGAGTTGCCGGCGGCGGAAGCCACCGCTACCTCGCTGGGTTTGTTGATGGGGGGGCATAAATGAGCCAGCCTGCCAATCTGCCGCGTTGGGCGGCACTGTGGCTGATGCCGGTTTTGAACCTGTTCGCGGCGCTACTGGTGTCCGGGCTGGTGATTGCACTGATCGGTGAGGATCCGGTCGAGTGTCTGAAACTGATGATCAACGGTGCGTTCGGTTACCCGGAAGGCATCGGCTACACCCTGTTCTATACCACCAGCTTCATCTTTACCGGTCTGGCGGTGGCGGCGGCGTTTCATGCCGGCCTGTTCAATATCGGCGGCGAAGGCCAGATGTACCTGGCCGGCCTGGGGGTGACGCTGGTATGCCTGCAGTTTGGCGGCTTGCCCGGCTGGCTGCTGATTCCACTGGCCATGTTGGCCGCAATGGTGTTTGGCGCCGGCTGGGCGTTTGTGCCGGCCTATCTGCAGGCCAAGCGTGGCAGCCACATCGTGGTGACCACCATTATGTTCAACTTCATCGCCAGCTCGCTGATGACCTGGCTGCTGGTGGACAAGCTGCGTATGGAAGGCTCGCAGACGCCTGCGACCGTGGAGTTTGCCAAGTCGGCGTGGGTGCCGATGCTGCACGAGCTGCTGGCGCCGCTGGGGTTTGCCCTGCCGAATACGCCGCTGAATGCCACTTTCTTCCTGGCCTTGCTGGCATTGGTGCTGTTCTACCTGGCGGTGTGGCATAGCCCGCAGGGTTTTGTCACCCGTACTGTCGGCCTTAACGAAAAGGCCGCGCGCTACGCCGGCATTCCGGTGGACAAGGTGATTATCGCGGTAATGTGCGTATCTGGTGCGCTGGCTGGGCTGGCGGCCATCAACGAGCTGCTGGGCTCCACCCACCGCATGAACATGGGCTTTACCAACGGCATCGGCTTTGCCGGCATCGCGGTGGCACTGATGGGGCGCAATCATCCGGTGGGCATCCTGCTGTCGGCGCTGCTGTTTGGCGCGTTGACCCAGGGCGGGCTGGATCTGTCGTTCGAGAAGCCGGTGATCACCCGCGAGATGATCATCTTCACCCAGGGCCTGATCATCCTGTTCTGCGGCGCGCTGGAAAACCTGTTCCAGACCCCGCTGTCGTTTGCGTTCAAACGCCTGCTGAAAAAGTAAGGAGACACTCATGGACATGTTTTTTAGTGTGCTGGATGCCACCTTGCGCGTCAGTACGCCGCTGGTGCTGGCGGCGCTGGCCGGCCTGTTCTCCGAGCGCTCCGGCATTGTCGATCTGGCGCTGGAGGGCAAGATGTTGGCCGCCGCATTTGCTGCTGCCTGCGTGGCCTATCTGGCGCAGTCGCCGTGGGCGGGTCTGGGGGCCGGTATCGTGGCCGGCATGCTGGTGGCGCTGCTGCACGGGGTGGTGTCGATCAGCTATAACGGCAACCAGCTGATTTCGGCGGTGGCGATCAACATGATGGTGTCCGGCGTGACGCCGGTGCTGGCGCTGGCCTGGTTCCAGCAGGGCGGCCGTACCCCGACGCTGGATGACGGCGCGCGCTTTACCGCGCTGCAGCTGCCGTTTGCCGACAGTATCGCGCAGAGTGCGTTGCTGAAAACCATCCTGGGTCACAACGTGCTGGTTTACATCGCGGTGGCGGTGATCTTCGTGGTGAGCTGGGTGGTGTACAAGAGCCGCTTTGGCCTGCGTCTGCGCGCGGTGGGTGAAAATCCGCATGCCGCTGATGCCGCCGGTATCAGTGTCAAGGCGGTGCGCTACATTGCCCAGCTGATCAGCGGCGCGCTGTGCGGCATCGCCGGTGCCTATCTGGTGCTGGCGCAGACTGGCGCCTTCATTCAGGACATGACCGCCGGCAAGGGTTATCTGGCGCTGGCGGCGCTGATCTTCGGCAAATGGCGGCCGTGGGCGGCGGTGTCTGGTTGTCTGCTGTTCGCGTTTACCGATGCTATCCAGATCCGTCTGCAGGGCGTGGCGCTGCCGGTGATCGGCAGCATTCCGGACGCCTTCATCCAGGCAATTCCGTATGTGCTGACCGTGGTGCTGCTGGCCGGCTTCATGGGGCGTGCGGTGGCACCGAAGGCGATTGGCATCCCATTCGTGAAGTCGCGCTGAGTTGCGGCCAACGTTGCTGCAAAAACGGCGCCCAAGGGCGCCGTTTTTTGTTGCCGGCTATTCTTCGCTCGACGACTTCTTGCGCGCACGCGGGTGGGCGCCGTCGTACACCTTGGCCAGGTGCTGGAAGTCCAGGCTGGTATAGATCTGGGTGGTGGCCAGGTTGGCATGCCCCAGCAGCTCCTGCACCGCGCGCAGGTCGCCGGACGATTGCAGCATGTGACTGGCAAACGAGTGGCGCAGCATGTGCGGATGCACGTGCTGCTCGCTACCGTTGCGCAGCGCCCAGGCTTCCAGCCGGCGCGCCAGCTGCCGGCTGCTGATACGACTGCCGCGGCGCGACAAGAACAGCGCCTCCTCACCGTCGGCCGGTTGCCGCAATGGCAGCCAACGCTGCAAGGCGACCACCGCCTGTTTGCCGATGGGCAGAATGCGCTCGCGGTTGCCCTTGCCCTGTACCTTGACCAGTGCTTCGAGCAGGTCGATATCGGCGAGATTCAGCGCCACGGTTTCCGCCAGACGCAGGCCGGAGGAGTACATCAGCTCGAAGATGGCCTGGTCACGGATGTCGTGCTGGTCTTCGGCCGGGCTGTCCAGCAGCTGCATGGCGCTGTCCACGCTCAGCACCTTGGGCAGACGCTTGCCGGCGCGCGGCGCCCGCAGGCCGGCGCAGGGGTTGGCCGCGACCCAGTCGCGGCGCACCATCCAGTCGTACAGGCTGCGCCAGGTGGACAGCATGCGCGCCAGGGTGCGCGGCGACAGTTCTTCGCGCCGTAGTTGCCCCAGCGCACGCTGAATCTGCGGGCCATCCACGTTGGCGGGTACGGTGTCCGCCAGTAGTTCGGCCAGCCGTGTCAGGTCGCGACGGTAGGCCAGCCGGGTGTGCTCGCTGCGTGCGGCCAACCTTAGCTGGTCATCGAAGGCGTCGATCAGCCCCTGCCAGTGCGCTTCCATCAGTTGCGACGAATCCGGGCCATCTGCATCAGGCGCTCGAACAGGTGCAGGTCCTGCTCGTTTTTCAGCAGCGCGCCAGCCAGCGGAGGCAATTGCTGTTGCTCGTGCTGCTGGCGCAACTCGTCCGCGCTAACGGTTTCGTGCTGCAGCAGCTTCAGCCAGTCCAGCAGCTCGGAGGTGGACGGCTTTTTCTTGAGTCCGGGCAGCTCGCGAATGCCGGTAAAGACTTCCAGCGCGCTTTTCACCAGTTCCTGCTGGATGTCGGGGTAGTGCACATCGATGATGGTTTGCAGCGTGCCGCGATCCGGAAAGCGGATGTAGTGGAAGAAGCAGCGGCGCAGAAAGGCGTCCGGTAGTTCTTTTTCGTTGTTGGAGGTAATGATGATGATGGGGCGCTGGCGGGCGCGCACGAATTCCTGGGTCTCGTGCACGAAGAACTCCATCTGGTCCAGCTCGCGCAGTAGGTCGTTGGGGAATTCGATGTCGGCCTTGTCGATTTCGTCGATCAGCAATACCGGCGCGCTGTCGGCCTCGAATGCCTGCCACAACTTGCCCTTGATGATGTAGTTGCGGATGTCGTGCACGCGCTCGCTGCCCAGTTGCGAGTCACGCAGGCGCGACACGGCATCGTATTCGTACAGGCCATGCTGCGCCTTGGTGCTGGACTTGATCGGCCAGATGATCAGCTCTTTGCCCAGTGCCCGTGCCAGCTCTTCTGCCAGCATGGTCTTGCCGGTGCCGGGCTCGCCCTTGATCAGCAGTGGGCGCTGCAGGGTGATGGCGGCGTTGACCGCCAGCATCAGGTCGTCGGTGGCAACGTATTGATCGGTGCCGCTAAAGCGAGGGTTCATGCGGGTTGGCCTTGTCTTGTTATGGTGTTGCGGTAATGCAAACAGCCGCCATCGGGCGGCTGTTGTCTGGCAGCTGGCTCAGCCTTTGCTGAGCTCGGCCTGCAGGTCATCCAGTGAGATGTGCCAGTGCGTCATCATGTGGCGCAGCAGCAGCATTTCGGAATCGCTGATTTCCTTGTCGGCCTTGCAGATGTCCAGCGCCAGGGCGCAGCACAGTACGTGCTTGTTGCGCTCGGTCACCGCATCCAGGATGTTGCTGATGCGCTCGCCGCTCAGCAGGTGGATGGTGCCGTCGTCCTCGGCCTCGTCGGAGATGTCGTCACAGTACTCCATCAAGACATTGATGAAGTCCTTGCGCGCCAGGCCGACCAGTTGGTAAACGTGCAGGCTCTCCAGCGTTTCAATCTCGCGGGGGTCCATGTTGCCGTCGGTAATCATGAACATGGCCAGAATGCGGGCAATGGCTTCCGGGCTGTTGGGCGCGTATTTTTTCATGGCGCGGCTCCTGTATGTTGTTCTTCGAAACGCAGGAGGAATCCTGCAGGAATGGGGGCAATCTTGCGGGCTTGATAGTCGAAGAAAACGATGCCTGTTTTCAATCTTGCCACTTCTTTACCGGTCGCACCATCGCTGACCAGGTAGAAAATATCACAGCCATACGGGTTGAAATCAATCAGCCCCAGCTGAAAGCGCAGGGTGTCGCCGTGGAAGGCTTCCGCGCGGTAAACCACTGCGGCATCAGTCATGATGATACCCCTGCCGTCGATGTCCAGTTCGGAAAAACCGTGTGCCTTGAGCAGGCGCAGACGTGCTTCGTGTGCCAGGCGCAAAATGGCATCGTTGCCGAGGTGGCCGCCATAGTTGATGTCGCCGATGTGTACCTGGATTTGCGTATCGAAAATAAATCGCGTCGGCAGGTCCAGTTTGATGCGTGCCATGGGGTTCTCGCATGCGGAAATTCTGAGCCCGGCCATACTGCCTATACAGTTAACGTTTATCAATGCCTTTGTGCTGTATTGCGCTAGACTGGGACTGTGTCATGGTCAGCAGGAAGCGAGGGGGATATGTATCAGCGAATTTTGGTACCGGTAGACGATAGCGCCACATCGGCGCTGGCGTTGATGGAAGCCTGCAAGCTGGCGAAGGAAGTGGGCGCGGCGATGAGGCTGGTGCACGTGGTGGACTTGGCGCAGTTTGGCTGGGGTGGCGCGGAATTTCTGGATGCTGCCGAACTGCAAGGCTCGATCAAGCAGGCAGGCGAGCAGGTATTGGCGGCCAGTCGCAGCAAGGTGGAGGCGCAAGGGTTGGCCGCAGAGTCTGCCATTCTGGAAAGCTGGGGTGATCGCATTGCCAGCGTGATCGTAGAAGATGCCAATAAGTGGGGCGCGGATCTGCTGGTGATGGGGACACATGGCCTAGGTGGCTTGATGCATCTGTTGATGGGTAGCGTGGCGGAAGGTGTGCTCAAACAGGCTGATGTGCCGGTGTTGCTGGTGCGCAACCCCACGACCGACTGACTGGCTGCGCGGTTAAAACCATAAAAAAACACCCGCGGTTGCGGGTGTTTTGTCTGCTGCCAGCGATCAGGCTTCGGTGCTGTCTGCCACCACGTCGCCCTGAGCTTCCATGCGGGCGCGTACGGCCTTGCGCAGGCTCTTGTACAGGTCCGGGTGGGTTTCTTTCAGGTATTCAACGATTTCGAAGTCTTCACGGCGAACTTTGGACAGATCGATTTGTTCGACATGCACCAGACGCAGCAGTTCACGTACCGGTTTTGGCATGTTGCGGCCACTTTCGTAGCGGCTGCCGCCAGATTGGGTAACACCGATACGGCTCCAGAATTCCTGCTGGTTCAGGCCCAGTTTGCGACGGATTTCCCGTGGGTTCGCAATTTTTTCAAACAGTTTCATGGCGTTCCTCGCTGCATGTTTGTTTTGAAATCGGAGGATTAAGTCCGAGTGACGATTCAAGTAAAACCAGTGGGCGCGGAGTCATTGCTCCAAGCCCTTGTGTAATGCATATGATAGCAGGATTTCAGTTTCGCAAAAACGAAAATGCTCATCGAATTATCGATAGATTTTGATCGACACTTGGGGCTTGCTCAGATTTTATGAAACGAGCAACTTGGGAACGACTGAGAGGGTAGGGGTGGCGAGCCTGAACCCCGGCACTTGCACTAAATAGCTGTGGCTGCTTCCTTCCGGACCTGACCAGGTTCACTACCGTACAATGCGGGGGGGCCCGCCATAGAGAGACCGAATAATACCCGTTGCCGCCGTGCTTGCCAAGCCTGCGGGGGATTTTCTTTGCCGGCAGCCGGCATGGCGGCGTTTGCAGCGGGCGGGCAATTGGTTATGCTGAGCTTCTGTCTTGTGCCTGCCGGGTTGCTGCCATGTCATCTGTTCCTTCTTCCGCTTCGCTTGCCATTCTGGCGCGCCTGCTGTCATTCGATACCACCAGCCGGGAATCCAACCTGGCCTTGATCGACTGGGTGGTGGACTACCTGGCCGGCCATGGCGTTGCGGCCAAGCTGACCCATAGTGATGACGGTAGCAAGGCCAATCTGTATGCCGCAATCGGCGATGCCTCGCTGCCGGCTATCATCCTGTCGGGGCACACCGACGTAGTGCCGGTAGATGGCCAAGTCTGGCAGTTCCCGACATTTGCGTTGACGCAGGCCGATGGCAAGGTTTACGGCCGTGGCAGTGCCGACATGAAAGGCTTTATCGCCTGCGTGCTGGCCCAGGTGCCGCAATGGGTCGCGCTGGCGCAGTCCCAGTGCTGGCATCGCAGCCTGGGGATTGCACTTTCTTATGATGAGGAAGTCGGTTGCCTGGGGGTTGGCCGTCTGATTGCAGACTTGCAGGCGCGGCAGGTGCCGGTAGCCGGCTGCATTATCGGCGAGCCTACCGGCATGCGTCCGGTGATCGCCCATAAGGGCATCGCCCATTATCGCTGCCGTGTGCAGGGGCGGGCGGCGCATTCCTCGCTTACGCCGCAAGGGGTGAATGCCATTGAATACGCCGCTCGGCTGATTACCCATATCCGCAAGCTGGCCGACACCGAGGCCTCGTTCGGCAACCGTCACCCCTTGTATGACGTGCCGTTTACCACACTGCAGACCGGGCTGATCACGGGTGGCAATGCGGCCAACATCGTGCCCAAGAGTTGCGAATTCGTGTTTGAGGTACGCTGGTTGCCGGGGGATCAGCATGAGCGCTTTGTCAGCTCCGTACGCGACTACGCGGTCAATCTGCTGCAGGAAATGCGTGAGGTGGCCCCGGAGGCCGATATCAGCTTTGAGCAACTGGTGAACTGCCCGCCATTCCAGTCAGAAGATGGCGGCGAGATTCGCGAACATGTTGCGGTCTTGTGCGGTTGCCAAGGGGGCGATGCGGTGGCCTATACCACCGAGGCCGGACGCTTCCATGAGGCGGGAATTGCCTGCGTGGTGTGCGGCCCAGGCTCCATTGTGCAAGCGCACCGGCCGGACGAGTTTGTCGAGCTATCACAACTGGCGGCTTGCGAAGCCTGGCTGGCGGCATTGCAGGCGCGCGTAATCGCCGCGGTTTAACATTTACAAACTGCTTTACGACACTTGTTGTGCGCTGCAGAATCCGCGTTCCCTTGCCATGCGCAAGGTGGTTGTCCTTGCCGCCACAAGCGGCAAAGGGCGGAGATCGGTTTTCTGTGGGACCTGTAAATGAGCAAACAGACACGACCCGCGTCCAATGAGGCGACGGGCAATTCGCGTGACGGTTTTACTTCCAGCTTTGGCGTGTTGGCCGCCACCCTGGGTTCGGCGGTCGGGCTGGGCAATATCTGGAAGTTTCCCTACGTAACCGGCGCCAATGGCGGCGCCGGTTTTCTGGTGGTGTATCTGCTGGCGACCTTGCTGGTGGGGCTGCCGGTAATGATCGCCGAGATCACCCTGGGCCGCAAAGCCCGTGCCGATGCGGTGACCACTCTACGCACGCTGGCGCCCGTCGGGCAATGGTGGTGGCTGGTGGGCTTGTCTGGCGTGGTGGCGGCCTTCCTCATCATGTCGTTCTACTCCGAAGTGGCGGCGTGGGTGTTTGCCTACGTATTTAAAGCCATGCGCGGCGACATTCTGTCCAGCGACCCCAAGGTGACATCCGCGGCATTCGGCGCGCTGATCAGCGACCCGTGGCAATCGCTGTTGTGGCAGTGGGGTGTGCTGCTGCTGATCGGCGGCATTCTGGTCTGCGGCGTGGCCAAGGGGATTGAGGCCGTCACCAAGAAACTGATGCCGTTGCTATTCATCCTGTTGCTGGTGATCTGCGCGCGCAGCCTGCTGCTGCCGGGCGCTGCCGCCGGCCTGTCTTTCCTGTTTACGCCGGACTGGAGCAAGCTCAGTGCCAGCGTGGTGCTGGTGGCCATGGGGCTGGCGTTCTTCAAGCTATCCATCGGCATGGGTACCATGATTACCTATGGCAGCTACTTCCGTGACCAGCAGAACGTACCTGCCACCACGGTGCGGGTAATGGCGGCCGACCTGTTTGTGTCGATGCTGGCCGGCATCGCCATTTTCCCGGCGGTGTTCAGCTTTGGCTTCCAGCCGGCGGCCGGGCCGTCGTTGCTGTTCATCACCATTCCGGCCGTGTTTGCCAGCATGCCGTTCGGCCACCTGTTCATGGTGCTGTTCTTCGTGTTGTCGGCGGTGGCCGCTACCGGTGCCATGCTGTCATTGCTGGAGGTGCCGGTGTCGGTGATGGTTGGCCGCTTTGGCATCAGCCGCCCGCGCGCCACGATGCTTAATCTGCTACTGCTGGCGCTGGTGGGGGCAAGCTGCGCGTTGTCCAACAACGTGCTGGCCGATGCCAAGCTGTTTGGCATGACTTTCTTTGACCTGTTCGACTACCTCAGCTCCAACATCCTGCTGCCATTGGGCGGCATCTGCATCTGCCTGTTCGTCGGCTGGGTGTGGGGTAAGGCGCAGTTGGCCGCAGCGCTGAGCAATCAGGGTGTGCTGGCCAATGGCAAGGTGGTGGCGGTAGTGTACCTGCTGTTGAAGTACATTACCCCGGTGCTGATTGCACTGGTGATGCTCAAGGGGCTGGGCTGGCTGTAAGACCGGCTTGTAACGGGAGGCGGAGATGAAACCGACAGCAAAGACGACAGGTTGGCTGGGGGCCGTGCTGTTGTTGTGCTTGCTGTTGTGGGCGGCCTGGCCCGGTTTCCGCCAGAACATGCTGTTTCCGCCGGACCGTGACGGTGACTTGATCCGTGATGATGTTGGCCAGAAGATCGCCACGCGTTTTGCGGCCAACCCGGCTGCCAATGCCGCCACCCGACAGCTGGCACGTGCCTGGCAGCTGTCCGCGCTACGCGACGAGGCCGACTGGCCGCAAACGCAACACCAAGTGCGGCGAGCGGTCAGTTGTGTGCTGAGCGATGCTGTGCTCGGGCGGGCGCACATGTCGGCGGAGACCATGTACCACTTCATGCATGAGTTGCATGCCGCAATGTTCGACACCCCGGCCAGACTGGCACGCTGGCAGCGCTTTGAGGTCGCCACCGTCGGCATGCCGCACGAAGACCTGCCGCTGAACCCCTGCGTGTTTGACCCGGCCGCACTGGCCGGCTAACGGAGCAAGTGATGCAACAAATTATCGCCATTACCGGACATGGGCAAACGCCCGTCATCGACTACCCCCGGCCGGAGCGACTGCTCGACGGCAATCCCCGTCGCGAGACCTGGAATGTTTTCGATAGCCATGATGGCGCGGTGGCGGCCGGAGTCTGGGCGTGCGAAACGGGCGCCTGGTGCATTGCCTTTGCTGACAACAAGGACGAGTTTTTCTGTGTGATCAGCGGCCGGGTAAGGCTGAGCAACCAGCAGGGCGAGGCATGGGAAGTCGGGCCCGGCGAGGCGGCGGTGATTCCCGGTGGTTTTTGCGGGGTATTTCAGGTGCTGGAGCCGGTGCGCAAGTATTACGTTATCGTCGAGCGCCCCGTCTGATCGGGGTGGTCTCTATCCGCAGCCACAAAGCATGCGGCCAACCTTCCCGTTGGGCAAGGTTGGCCGCATGCTTTTGGTGTCGCGTTAATCGGGTTCCGGGTCGTAGCGGGCGTCCGGGTCCACCGGCGGCGGGGCAAAGCCGTTGATGTCCTTTTCTTCGCGTGCCAGCAGCAGAATCAGCGCCGCGTTCAAGGTGCCAAACCCCCAGGCGATCAGGAAAAAGACTGAATAGGCGGTGAGCTTGTCTTCGAACAGTCGCGCGCCGTGCAGGCTGAGTTCGTGCGGGTCGAATACCGAGAAGAAGCAAGTGGTGGCCAGGGCAGCGGTGATGAATGCCGGCCACAGGGTGAGAATACGTTTATGCAGCATGTCTGCCTCCCGGCTGGGTTTCTTTTACTGTAGCCAGTGACGGCATGAAAGCAAAAAAGCCGCGCAGTGCGCGGCTTTGCTGCCATTACTCAGGTTTATTTAACCTTGTTGGCGTACATGAAGTTTTCCATCTTGCTTTCGGCCAGATTGAACCAGCCATGCTGCAGGGTGCGGAATTTCTTCCATTCGGTATAGATTTTCTTGAAGTCCGGGTTGCTGGCGGCCTCCTGCTCGTACAGCGCAA
The DNA here is from genome assembly GCF_040148885.1 of Vogesella oryzagri. NCBI lineage: Bacteria > Pseudomonadati > Pseudomonadota > Betaproteobacteria > Neisseriales > Chromobacteriaceae > Vogesella > Vogesella oryzagri. Next base: position 245,610 of record NZ_JBEFLD010000004.1, read on the forward strand.
AGGCGGCCTTCTGCGCGGCTTTCAGCACGTCGGCCGGGTACTGGTGCAGCTTGGTGCCTTTTTGCAGCAGGCTGACCAGCGCCACCGGGTTCTTGGCATCGTACTCGGCCTGCATGCTGACATTGGCCTCGGCCGCGGCGGCCTCGAACGCGGCCTTGTACTCTGGCGGCAGCTTGTCCCACTCTTTCTTGGATACGTAGAACGACACGTTCGGACCCGGTTCCCAGAAGCCAGGGTAGTAGTAGTGCTGCGCCACCTTGTAGAAACCGAGCTTCTCATCGTCATACGGGCCGACCCATTCGGTGGCGTCGATGGTGCCTTTTTCCAGTGCTGGGTAGATGTCACCACCGGCCAGGGTCTGCGGGATGGCACCCAGCGCTGCCATGATTTCGCCGCCAAAGCCCGGAATGCGCATTTTCAGGCCCTTGAGGTCGGCCAGCGATTTCACTTCCTTGCGGAACCAGCCGCCCATCTGGGTGCCGGTATTGCCGCCGGGGAAGTTGACGATGTTGTACTTGGCAAAGAACTCGCGCAGCAGCTTCATGCCGCCGCCGTAGTACAGCCAGGCGTTTTGCTGTCGCGACGTCAGGCCGAACGGTAGGGTGGTATCGAAGGCGAAGGTCTTGTTCTTGCCCACGTAGTAGTAGCTGCAGGTATGGCCGCACTCGACGGTGCCGTTCTGTACCGCATCCAGCACCTGGGTGCCGGGCACGATCTCGCCACCCGGGAATACGCGAATCTGGAATTTGCCACCGGTCAGCTCGCTGACACGACGCGACAGCTGTTCGGCACCGCCGTAAATGGTGTCCAGGCTTTTGGGGAAGCTGGAGGCCAGGCGCCAGCGAATGGCTGGGCCATCTGCGGCGATTGCGGCGCCGGATACACCGGCAGTGGCCAGGCCGACGGCCCCGGCTTTCTTCAGAAACGAACGTCTTTCCACAGCGATCTCCTTTGTGTTGTGTCTACTGCTGTTTTCACGGGCGTGTGCGGCCCGAATCTCTCTGTTGTTGTGTCGGGTGGCTTTGCGGCCAACGTTGGGGTTGACCGCAAAGCCTTATTGCTTGCCGGTCAGCTCCTGCAGCAGGTCATTGCTCTGGTCGCTGCCGGTGCCGGAGGCCTCGGCCGGGCTGGCTGGCTGTTCCAGTGCATCCGGCAAGATGGCACCGCTGCCACCTTCCATCTGTTGCATGATGGCGGCCGCATCGTCGGCATTGGTTTTCACCTCGGCATGCAGCGCGTTGGTCACCAGCCCCGGGAAGGCGATCAGCAGGCCAACCATCACCAGCTGCAGCAACACATAGGGGATGGCACCCCAGTAGATGTCGGTGCTCTTGACCTCTTTCGGCGCCACGCTGCGCAGATAGAACAGCGCAAAACCAAATGGCGGGTGCATGAACGAGGTCTGCATGTTCACGCCCAGGATCACGCCGAACCAGATCAGGTTGATGTCGAGGCTGTGCGCCACCGGTGCCAGCAGCGGAACCAGAATGAAGGCGATTTCGAAGAAATCCAGGAAAAAGGCCAGGAAGAACACCATGATGTTCACGGTGATCAGGAAGCCGGTGGCGCCGCCGGGCAGGCTGGTGAGCAGGTGCTCCACCCACTTGTCACCATCCACGCCCAGGAAGGCAATGCGGAACACGCGGGCGCCGATCAGGATGAACACCACGAAGGTGGACAGCTTGACGGTGGAATCCATTGCCTGCTGCAGCAGCTTCAGGTTCAGCTTGCGATTCAGCAGGGCCAGGATGATGGCGCCCACCGCCCCCATGGCGCCGCCTTCGGTAGGGGTGGCGATGCCGAGGAAGATGGTGCCCAGCACCAGGAAGATCAGCAGCAGCGGCGGAATCATCACCAGCACCACGCGCCGTGTCAGCGCCAGCCCGTGCAGGGTGCGCGCCTCCGGTGGCAGCGCCGGCACCCACTGCGGTTTGATCAGGGAGACGGCAAAGATGAACGCGGCGTAGAACACGGTGAGCAGCAGGCCAGGAGCCATGGCACCGGTGTACATGTCGCCCACCGAGGTGCCCAGCTGGTCGGCCAGCACGATCAGCACCAGCGACGGCGGGATGATCTGCGCCAGCGTGCCGGAGGCGGCGATCACCCCGGTGGCGATGCGCGTGTCGTAGCCGTAGCGCAGCATGATGGGTAGCGAGATCAGCCCCATGGAGATCACCGATGCTGCCACCACGCCGGTGGTGGCGGCCAGCAGCGCGCCGACGAAGATCACCGCGTAAGCAATGCCGCCGCGTACGCTGCCGAATAGCTGGCCGATGGTGTCCAGCATCTCCTCCGCCATGCCGGAGCGTTCCAGAATCAGCCCCATGAAGGTAAAGAACGGAATCGCCAGCAGCGTGTCGTTCCGCATGATGTCGTACACCTGGTTGGGCAGCGCTTGCAGCAGCTCCGGACGCAACAACTCAAAGTGAATGCCGATCCAGCTGAACAGCAGACCCACCGCGGACAGGGCGAATGCCACCGGGTAGCCGATCAGCAAAAACACGATCAGCGAGCAGAACATGATTGGTGCCATCAGTTCGAGGTTCATACGTGTTCCTCCTGATGTGGATCGGCTTTGCCGATGGTCGGGTCGGCGGCTTGTCCGGCCAGAAACGCCAGTCGTTTGATGATTTCCGAGATGGCCTGCGCCAGCAGCAGGCTGAAGCCCAGCGGAATCAGCAGGAAGGCCGGCCAGCGGATCAGGCCGCCGGCATCGGACGACATCTCGCCGCTCACCCAGGCATCAAGAAACATCGGCCAGCCGAACTTGATCAGCAGCAGGCAGGTCGGCACCAGGAACAGCAGGGTGCACACGATATCCACCATGGCGCGGCCGCGCGGCGACAGCTTGCTGTTGAGCAGGTCGATGCGGATGTGCTCGTTTTTTTGCAGGGTATAGGCGGCGGCCAGCAGGAACACGGCCGAGAACAGGTACCACTGGATTTCGAGGAAAGCGTTGGAGCTGATGTTGAAGGCTTTGCGGACAACGGCATTGCCGGCGCTGATGAGCACGACGACGAGCACCAGCCAGGAAGCGGCCTTGCCCACGCGTGCGGTGATCGCGTCAATAAGACGCGACAATGCAAGCAGTGATTGCACTGTAATCTCCTCTGTGTTGTGTGTTCGAGCTCTTTGGCTCTTGTGGTGGCTTCTCCGGGCTCACCATCCTTCAAGATGCCAGCCGCTTGGCGCGGTGGTCTTTAAGGACTAACTAATGAAAACACAGCACAGATGGCTTGCAAAGCACATTGGAATAGGGGATTACCCTTGGTCTTGCGATTTGATTCGCGCCAGACGTATGCGCAGCGCGTTATCGGTGGTGTCGATGGCGGCAATGCATAAGCGTTCAGCCAGCGGCTTGCCCAGCAGTGGCTGTTGCAGCCAGCGCGCCACCGCCGGCAGCTGTTCCAATAACACGCTGGCGCGACCATCCTGCAACACCAGCCATTGCAGCGGTGCGGCCAACCTTTGCAGCGCACGCAGCCCCAGGCCGCTTTCCAGGCCAAGCTGCATCAATTTGCCCAAGGCGCGACCGGCCAGGGTGGCGTCGCGGTTTTCACCCTGCAAGGTGAAGTCGATGTCGATGCGGCGTTGCGGCCAATCCACCGGGGCGAAGCGGAACTGAATGCGCAGCAGACGGCGGCCGGGTTTCTTCAGCAATAGCTGCAGCTCGCCACCTTGCGGGGTGAATTGCAGGTCATGCACGCTCAGTTCGTCGCTATCAATGGCGGCCTGCAGGCGGGGCAGTAGCAGCGCTGCCGGCAGGGCGATACCATCGCGATGCAGGGCGGGCAGGCTGGCGTTGAGGGTTTGCCAGCGCTGACGCCAGCCAGGAGCGGCGCTCATTAGTCGAACAGGGTGCGTGCGCCCTGATAGCGGGCGGCAAAGTAGCTGTTGTCCAGCCGTTCGACACGGATGGTGCTGTTACTGCGCGGTGCGTGCACGAACTTGCCGTCACCAATGAAGATGCCCATGTGTGAAAACGGTCTGCCCAGGGTGTTGAAGAACACCAGATCACCCACCCGCAGCTGGTTGTTACCGACCGGGCGCGCCAGACTGGCAATCTGCGCCGCGTTGTGCGGCAGGCTGACGCCGGCGGCATTCTTGTAGATGTAGGCCACCAGCCCGCTGCAATCCAGACCGGCCTCCGGATTGCTGCCGCCGAACTGGTAGTCGATATCCAGCATGCTCATGGTGTAGAGCAGAATCTCGCGGCCAACGCCGTCGGCCTGGATGCCGGAAAGCGTTACCGTCCTGGCCGGCGGCCGCGGCTTTTTCGCCGGTGGGCTGCTGGTGCTGCACGCCACCAGCAAGGCAGCGCTCAGCAAGACGGTAAACGGCAGTTTCATCCCTGTTTTGCCTCCAGTGTTTCCCAGCGTTCCAGCTTTTCCAGCAGTGCCAGCTCGATGTCTTCGATGCGGGCCTGCCAGTCGCGGGCCTGCAGTGGGGCATCGCGGTACACGCTGGGGTCTTGCAGCTTGCCCTGCAGGTCGGCCTGTTCGCTTTCCAGGGTCGCGATTTCTTCCGGCAGGCGTTCCAGCTCGCGTTTTTCATTAAAGCTGAGTTTTTGCGTGCGGTTGCTGCGGTCGCGCTCCTGCTTTTGCGGCTCGGGGTTGGCTGCCGCCGCCTTGCGCTGAGTGTCCTGCTTCAGTGCCGCCATGCGGGCGCGGGTGTCGACCCAGTCCTGATAGCCGCCCGGGTACTCTTCCAGCCGGCCGTTGCCTTCGAAGGCAATGACCTGGGTCACCACGTTATCGAGGAAGGCGCGATCGTGGCTGACCAGAAAGACGGTGCCGCTGTAGTTGGTGATCAGGTCTTCCAGCAGTTCCAGCGTATCGATGTCCAGATCGTTGGTCGGTTCGTCCAGCACCAGTACGTTGGCCGGGCGGGTGAACAGCCGGGCCAGCAGCAGGCGGTTGCGTTCGCCACCGGACAGTGACTTCACCGGGCTGCGCGCGCGTTGCGGCGAGAACAGGAAATCTTCCAGGTAGCTCATTACGTGCTTCTTCTGGCCGGCGATTTCCACGAAATCGTTACCCTGGCTGATGATGTCGGCAACGCTGGTTTCTTCATCCAGCTGGCTGCGGAACTGGTCGAAGTAGGCCACTTCCAGCTTAGTGCCTTGCTTCACCATGCCGCTGTCGGCTTGCAGCTCGCCCAGAATCAGCTTCAGCAGCGTGGTCTTGCCCGCGCCGTTGGGGCCGATTAGGCCAATCTTGTCGCCGCGCAGGATACGGCTGGTAAAGTCACGAATCAGCACCTTGTCGCCATAGGCCTTGCTGACGTGTTCCAGCTCGGCAATCAGCTTGCCGGAGCGTTCGCCGGCATCCAGCTGAAAGTTCACCTGTCCGACGCGCTCGCGGCGCGAGCTGCGTTCGCGACGAATGGCTTCCAAGCGGCGTACGCGGCCTTCGTTGCGGGTGCGGCGCGCTTCGATGCCTTTGCGGATCCACACCTCTTCCTGGGCGTGGAATTTGTCGAAGATACGGTTTTGCTCTTCCTCGATGGCCAGCTCCTCGGCCTTGCGTACCTGATAGGCGGCAAAGTTGCCGGGATAGCTCTGCAGCAGGCCGCGATCCAGCTCCACGATGCGGGTGCAGACGTTATCCAAGAAGCGGCGGTCGTGGGTAATCAGCAGCACGCTGCCGGCAAAGTTCTTGATCAACTCTTCCAGCCACTCGATGGCGCTCATGTCCAGATGGTTGGTCGGCTCGTCCAGCAGCAGCACGTCCGGTCTGGCGACCAGCGCGCGCGCCAGCGCCACGCGCTTTTTCCAGCCGCCAGACAGGTCGCTTACCTGGGTGTCGGCATTCAGTTGCAGGTGGGTGAGGGTGGAGCTGATCAGCGCGTCGAACTGCCAGCCGTCGCGGGCTTCCAGTTGGTGCTGGATGTCGGTCATGCGCGCCATCATCGCCTCATGGTTGGCCGCAGGGTCGGCCAGCTGCTGGGTGAGGTGGTGATAGTCGACCAGCAGGGTTTTCAGGTCGCCCAGGCCTTCGGCGACGGCATCGAACACGCTGTGCCCCTCGGCAAACACCGGCTCTTGCGGCACATAGGCCACACGCAGGTCGTTCTGCTGGTTGATGCGGCCATCGTCCAGTTTCACCGCACCGGCAATGGCCTTGAGCAGCGAGGACTTGCCGGCGCCGTTGCGCCCGATAAGGGCAACGACTTCGCCGCTGTCCAGCGAGAAGTCTACGTGGTCGAGCAGGGCGTGGTGGCCAAAGGCAAGGCAGGCTTTTTCTACGGTAATCAGGGCCATGGTGCGGGCGGGGAAGGTAGGAGGACGGTAATACGGCGGATTGTATCATGCGGGGGTGGTGCGCCCTTCGCCTTGATCGGCCGTGGCTGTTACAATGCGCGCCAAACCAGACCGGGCCGCCGCGTGCGCCTGGTCCACCTGAAAGGATTGCCATGTACTTTGTTGACCGCTCGGTAGCCGTAATCAAGCCGAAAGCACCGTTCCTGACCTGGCTGAACGCTGTGCCGGACAATGACATGATCGATCTGTCGCTGGAGGCATTGCGTGCCGATTGCACGGTACTGCTGTTGCCGGAGTTCGACGAGCCGGAAGATGCGATTGCGCATATCGACGAGCTGTACGAACAGATCTTCCGCATGGAACTGGCGTCCTGGTACGAGGACGAAGCACTGTGGCCCAAGGACATGTCGCTGAAAACCTTTTGGGAATGGTTCGACGTGGAGGTGCATTCCACTCTGCTGGATACCGTCGATAGCGACATCATGAACAGCCCGGTTACCCCGGTCTGATTGTCGGGCTGCGGCCGGCATGCACCCGCAACGCATGACGCCGTTTGGCGCGACGCTGCAGTACGGCCGCCTGCTGCCAGCAGTGTTGCTGTGTGCCAGCGTCTTGTTGCTCTTGGCTGTGCTGGCACTGCCGTGGTGGCAACTGCTGTTGGTACTGGTTGGCTGGCTGCTGGCACTGGTGTACCTGCTGCGGCAGAGCGGCAGATTGGCCGCACCACTGCAGGCGTTCCGGGTCGATGCTCGCGGGCAGATGACGGTGCAGCAGCGGACTGGCGACTGGCTGCCGGTGCACTTGTTGCCAGCCAGTACTGCCCTCATCTGGCTAGTAGCGCTGCAGCTGGCGGATGAAGCGGGGCGACGCTACCAACTGCTGGTATGGCGTGGCGCGGTGGATGCGGAAGTGCACCGTGCGCTGCGTGTTTATGTTCAGTGGAGCCGCGACAGGGCGGCACCGTTACCAGACCCATCGTGAAGTAACTAGGTTGTGAAAATGACAGTACAGGCACCTGCAAACGGGGCATCGCTGGCCGAGTGGCTGGCTTATCTGGAGGCAGCCCATCCGGTGGGCATCGATATGGGGCTGACGCGTGTCGCCCGTGTCCGCGATGCGATGCGGCTGCAGCCGGAGTTTCCGCTGGTGATTGTCGGCGGCACCAATGGCAAGGGCTCGGTGTGTGCGATGTTGTCCACCATGCTGAACCGTGCCGGTTTCAAGGTGGGTACTTACACCTCGCCGCATATTTTGCGTTACAACGAGCGCGTCGCCATCGACATGCAGCCATTGCCCGATGCCGATATTGTGGCGGGCTTTGCGGCCGTGGAAGCTGCGCGTGGCGACACATCGCTGACCTATTTCGAATACGGCACCCTGGCGGCGATGTATGCCTTCATGCAGCAGAACGTGGATGTGGCCGTGCTGGAAGTAGGGCTGGGCGGCCGTCTGGACGCCATCAATATCTTCGAACCGACAGTATCGGTGGTGGTGAGCGTCGATCTGGATCATCAAGCGTATCTTGGTGACACCCGCGAGCTGGTGGGCTTCGAAAAAGCCGGCATTTACCGCGCCGGCAAGGTGGCGATCTGTGCCGACCCGAATCCGCCGCAGTCGTTGCTGGAGCATGCGGCCAACATTGGTGCTGAGCTCAAGCTGCTGGGACGCGATTTTGGTATCAGCCGTATGGAAAACCAGTGGTCGTTCCACATGGGCGCGGCGCACAAGCATGCGCTGCCGATTCCGGCCTTGCGCGGCGAGTACCAGATGGTCAATGCGGCCACGGCACTGGCGGCACTGGAGGCCTTGAAGCCGCTACTGCCGGTAAGTATCGGCGCCATCAAGCGTGGCTTGCTGGAGGTGGACTGGCCTGGGCGCTTCCAGGTGTTGCCGGGGCGTCCGTTGACGGTGCTGGATGTTGGCCACAATCCGCATGCGGCGCGCGCACTGGCTGATAGCCTGAAGCGCATGGCGTTTGCCCATAAACGCATCGCAGTGTTCTCCATGCTGTCAGACAAGGATCTACCGGCGGTAGTGAGCCTGCTGCGGGACGAGTTCGACGAGTGGCTGGTGGCCGGTCTCGATATGCCGCGTGGCCGCAGTGCCGACGACATCGCCGGCGAACTGGAAGGCATGGGCATCAAGGGTGTGTCCCGCTTCAATTCGGTGCCGGAAGCATGGGATGCCGCCTTATCGCGTGCCGGCGAGAATGATAGAATCGTGGTCTTCGGTTCGTTCCATACCGTGGCCGAAGTGATGCAACACCGTCTCCATCATCGCGCTTGAGGATAGTCGATGGCCCTTTCCACTCATGATGAACTGCTGATGCTGCGCAAGCGCGCCCGTCGCCGCCTGGTCGGCGCCATTGTGCTGGTGTCGGTATCGACCGCCGTGCTGTGGAATGTAGTGGACGCCTTGCCGGAACAGGCCATGAAGCCAGAGTCGGTAGACATTACCGGTTTGCAGACCGCGTCTGCCGCACAGGCAGTGGTGCCCAAGCCGGCAGCCGCGCCGCAGCAGGCATCGCAACCGGAAACCGAATTGCTGGCAACCCTGCCGCCGGAAGAGGCGGTAACGCTGCCACCAGCGGCCGCAACCGTACCCCTCGCAGCGGCCACGCAGCCCGCGCCAGTAGCGGCGGTGACAGAAAAGCCCAAGCCAGAACCGGCGCCAGTGAAGCCGCCAGAGGCAGCAAAGCCGCCCGCCGTGGTGAAACCGCCAGTGAAGGAGGCGCCGAAAGACACCCCCAAACCGGCGGAAAAACCCAAGCCGAAGGAAGCGCCAAAGCCGGACAGCCAGAAGGCCGACCCGATGGCCATTCTGGAAGGGCGCGATAGCGGCAAGGCGGCGGCCAAGCCGGCCAGCGAAGCCGCCAAGCCTGGCGCAGATGGCAAGCGCTTTAGCGTGCAGTTGGCCGCATTGTCCGACCCGGCCAAAGTGGATGCGCTCAAGAGCAAGTTGGCCGCAGCCGGGGTAAATGCCCGCTTCAGCAAGGTGCAAACCAGCAAGGGCGAGGTTACCCGGGTGCGGGTGGGGCCGTTCCCGTCCCGCGAAGAGGCTGATGCGGCGCTGCGCCGCCTGGCCAAGGCCGGTGTGACCGGCATCGTAGTGACACAGTAATGAATGGAGCGCAGGCATGACCTGGCTGGATTACCTGATTCTGGCGCTGATTATCGGCTCGATCGCCATTTCGCTGTTTCGCGGCCTGGCGGTGGAGCTGCTGTCGCTGGGTTCGTGGTTGCTGGCATTGTGGGCCGCGCGTACGTTTGCACCGATGCTATCCGGATTTTTGCCACTGCCCGGTGAAGGCATTCAGCTGGTGGCCGCGTTTGTCGTACTGCTATTGCTGACCTGGTTCTGTTCCTCGCTGCTGGGCAGCTCGTTGACCGTGGTGATGGAGTCCATCGGCCTGGGCGGCGTTAACCGTTTTTTTGGCGGCATTTTTGGCCTGTTGCGCGGTCTGCTGTTGGCGACTGCGGTCGTGATGGCTGGCGGCCTGAGTGACTTGCCCAAGAGCCGTGACTGGCAGAACGCGCTGTTTGCGCAGCCGTTTGAGGCCGTTGCGCTGGCCAGCCGGCCGTGGTTGCCGGACATGCTGGCGCAGAAAATGAAGTTTTCTTAGCTTTGCCATAGAGGGGTGATGACGTCATGGCGTTCTCACCCCTTGTTTTTAGTCGTGTAGTCTGGGGATTAACTATGTGTGGAATTCTTGGGGTGGTAGGTCGGACGCCCGTAAACCAGCTGTTGTATGACGGTCTGCAACTGTTGCAGCACCGCGGTCAGGACGCAGCCGGTATTGTTACGGCCAACGGCAAGACCTTTCACATGCACAAGGGCAGCGGGCTGGTGCGGGACGTGTTCCGCACCCGCAATATGCGCTCGCTGCAGGGCAACGCCGGCATCGGCCATGTGCGCTACCCCACCGCTGGCTCGGCTTCCAGTCTGGCCGAGGCGCAGCCGTTTTATGTCAACTCGCCGTTTGGCATCGTGCTGGCGCACAACGGCAACCTGACCAACACCGATGAACTGAAGTCGGACATGTACCGTACCGACCTGCGTCACATCAACACCAACTCCGATTCGGAGGTGCTGCTGAACGTGTTTGCGCACGAGATCGCCGCGCGCGTGGAAAACGCCTCGCTGACGCCGGATGCCGTTTTTGGCGCGGTGGAGGCGGTGCATCGCCGGGTAAAGGGCGCCTACGCCGTGGTGGCGATGATCGCCGGCTTCGGTCTGGTGGTGTTCCGCGACCCGAATGGTATCCGTCCGCTGGTGATGGGCAGCAATGTGGTGGATGGTCACACCGAGTACATGTTCGCTTCTGAATCCGTGGCGCTGGATTGCTCCGGCTTCAAGCTGCTGCGCGACGTCGCACCGGGCGAGTGCGTGTACGTGCCCTTCGACGGCGACATGCACAGCAAGATTTGCGCCGAGCAAACCCAGCTGGCACCGTGTCTGTTCGAGTATGTGTACTTTGCCCGCCCGGACTCGGTTATCGACGGGGTGTCGGTGTATCAGTCGCGACTGAACATGGGCGAGATGCTGGCCGAGAAGATCCGCCGGCAATTCCCGGATGTCACCATCGACGTGGTGATTCCGATCCCGGATTCCAGCCGCCAGAGTGCACTGCAGCTGGCCAATGCGCTGGGGCTGCCGTACCGCGAAGGCTTCATCAAGAACCGCTACATCGGCCGTACTTTCATCATGCCGGGCCAGGCGGTGCGCAAGAAATCGGTGCGCCAGAAGCTGAACCCGGTAGCGCTGGAGTTCACCGGTCGCAATGTGCTGCTGGTGGACGACTCCATCGTGCGCGGCACTACGTCGAAAGAAATCGTGCAGATGGCGCGTGACTCCGGCGCCAAGAAGGTGTTCTTTGCCTCGGCCGCACCGGCGGTGCGCTTCCCCAATGTGTACGGCATCGACATGCCAACCCGTGCCGAACTGCTGGCTACCGGCCGTGACGATGCACAGATCGCCGCGGAAATCGGTGCCGACGCGGTGATCTACCAGGATCTGGACGCGCTGGAGCAGGCCGTGCAGAGCGTTAACCGCGAGCTGGACGTGTTCGAGGCATCCTGCTTCAGCGGTTGCTACATTACCGGCGATATCGACGAGGCCTACCTCGACGCCATCGAAGCCGCGCGCGGCAAGGGCAAGGCGCAACCGGAAGGCGATGACCCCAGCAGCAAGCTGGTGGACCTGAATCTGAACGTTGCCGAACAAAACTTGATGTAATGTCTTTATAACGACAAGGGTTGGCCGTCGCGGCCAACCCTTGTTATCTTCGATGGTCTGTTTTCTATTGTCTGTATTGCGAGCAAACCATGTCCAGTGACGACTCTTGTCTGCCTTTCCACCCGGAAACCCTAGCCATTCGCGGCGGCCGCGAAACCAGCGAGTACCGTGAGCATAGCCAAAGCCTGCATCTGACCTCGAGCTTCACCTTTGAATCTGCCGCCCAGGCGGCTGCCATGTTCCTCGGTGAAATCGACGGTTATACCTATTCCCGTTTTACCAACCCGACGGTCAGTGCGTTCCAGCAGCGCCTGGCGATGATGGAGGGGGCGGAGCGGGCCATTGCCACCGCCAGCGGGATGGCGGCGATTCAGGCGACTATGCTGACGCTGCTCAAGACCGGCGACCATATCGTGTCGTCGCAGAGCCTGTTCGGCTCCACCATCAACCTGTTCAACGGGATCCTGGGCAAGTTCGGCGTGGAGGTTAGCTACGTCGATGCGGCCAACCAGGAAGAATGGCAGGCGGCAGTCAAGCCGAATACCAAACTGTTTTTCCTGGAGACCCCGTCCAACCCGCTGACCGACCTGGCGGACATCGCCGCGGTAGCCGATATCGCCCATGCTGCCGGTGCGCTGCTGGTAGTGGACAATTGCTTCTGCTCGCCGGCCTTGCAGCAACCGCTGCAGTTGGGCGCCGATCTGGTGGTGCATTCCGCTACCAAATACCTGGATGGCCACGGTCGCGTGATGGGTGGTGCGGTGGTGGGCAGCGACAAGCTGGTGGAACAGGTATACCTGCACGTGCGTACTGCCGGCCCGACACTAGCGCCGTTCAATGCCTGGGTATTGCTGTCTGGTTTGGAAACGCTGCATCTACGCATGGAAAAGCATGTCGCCAGCGCGCAGGCACTGGCCGAATGGCTGGAGCAGCAACCCAATGTGACCCGTGTGTTCTTCCCGGGGCTGCCGAGCCATCCGCAATACGAGCTGGCTAAGCGCCAGCAAAAGGGTGGCGGTGCGGTAGTGTCGTTCGAAGTGGCAGGTGGCCGTGAGGCTGCCTGGCGCGTGGTGGATGCGGTGCAGATGATCTCGCGTACGGCCAACGTTGGCGATGTGAAGAGCACGATTACCCATCCGGCGTCGACCACCCATGCCCGCATTACGCCGGAGGCGCGCGCCAAGGCGGGGATAACGGAAGGGCTGCTGCGGGTGGCGGTAGGTTTGGAGCACCTTGAAGATATCAAGGCAGATCTGTTGCGCGGCCTGTAGAAGAAAACAATTGTTTCAAGCAAGCGGCAGTCTAAAATGCGGACTGCCGCTTTCAATTTGGCCGTAAGGCCAGGAGCTCTCGATGCTGTTCTTGACACCCGTCAAATTAGAACGTAAGTTTCAAACACTTGTTCGAAAGTCATGATGGATAAGGCGACGCAACTTATTACCCCGATCAAGGTACAAGACACCATGGAAGCGAACAAACCAGACACCGCAACCCGCATTCTGGACGTAGCAGAACGCCTGTTTGTGGAGCACGGGTTTGAAGCAACATCGCTTCGCATGATCACCCAGCAGGCAGAAGTAAACCTGGCTGCGGTGAATTACCACTTCGGCTCCAAGGATGCGCTGTTCGAATCGGTATTCATGCGCCGTATCGGCCCGTTTGTTGCGGCCTGTCTGGCGGAACTGGATGCTATCGAACAGCCTGGGCAAGTGCTGACGGCGGAAACATTGGTCACCTCCTTTGTCCGCCCGTGTCTGGCTCTGTCAAAAGACCCCTCGAGGGGAGGGGCGCTGTTTGTCAGGCTGATGTCGCGTACGCTGGTGGAAAACCACCGTTTGCTACGCGAGGCACTGTCCCAGCAGTACAGCGTGTTTGTGCAGCGTTACAGCGCTGCCTTCCAGCGCGCACTGCCGCAGTTTGAGGCTGAAGATATTGCATGGCGCATGCACTTCGCGTTTACCGTGATGTTCAACGCTTTTGCCGGTAATGATGTGCTGAAGATTTTCGGCCGCAGTCAGGTGGTGAATGCCCGTGACCCGGATCTGATCATCAAGCACCTGGTGCCTTTTGTCGTGGCGGGGTTGACGGCGCCCATCTGATTGACTTGACAGGGTCAACACGAGGGTAAACCACAATGATATCTGCCGTAATTCTTGTCCTGCTGATCGGTGCGCTGGCCTATTTCCGCGCACCGGTTTTGCTCTGGACCATCGCGATTGCAGTCTGGCTGCTCAGCCTGCAATTTGTCTGGGGCTGCCAGGTCCCGGTTGCCGTGTGGGTTGTATTTGGCGTGATTACCGCCGTCCTTAACCTGCCGTTCCTGCGTCGTGCCGTGTTTACCGGCCCGGCCTTCTCCGTATTCAAGAAGATCACCCCTGCTATGTCCCAGACCGAGCAGGAAGCCATCAATGCCGGTACGGTATGGTGGGACCGTGATCTGTTCTCCGGCAAGCCGGACTGGCAGCGCCTGCTGTCGTTTCCGGATCCGAAACTGACTGCCGATGAGCAGGCGTTTCTGGATGGCCCGACCGAAGAACTGTGCAAGATGGTGGATGACTGGAAAATTACCCACGAACTGAAGGACCTGCCGCCGGAAGTGTGGCAGTTCATCAAGGACAAGGGTTTCCTCGGTATGATCGTCAAGAAGAAATACGGCGGTCTGGAGTTCTCCAACTATGCTCACGCCAAGGTGGTGACCAAGATCGCTACCCGTGGCGGCACCGCGGCAGTATCGGTGATGGTGCCCAATTCGCTCGGTCCGGGCGAGTTGCTGCAGCACTACGGTACCGAGGCGCAGAAAGACTACTATCTGCCGCGTCTGGCCAAGGGCATCGAAGTGCCGTGCTTTGCGCTGACCAGTCCGTATGCTGGCTCTGACGCCGGCGCCATTCCTGACTTCGGTATTGTCTGCCGTGGCTCCTATACCGATCCGCGTAGCGGCCAACGTTTTGACGACGTACTCGGCCTGCGCGTGAGCTGGGAAAAGCGCTGGATCACGCTGGCGCCGGTCGCCACCATTCTGGGCCTGGCGTTCAAGATGTACGATCCAGATCATCTGTTGGGCGACAAGGAAGATATCGGCATCACCTGCGCGCTGGTACCGACCGAACACGAGGGGGTTTGTATCGGTCGCCGCCACTTCCCGGGCGGCGCCGCGTTCATGAATGGCCCGACCTGGGGCAAGGATGTGTTCATCCCGCTGGAGTGGATCATCGGCGGTCGCGAGTATGCCGGTCAGGGCTGGCGCATGCTGGTCGAATGTCTGTCGGTTGGCCGCTGCATCTCGCTGCCGGCGATGTCGGTAGCCTCTGGCAAGGTGGCGTCTTACACCACCGGTGCCTATGCCCGTATCCGCGACCAGTTCGGCCTGTCGATCGGCAAGTTCGAGGGCGTGGATGAGGCGATGGCACGCATCGGTGGTTTTACCTATCAGATGGAAGCGTCGCAGGATCTGGCGTTGACCGGCCTGGATAGTGGCGAAAAGCCGTCGGTGCTGTCCGCCGTGCTGAAGTACCACAATACTGAACGCATGCGTAAGGCACTGAATGACGCCATGGATGTACATGGCGGCAAGGCGGTGGTGCTTGGCCCGCGCAATTACCTGGCGCGTGCCTACCAGGCCATTCCGATTGCCATTACCGTGGAAGGCGCCAACATCCTCACCCGCTCGATGATCATCTACGGACAGGGGGCAATTCGCTGTCATCCGTTCGTGCTGCGCGAAATCAAGGCGGCAATGAGCAACGACGGCGCCGAATTCGATAAGGCCATCACTGGTCATATCAACTTTGTGATCAGCAATGTGTTCCGCTCGCTGTGGATGGGTCTGACTGGTGCCAAACTCGTAGGCAGCCCGAAGGGCGGGGAAGTGGCGACTTACTATAAGCAGCTGACTCGTTTCTCCAGTGCTTTCGCGTTGTTGTCGGACATGGCAATGTTTAGCCTGGGCGGCTCGCTGAAGTTCCGTGAGAAGCTGTCTGCCCGTCTGGGGGATATGCTGTCCAATCTGTATATCGCCTCTGCCTGCCTGAAGCGCTTTGAGCGCGATGGCGCACCGAAGGAGGATCTGCCGGTGCTGAAATGGGCTGTGGAAATGGCACTGTATGATCTGCAGCAGGCGATGGATGGCTTCCTGGCCAACCTGCCGAGCCGAACGTTGGCCGCAGTGTTGCGCAAGGTCATCTTCCCGTGGGGTCTTACCCTCAAACCGGCCAACGACCGTATCGGCACCCAGGTGGCACGTAGCCTGATGGAACTGGGGCCGACCCGGGATCGCCTGACTCGCGGCATGTTTGTGTCGCAGGATGAGTCCGACCCGGTAGGCGTGCTGGTGCCGGCACTGAAGGCGATGCTGGAAACCGAGCCGGTAGAGCAGAAGCTGCGCAAGCTGGCACGCGACGGCCAGTTCAAGTCGGTTACCGCGCGCGAGCGCCTAGCGGAAGCGTTGCAGAGTGGTGTCATCACTCAGGTCGAGTTTGATGCGGTTAGCCGCGCCCGCAAGCTCAAGCGTGATGTCATCATGGTGGACGACTTCGACATGAAGCTGGAGCAGCCTGATGCAGGCTTGTTGCAGCGCCTGATTTTCTGATCCGATTAAGGCGCTAGCATTGGGGCGGCCACCCGGCCGCTCTTCTGCCGATGTCGTTTTACACTGGGTAGAACGACATCTGGAGGAGTGTGCAATGCAAGACGTAGTGCAAGGAACAAATCGACAGCCGGTTCTGCGTGTACGCGCTGAAGTGCATGGCACCAACGTGTATGGACGAGTGCACATGGGCTGGCTGATGGGGCAGATCGACCTGGCTGGCTCGGCCGTAGCTGAAAGGCTGGCTGGCGGGCAGGTGACTACCGTGGCGATAAATGCCTTTCAGTTTGCCAATCCAATTCAATTGGGGGATTTTGTCTCTATCTATGCGGACAAGCTGCGGTTGGGGCAGAAGTCCGTCACGCTCAAAATCACCGTAGAAACCGAGCGCATGAACGGTGACATTCTGCCGGTCACCGAGCTGATTTCTACCTATGTCGCTATCGATACCGATGGCCGTTCTCGCCTGATCTGAGGCGGTGTTTTCTGTGCAATTTGTGAGTGCTGTCGTACTGTGGTTTCTATGAAACGATTGTTTGGAACAAATGCTCGAAATTTCTTGAATTGGGTATCGACTCTGATACCATCTTCGACAGATCGGACAAAACAATACGATCAAGACAGCACCATAAATAACGCACAGAGGGATTAACACCATGCAACTCAAGCGCCTGACTCTTTCAGTGATGATGATGGGGGCTTCCGCTGCTGTCATGGCATCGGGCTATCACTTCGGCACTCAATCGGTAAGTTCGCAATCCACCGCCAACGCCAGTGCCGCCGAAGCTGCCGATGCTTCTACTATCTTCTACAACGCCGCCGGCATGACCAAGCTGGACGGCACTAACTTCTCTGGTGCGCTGAACCTAGTAGCGCCGAGTGTCGAGTACAGTAATGCGAGCGGCACTTACTGGAACGATGGTGATAACAACCCATCGACGCCACGCACCCAGGGCGGCGCGATCCGTGGTAGCACTAACGGCAAACTGACAGACGACTTGGTTGCCGTTCCGCACCTGTATCTGACACGCCAACTGAATAACAGACTGTTTGCCGGCTTGGGCATCTACGTGCCATATGCATCGGAAACCGAATACGACCGCACCTCCGTGTTGCGTTACAACCTGAACGCAACCGCACTGAAAACCATCGACATCAATCCGACCTTGGCTTTTAAGCTGAATGATCAGCATTCGGTGGCTGCCGGTGTGATCGCCCAGCATGCCCAGGCGTCGTTGCGCCAGTACGCCAACTTCGGTGCACCCTTCGGCAACGGCAGTCATGACGGTTTTGCGGAAGTGGATGGTGACGACTGGGGCTATGGCTATAACCTGGCCTGGATGTGGGATATCGACGGCAACACCCGTGTCGGCCTTAATTATCGTTCCAAGATCGATCACAATCTGGCTGGCACTGCGAAGTGGCAGCGCGGGACAGATATGTTCTTGGGTGCGGGCGGTGCTCCTGGTGTTGTGGCAAACCTGGTGAAATCGGTTTTCCCGGATGAAGAAGCGGCAAATATCAAAATTACCACGCCGGAGTCGCTGTCCTTGCATGCCATGCGCAAGCTGGATCCGAAGGTAACTCTGTTTGGTGACTTGACGTGGACCAAGCACTCCCGTTTTTCCACCGCTCAGTTGAAGTACGCAACCAGCAAGGCGAGTGCAAAACAGTCGGATACCACTTACCTGAATCCGGCCTGGAAGGACACTTACAAGCTCTCCTTGGGTGCCTCTTACCAGTACAGCGATGCCCTGCAACTGCGTACCGGTGTGGCCTACGACAAGTCACCAGTACCGGATGATGATCACCGCCTAGCTACTCTGCCAGACAATGACCGTATCTGGCTGTCGTTTGGTGGAGGTTATAACCTGAGCAAGGCATCTTCCATTGATCTTGCCTACAGCTATATTTTCATCAAAGATGCCAAGGCAAATGTTGATGGTCGCTGCCTGACTCAGGGTCACACTACCTGTGTTTCCAGCCAGACTACCGGCACTGCCGATTACAAATCCCATGCACAGATTCTGGGCGTTCAGTACAACTACAAGTTCTAAGCTTCATTGCAGTCTTGCGGCCAACCTTTGGGTTGGTCGCAACAACACGGTAGCGACTGCCGTGTTTTTTTAAGGGAAATGCTGAACCGTTGTTCAGCTATTTGGTCGATGCCCAGCACCGTCCATTGAAACCCTTGGCAGGCCGACCCGGAACCTATAATCCGAGAGGCCTTCACCATGTTTGTTCGTCAAGACAACCGAGGAAACCATGTCTCAAACCAAATTCATCGTACGCAAGGTTGCCGTGCTCGGCGCCGGCGTGATGGGGGCGCAGATCGCCGCTCATCTGGTTAATGCCAAGGTGCCAACCGTGCTGTTCGACCTGCCCGCCAAGGAAGGTCCGAAGAGTGCGATTGCGCTGAAAGCAATCGAGGGCCTGAAAAAGCTCAAGCCGTCCCCGCTGTCCAGCAAGGATGCGGTGAATTTCATCCAGCCGGCCAACTATGAAGAGCATCTGCACCTGCTGCAGGACTGCGACCTGGTGATCGAGGCGATTGCCGAGCGTATGGACTGGAAGGCTGACCTCTACGCCAAGGTGGCGCCGCACCTGGGGGCGCAGACCATTTTTGCGACCAACACCTCCGGGCTGTCGATCAATAAGCTGGCCGATTCGCTGTCCGCCGAATTGAAGCCACGTTTCTGCGGCGTGCATTTCTTCAACCCGCCGCGTTACATGCACCTGGTCGAAATCATCCCGTGCGTGGGTTCCGACGCAGCGATGCTGGATAACCTGGAGCGCTTCCTGGTCACCACGCTGGGCAAGGGTGTGGTGCGTGCCAAGGACACCCCTAACTTCGTGGCCAACCGCATCGGCGTGTTCTCGATGCTGGCCACCATTGCCAATGCCGAGAAGTTCGGCATCCGCTTCGATGTGGTGGATGACCTGACCGGCCCGCGCCTGGGTCGCCCGAAGTCCGCCACCTTCCGTACCGCCGACGTGGTGGGGCTGGATACCTTCGCCCACGTGGTGAAGACCATGGACGACACGCTGCCGAATGACCCGTGGCATGGCCTGTTCAAGTCGCCGGAATGGCTGCAGAAGCTAATTGCCGCCGGTGCGCTGGGTGCCAAGACCAAGGCCGGCATCTACAAGAAGGACGGCAAGCAGATGTTCGTGCTCGACCCGGTGGCGGGCGAGTACGTCGGTAGTGGCCAGAAGGGTGACGACGCGGTCAAGGACATCCTGAAGATCGCCAACCCGGCGGAAAAATTCCAGAAGCTGCGCGATAGCGAGCACCCGCAGGCACAATTCCTGTGGGCCTGCTTCCGCGACGTGTTCCATTACATCGCCTATCACCTGGGCGATATCGCCAACTGCGCCCGCGACGTGGATTTCGCCATCCGCTGGGGTTTTGGCTGGAGCGTGGGCCCATTCGAGACCTGGCAGGCTGCCGGCTGGCAGCAAGTGGCCAAGTGGATCGAGGAAGACATCGAGGCCGGCAAGTCGCTGGTTGCGGCCAACCTGCCGGCATGGGCGCTGCAGGCGGATCGCGCCGGCGTGCACTTTGCCGATGGCTCCTACGATGCCGCCGCTGGCAAACTGGTTGGCCGCAGCACGCTGGACGTGTACCAGCGCCAGCTGGCCCCGGCCAAGGTACTGGGCGAGCTGAGTGCCCCGCTGGGTGAAACCGTCTTCGAGAACGACGGCGTGCGTGCCTTCACCACTGGTGATGGCGTGCTGGTGGTGTCGTTCAAATCCAAGGCACATGCCATCGGTCCAGATGTGATCGACGGTCTGAACACCGCTATCGATATCGCCGAAGCCCGCTTCAAGGGACTGGTGATCTGGCAGACCGAGGAACCGTTCTCTGTTGGTGCCGACCTGACCTCGATGATGCCGGCGTTCATGATGGGTGACTGGGATGCCATTGACGCCACCGTGCGCCGCTTCCAGGACACCTCCATGCGTCTGCGCTACAGCCAGATTCCGACCATTGCCGCGACGCAGGGCTATGTATTCGGCGGCGGTTGCGAGTTTGCCATGCACTGCGACAAGACCGTGGCCGCGCTGGAATCGTATGTCGGCCTGGTGGAAGTCGGTGTCGGCCTGCTGCCGGGCGGTGGCGGTTGCAAGGAGTTTGCCTTCCGTGCGGCACAGGAAGCCCGTGGCGATGTGCTGGCAGCACTGAAGGATTACTTCATGGCGGTGGCAACGGCCAAGGTGGCCACCAGCGGCCACGAAGCACAGGAAATCGGCTTCTTCCGTCAGGGTGACAGCGTAGTCTTCAACGCCTACGAACTGTTGCACGTTGCCAAGCAGCAGGCGGTCGCGCTGGCCGAATCCGGCTACCGTCCGCCGATGCGTGGCGCCACCTTCCCGGTGGCCGGTCGTGCCGGTGCCGCTTCCATCAAGGGCCAGCTGGTGAACATGATGGAAGGCAACTTCATCAGCAAGCACGACTTCTTCATCTCCGGCCTGATCGCCGATGTGATGACCGGCGGTGACGTGGAGCAGGGCACGCTGGTAAACGAACAGTGGCTGCTGGATCTGGAACGCAAGGCCTTCATGACCCTGCTGAAGACCAGCAAGACCCAGGATCGCATCGCCAATATGCTGACCACCGGCAAGCCGCTGCGTAACTGATAGCAGCCAGAATATCGGCAGGCTGGCGTGGCTGAGGGGCTTGCCCGCCTGCCATCAGGAGAATTGCAAAATGGTTAAACAAGTACAAGAAGCTTACATCGTTGCGGCAACCCGCACCCCGGTAGGCAAGGCGCCGCGCGGTATGATGCGCCACGTGCGCCCGGATGACATGCTGGCGCACGTGATTACCGGCGCGCTGGCGCAGGTGCCAACGCTGGACCCGAAACTGATTTCCGACTGCGTAGTGGGCTGCGCCTTCCCGGAGGCGGAGCAGGGTCTGAACATGGCGCGTATTGGCGTGCTGCTGGCCGGTCTGCCGGATACCGTGGGCGGTATCACCATCAACCGCTACTGCTCGTCCGGCATCAACGCGGTGCAAATCGCCGCCGACCGTATCCGCATGGGTGAGGCCGACGTGGTGATCGCCGCCGGTTCCGAATCGATGTCGATGGTGCCGATGATGGGCAATAAGGTATCGCTGAACCCGGCCGTGTTCGCTAAGGACGAGAACTACGCCATTGCCTACGGCATGGGCCTGACCGCTGAAAAAGTAGCGCAGCAGTGGGGCGTGTCGCGTGAAGATCAGGATGCTTTCGCCGTAGAGTCCCATCGTCGTGCGCTGGCGGCCATCGATGGGGGTAAGTTCAAGCACGAGATCACACCGCTGGAGGTGACCTATCGCACGCCGAACCTGGAAAGCGGCGAGGTAATCAGCAAGACCCGCGTGCTGGATACCGATGAAGGTCCTCGTCGTGAAACCACGCTGGATGGCCTAGCCAAACTGAAAACCGTGTTCGATGCTAAGGGAAGCGTCACCGCCGGCAACTCCTCGCAGATGTCCGATGGTGCCGGTGCGGTGATTCTGGTTTCTGAGCGGGTGCTGAAAGAGTTCAACCTGACCCCGCTGGCACGCTATGTGACGTTCTCGGTGAAGGGTGTGCCGCCGGAAATCATGGGCATCGGTCCGAAAGAGGCGATTCCGGCCGCGTTGAAGCAGGCGGGGCTGGCGCAGGACGATCTGAAATGGATTGAACTGAACGAGGCATTTGCCGCGCAGGCTCTGGCCGTGGCGCGTGATCTGGAGCTGGATATGTCCCGGGTGAACCCACACGGCGGCGCCATTGCCCTGGGACACCCGCTGGGTGCAACCGGTGCCATCCGCACCGCCACCCTGATCCACGGTATGCGCGACGCTGGCATGCAGGGCCATGGCATGGTAACCATGTGCATCGGTACCGGCATGGGTGCGGCCGGCATCATCGAAGTGCTGTAAATGGTGTGCGGCCAACCTTACGGTTGGCCGACAAAAAAGCCCGGCAAGTTGCCGGGCTTTTTCATTGCGGCTGCCGCTTAGCTGGTGAGCCGCTCCAGGGTGTCAAACTCCACTTGCTGGCAGTCTTCGTGACTGGCGACCAGCTCCGTGATGCGGATCTGGTAGGACTTGCCATTGGCGGACAGGCTCAGCACGCCACTGCCGCTGGACAACTTGTTTGGCACCAGGAACACCCGCCGCCCGCCGCGGGTGTTGTTCTGGGTGATGTAGATGCCGTTAAACGGCGTGCTGTTGATGCTTTCGCTCAATTGCACCGGCAACGGCATATTGCCCAATAGCTCCACGCCCACCTTGGTGCCGCCCTCGCTAAGACGCTGCACCCGGCGGATGATGCCCAGCTGCGCAGGTTGGCCGCGGGTGCCAATCCAGATGGTGCGACCGATCAGCAGGCCGTCCACATCCCGCCCCAGGTAGGTCATGCCGACGCCGGCCTCGCTGGAGTCGGTGACGCGCCACTCGTCGCTGAACTGCTCATCGCCCAGCGGTACATTGCGGCTCAGTCGCAGGTGATGGGCAATGCGCTCGAAGCCGACTTCCACTTTTGCCATGCTGCTGGCGGTCAGCCGCTCGTGGCGGCGCATGGATTTGCCACCATCCTGCGACCAGCGGGTGGACAGTTTTTGCAGCAGGCCGCGCCAGGTTTCAGCCGGCATGGACGGTAGCGCCCGTTTGAAATTAGCCGGCACTTCCTGATCAAAATCGAGAATCAGGTCTGCCAAGCGGTTAACCACCGCATCGCCGGACCAGAAGCGGCAGCCTTTGCCCAGTGTGCCGCGACGCAGCAGTTGCGGCGCCGCTGGCAGATCCAGGTTGATGACATATTGGAAGTCGCTGTTGCTGGCATTCGGCGCCAGGCTGACATCGTCCACCAGCCGTGACAGCATCAGGTGGATGGCCTCGATCTCAATGGGCACCAGATTGTCGGTTTGCGCCAGATGCAGCATGGCGGCCTGAATCAGCATGCGCTCCGGGGTAATGCTCTCGGCGTCCGGCTGATACAGGGTGATCGGTTTTTGCTGGAAGCCGGCCTGCTCGATCAGGGAGTACAGCCGGTAGGCTTGCAACCAGGTAGAGCCATCGGCGTGGATGTAGCGCAGCGCGCTCCAGCGGATCAGGCTGAGCTGGTGGTGCAGGGCGCGCCCGGCGGCCAGCTCCAGCGTCGGCGTCATCTGTGGGGTTTTGCTGTTCTGGCTTTGCCGCAGGCACAGCTGGTAACCGTTGGTCAGCTCGGTCCAGTAGGCCAGAATGGTCGGCAGATAGGTGCGGGCACGCGGCACGCCGGCCAGGTAGTCCAGGCACAGATGATGGTGGATGGAGGCAGAGTGCGTGTCCACATACAACAAGGTGTTGATGCGGTCCTTGAAGGTAACGCTGACATCCTTGTTGATGCGTGCCACGGCCTTGATGATTTCTACCAGCGCAGGTCGGCTGTCCATGGTCGGCAGGGTGTTTACCAGCCGGGTCGCTGACTCGGTGGTATCTGCGCTGGGTCTTCTGCCGCCGGAGACGGCGCGGAATATGGCTTTCAGGTCGATCATGGGGCGTTTTTCACCGTCGGCTCTGGCCTATGTCTGCATGGTAGATGAAGACTGTTGCTGCTTGGCATAAAACTATGTGGCCCGTGCTCAGAAAAACATTCTGGCGAGTCCGGCACCTGGGTCCTGTTCGCGCATGAAGGCTTCTCCCACCAGGAAAGTATGTACCTGATTGTCACGCATCAGGGCGACATCTTGCTGAGTGAGGATGCCACTTTCGGTAACGGCGATGCGATCCGCGCCAATGACCGGCAACAGTCGCAGGGTAGTGTCCAGATTTACTTCAAAAGTGCGCAGATTGCGGTTGTTGACGCCAACCAGTGGTGTTTTCAGATGCAGTGCGACTTCCAGCTCATGCTCATCGTGCACCTCCACTAGTACCGCCATGCCCAGTTCGTGCGCCAGCGCTTCGAAATCCTGCATCTGTGGCAGCGACAAGGCGGCGGCAATCAGCAGGATGCAGTCGGCGCCAATGGCTCCGGCTTCCACGATCTGATACTCGTCCACCATGAAGTCCTTGCGCAGTACCGGCAACTGGCAGGCGCCGCGGGCTGCCACCAGGTAGTCTTCATGCCCCTGGAAGTAGGGGGCATCGGTCAGCACCGACAGGCAAGCGGCGCCGGCAGCGGCGTAACTCTGTGCGATAGCGGCCGGGTCGAAATCGGCGCGGATCACACCCTTGCTGGGACTGGCCTTTTTCACTTCCGCGATTACTGCCGGCAGGCCCTGGGCGTGCTTGGCGCGTATGGCGCCGACAAAGTCGCGGCAGTCGCTGCGACGCGCTTCGGCTTCGCTACGCAAGCTGCTGAGCGAGCGTTGCGGACGGCGCTGGGCGACTTCCTGGATTTTGGTGGCGCAGATTTTGGTAAGGATGTCAGACATAGCCAAGCTTTCAGTCGCCGCCACGGGCGGGCAAATAGTTATCGAAAAATCCTAGCAGACGTTGCGGTAGCCAGTCGAGCCGGCCGGGAAACGGGCCGGTGGCGAAGCCGACGTG
The DNA here is from genome assembly GCF_040148885.1 of Vogesella oryzagri. Lineage (NCBI taxonomy): Bacteria > Pseudomonadati > Pseudomonadota > Betaproteobacteria > Neisseriales > Chromobacteriaceae > Vogesella > Vogesella oryzagri. Next base: position 270,198 of record NZ_JBEFLD010000004.1, read on the forward strand.
TCCGCCACGCTCCGGCAACTCCAGTGTCACCGCCGGGCTGACTTCGTCGGCAGCGGGCAGGGCGCTGGGGGGTAAAAACGGGTCGTTACGCGCATTCAGCAACAAGGTTGGCCGCATGATGCTGCCCAGTACCGGCTTGCTGCTGGCGCGGGCCCAGTAGTCTCGCACATCGCGATAGCCGTGCAGCGGCGCGGTCACGATATTGTCGAACTGGGCAAAGGTGCGGGCGCGGCGCACGGCTTCGGCATCGAACAATTGCGGATGATGTTGCAGCTGACGCAGCGACTTGGGTTTCAGGGTGCCAAGGAACATGCGGGTGTACAGCCACTTGCCCAGCCCGCGATCCAGCCGGGTGCTGGCAGCGGCAAGATCCAGCGGCACCGAAATCGCCGCGGCGGCCAGCGGCAGCGCCGCGCCGCCCCATTCACCAAGGTAGTGCAACAACATGCTGCCACCCAGCGAGACACCGGCGGCAAACAGCTGCGGCTGCTCGGTGGCCAGGCGCTGCAAGATCCAGTCTATTTCGGCCGAGTCACCTGCGTGATAGGCGCGTGGCTGGCGGTTTTCCAGGCCGCCACAGCCGCGAAAATGCGGCACCGCGCCGTGCCAACCACGGGCTTGTACTTCACGCATCAATGCAATGGCATAGTGGCTGTGACTGCTGCCCTCCAGGCCGTGAAACAACACCACCAGCGGCGTGCCCGGCTGGCCATCGACACGGTCGACAACAATTTCACCGCCATCAGGCGTTGGCCATACTTCACGCCGATAAGCCGGCACCTGCTGCCGGATGAACAGCGCTGGCCAGATGGTGTCGGCATGGCTGCCGTGCAACCACCGCGGAGCCTGATAGCGCATCAGGCCTGTGGTTTGATCGCGGATTTCGGACGGAAAGCCTTGACGACCTCCGGCCGGGTTTCGACATACGGGCCGCCAATCAGGTCCAGGCAGTAGGGTACGGCGGCAAAAATGCCGGGCACTGTAACGCTGCCTTCTTCGCGCAGGCCTTCCAGCGTTTCGCGGATCGCCTTGGGCTGCCCCGGCAGGTTGAGAATCAGGCTCTGCTTGCGGATAACACCGACCTGGCGCGACAGGATGGCAGTCGGCACAAATTTCAGGCTGATCTGGCGCATCTGCTCGCCAAAGCCGGGCATCACGCGGTCGGCGACGGCCAGGGTGGCTTCCGGTGTCACATCGCGCGGCGAAGGCCCAGTGCCGCCGGTGGTCAGTACCAGGTGGCAGCCTTCCTCGTCCACCAGCTGCTGCAGCGTGGCTTCGATTTGCGGCTGCTCATCCGGAATCAGGCGGGTAACCGTTTCGAACGGGGAGGAGATCGCCAGCGCCAGCCAGTCCACTAGCGCAGGGATGCCCTTGTCTTCGTAGACGCCCTGACTGGCGCGATCGGAAATGGATACCAGCCCGATTTTCAGTGTCATGCCTGTTCGTCCTCGCTATCGAAGTCTTCTTCTGCCGCATTTTTCTGCTTGCCCTGCTGCGGGATCAGATCCTTGACCATCTGGAACAGCAAACGCGCTGCCTTGGGGGCCTTTTCCTCGCTGCGTTCCTTGCGGGCATTGCGCACGGTGGTGCGCAGCTGCTGCACGTCCACGTCCGGAAATTCAGTAATGAACTGCTGCACATGCTTGTCGTCTTCCAGCATGCGTTCACGCCAGCGTTCCAGCAGATGCAGCCAGTTGGTGTGGGCGCTGGCGTCGCCACGCAGCGCGGCCAGTTTTTCTTCGATCGGCGCCGGGTCGATGCCGCGCATCAGTTTGCCGATGTACTGCAGCTGGCGGCGCTTGGCGCCGTTAGCGTTAAAGCGCTGGTAGTCCAGTACGGCAACCAGTAGCTGCTCGTCCAGCTCCATTTTCTTGAGCTTGGCGGCCGGCAGTTCGGTCAGCTCGCGGCCCAGATCCTGCAGGGCTTCGCTGTCGCGCTTGAGCTGGGATCGGCTGGGCGGCAGACCGTTTTCGTCTTCGTTAAGGTAATCAGTAGCCATTGGTAAAGCTTGCTTAAAGTGTCAAGCTGGTATGATACCGGAAATCACCTCTGCACGGCCGCCTGAGCAAGGCGTGTGACGTGCTTCACGCGGAAAACGGATATGTCAGAACAGATTTTTTCTTACAGCGAATCGGACCTGGAAAACATCGTTGGCCGCATGCTCGACCTGGCGAGCAGTGGTGGCGCGACGGCGGCGGAAGTTGATGTGTCGGAAAGCTGCGGCCAGAACGTGTCGGTACGGCTGGCAGAAGTGGAAACCATCGAATACAACCGCGACAAGGGTGTCTCGCTGACGGTGTACATCGGCCAGAAGAAAGGCCACGCCAGCACTTCCGATTTCTCCGACAAGGCGCTGGCCGACACGGTGGCCGCGGCACTGAATATCGCGCGCTACACCGCCGAGGACGACTGCGCCGGCCTTGCCGACCCAGCGTTGCTGTTCAATCCGGCCAATGCTCGCGATCTGGATCTATACCATCCGTGGGCGTTGCCGGTAGAGCGCGCCATCGACATCGCCCGCGAATGCGAAGACGCCGCCCGCTCGGTGGATGCGCGTATCAGCAACTCGGAAGGCGGCAGCGTATCCAGTCACGTCAGCCGGCATTGCTACGCCAACAGCAATGGTTTTGTCGGCAGCCAGTCCACCTCGCGCCACAGCCTGTCGGCGGCGGTGGTGGCGGCCGGTGGCGACAGCATGCAGCGCGATTACTGGTACAGCAGCGCCCGCCACCCGGACGACTTGCTGGCCGCCGCCGAGGTTGGCCGCATCGCCGGCGAGCGCACGGTGCGCCGCCTGGATGGCCGCCGGGTGAAAACCGGGCAGTACCCGGTGCTGTTCGAAGCGCCGGTGGCCGGTGGCCTGCTGTCCAGCCTGGTGCAAGCGGTAAGCGGCGGTAGCCTGTATCGCAAATCCAGCTTCCTGATGGATTCACTGGGCACCCAGGTGGCGGCGCCGATGCTGAATGTCAGCGAAGACCCGTTCGTGTTGCGCGGCCTGGCCAGCGGCTGTTACGACGAAGAGGGCGTGGCCACCCAGCAGCGCGAGCTGGTCAGCAACGGCGTGCTGCAAGGCTATTTCCTGGGCAGTTATTCCGCGCGCAAACTGGGCATGCAAAGTACCGGCCACGCCGGCGGCGCACACAATCTACTGGTGCGGCCAACCTTGAGCGGTGGCCTGCCGGCACTGCTGCAACGCATGGGCACCGGCCTGCTGATAACCGAGCTGATGGGGCACGGCGTCAATATGGTGACCGGTGACTACTCGCGCGGCGCCAGCGGCTTCTGGGTGGAAAACGGCGTGGTCGCCTACCCGGTGGAAGAGTTCACCATTGCCGGTAATTTGCGCGACATGCTGCTGCACATCGATGCCATCGGCGACGACATCGATCGTCGCGGCAGCCGTTACATGGGCTCGGTGTTGCTGGGAAAAATGATGGTGGCCGGCGAAGCCTGAATGTCATGCCCGGCCTGCTGATAAGCGGGCCGTTTTAACTCCTGATGCTGTTCCATAATGAGAAAAAACAGGGGAGGGATCATGACAAAGCCTGCAGTTGGACTGGTGCTGGCTGGTGGCGGGGCACGGGCCGCATATCAGGTAGGGGTGTTGATGGCGGTGGCGCACATGCTGCCGCGCAACGACGGCAATCCATTCCCCATTATCAGCGGCACTTCGGCCGGGGCGATCAACGCCGTGGGGCTGGCCGCAGGCGCCATGCACTTTCGGCGTGCGACCGCCTTTCTGGCCAAGATGTGGAAAGGGCTGCACGTAACCGATGTCTACCGTGCCGACTGGCCCTTTTTTGCTCGCGCCTTTCTGCAATGGGGTGGTTCAGTATTTACCGGCGGCAAACTGGTGCACAACCCGGCCAGCTTTCTGGACAGCGCGCCGTTGCGCGACCTGCTCGGTCGCTCGGTGCAGTTTGCCGGGGTGTCGCAATCCATTGAGCGTGGCGATCTGCGCGCGCTGTCGTTAACCGCCTCCTGCTATACCACCGGGCAGTCCGTCAGTTTTTTTGAGGGTGCTTCGGACATTGACGAGTGGAGCCGGCATCAGCGGCTGGGCGTGCGGGAGCGCATCGGTGTGGACCACCTGATGGCGACCTCGGCCATCCCGCTGATTTTCCCTGCCGCCACCATCGACGGGCGCTTCTATTGCGACGGCGCCATTCGGCAGATGGCACCGTTGTCGCCGGCGCTGCATCTTGGCGCCGAGCGCCTGTTTGTCATCGGATTGCACTCTGCGCAGCGGCAGCGCGCCGAACGGCGGATGCAGTCCGACCGCCCGACGCTGGCCACGATTTTCGGCCATCTGCTCAACAGCGTGTTTTTCGATAGCATGGAAGCAGACATGGAGCGCCTGACACGGGTGAATCACACGGTGTCACTGATTGATGAGCACGTACGCAGCAGCGGCCGTACCCAGTTGAAGCGGGTGGAGGTTTTCAATATCTCGCCCAGCGTGTCGCTGGAGGCTATTGCCTTCAAGCATGTTCGCAGCTTTCCACCGGCCATGCGCTTTCTGCTGCGTGGTGCCGGGGCGATGCGCCAGCGTGGCTCGGTATTGGCCAGTTATCTGCTGTTCGAACCGGCGTACTGCAAAGAACTTATCGAGCTGGGTTATCGCGATGCCATGACGCGCCAGGTCGAGATTTTGAATTTTTTGAAGAACTGACGGTCTGTATTGCCGGCAACAAGATCAATGTAATGCGTTAAAGGGGAAACATGAAACTGAGTCAACGGCAGGGATTTGCCGCAATTGCGGTGGTTTGTGCGGCGGCGATGGGTTATGCGCTGTATGCGCAGCATGTATTGGGGCTGGAGCCATGTCCGCTCTGTATCTTTCAGCGGGTAGGCATCATCGCGACCGGGATACTGGCGGCACTGTTTGCCTTGATCAACCCCCGCCAATGGGCGGCCAAGTTGGCCGCATTGCTGGTCGGGCTGGCAGCGTTGGCAGGCGGGGCGGTGTCGGCATGGCACGTTTACCTACAGCACCTGCCCAAGGATCAGGTGCCGGCTTGCGGCCCGGGGCTGGATTTCATGCTGGAAACCTTGCCGCTGTCGCAGGTGCTGGCCACGGTATTCAAGGGCAGCGGCGAATGCGCGGAAATTAACTGGGTGTTTCTGGGACAGTCGATGCCGCTGTGGACCGGGCTGCTGTTCTTGGCGCTGATTGCTGCTGCACTATGGAATGGCTGGCGCAAGGCGTAAGCCTCCGGTCGCCAGTTGCCTGGCGGCTGCACTGGCACCTAATAAAAACACCCCGCGAGATGCGGGGTGTTTTTATTAGCGCAACGGTTCAGTTGGCCGCATTTTGTTGCGCTGTTGCCGGATAGCGCTGGGCGATTGCCGCTTCGAATTGTCGGCACATGTCCTCATCGGACAGTGCATTGTCCGCCAGTAGTTCATTGCCATCCACCACGCGAATCACGGCTGCCAGCGTGGCTGGATAGTCCTGCGGGTAACGGCGCGTTTTCGCTGCGGCCATGCTGCCTTGCGCACTCTGCCACGCTTGCGCGCTGCTCTGGTTGCAGGCATACGCCAGATGACGGGCACTGAAGCCTTCACCGGTCAGACTACGCAGCGTGGCATCGTGGTTGATGCTGTTGCCGGGTGCCCAGTAGTGCTGTGCCAGCAGTGGGCCGATGGCCGGGTTGTCCGCCAGGTAGCCAAAGCGCTGCAGGAAGTAAGCACGGGTCTGATAGACCGCCATATTGGCCAGCAGGTAGCCGTGATAGGCGGCGGCGGACTCCTGATTGAGCAGGTGTGGAATAGCCAGCAGCGGGCGCGGGCTGTCCACGCCCAGAATCTGTTGCTCGGTGCCGCGTGCCAGTGCCAGTACGTTGGCCGCAGTCAGCTCGCTGTCACTCAGCTGGTACAGCGCGCGTTCAAAGTAGCCAACTACGGCCAGCATCCGTTCATTAAAGGCGCGAAACGGCTGGCTGCTCTCGATGCGGGCTCGAATCAGCTCATCCGGCATGGTTTCGCCGCTGGCCTTGACGGCATAGCGTTTCAACCAATCGGCATCGTCCAGCAGGCTATCGCAAAACATCGACTGTGTTTCGGCATACGCCATCGAGGTGGGAGCGAACTCCTGCGAGAAGCAGGGTGAATTCTGGGTGACGTTGGCAAAGTGCGCAGCGTGCCCGCCTTCGTGGAATAGGGTGTTGATGGCTCGGTGGCCGCTACCCACCTGGTCCGGCTTGGCTTCGGCGGTAAAGTTGATCTGCCCGGCAATCCAGTTGCCGTTACGATCGTAAAAAGTGGGGATTGGGCCATGGCAGAAGCCGTTCTGGTATTTTCCCTTGCGCTCCAGCAGGTCCAGCTGCAGCGTGGCGCCGCGATAGGTGATGCCCAGACGGCGGAAGCTTTGCACCCAGCGGCGCAGCGCCTGCGAAAAGGGCAAGTATGGATCCATCTGACGGACCACATCGCCGCTCATGTGGTAGCGTATGTTCCACGGCAGCGTGGCCTCGGCACCATGCTGCGCCTGTAGCTGCGTCAAACCACGCTGATTGGCGTCGCGAGTGCCCACCTCGAAGTCATCCAGAATGGTAAACAGCTGCACCGAGCTCATCTGCTCGTTTTTGTGCACCTTGTAGTCAAAGTAGTTGGCGAACCCCAGTGCGCGGGCCAGTCGGTTGCGCAGGCGCACGATCTCGATAAAACCATTATCCAGCACCCACTGTTCCAGCTGGCGGAAGGCGTCGTAAGAGCTCTTGCGCCACTCGGCGCAGCTGTTCAGGCTGATATTGGTCGCCAACATGCCCAGTGTGGCGTCCTCTTCCTCGCCCAGTTCGTTGCGGTGCCGCAAGACCAGCTCGCGCTTGCGGGCGAACAGTGCCGCCTCGGCGTCGATCAGTTCTGCCATTAGCTGGCGAGCAACATCGTTGTCGATGATGTTGGCTTCAAACAGCGCCAACCAGCCCTCCAAACCATGCAACAGCGCATCACGCTCGGTGCTGGCGGGCAGCGCGCGGGCGGCGGCCAACTGTTCGCGGGTCTGCGCCAGCTTTTGCGGACTGGAGATGAAATCCTTGAATGCCTGTTCGGCGCGGGCAAAGCCGGCGTGATCGTCGCTGGTGGCCATATAGGTGGCCCAGAACAGGTCTTCCTTGGTCTTGTGAATCTGCAGGTAATCCTGGTTCAGCTGATCAAAGAATGCTTGCGGTGTGGTCATGATGTTTTCTGAGGCTAGTGGCTAGGTTGCTAGCTTACGCCAAAGACATGACTTGTTCTGTTGCCGGCTGGTGATTTGCCCGAAAGGGCAGGTGAAAAGCAAAAAGCCTTTCCATGAGAAAAGGCTTGCATGATGTTGGCGGAGCGGACGGGACTCGAACCCGCGACCCCCGG
>NZ_JBEFLD010000004.1:277648-484510 GCF_040148885.1 Vogesella oryzagri
GGCGTGACAGGCCGGTATTCTAACCAACTGAACTACCGCTCCAACCTAAAGCTGGTGGGCGTTGACGGAGTCGAACCGCCGACATTCTGCTTGTAAGGCAGACGCTCTACCAACTGAGCTAAACGCCCGAAACTTGCTCGGTACTACTTTGTGTTGTTGGCGGAGCGGACGGGACTCGAACCCGCGACCCCCGGCGTGACAGGCCGGTATTCTAACCAACTGAACTACCGCTCCAACCTAAAGCTGGTGGGCGTTGACGGAGTCGAACCGCCGACATTCTGCTTGTAAGGCAGACGCTCTACCAACTGAGCTAAACGCCCTGAAATCTGGCTGCTGAACTAGTGCTTTTTTGCTGCGTCGTTCAGCGAGGAGGCGAATTAAAACACAGCAACGACGGGCCTGCAAGGGCTATTCGCAAATTTTTGCATGCAAATTTTCAAGCGTCTGTTTTTGCTATTAATGATGCCGTGGGCATTTTGTCGGACAGGGTGGTGCGTGATGTAAAACGCTCATGTATCATTGCTCGATTGTCCCTAATCGGAACCTAAGCATGAAGCCGACCTTTCTTGATTTTGAGCAGCCGATTGCCGAGCTCGAGAACAAGATAGAGGAACTGCGTTTCGTCCAAGACGATTCCGTCCTCGATATCTCGGAAGAGATTGCCCGTTTGCAGAAGAAGAGTCAGGAACTGACCAAGACCCTATATAGCAAACTGACGCCTTCGCAAATTGCCATCGTGGCACGTCACCCGCAACGCCCGTACACCCTAGATTACCTTGGCAGCCTGTTTACCGACTTCCAGGAGCTGCATGGCGACCGCTCCTATGCCGATGATCCGGCCATCGTCGGTGGCCTCGCGCGTTTTAATGGTCAGTCGGTAATGGTGATTGGCCATCAGAAGGGCCGCGACACCAAGGAAAAGATTTACCGTAATTTCGGCATGCCACGCCCGGAAGGCTATCGCAAGGCACTGCGCCTGATGCGAACCGCCGAAAAATTCGGCCTGCCGATCATTACCTTCGTTGACACACCGGGCGCCTACCCCGGCATTGGCGCAGAAGAGCGCGGCCAGTCCGAAGCCATTGGCCGCAATCTGTACGAGATGGCACGCCTGAAGGTGCCGGTGATCGTTACCGTAATCGGCGAGGGTGGCTCCGGTGGCGCGCTGGCGATTGCCGTGGGCGACTACGTCAACATGCTGCAGTACTCCACTTATTCGGTAATTTCGCCGGAAGGCTGCGCCTCCATTCTGTGGAAGACTGCCGAGCGTGCATCCGAAGCAGCCGAAGCGCTGGGCATTACCGCGCCGCGCCTGAAATCGCTGGGACTGATCGACCGCGTGATCAACGAACCGTTGGGCGGCGCGCACCGCGACCATCCGGCGATGATGGCCGCACTGAAGCGCGTCCTGCAGGAACAGCTGAAGGAAGCCAGCAGCCGCGACGTAACCGAGCTACTGAAAACCCGCTTCGATCGCCTGATGAGCTATGGCCGCTTCAAGGAAGATGCAGCCTGACCTGCTGCCACAGCTGATCGCCCACTGGCCGGACAATTTGTCCGGCCTTTGTCATTTGGAGCTGGCGCTGTCCGGCGGGCTGGATTCCTGCGTGCTGCTGCACCTGCTGTGCCGCTGGCGCGACGAGGCCGGCGGGCCGGCGCTGAGTGCGGTGCATGTGCATCACGGCATCAGTCCGCATGCCGATGCCTGGGCGTTGCACTGCGGCCAACTGTGTCAGCAGCATGGCGTGCCACTGCGGGTGGTACGGGTGTCGCTACAAAAATCCGCCGGCCAGAGCCTGGAAGCGGTGGCGCGCACGGTGCGCTACCGGGCGTTTGCCGAATCGTCGGCGGCGGTTGTGGCCCTGGCGCAGCACGCCGACGACCAGACCGAAACCGTGTTGCTGCAGTTGCTGCGTGGCGGCGGCCCGCGCGCGCTGGCGGCTATGCCGCTTAGTCGCGACTGGCAGGGCAAGACCCTGTGGCGGCCACTACTGCAGGTTGGCCGCAGCGAACTGCGCCAGTATGCTGCGGCGCATGGCCTACAGTGGGTGGAAGACGACTCCAACGCCGATGCGGCCAACTACCTGCGCAACCATCTGCGACTGGAAACGCTGCCGGCATTGCGCCAACGGGTGCCGCAGCTGGATGCGCAACTGCAGCGCAGCGCGCAGCGCATGGCCGATGCCGCGGCGATACTGGACGACATGGCGGCGCTGGATCTGCAGCAAGCTGCCCATGGTAACGCCCTGCTGCTGCCAGCCTTGCTGGCATTGAGTCCACCTCGACAGCGTAATCTGCTGCTGCACTGGCTATCGCAGGCCGACTGGCCACTACCAACACCAGATGCACTGAACGGTCTGCTGGTCGCACTGGCGGCCGGCGAGGCGGCGCGGCTGTCGCTGGCAACCGGCGAACTGTATGCCTACCGCGGCGAACTGCGGCGTGTACGGGCGCTGGCCACTCTGCCGCCATGGCCGCAGGCATGCCGAGTGGGCGAAGACTGGCGCTGCGCACATGGCGAGCTGCACTGGCAGCGCGGGCATGGCCTGCCGGCAAGCTGGCAGGGGCGGGCACTGCGATTGGCGGCGCGACAAGACGGCGATGCCTTACCGCACAAGGTTGGCCGCAAGGCGATCAAGAAGCTGTTCCAGGAGCAGGCGGTGCCAGCGCTGTTGCGTGCCGACTGGCCATTGCTGCGCACGGCCGACGGCGAGTTGCTGGGCGTGCCCGGTGTAGCGCTGGCCGAAGTCGGGCTGGAGGATGACGGCTGGTGGCCGCAATGGCTGCCGGCGGCAGTGAGTCGCACCTGACCCAGTCACTCACTGGGAAAACAAAAACCACCGCGCTCCAGATTTGGGGTGCGGTGGTTTTTTATTAGCAGACCTTGAGGTCAGGCCAGGTTTTTCGGGCCGAAAGCACCGGGCAGTAGTGCGTCCAACGTGGTGTTGACTTGCTCGACACCGTCGCAGATGGTGCGTACCGCCATTGTGGGGCCGAATTCGTTCAGCACCTGGCGACAGGCGCCGCAGGGCGGGGTGGGTACACTGGTGGGTGTGTAGATGCAGATGGCAACCACCTCGCTCATGCCGTCGGCACGCGCCGTGAAGATGGCCGTGCGCTCGGCGCAGTTGCTCAGACCATAGGAGGCATTCTCCACATTGCAGCCACGCACAATACGACCGTCACTGGTCAGCAGTGCGGCGCCGACGGCAAAGCGACTATAGGGCACATAGGCCTGCTTGGCGGCGGCACGCGCCTGCTTTTCCAGTTCTTCCCAGGGAATGGCATGGGTCATGAGCGTTCTCCTTGAAATGGGGGCGCGATACTCGGCTTCTCCAACTGGCGTGTCAATGGCCTTCCCGGACAGGGGGCGCGAGCGCAGCACTTTCGTTGTACAGCAAAAAGGCCGGGCAACGCCCGGCCTTTCGCGTGCCACGGACACAGACTTAGTCGTCGGCACTCACATCGGCAAAGTCGTCATCGTTCAGCGGATCGCCGAGACCGGCATCCACCAGCTCCTCGCGGGTGAGCAGGAACACGAAGCCATCGCCGCTTTCGGTTTCCATCCAGGTAAACGGCAGGCTGGGATAGGCTGCCTCCAGCACGTCGCGATTGTGGCCAATCTCCACCAGCAGCACGCCCTGCGGAGTAAGCAGGCGCGCGGCGTTCTGCAGAATCACGTGGGTGGCATCCAGGCCGTCTTCACCGGAGCCCAGTGCCAGCTCCGGCTCGTGCAGGTATTCCGCCGGCAGAGCGTCCACCGATTCCGCATCCACGTACGGCGGATTGGAAATGATCAGGTCGTACGGCTCTTCCAGGCCTTCCACCAGGTCACTGTGGATCAGCTGGATACGTTCTTCCAGGCCGTAGTTCTGAATGTTGATGCTAGCCACTTCCAGTGCGTCCAGCGAGATATCCACCGCGTCGATATTGGCGTCCGGATAGTGGTGCGCCAGCTGGATGGCCAGGCAGCCGGAGCCGGTGCACAGATCCAGCGCGCGGTTGACCAGCTCCGGATGCTCGATCCACGGCGCCAGCGGTTCACCCAGCAGCTCGAAGATGAAGGAGCGCGGCACGATCACGCGCTCGTCGACGTAGAAATTGAACTCGCCCTGCCAGGCTTCATGGGTAAGGTAGGCCACCGGCACGCGCTCTTCGGCGCGGCGCTCGATCAGGTCCACCACGTCCTTGACTTCGGTATCCAGCAGCTTGGCATCCAGGAACGGCTCCAGCCGGTCGATGGGCAATTTCAGTGCCGACAGGATCAGGTAAGCGGCCTCGTCATAGGCGTTGTCGGTGCCGTGGCCGTAGGTAAGGCCGGCATCATTGAAACGCGATACGGCAAAGCGCAGCAGGTCGCGCACGGTGTGGAAGCTGCTGGCGGCTTGTGCGTACATGGTCATCCTTTCAAAAACAGGGCGACCCGCGCCTGCGGGTCACGAAAAACGAAAGGTTGGCCGCGGCCAACCTTGTGCTGCTGGCGCAGCGCGTGGCGTCAAATGGACGCGATTATCGCTCAGAACGGCAGCGCTTCGCTGGTTTCCTTGGCCAGTACGCGGCGGAAGTCATCCTGGATGCGCGCCAGCGCGGCGGCGTTGTCGGCCTCGAAGCGCAGCACGATTACCGGCGTGGTGTTGGAGGCGCGCATCAGGCCGAAGCCATCGACGTACTCCACCCGCAGCCCATCGATGCTGATGATGTTCTCGGCGCCTTCGAACTGTGCACTGTGCTGCAGGCGGGCGATCAGCGCGTGGTTCTCGCCTTCCGCGGTCTTCAGGTTCAGTTCCGGCGTGGATAGCGCGTTGGGCAGTGCATTCAGCAACACCGACGGGTCGGCTACCTTGGACAGGATTTCCAGCAGGCGGGCGCCGGCATACAGACCATCGTCAAAGCCGTACCAGCGTTCCTTGAAGAACACGTGGCCGGACATCTCGCCAGCCAGGCCGGCATCCGGATGCTCCTTGAGCGCCGCCTTCATGAAGCTGTGGCCGGTGCGGTTGATCAGCGGCTCGCCACCGGCGGTACGAACGGCCGGCGCCAGCAGGCGGGTGCATTTCACGTCATAGATGATCTTGCAGCCCGGCTGGCGCGACAGTACATCCTGCGCAAACAGAATCAGCTGGCGGTCCGGCCAGATAATATTGCCATCCTTGGTCACCACGCCCAGGCGGTCGCCGTCGCCGTCGAAGGCCAGGCCAATCTCGGTGTCGGTGTCGCGCAGCGCCTGGATCACGTCCTGCAGGTTTTCCGGCTTGGCCGGGTCCGGATGGTGGTTGGGAAAGGTGCCATCCACTTCGCAGAACAGCTTGTGCACCTCGCACCCCAGACCGCGGAACAGTTCCGGCGCAAAGTCGCCCGGCACGCCATTGCCGCAGTCCACCACGATCTTCATCTGGCGCGCCAGCTTGATGTCGCCCCAGATGCGCGCCAGGTATTCGTCGACGATGTCGTGCGTGCGATAACCGCCGTGGCCGCTGGCAAAGTCGTTGTTGACGATGCGCTGATACAGCTTCTGGATCCAGTCGCCGGCCAGTGTGTCGCCGCCCAGCATCATCTTGAAGCCGTTGTAATCCGGCGGGTTGTGACTACCGGTAACCATCACGCCGGAGAAGGTTTCCAGCTGATAGGCAGCGAAATACAGCATTGGCGTGGCTACGCGGCCAACGTCGATCACGTCCACCCCGGTGGCGCGGATGCCATCCGACAAGGCGCCGGTCAGCTCCGGGCCGGACAACCGGCCGTCACGGCCAACACAGATGGTACTGACATTGCGCTCGCGCGCCTCGGAGCCGATGGCGCGGCCAATCTGGAAGGCGGCCTCGGCCGTCAGGGTGTCACCCACAACACCGCGGATGTCGTAAGCCTTGAAAATGGAAGCAGCGATAGTCATGACGGGGAAATCCATTACGGTACGTCTCAAAAGTGCGCCGCCGGTCAGCGCCGGCGGCGTGGGGCAGGGCAGCAGCTCAGGCGAAGGAGCGTGACAGCGCCACCAGTTCATCCAGCTTCTGCTGCGCCTTGCCGCTGTCGATGGCGGAACGGGCCATGGCCACCCCCTCTTGCAGGTTGGCCGCAATACCGGAAGTGTAGATAGCCGCAGCGGCATTCAGCAGCACGATATCGCGCGCCGGGCCCGTTTCACCGGCCAGCACCGCCTGCAGGATGGCTTTGGATTGCTCAGCGCTTTCGGCGCGAAGGGAGGGCAGTGCGGCATAGCCCAAGCCGAACTGCGCCGGATCAAGCCGGTATTCGGTGATCTGGCCATCTTTCAGCTCTGCCACCAGAGTATCGCCGGACAGGGTGATTTCATCCAGGCCATCTGTGCCGTGCACGATCATCACGCGATCGCTTCCCAACTCGCGCAGCACACGCGCCTGGATGCCCACCAAATCAGGATGGAACACGCCCATCACCTGGTTGGGGGCGCCAGCTGGGTTGGTCAACGGCCCCAGGATATTGAAGATGGTGCGCACCCCCAGTTCGCGACGCACCGGTGCCACGTACTTCATCGCAGTGTGGTGGTTGGGGGCAAACATGAAGCCGACGCCGATCTCGTCAATGCAGCGGCCAACCTGTTCTGCCGACAGGCTCAGGTTCACGCCCAATGCCTCCAGTACATCAGCGCTGCCAGAGCTGGACGACACCGAACGGCCGCCGTGCTTGGCGACACGCGCCCCCGCGGCCGCCGAGACGAAGGCCGAGGTCGTAGAGATATTAAAGGTGTGGCTCTTGTCACCGCCGGTGCCGCAGGTATCGACCAGGTTACGGGTATCCTGCACCGGCACCCGGGTGGCGAATTCACGCATTACCTGAGCCGAGGCCGCGATTTCCGACACGCTTTCGGTCTTTACGCGCAGGCCAACCAGAATGCCGGCAATCACCGTGGGCGGCACTTCGCCACGCATGATCTGGCGCATCAGGTCCAGCATTTCGTCATGAAACAGTTCGTTCTGGTCAATCAGGCGATTGAGGGCAGCCTGCGGGGTGATCATGTTGTTATTCTCCGTTGCGGGATCAGGCAAATTCTTTCAGGAAATTCTGCAGCATCTGGTGGCCATGCTCGGTGAGGATGGATTCCGGATGGAACTGCACACCTTCAATGGGCAGGGTCTTGTGACGCACCCCCATGATTTCGCCATCATCGGTCCAGGCGGTGATTTCAAGGCAGTCCGGCAGCGTCTCGCGCTCAATCACCAGCGAATGATAACGAGTGCAGGTTACCGGGTTGGGCAGGTCACGGAACATGCCGACATTGTGATGGTGCACCGGCGACACTTTGCCGTGCATCAGCTGCTTGGCGTGAATGATCTTGCCGCCAAAAGCCTGCCCGATGCTTTGATGCCCCAGGCACACGCCCATGATCGGCAACTTGCCGGCAAAGTGCTGGATCGACGCCAGAGATATGCCGGCTTCGTTCGGCGTGCACGGCCCTGGGGACAGCACCAGATACTGTGGTGCCAGGGCTTCTATTTCTTGCAAGGTAATTTCGTCGTTACGGAATACCTTTACCTCTTGCCCCAGCTCGCCAAAGTACTGCACAAGGTTGTAGGTGAAGGAATCGTAATTATCGATCATTAAGAGCATGATTGCGCCAAAAGCCTTATGTTTCGCGGCTTTTCGCGCCGCTGTCAGTAAATTTCATCCAGTGATTTTCTGTTCGGCCGCAAGCCGCCATGGCGCCAGCGGAACAGAGCTACAGGATAACATGATTGGAAATCGGACTGTTTCTTGCAACTTGAGCAGGCGAGATGCGGAACGTAAAGCGTTCCGCAGGGCCTGCCCTTACTGCCAAAGACATCACCATGCCCAAGCCAGACAAGCAGGGCTGGTGGCCTCACGGCATGACGAAATGCGAGTGGGCACGCAAGCCGGTAGGGTACGTTGCCAAGTACGCCAGCAAGGGTCAGCAGCACGATGACAACGGCAACGCATTGCCGATGCCTAAGAGGGCGCGGATTTACGGGCAGGGCGGGCTTGACGGTGCACAGCGCGATGAAAAGGCGTGGTGGATTTCGCCGGCGTGGGTTCGTGATGCCTGGATGATTCAAGACAGGCCGCGCCAGGCCATCGGTGGCGGCTGGTTCGCGCTGGAAACCGGCGACTGGCGACCTTCGCCGTTCGAAATCCAGTTTTAGCGGGTAGGGTGTATATACGGCGCGTGGTAGAGCAGGTGGTGTATCTGGATGGCTGCATTGGCCTGTCCATGCACACCGACGACACCGTGCGCGACTTCATCCAGACAGCACCGCTGGCCGGGTTCGACGTGAAGCTGTTCGACGGCCAGAAAGTTACTGCAGTAGAAATTGACGACAGCGTGACTGCGTTCCGTGGGCATGGTGACTTGGGCACCATGAATGCGGTGTATGAAGAGCAGGGCATCTATGAGGCCATGATCGAGTCTGGCCTGCGGCGAGGATAGAGCCAAGGCAGACCGTTTGATTGCATTCGAGATGACGCGCGATCGAAGCATATCGCCAGCCACTGCCACGGTTGAAGCACTGGACAGACTTCAACGTGACAGGTCTGGTTACTAGCTGAACAGCTGGTTAACGACCATGCCGAATCGAGCCTGCTGGTGGCACTCGCGGCGGTAGAAGTCCCGTTCGATGGTGAGGCGTTCGATTAGATCGGTCTGCAGGTGGTGCAAGTGGTACAGCCTGCGGTAGTCCGGCAGACGCTCCAGCTCGGCAAACTCCAGTGCAAGATCGTGGCCACAGTCTAGGTACAGCCGGGTGCCATCGGCGCGTGAGCCGTTCCAAGGGCCGGCGCATCGTAGCGTGTCTCCGGCATCGAGCACCTGCAGCAGTCTGACGGCCATCGGTGGCACGGCATCGTGTCCAGATTTCCAGCGTTCGATCTGGTCGATGGTGACAGCCAGGTCAACGGCGAGTTGCTGCTCGGTGCGTCCGAAATGAAAAAGCCAGACAAGAGTGTCTGGCTGGATGCTCACATCAGAGCAGTGGATTTTGAATTCTCTGCGCACAAGTCATTGCCTTATGTGTTGCAAATGACACAGACAGAATATTTGAACGAACTTCGTAAAGAATCGAGCGGAAGAGGTGTAGTAGCGCACGAAACGACGACGCAAATTTGACATAATAAACATTATACGACGTAACCACTAAACCCCTTGGGGGGCTTTAGCGCTTGTCTGGCTTGGGTTCACCAGCATCGTCAGTACCATCAGACCGGCGATGGCCAGCGCGCCGATCTTCCTTCGAAAATCCTGCCAAAAGTCCTTTCTGGCTTGGTTTTTCTCACGCTCCATGTTGGCCGCAGCAATGATTTCTAGGGCGTCAACGCCCAACAGATCGGCAATCACGATGCACGCATAGTCGTCCATGATGCGCTCGCCGTTCTTGTACGAAATCAGCGTGTTTTTGTGGATTTTTAGCGTCTCAGCTTTCTTGCCTTCAGGCATGTCCCCAAGCTTTTCCAGAGCTTCATGCAGGTAGTCAGTCGTTTTTTTCATGGCTTTTCCTTGAGCACACACATCCGTGTGACTATCATGTCTTTACACACACATGTGTGTGATTTGCCTCTATTTCCATTTTAGCAGGCTAGACCACGCGGCATGCACAACCGCGATGCCACACAAGCGCTAAACACCACGCCACGCAAGGAGATGCCGCCATGGAACAGCAACTGAACGTAAACGCATGGGACTTCGGGCCAGATCGTTACCAGCTTCACGATGCTTCTTATCGTCATTCGGTTGAGGTGAAAGACAAATTCCTCTGGCTCTCTGCTTCGATAGCTCGCATGGCGGTTGCTGGTGAGGTTGTACCCGCTTACATGTCTGAAAAATGGCATTCGCTTGATGAGTTAGATGATTTTTGCCGGGATCGCACCCTGAGAATTTTCTACGACACCATGTTGGATTCCTAACCATGCAATCCGCTCAGCTCCTGCTCTACGCCCTCGGCCTGCTGTCCCTGCTGTTGATCGCTCTCGGCGTTTCCATGTTCGTAAGCCGCCTGTCCAGCTTCCGCCATCGTTTTTCTAACTGCCTGCCGTCAGTCCACCACGGCCAACCCTGATTCGTGACATCAAAGGAAACCACCATGTCCAACATGAAAGCCGTAGCCATCGCCTTAACCAAGGCGCGTGGCGTAGCCAAGAAAACCCAGAAGCCTTTCGACATGCAGATGCTGTCCATCCTGATCCCCAACGATCAGGTGGCCACCGAAAACTACAGCAAGTTCGGCAAGGGCTTCCAGGTACTGGAAATGCCCGTCTCCGACGAGGGCTACCAAGCCTTGGCCATGCTGGAATACCCGATTGCTGCCGAGTTCACCACCGGCATGGTGCCGCGCTTTGGCCGCATGGAAACCATGGTTACAGGCGTCAGCGGTACGCCGCGCGTTATCGATATTTCAGGCGCAGCCAAGGCCTGATCATGTCCGCCATCTTCATCGACTTCATCCGCATCCAGCAGACACACCCCGTCGGCCACATGGCCGATGGCACGTTCCGCGAACGGCTGCCTGTCGTTGAAGATGGCATCGTCTACAAGTTCAAGCGCGACGAGTCCGGCAACTGGCCGCAGGACGACGAAGGCAATCCTATTCCCGAATACGAGTCCGTATCGCGCCGCTTCATCAGCGGCTCGTACGATTCCCTGTATGTCATCCGCTGTGATGGCGCCAAGGTCGAATTTGAAGGCAACGTTGGCCGCTTCTGCCGGCCTGACAATCTCTTCAACTTGGACTTCGATGCCACCGTTCAGAAGATCAACGAGATCCTGGCGACCTACGGTCTGCCCCCCTTTGATGCTGGCGACCCCTACTTCAAAACCAATCCGAGCGCCCACGACTACAAGCATGGCCTGCTAGTGGAATGGACCGGCGCTAGCGTGTCAGAAGTCCACATCACCCAGAACTACGCCACCGGCAACGCCGGCAATGCGCAAGCCGCCATCGACTGGCTGGCCTCGCAGTCCGTCAACCACATCAAGCGCACCCGCGCCCATGACACCACTGTGTCATGGGGCAAAAAATCCGGCCGCAAGTACCTCAAGGCCTACTTGAAAGCCCCGGAGATGCTCACCCATCGCCACGGCCGCAGCAAAACCGAAATCGAGCAAGACCCCGTTTACCAATACGCCAACACTCACGGCATTTTGCGCTTCGAACTGGAAGCAAAGCGCCTGCACCTCCGTGACCATCACTGCCGCTTCCTCGGGGAAATCACCATGGACAAACTCGTCCGTCTGTTCAACGAAGATGTTGAGCCGTTGCTGGGCCGCGTCAAAACCGACGTTACCCGCCTGGAGCTGGAAAGCCTGCCCGCCCCTGTTCGCATGACCGCCTCCGCTTACCTGCGCGGCGAGAACGTGCGCGCCCTCCTCGCCCGCGCCACCTTCTTCCGCCACCTGAAAGTGCTGCGCGACTACGGCCTGGACATCTCCGAGCCGCTGCCAACCCTGCACAAGTTCAGCCCGGTGATTCAAGTCATCCAGATTCAACCCGTCACCGAAGTGCCGGATTGGTACTGGAGTCACCAGCGCACCCTGTCGCTGCGCGCGGTGGAAGCCCCGGAAAGGGCTGCGGCATGACCTTCGATTTCCAATCGTTCATTGGCTACTGCATGGCTTCGTTCTTCGTCGGCTTTTTCATCCGCAAGATCTTCAAAACCGTGGCGCGACTCATGTCGGGCTCGTATTTCGATGGCTAGCAGGTGGCCGCCCTGTGCGGCCCCTGTAGGGGGCTGCACAGGGGGGCACCCTGCCTCTTTCTCTCTCTTTAAAAGGAAACACATCATGCAAATCAAACAACTGATCGCCAACGTTGTTAAGGCTCACGCTTCCAAAGTTGAAAAAGCTGCCCTGGGCGGTGCCATCTTCACTGCGGCGCAAGCGTCGTTCGCCGTGTCGATCATCAATTGGTCCACGCTGGCCAGCGGCGTTACCGAAGAAGCCACCGCCGCCATCACTGCCGGTATCGGCGTGCTGGCGCTGTTCCTCGGCGTGGCTGGTGGTACTCGCATGTTCAAGAAATTCATTGGCTAATTAGCCAGGTCGGAGGGTCTTGTCATGGCTTGGTTTATTGCAATGGGTACACTGGGCAGTGGCAAGACCTCTTGGGCTGTCTCGCGCGCATTACGCTACCTCAATAAAAATCGCCGCGTTGCGGCGAATTTTCCTTTGGACTTCACCGGCTTTGATTCGGCGCATAAAGATTCATACGCCACGATTCTGCCGGATATTCCTACCTCTGCTGATTTACACGCCCTTGGTCGTGGCGGCCCTAACGAACGCGAATCCGGGCTGCTGATTATCGATGAAGGCGCATTCGTGCTGAATGCCCGCACCTATAACGACCCCGACCGCATCAAGCTGATTGAATGGTTCGCCTTGTCACGTAAATTGGGCTGGGATGTGATTTTGATCATTCAGCACATTCAGGCTCTGGATAAGCAGATTCGCCTGCTGTTTGCCGAGCATGTCGTGATTTGCAAGCGTATGGACAAATTGAAACTCGGCGGCATTATTCCGCTGCCACCGATGCACCTGGCTGTCACGAAATACGGCTCTGAACAGCACGCACCGATTGCCGCCAGGGATTTCTATTTCCCAGCAAAGATTGGCAAGGCTTACGACACCGCCAAGCTGTTTTCCCATGATGGCGCGTCCGGCATGTATTGCACCTTGACGCCGCACCTGGCCGTCCGCCGTTATCTGCCGTCCAAGCCGACGCTCACGGCCAACCTGCTGCTGCCTCTTCAACTGGCGGCTTGGTTAGGCCTGATGGTTGTCTATCGCACCACTTCCACTAAAAAGATTCTGGCCAAGCTGGAGCTTGCATCATGCTGAACAAAATCAAGTCCTGGTTCGTCCTGGTATCGTTCGTTTTTCTGTCTGTGCTTATGCCGATCAAGGCTTATGCCTTTGTCCCCGCCATGCTTGGTTTTATTGGTGCCTATGATGCTGCTGGTGCGGGTGCACTTCTTGGCTGGCGCATCGGTCAGGGTTTGATCGGGCTGGGTATTGGTGGTGGTATTGCGGCTGCGGCAGAGGATCGTTATCCAGGCATTGGTAAGTGCCTCATGGTGGTCGCTTTGGGCAAGCCTGGTCTGTGTCAGCCTACTGGTTGGGGCAGGGATTCAACTGGTGCACCATCGCCACCTGCAACCAGTTCTCCGTCTTCCTTGCAGGATGCCGCAGTTGCTAAATGCAAAGATTTGGTCGCGGCCAACAGTACCGGCGGTATTGTTGTTACATATCAAGGCATTGGCCCCCTTGACCCTCCCGCTGCTGATGGCTCTGTAGGTTTTCGTTGCTACTGGTCTGCCAGCAATGGCAATAGTGGTAGCTGGCTGTCGCGTGCTTATCCTTCTTGCCCTGCTGGCTACGCCATGCAATCTGGCGCTTGTGTTCTTTCAAATGGCGCTTTAGTAAAAAAGCCAGCTGGTACGCCTTGTCAGTTGGTGCTGACTGCCGGTGTGGTTGGTTATGACCCGGATAATCCTTCTTGCCCAACTACTGCGCCGACCACAGTCACTATCAACGGCGTCAAGCTCACTGTCTCGTCTGATGGTAAGACCATCACCTTAGTCGGCCCCAACGGTGAATCTGGCGTTATCCAGATTGGTTCTGGCTCAATTGGTGTGGTTCAAAACGTACCAATGAACGATGACATCGGTTCGCCTATTACACAGATCGGCAATACCACGCTGGATAACAGCAGGGCCAAGCCTATCGTGACTACGCAAAATGTCGACTACAAAAAGGGGCAGGGCCAAACGACTACCGGTGACCCGGTGATTACGCCGCCCATTAGCTGCACCATGATTTCAAACTGCAATTGGGCCAACGCTCAAATTCAGCAGCAACAGCTTGAGCTGCAGAATCAGCAGCTCCAGTCACAGAATCAGACCAGGGATAAAGTCACGTCCATTTCGGATGCCATGACGCAAACGCGGGAAGCGCCGCCGTTGGCTACGCCGGCACAAACAGCCGCTGCCGTTGACCAGCTCAATGCAATGAAGCCAGACCCTGCCGGTTATGGCGGGCCGATTACTCAGATTCTCAGCCACATCGGCATTCCTGCTGGTGGCGGCTCCTGCACGCTTGCTAGGACAGTCACTATGTTTGGCCGCACCTTCACCATCAACTTTTTGCAGCCTGGCTTCTGCGAAACCTACCAACCCGTTGCCAACTGGACAGTGTGGGGCTTGGTATCGCTCTACGCGTGGAACACCCTGCGGCGACAGCACGTCAGCGAGGCCTAACCATGCCACTCGTTCTTGCCATCTTTGCGCCACTCCTTGAATGGGTGGCGAAGTTCTTCGCCGACAAGTCAATGGCGTATGCTCTGGCGGCATTCATGGCCACCGCCATGCTGGCTTACATCGGCGCCATAGCGGCCATTGTGGCGATGATCGGCAACACCGTGCCCGCATCCATCGCCGACGTGCTGAACGCCGTCCTGCCGTCGCAGTGGGCCGCACAATTGGCAACCATCGGATCTATCCAGGCAACCGCGGCACTGCAACGCACCTGGGAAAAGACCATCACCACCTTTGCGCAATCCCAGTGAGGCTTTCATGACTCCCGACCAAGCGACTGAACTCATCCAGATGATCCAGGTGGGCTTTTACCTGTTTGCCGGCTTCATCGGCTTCATGGCGGCATGATGTTGCTCAACGACGTCTGCCAGCTGCACGCCCTCGCTGTGCACCCTGCAGCCACCGCTAGCGCGTCTGTGTGGTACGAGGGCAGGATTGCGCACCCGGTGTGCGTAATCGTCTCTCAGGGCCGCACGCTGCGCCTGGAACTGCCACTCACGGGCGGCGTGCCGCCCGACTACGCCTTTACCGTCCGCTGGAGTGATGGCACTCGCACTGAGTCGCCCGCAGCGGCGCAGCCGCCCGGCGACTAAATGCAGGTTCTGTTTTCACGTTGGCCGCTTGCGGACAACGTGAAGGCAGGACCCGCCAAGCGTCAGCGCGGCAGCGACTTGAAACGTTTTTCGACTGAAGCCGCCGTTTGCCTTGACCACGCCTTGCCCGCCTGCCGCCTTTGACCTACCCGCCTTTGACCTACCCGCACTTGACCTACCCGCACTTGACCTACCCGCACTTGACCTACCCGCACTTGACCTATCCGCACTTGACCTACCCGCCTTTGACCTACCCGCCTTTGACCTACCCCGCCTTTGACCTACCCCGCACTTGACCTACCCCGCACTTGACCTACCCCGCACTTGACCTTGCCGTTTTGCCCTTCCGCCGTGCCACCAAAACAAAGCGCCCCCGACGGGGCGCGGCCTGCCTTGAAGTCAGACGGGTGACTGGTAATACCCGTCTTTTGTCTCATTTTGAGACTCCAGCCCCTTTTTCGGGGGTAGTCCAGCCCTTGCCAACCGGCCAGCTTCTGCCCCACCATGATGCCAACGACATTCAAGCATTGACGCCATGAAGCTGCTTCTGCTCTGCGCCTTTACGCTGCTGTTCATTGCAGTGGTGATCTCGATTTTCAGTCTGCCGCAAACGCACCGCGAAAAGTGGTTCCGCACCATGTCGAAGCGTGACCGACTGGCCCACAATCGGCTTGTGGCTGCCTGCGGCAACAATCCCGAGCTGGCCAACAAGATGATTGCCCACGAGCAGCTGATGAACGAGCGGCTGAGCCGCTATCACGCCACCATGGCCGCACTTAACCGCATCCAGAATTACCGCCGCCACGACCGGTTCACTACCCTTTGAACAGCCGGTTTATCATCATCCCGAACTTGGCCTCGCGGTGGCACTGCCGCCGATAGAAATCCCTCTCCACCAGCAGCCGTTCGATGGTCTCGGCCTGCTCCCTGACCAGCTGGTCAAGTCGGCGGTATTCCCGCAGCCGCAGCACGTCATCGAGGCCGATGCCGGCCCGGTACTCGTCCGACACGAGCCGGCCCCTGTCCAGGTAGAAACCAGCCCACTCACCCCACATGTCGGTGAGCACCGGCTTGTCTTGTGCCTGCAGGAAGGCGAACACCGCGAACGGCACGGCATCTGTGCCGATGCGCCAGCGTTCCACCTGGTCAACCGTGACATGGAGCTTGGCCGCAATGCCTGCGGCGTCGCCAAAGCAAACAACCCTGATGAGATCATCAGGGTTGCAGGGGAAGTCAGCGCGGGGGAATCGTCTTACTCGCATTGGTAAAAACGCAACAGCATATTACCGCGCCAATCTGTTTGACATATGACCGAATTATACGACGTAAACACTAAACCCCTTGGGGGGCTTTAGCGCTTGTCTGGCTTGGGTTCACCAGCATCGTCAGTACCATCAGACCGGCGATGGCCAGCGCGCCGATCTTCCTTCGAAAATCCTGCCAAAAGTCTTTCTTGGCTTGGTTCTTGTTGCCCGCAACAAAGTGGACTGAAAGTGAGGTTAAGAAATTGGCGAAACTCTGGGAGGCGTAGAACAAACCACCGCCATGACAATCAGGTCCACCACCAACGTTACAGACACAGCGCCGGCCCACTCATGCCGCACTCAAGCTTGCAGCCAGCACTCCACTAGCCCGTCCAGCTCGGTCAGTTCGCGCACATGGCTGACCCCCGGCGGCAAGTTGCTCTGTTGACGACAACCGCCGCCGCCCACCCAGAGCTGCGCCCGAGTAGGTAGTTGCTGCGCCAGTTGCGCCAGATCGGCAGCGATATTGCCCTGGTAAGACGGTGAAAACGACAACACCACCACATCCACCGCATGCTTGCCGGCGGCCTGCACAATATCGCTCAGCGGCATCTGCGCGCCAAAGGCAATGGTGTCACAGCCATGCAGCCGCAGTAGCGTCTCCACCATCAACAGACCCAGCACATGCTGCTCACCCGGACAGGTGGTCAGCATCACACGCGGGGTTTGCCGACCAGCCGGCACCGTGGACAGCGATTCACGGATCACCCGGGTGACCTCTTCCGAATACAGATGCTCTTCATACACCTGCAGCTCACCGCGCAACCAAGCCTCGCCCACCAGTTGATTGGCGGCCGGCAGGAACTCCAGCACGAAGTGGCGTAGGCCCTGCTCCAGCAATTGGTGACGCAGGTACTCCCGCGCCGCCGCGGCAGCGTGGCCCTGCAGTACCGCCACCAGACGGCTGCAGTTGGCCGGCACCTCCTGCATCGGGGTATGCACCGTGGTCAGCGCCTGCAAGGCGTCAATCTCCAGCCGCACCAGCTTGCCGGGGCGAAAACCGAGGTCGAGCAGCCGGCTGATCAGCCTGAGTTTGGCGACTTCTGCCGCCGAGTACTGGCGGTCGCCGGCGGCATCGCGCTGCGGCTGCGGAAAGCCGTAACGTCGTTCCCACATGCGCAGCAGGTCCTTGGGGATACCGGTTTCGCGCTCGACTGCGGCGATGGGTAGTCCTGAAGGGGCAGAAGTGGTAATGGCAGACATGGCAGGGTCAGCGTGAAGATGGCCAAAGGCGGGCATTATGCCATGCGCCGCTTGAGGCAGCGCAGCAGCCAGCCCAGCAGCGGCAGTTGCTCATATACGCCTTCGGCGGCGTCCCAGTAGTCGCGGTGCTCGCGGATCAGGCCGGCGTCATCCAGCCGCAACAGCGTACCGCCGTGGATCTGCAGCTGGCGGCCGTGCAGCGCAAAGCAGAAATCCCAGTTCACGAATGCCGTATTGCCCTGCTGCACCACCTCGCCGATGACGAAACGCGGCTGTGTCAGGGTGCGGAACATGCGCGCATACACTTCCTGTATGGCAGTGCGACCACGCAAGTGGTGAAACGGGTCGCGAAAGCTGGCATCGGCGGCATACACACGGTCGATCTGCGCCAGCGTGGCGGGCGACAGGCCGGCAAACCAGTCCAGGTGGCGGGCAAGCATATCGTTCATAAGCCGGTAACCTTGTGTGCCAGCCAGAAATACAGCCGGTAGGGCAAATGCGCCGCCAGCTTCAGCACCAGGCTGAAGCGGCGCGGAAAGTGGATGTCGAAATCGCCGCGCGCCAGGCCGGCCAGCAACGCGCCGGCCGCCTGCTCGGCACTGATCAGCGCCGGCATAGCAAAGTCGTTCTGCGCGGTAAGCCGCGTGGCGACGAAGCCCGGGTTGACCACATGCACGCCGATGCCGCGCGGCCGCAAGTCCAGGTACAGGGTCTGGGCAAAGTGGTTCACCGCTGCCTTGGTGGCGCCATACACCAGCCCGTTGGGCATGCCGGCCCAGCCGGCAACGCTGGCCACCAGCGCGATACTGCCGTGCTGCTGCCGCAGCAGCGCCGGCACCACGGCGGCGGTGCCATACATCACCCCCAGCAGGTTGACGTCCACCATGTGCCGCGCCAGCTCAGCCGTTAGCTGCCAGGCGCGCACCGCGCGGTAGTCGCCGGCCAGCATCACCACCAGGTCGATACGCGGCCAACGCTGCAACAGTTGGCCGCAGGCCTGCTGCCAGTCCTGCTCGCGGGTGACATCCAGCGGCAGCACCAGGCACTGCGCATCGTCGGCCGCCACCTCGCGCAGCGCATCCTCGCTGCGCCCGGACAAGGCCAGAATCGCGCCGGCGGCACGCAGCTGCCGTGCCAGCGCGGCGCCAATGCCATGACCGGCGCCGATCAGCCAAACATGCCGGCCCTGCCAGTCGCGCAGCCGGGGGTTGAGGCTCACGGCGTGTCCTCCTTGCGGATATACAGCGTTACCTCGCCCAGGCGCACGCCGAACTTGCTCATCACCGAGCGGTTCAGCACGCTGCGCTCGTCCAGCTGGTACATCCAGTCCGCAAAGCGGACCTCGTATTCCTTGCCATCCACCGGCAGGCGCAAGGTGTAGTCCCAGAACAGCGCAAAACCCTCGGCACGCCCGCTGGCCTCGCCCACCACATCGGCCGCCGTGCCGAGATAGCGGCCATCCGGCAGTTTTTTCAGGGTCCACACCCGGCGCTGGGTTTCACCATCGTCGTAGCGGAACTGTTCATCCAGCACGCCGGTGTCACCCTGCCAGCGTCCCTGCATGGCCACGGTAAAGCGGCGCAGCACCTTGCCGCTGCGATCCTGGAACATGCCATGCGCGGTGAGCGGGCCGGCAAAAAACTGCCGCAGGTCAAAGTTTGGCCGCGTGCCGCGGTAATCCTCGATGCCGGCAGTGGAACAACCCGCCAGCAGGCACAGCATCAGCACAAGGGCGGTACGACCGATTTGCCACATGGTGAAACTCCTGATTGCGGCAGGCGGCGCAACAGCCACCAGGCCGACAGTTTGCAGATCGCCGGCAGGCTGGCGTACAGATACAGCAGGCCGCCGGCAGCCTCGCCAGGCTGGTAGCCGCTCCACTGCGCCAGCGGCAGGGCGATGCCGGCAGCCAGCGCCAGCGCCAGCTTGCCCTGCATCGACACCACCCCGAAGGCAGCACCACCGTGGCGCGCCACGTTGTCGCCCAGTTCATCGGCCACCAGCGCACTGCCAAACGCCAGATCCGCCCCCAGCGCCAGCCCGGTCAGCACGCAGACCAGGGCAAAGCCGGCAATGTCCCCTGCCCCCAGCCACAACACCGGCACGAATCCCAGCAGCGCCAGCAGCATGCCGGCACGCCAGGCCAGCACCTTGCCGACACGGTCTGCCAGCCGCACCCACAGCGGCATGGCCAGCATGGCGGCCAGGAAATACAGCAGCAGCAATGGGCCGGCGGCACTGCTGTCCTGCAGCACATCGGCCACGTAGAACTGGAACAGCGTGGCAGGCAGCGCCATGGCCAGGCCATTGAGCAGCAGCACCAGCGCGGCCAGCTGCAAGCTGCGCGAGCGCCACCAGCCGGATGACTGCCGGCCTGCGGCCAACACTGCCGGTGCCGCCGGCGCCAGCGCCGTGGCCAGCAGAGCCAGCACACTGCACGGCAACAGCAGCCACAGGAACTGGCGCATGGCAGCCAGCTCGCCACTGCTTGCCGCCCACCAGGCGGGTAAGGCTGCTGCCAGCAACACGCCAATCACGCCCCAGCTTTCACGCCAGGCCGCCACCCGCATGCGCCCGGCCGGCGTGGGCCACAGCGCCGCGCCATAGCGCAGCAGCGCGATGTTCAGCCAGCCGTGCGCCAGGTACACCAGCACCAACGCTATCGCCAGCTGTGGCAGCAGCGCCGTACCAGCCTGCGGGTACAACAGCCAGCCATAGCCGGCCAGCCCGACCATGCCGGCCAGCAGGTTGGCCGCATGCAGCGGCACTGGCGCCAGTTTGTCCTGCCAGCGGCCCAGCAAGGGGTCGAGCAGCGTATCCAGCAGCCGGCAGGCGAACAGCACCATGCCAAGGCTGCCCAGCGCCACGCCGAATTCGCGGGCATACAGCGCCGGGGTGTGCACGTACAGCGGCAGCGCCACCATGGCCAGCGGCAGAGCGCCGATACCGGCCAGCGCCAGCTGCAGCGGCTTCACCCCTGGCTCCGCAGCAGCTGCTGGCGCAGTGCCGGCGCGCGCGATGCCGGGTCCAGCCAGATGCGGAAGAACATCCGCCCGAACAGCGGATCCTCCACCGTGGCGGTAAGCCGCCCGTTGTGCCAGAAGCGCACGCTGCCAGCCTGGTAAGCGCCGATGATTTCGTCACCCTGCTTCACATCGGGAAAGGCGCTCTGCATCAGCGCGCGCCAGCTGTTCTTGCGCTCCGGCGGCATGCCGTAGCGCTGCATCTCCTCCACGCTGGCGTCCACGATGCGTGCCGACGGAATATCCCGCGCGTAGCGCAGCGCCAGCGCGAACGGCTGATTCCAGTCAAACGCCTGCCCCTGCCGGGTATACAGCGTGGCGTCGTACAGCTTGAAGCCGAACCAGCGCAGATTGCCCGCCCCCAATGGCTGCAAGCCGTTCAGTTCTGCTGGTAGTGCCATGGCAGCCTCCGACCACAGTAACAAGGCCACGCCGCAGTGCAGCGCGCTAGGCACGACGCTGGATTTCCAGTTGGCAAACATCGGTCCTCCCCGCTTCGAACGCCGCAATGCAGTAGTACAGATAGAACTGCCACAGGCGGATGAAGCCATCGTCAAAGCCCTGGCGCCGGATTTGCGGCAGCGCCTGCTCGAAGCGCGCCAGCCAGGCGCGCAGCGTCAGCGCGTAATCGGCGCCGAAGGTGTAGCGATCGGCCAGATGCAACCCGGCACGCTGAATTTCCTGCTGCAACCGCGACGGCGACGGCAGCATGCCACCCGGGAAAATGTATTGCTGGATAAAGTCGGTACCGCTGCGATAGCGTGCGAAATGCTCGTCGCCCATGGTGATTACCTGCACCAGCGCCTTGCCGCCGGGCTTCAGGCAATCGCGCAGCTTGGCGAAGTAGCTTGGCCACCAGCGCTCGCCCACCGCCTCCAGCATCTCGATCGACACGATGTAATCGTACTGGCCGCCGACATCGCGGTAATCCTGCAGCCGCAGCTCGGCCTGCTGTGCCAGCCCGCCTGCGGCCAACCTTTGCTGCGCCCAGTCCAGCTGTTCGGTGGAAAGCGTCAGCCCGGTGACATGCACGCCGCACTGGCGGATCGCCTGCTCGGCAAAGCCGCCCCAGCCGCAACCGATCTCCAGTACGCGCTGCCCGGCGCTGGGCGCCAGTCGTTGCAGGATGCGCTGGTACTTGGCCTGCTGTGCATCCTCCAGCGACAGCGCGGCATTACCGGCATAGATACCGGACGAGTAGCTCATGCCCGGGTCCAGCCACAGCTGGTAGAAGTGATTGCCCAGGTCATAATGGGCATGGATGTTACGGCGGCTGCCACGGCGCGAATTGGCACGCGATAGGTGGCGCAGCAGGTAGCCGAGCGTGCCCAGCCAGCTACCGTGGATGGCACGCTCGAAAGCCGCCTCGTTTTCCAGCGCCAGCTTCAGCAGTGCCGGCCAGTCCGTTGCCGAGACCTGACCATCGCGCCAGGCTTCCGCCAGACCGATATCACCGGCCAGCGCAATGCGGCGCAGCGCGCGCCAGTCGTGCAGCTGCAGCTCGGCACGGCTGCCGTGATGGCGGCCGTTGAACAGCCGCTGGCCGCCATCCGGCGTGTGCAGCAGCAGTTCGCCATACAGCAGCTTTTCCATGCCGGCGAGCAATGGCCGCGCCAGCCAGGGCAGCTTGCCGGCTGCCTGCTGATACGCCGCCGTTGGCGCATCAGCGCGCCGCAGGGTGTCGGAAGCGGTATTCATGAGGTTGTTCTCTGTTGGGGGACGGTTGGGCTTGGTTGTTGGCGACTGCCGCTGGCTCGGCCAAGGCTTGGTGCGGCCTGTCGACACGGCCATCGCTGCCAAAAAATGGCGCCCCCTTGCGCCACAGCCGCCAGGCCTGCCAGTGAATGCGCAGCCACACGGCAAAGGTCAGCGAGGCGCAGGCCAGCACCAGGCGCCAGACGTTGGCCGCCGTGGCGGCTTGCGGCCAACCGTGCTGCCGCGCGGCAAAGTCGCGCCGGCTGCCATCACGGCTGTAGTCGATGGCGACGCTGAAACGGCCGGAGGCGGCATCGCGGTGAAAGCGGAAGCGGTATTCGCCCTCGACCTGGAAAAACGGCGATACCTGCAGCGCCTTGGGGGCGACAAAACCGTCGCGGGGCCGGATCGGCGCCAGGTCTGGATGGTGCAGGCAGTAGTCGTGGTGGGCGCCAAAGGTGTTGTTCACCTCCACCCACACCGCGCGCAATTGCTTGCTGCCATCCAGCACCAGGTAGAAGCTCACCGGGTTGAACACGTAGCCCAGCACCGCCGGCAGGGTATGCAGCTCGATGCGGCCAACCTCGTGCACCCCGTGTTCCTGCAGACGCTGGCATAGCCATGGCCATAGCGCGCTGCCATCGCGCGGACCGTGGCGGCGACGCTGCCAGCGCACCCCGGGCGCCAGCCGCAGCTGCGTCACATCCTGCTGCGGCAGGCTGATCGCCACCCAGGCATGGCGGTAACGGAACTGGTGCCGCACCGGCTGGCTGCGCCCGTGCCAGACCTCGCCCCGGTACAGTTGCGGCGGCTTCACGCCGCCTCCGCCGCTGCCAGTGGCGGCAACACTTCGTGCGCCTGCAAGGGCTGATCCAGCTGCCATGGGATCTCCGCCTGCAGGCCACGCGCCACCGCCATACCGGCCTTCAGGCCATCTTCATGGAAGCCATAGCCGGCCCAGGCACCGGCAAACCAGGTGTGGCGACGGCCCTGAATCTGGGCAATGTCGCGCTGTGCGGCAATGGCGGCGGTATCGAATACCGGGTGCGCATAATCGAACTCGGCCAGCACCTGCTCCGGCTCGCGATAGGGGTTCAGCGTCACCATCACCGGTTGGTTGAACGGCAGCGGCTGCAGCTTGTTCAACAGGTAGCTCACCATCACCGGCTGATCGCTCGGCCCCGGGCTGCCGACACGGTAGTTCCACGCCGCCCAGGCGGCACGCTGCCGGGGCAGGAAGCTCGCATCGGTATGCAGCAGCGCACGGTTGCGCTGATACGGTAAACGCCGCAGCACCCCTTGCTCGGTTGCATCGGCATCGCCCAGCAGCGCCAGCGCCTGATCGCTGTGACAGGCCAGCACCAACTGGTGGTAATGCTCCTCGCCGTGACGGCTGCTGACATACACGCCCTGCTCACTGCGGCGCACCTGCGTTACCGGCGTCTGCAGCCGCAGTTGGCCGCAGCTGGTCAGCATGCGGCGCACATACTCGCGCGAGCCGCCCAGCACCGTCTTCCACTGCGGCCGGTCCAGCACCTGCATCAGGCCATGATTGAGACAGAAATCAAAAAAAGTGGCAGCCGGAAACCGGGAGATGCCGCGGGTGGAGCAGGACCAGATCGCGGCCCCCATCGGCAGCAGGTACCAATCGCGCAGCGGCTGGCCAAACTGATAGCGATCCAGTATCTCGCCCAGCGTCTCACCACTGGCGTGCGCTTCCAGCTGCAGCCGCGGGGCAAGCCAGTGCAGCCGCAGAATGTCTCCCAGCATGTGCCAGAAACGGCCGCGCAGCAGATTGCGACGCTGCACGAACAGACTGCCCAGGCTGGTGCCGGCCCATTCCAGCTGCGGCTGCTCCAGCGCCACCGAGAAAGTCATTTCCGTCTCGTGTACCGCCACGCCCAGCAGGCGGAACAGGCGGGTCAGATTGGGGTAGGTGCGGTCGTTGTGCACCAGGAAGCCGGTGTCCACCGGGGCCGTCACCCCCTGCAAGGTAAGGTCCACGGTATTGCTATGCCCGCCGGCGTAGTCATTGGCTTCGTACACCACGACCTGGTGCCCGCTGCGGCTTAGCAACCAGGCCGCAGACAACCCGGCAATTCCTGCCCCCACCACGGCTATTTTCATTGACTCCTCCTTGGCACTTAAGCCGATGCAGCGACTGACATCTGGCCATGAACTGCAGTGCTGCATACATTTGTACAGTATTTGTACTGTACAAAAAACAAAAAATCAATAAAAAAAGCCAGTGGATGGCTCCGCAGTAGCTTTGCTACATAAGTCAGGATCGGCCTGCGTAGGGTGACATGGCCCCGCCTCTCCAGAGACCTGACCACAAGTTGGCTTGCCTATAGTTCCAGGCGCAACAAGGAGATAAGCCTGTTTGCTCTCACTATGGCAGCACGAGGGCGTTGCCCAATCTTATTCGGTAAACGGTAGCGGACTGTTACCGCCTACCTGCAGGTTCACATGCATGACAGACAGCAGCGCGGCAAGGCCTGTCGACAGGTCGGCAAGTTGCTGCGGTGACATGCGCGATAGCGCCTCCGGCAGCCAGCCACGTGGCGCATAGTCAGCTTTGCCGACCAACTCCCGCCCCGTATCGCTCAACACCACCTCGACGACCCGCATGTCCTGTGCATTCCGCTGGCGCTGCAGGTAGCCCAATTCATCGAGCCGCAACAGCATATTGCTGAGCGTTGCCGGTTTGATGGACATGCGGGCAGCCAGTTCGCCAGCCTTGAGTGGACCATTGTCACGCAGCTCAACCAGCAGCCAGGCCTGTGCGCCGGAAATACCCAGCAGCTTCTCGATATCGGCGGAATGCTGCTGTGCGGCGCGAAACACCACGCGGAACTGCTTGAGCACGTCCAGCGGTGCATTCGGAACTTTTGTATCGGTCATAAGCTCTGTTTAGAGGGTTTTTGTTTTTGTACAAAACAATAAATAGGGAGGCAAGACATGCATCTAGACGAATTTGCCCGTTCCGAGCTTGGCACCCTGGGAGTTGAACTGGAAATTCAGCTACTGGATCGCGACACGCTAGACCTCAAGCCCTGCGCGGAGGAACTCTTGGCAAAGCGGGAAAGCTGCGATTTTCCACATTTCAAACAAGAAGTTACCTGCTCGATGGTGGAAATCAACAGCAGCATTCACCACGACACGGCGACACTGGCAACAGAACTGCAGCACCTCGCCCAGCGCTTGCAACAGTTGGCCGCATCTTGCGGTGCCATCCCCTGCGGTGGCGGTACTCATCCGTTTCAGGACTGGCGTGAACGCCAGATCAGCGACAAGCCGCGTTACCAGGCGTTTGCCGAGCAATATGGCTACCTGGCGCGGCAGTTTACCGTGTTCGGCCAGCACATCCACATCGGTTGCCCGGATGGCGATACCGCGATCTGGCTTTGTCACGCGCTAGGCTATTACATCCCCCATCTGATCGCACTGTCGGCCGCGTCACCGTTTGTACAGGGCGAGGCAACATCGTTTGCCTCATCGCGCAGCAATACGGTGCTGGCATTCCCCAATAGTGGCCACCTGCCGGGCAACATCAAAAACTGGCAGGACTTCCAATCGCTTGCCACACAACTTGCCAGCTGCGGCGTGATTCAGTCGCTGAAGGATTTGTACTGGGACATTCGCCCCAAACCGGAATACGGCACGGTAGAGCTACGGATTTTCGACACCCCGTACCGGCTGACACGCGCGACGGAGCTGGCGGCAGTGGTACAGGCGCTGGCCCTCTATTTTGTCAGCACGCGCCCCATGTTGCCTGGCCGGGAGGCGCTGTACAGCGTGTATGCCTACAATCGTTTCCAGGCGGCACGCTTTGGCAGCATCGCCGAGTTCATCGACGTGCGCTGCGGCCAACGTCGTCCGCTACGCGACAGCCTGCTGCAGTTACTGACTGAGTCGGCCCCGTATGCCGCCAGCCAGCATGCCGCCGATTGCCTGCTGCGCTTGCAACAGGCAATCGAGCAAGACACGCTGGACTACCAGCGGGCCATGCGCCTGGCCGCGCAGCACCAGGATCTGCGTCTGGTGCAACAGCAGCTGGCCGCCGACTGGGTGGCTGCCTCGGCCAATTAGACGGCCGTGCCCCCCACGGTCAGCCCGCCGTCGATGCGCAGCGTGGGCTGCCCTACTCCCACCGGCACGCTCTGGCCTTCTTTGCCGCACACCCCCACGCCCTCATCCAGCGCCAGATCGTTGCCGATCATACCGACGTAATTCAGCACCTCCGGACCGTTGCCGATCAGGGTGGCCCCCTTGACCGGATAGGCAAGCTTGCCGTTTTCGATCTTCCACGCTTCGGAGGCGGAAAACACGAACTTACCGCTGGTAATGTCCACCTGGCCACCGCCAAAGTTGGCCGCATAAATGCCATCTTTCACCGAGGCGATGATTTCTTCCGGTGATTTGTCGCCGGCCAACATATAGGTGTTGGTCATCCGCGGCATCGGCAGATGGGCATAAGACTCGCGCCGGGCATTGCCGGTCGGGGCCATGCCCATCAGCCGCGCATTCATCGCATCCTGCATATAGCCTTTCAGGATGCCGTCCTCGATCAACGTAGTGCAGTGGGTGGCATTGCCTTCGTCGTCGATAGCCAGTGACCCGCGGCGCCCCGGCAAGGTGCCGTCATCCACGACCGTCACCCCCGACGCTGCCACGCGCTGGCCGATGCGGCCGCTGAATGCTGAGGTGCCCTTGCGGTTGAAGTCGCCTTCCAGTCCGTGGCCAATAGCCTCATGCAGCAGCACGCCAGGCCAGCCAGATCCCAGCACCACAGTCATGGCGCCGGCCGGCGCCGGGCGGGATTCCAGATTGATCAGCGCCTGGCGTACTGCCTTGTCTACGTGACGGGCAATAAAGTCATCACTGAAGCCGGTGAGGTCATAACGACCGCCGCCACCGCTGCTACCCATTTCACGGCGGCCATCCTGCTCGGCAATCACCGTTACCGACATGCGCACCAGTGGGCGCACGTCGCCAGCACGCACGCCATCGTGGCGCGCGATGTACACCACGTCGTATTCGGCCACCAACCCGGCCATTACCTGGATGACGCGCGAATCGCTGGCACGCGCCAGTCGTTCCACCTTTTCCAGCAACGCCACCTTGGCTTCAGCCGGCAGGCTGTCCACCGGATCCAGTGCCGGGTACAAGGCCTGTGCCTGGCGTGACTGCACCGCACCGGCATTGCCGTGGCCGCCCGCCGCGCCGATGGCGCGCACCGCATCGGCCGCCTGGCCCAAGGCAAAGGCGCTGATATCGTCGGAATAGGCAAACGCGGTCTTGTCGCCGGAAACGGCACGCACTCCCACGCCCTGATCAATGCTGAAACTCCCCGCCTTGACGATGCCCTCTTCCAGACTCCAGCCCTCGGTGCGGGTGTACTGGAAGTACAGATCGGCGTAATCCACCTGGTGGGCCAGCATGCGCCCCAACGTGGCGTCGATCACGCGCTCGTCGACGCCATACGGGGCCAGCAACAGGTTGTCTGCAATGGCTTGTGCGTTGCTCATAATCTTGTTCTTTCAGGAAAACACGCGATGCGCCAGCGCCGGCAAGCGCTCACGCACCGACTGGATCAGGTCGGGGTCGATCTCGGCTATCACCACGCCCTCGCCCTTGGGCAGTGCGGCCACAATGCGGCCCCACGGGTCGATGATGATGCTCTGACCATAGGTCTTGCGGCCGTTTTCGTGCTCGCCGCCTTGCGCCGAGGCCAGCACATAGCACTGGTTTTCAATGGCGCGGGCGCGTAGCAGCACTTCCCAGTGCGCCTCACCCGTTGTTGCGGTGAACGCCGCCGGCAGCACCAGCAGGTCGAATGGAGCCAACTGGCGAAACAGCTCGGGGAAGCGCAGGTCGTAACA
Organism: Vogesella oryzagri; assembly: GCF_040148885.1. Classification (NCBI taxonomy): domain Bacteria; kingdom Pseudomonadati; phylum Pseudomonadota; class Betaproteobacteria; order Neisseriales; family Chromobacteriaceae; genus Vogesella; species Vogesella oryzagri. The sequence goes on from NZ_JBEFLD010000004.1 coordinate 305,641, forward strand.
AATACCGAAGGCGATATCCGCCAGTGGCGTGCTGACCTTCAAGGGCTGATCCCCGGCCGCGATGCTGTCGGATTCGCAGTACCGCTCACCCTGCCCGGTAAAACCGAACAGGTGAATCTTGTCGTAACGCCCGGCCACGCTGCCATCCGGCGCGAACAGCAGCAAGGTGTTATAGACCTTGTCCGGCTGCGGGCAAGCCAGCGGCACCGTGCCGCCTACCAGCCACACGCCGTGTTGGCGCGCCATGGCGGCCAGACCCTGCTGCAACGGGCCTTCCGCGAACGCTTCGCGAATCGCCACCTTGTCGCCATCCTGCCGGCCCATCAGGCAGAAATACTCCGGCAGCACCACCAGTTCGGCGCCCTGCGCCGCGGCCTCGGCAACCAGTGCGGCGGCACGTTGCAGGTTCTGCTGCGGGTCGGTGCCGGACACCATCTGTATTGCGGCGACCTTGAACGCTTTTTTCATGGATTGCTCCAGCTAGGGAGACGGCTTCGTCTCGGGTCGTTTTTCCACCTGCTGCCCGACTTTGCGCACTTGCGGCTCGTTCAGGCTACCGGTGATTTCGTATTCGTAGGACAGTATCTGACTGACAGGATCCTGCAACAGTTTCTGTGCCGCAAACGCCACCGCACCGGCCACCGGGTTCAACAACGTGGCACCGGTGATCACCGCCACGCTTTCCGACAGCGCGGGGGTGATCCGTACCAGCACCTGTTGCCGGTTGTTGGCCAGATCGGCTTCACCGCTCATCGCCACCTTGGCTGCCGGCCCCTGAATCCGCACATCGTTGGAGCGGAACACGCCGGAGTCAATGTTGGCCGTGCCGCGCAGACTGTCGAAGGCAAAGCCGCTGCTGAACACATCGGTGAAATCCAGGCGAATGCGGCGGGTCAGCGACTGCAGGCTGAGCAGGCCAAGCAGGCGACCGGCACCGGGATCGACCTGCGCAAACTGCCCCTTGCCCATATCCAGCTTCACGGTGCCGCTCAAGCGCGACAGATCGAATGCGGCCAACTGTCCCAGCCATTGCACGCTACCGGACATCTCGCCCGAGCCGCCCTTCAGCATGCCGGCCAGGCCAATGCGATCCAGCAACGCGCCGGCATTATTGGCCTGCAGGCTGAACTCCAGCTCGGTACGCCGCCCGCCGCTGCCAGCCCCTTCCGGCGCGGCGCCTTTCACCCGCAATTCGGCTTCCGGCGACTGCAACACCACCTCGTCCAGCAGCCAGAGTTGCGGTTGATGGTGCGCCTGCAGGCGCATGGCGCCAAGCTCGTGACCGGACAGCTGCAGGGCATCCACCTGTACATCCAGTGCCGGGATGGATTGTTGCGATTCGTCGACCGGTTCGCCCTCCAGCAGCGGCAGCGGCAAGGCCAGCCGTTGCATGCGGGCATGCAGCACACCACTGCCGGCAGGCTGGTAATTGAACTTGCCTTGCAGCTCCCGCGCCTGCAGCTGCAGGTCAAACGCAGCGGCGCCACCCTGCCAGTCCAGCTGTCCGGCCACATCGTGCAGCTGCTTGCCGCCGGCCTGCAGCAGCGGGGTATCCACCCGTACCCGCAGTGGTGGCATCGCCGTATCGCTATTGCCGCCGGCGGTGCTTACGGCGGCCAGCCACTCTTCCAGCTTCAGCTGCGGCACGCGGCCATAGATATCGATATTGTCCTGCGGCTCGGGTGAGGCCACGCCCACGCCAACCCCTACGCCTTGCAAGCCGCCATCTGCGGCCAACGTTACCACGCCGGCAGCGCGATCCTGCTGACGCCAATCCAGCCGCCAGCCACGCAACGCAGGGCGCAGGGCCAGCGTAAGTGGCCAGTTGTCCGGCGCCGCCTTGGTCAGCGGCGCCGGCGCCGTGCTGCTGATGCCTTGCAGGCTGGTCTCGATGGTCAATTCATCCAGATTGCTGCCGACTGTAAAGCGGGCCTGATATGGCGTGCTGCCACTGAGGTAGCGGCTGAGCAACGGCACGTACTGCGTGGTGACCTGTGGCAGCTCCAGCTCACCGCTGCTGACAAAATGCGACTTGCCGGCGGCATCCAGCGTGGCGGTGAGGTGGCTGCGGCCGCCAAAGGCGCTGTAATCGATGCCGGGGCTGGACACGCCGCGCTCATTGAAGCGCAGCACGCCGGCGACATCCTGCAGCACCGGCAGCGGCAGGCTGCGCAGCTGCAGGCGGTTGCCCGGTAGCGTCACGACGCCATCCACTTTTGTATCGGCCACGTGCGCCAGCGGAATATTCAGCCCCAGCTGCAGACTGCCGCGACCGGTGCTGTCAATGGTGGCAAGAAAACCATCCAGCCAGCCATCCACCGGGCTGGCACGGGTGTACGCCAGCATTTTGGTGAGTTCACCCTGGGCGCGGCCGTTGATCAGCAGGCGCTGGTCGCCGCGCGTGGTGTCCGGTAGCTCAGCGCTAACGCCATCCAGTGCCACGCCGGCGGTCTGCGCCCGCTCGGCATCGATGCGGATGTCGTCGTTGCGCATGCTGAACCGGCCCTGAATGGCGGTAATAGCCGGCCAGTCCGGCTCGAACTGCAATTTGCCATCCTGAATGTCAGCCGACACCTCGAACCGCCCCTGTTTGCCATCGGCAAAGGGAAACGCCACCAGATTGCCCTGCAGACTGGCACGCACCTGACGCGCCTCGCCACCCTGCAATGCGGCGCGCAGCCAGTGCACGGTGTCGGCGCCAATCAGCGCCGGCAGATAGGCCGGCACGCGGCTGGCCGGCACGCTGTCGGCCGCCAGCTTCAGGTCGCTGCGTACCGAGCCATCCGGCGGCAGCTGCAGGCTGCCGTTGATGGTGGCCGACAGATCCGGCGTGGTGATTGTTACCGTCGGCACCGCCACTTGCCAGCTGCTGCCGCTGCGCTGCCATTCAAGGTTGGCCGCAAGCTGCTGCATGGCGACCGGCTGCGGCAGTTCGCCGGGAATGGCCAGCTGCAGTTTGCGGCCATCCAGCTGCAGCTGCCCACCCTTGGCCGAGGCGCTGACGCGACCAGCCACGCCGCCATCCAGACGGATGCCGTTGTGCAACTGCAAGGTCAGACCGGCAAAACGGGTGGCAAATTGATAATCACGCAGCTGCTGCAGTTGGCCGCGCCAGCTGAGTTCCAGCTGCTGCAACTGGCCATCCACCTGCGCCAGCTGACTATCCGCCAGCGTCGGCCAGTGCGGCGACAGCAACGGCAACACTGGCGCCAGCGACAATCCGCTGATACGCACACTGCCACCCTGCTGCTCCTGCCACTGCGCATTGATGGCAGCATCGGCCAGCAGCTTGCCGTACTGGGTGTTGACCACCAGGTGGCTGGCCTGCAGTGCGTGGCTGCCCGGCTGTGCGCTCTGGTAATCCAGTTCGCCCGCCAGATGCGGCAACGGCAGCGCCTTACCTGCCAGCGACAGCGCCACCTTCTCTACCTGCCACTTGCCGGCCAGGGTAGTGACACGCCCTTCGGCAAACGCCATGCGCAACTGCGACGACGCCGCCCCACCTACCGAGAACGGCGCATCCGGCCAGTAACGCTGCAGCCAGTTCAGCTCCGGCGCGTCGGCTTTCAGCGCCACCTCGCCCGCCCACTCTCGCCAGTCGCGCATGCGGCCGCCGCGCCAACTACCCTCCAGGTCCAGCCGGGACAGCAGGGCGCTCTCCGGCTTGGCCTGCACCTGCAGGCGATGACTGAGCAGCCCGGCAAACAGCTGCAGGCGCATGTCGCGCGCCGACAATGGTGGCAGGCCCAGTAGCTGGTCGTGCCAGGTAAAGCGCTGCAGCAACACATCCACTTCGTCTTGCCGCAGCAGCCAGTCGAGAGCGGCACCGTCACCCTTGCCTTCGTCCAGCGCCACGCCGTTCAGGCGCAGGCGGCCATTCGACAGGCGCTGCAGGTCCAGCGCCAGGCCGCGCAGGGTAATGCGCGCCAGCCGCGGCTCCAGATACAGCAGGCTTTTCCAGGCCGGAACCAGCTGCGCTTCGCGCAGCAGCATCGGCGGCGCGTCACTACGCGGGCGGATGGACACCTGGCTCAGTGTGATTTGTGGCGCCCACACCTGCCATTGTCCGGCAATGCGGCCAACCGTAACCGGCATGCCGATACTGGCGCTGGCCCAGCGCTCGATGTCGGGGCGAAAGCGGTCCACATTGGGCAAAAACAGGAAGCGGAACAACAGAAAAGCGGCGGCCAGCGCCAGCGTCAACAGCAGCAATAGCAGGCTGCTCAGCCGCAGTACGCGCCGCAGCAAAGACACCACCCGCAGGCTGCGATCATCGCGCGCTGCGTTCGGGTCGGTAGAAGGGGTAGAATGGTGAGTCACGATTTCGTCATAGCGTTGAAGGCGCATTATGCCAGCAAACACCGCCGTCATCCCAGCAGCCAGAACATTCAGTTACTACCTCGATCGCCAGCTGTCCGCCTACCCGGAACAGCTTGCCCTGCTTACCGAACGGCTGCAGCTGCCATTCGACCAGGCGGAAATGCAGGCCTTTGCCGACTGGGACAGTGTGGACAGCATGGAAGTGCTGCAAACCCTGCTCCGCAAATTGCGCACCGCGGTCATGGCGCGACTGATTGCCCGAGACGTCGGCGGCCTGGCCGACCTGGACGAGGTGGTGCGCACCATCAGCCTGCTGGCCGACTTCGTCATCAACATCACCCTGCCGATTGCCAAGCGTACCCTGGCGCACTTTGGCGAGCCGATCGGCGAGGACAGCGGCGAGGTGCAGGAGCTGATCGTGGTCGGCATGGGCAAGCTGGGCGGCCACGAGCTGAATGTATCGTCCGACATCGATCTGATCTTCCTGTACCCGGAAGGCGGCGACACCAATGGCAGCCGCAAGCTGGCCAACCACGAGTACTTTACCCGGCTGGGCAAGCTGCTGATCGCCGCACTCAACGACCTGACCTTCGATGGCCAGGTGTTCCGCGTCGACATGCGGCTGCGGCCGTATGGCGATTCTGGCCCGCTGGTGATGAGTCTGGCGGCACTGGAAAACTACCTGCTGAGCCAGGGGCGGGAATGGGAGCGCTACGCCTGGATCAAGGCACGGGTAATCGCCGGCGATGCCAGCCAGCTGGAGCCGCTGACCCGCCCCTTCGTATACCGTAAGTACCTGGATTACGGCGCTTATGGCGCGATGCGAGACCTGCACGCGCAGATTCGCCGCGAAGTGGCACGCCGCGACATGGCGGAAAACATCAAGCTGGGGCCGGGCGGCATCCGCGAAGTGGAGTTCATCGCTCAGGTGTTCCAGCTGATCCGCGGCGGACGCGAGCGCCGGCTGCAGCTGAAAAGCACCCGCGACACGTATGCCGTGCTGGCCGAACTGCGCTTGCTGGAGCCGGACACCGTGACCGAACTGCTGCAGGCCTATACCTTCCTGCGCAATCTGGAGCACCGCCTGCAATATCTGGATGACCAGCAGACGCAGAACCTGCCGGGCAACGACGAAAACCAACGCCGCATTGCTGTCAGCATGGGCTTTGCCGACTGGCAGGCGTTTATGGACGAGCTGAACCAGCATCGTCGCAAGGTGGCGCGACACTTCGAGCAGGTATTCTTCCTGCCCACCGAAGGCGCACCAGCACATCCACTGGAAAGCCTGTGGCGTGACATTGCCGATACCGATGTCGACAGTCAGTTGGCCGCACTGGGCTATCAGGATGCCAGCGCGATCCAGACACAACTGCGCAGCCTGAAAGCCAGCCAGCGTTACCAGCAGCTGCCGGATGGCGGCCGCAAGAAACTGGACGCACTGATGGGGCCGCTGACCGAAGTCGCCGCCGGCTTTGAGAACCCGGACACCACGTTGTCGCGCGTGCTGACGCTGATCGAGGCCATCAGCCGCCGCTCCTCCTATCTGTCGCTGCTGCAGGAATACCCGCAGACCCTGCAGCGCCTGGCATCGCTGTGCTCCGCCAGCGCCTGGGTGTCCGGCTACCTCACCCGCCACCCCATCCTGCTGGACGAGCTGCTGGATGCCCGCGTACTGTATGCCACGCCAGACTGGCCACAGTTGGCCGCACAACTGCAACAGCAGCTGGAAGACTGCCAGGGCGATGTCGAGGCCAAGATGGACACCCTTCGCCACTTCCAGCATGCGCAGACCTTCCGGCTGGTGGCGCAGGATCTGGCCGGCATGTGGACGCTGGAGGCGCTGTCGGACGAGCTGTCGCGACTGGCCGACCTGGTGTTGGCTGCTACTCTGCAACATGCCTGGCAAGACATCCCCAAGCGCCATCGCGAGGTACCGCTGTTTACCATCATCGGCTACGGCAAGTTGGGTGGTAAAGAGCTGGGCTACGCCTCCGACCTCGATGTGATCTTCCTGTACGACGACGAGCATCCGGACGCCGCCGAACTGTACTCGCGGCTGGCGCGCAAGATGACCACCTGGCTCACCAGCACCACCTCGGCAGGCGTGCTGTACGACATCGACCTGCGCCTGCGCCCCAACGGCTCCAGCGGCCTGCTAGTCAGCACTACCGATGCCTTTCGCCACTATCAGCATCACGATGCCTGGCTGTGGGAACATCAGGCACTGACCCGCGCCCGTTTTGTCTGCGGCAATGTCGAGATCGGCGCGCGCTTCGACGCCATTCGCGAAGAGGTGCTGTCCTTGCCACGCGAACAGGCCAAGTTGGCCGCAGAAGTGGTCGCCATGCGCAACAAGATGCTGGAGACCCATCCGTCACGCGATGACGATGTAAAGCATGCGCGCGGCGGTATCGTGGATGTGGAGTTCATCGTGCAGTACCTGATCCTGGCGCATGCCCGTCAGGTACCGGGGCTGCTGGCCAACAGCGGCAACATCGCGCTGCTGGCCACCGCAGCCGACGCCGGGCTGGTGCCTGCGGCGCTGGCCAACCAGGCGCGCGATGCCTATCGCACCTATCGCCGCCTGCAGCATGCCAGCCGCCTGAACGACAGCAGCAAGGTCAGCCATGCACCGCTGGAGTGCTATCAGCAGGTACAGGCGCTATGGCTGGCGGTATTTGGTGCCGCCGCCAGCGCGCCATGAAAGCCATAACACTTTGCAGGATGGCGACTGTATAATCGCCGCACACTCGAAAAACAGGACAAGACGGAGAACTCACCCATGTCGATGGCAGATCGCGACGGATACATCTGGTACAACGGCGAACTCGTGGAATGGCGCAACGCCACCACCCACGTGCTGACCCACACCCTGCACTACGGCATGGGCGTCTTTGAGGGCGTGCGCGCTTACGAAACCGCCAGCGGCCCGGCGATTTTCCGCCTGCAGGACCATACCGATCGCCTGTTCCGCTCCGCCAAGATTCTGGGCATGAACCTGCCGTTCAGCAAAGAGCAGATCAACCAGGCTCACCTCGATGTGGTGAAAGCCAACAAGCTGCAGTCCTGCTACTTCCGCCCGATGGCGTTCTACGGCTCCGGCAAGCTGGGCGTGGCCCCGAAGCAGGACGACGTACAGGTGATCGTGGCTGCCTGGCCATGGGGCGCCTATCTGGGCGAAGAAGGCCTGGAGCAAGGCATCCGCGTGAAGACCAGCTCCTTCACCCGTCATCACGTGAACATCACCATGTGCAAGGCCAAGGCCAACGGCAACTACATGAACTCCATCCTGGCCAACAACGAAGCCACCGCCGACGGTTACGACGAAGCACTGCTGCTGGACGTGGATGGCTTCGTGGCCGAAGGTTCCGGTGAAAACGTCTTCATCATCCGCAAAGGCAAGCTGTACACCCCGGATCTGACCAGCGCGCTGGAAGGCATCACCCGCGACACAGTGGTGCAGATCGCCGGCGAAATGGGCCTGCAAGTGATCGAGAAACGCATCACCCGCGATGAAGTCTACAGCGCCGACGAAGCGTTCTTCACCGGCACCGCCGCCGAAGTGACGCCGATTCGTGAACTGGATCGCCGCAGCATCGGCGAAGGCAAGCGCGGACCGATTACCGCCGAGATCCAGAAACGCTATTTCGATTGCGTGAAGGGCCTCGACAGCAGCAAACAACACTGGCTGACCTACGTCGGCTGATCACGACACCCGGCGGCTCCGGCCGCCGATTATCGACCACACCGAAAGCAAGTTAAGCATGGCTGAACTGAAAGAAAACACCGCCCGCGTCATCGAAGTTACCGCCAAGGACCTGCCGCTGCACTGCCCGACGCCGGACCAGGTGAAGTGGAACTCCCATCCGCGCGTGTACCTGCCCATCCTCAAAAATGGCGGCGAGGCGCTGTGCCCGTACTGTGGCACGCAGTACAAGTTTACCGGCCCGTTGCCGCATGGCCATCACTAAGCCATCCACTCAATCGCCTGACTCAAAGGTGTAGCCTTGCTGCACCTTTTTTGCTTCTGTACATGATCAAGAAAATCCTGGTGATCGGCCCCTCCTGGGTTGGTGACAGTGTGATGGCGCAGCCGCTTTATCGCCGCCTGCACGAACGCCACCCCGGCCTGGAGCTACACGTATTTGCCCCAGCCTGGACCCTGCCGCTGCTGTCGCGCATGCCGGAAGTGGCCAAGGCCCACCTCAACCCGTTCGGTCACGGCCAGTTGCGCCTGAAAGAGCGCTGGAAAGTCGCCCGCCAGCTACGCACGGAGCGCTTCGATCAGGTGGTGGTACTACCCAACTCGCTGAAGGCGGCGCTGATCCCGTTTCTGAGTGGTATCCCGCTGCGCACCGGCTTTACCGGTGAACTGCGCTACGGCCTGCTCAACGATACCCGCGACTTGAACGAACAGGAGTTGCCCACCATGGTGGAGCGCTTCTGTGCGCTGGCAGAGGCGCCGGGTCAGCCGGTACCGCGGCCGATTCCGCACCCCAGCCTGTCTTCGCGGCGGGAGCAGCAGCAGGAAACCGCGCGCAAACTCGGCATCGACCTGCAGCAGCCGCTGATCGCCATGTGCCCGGGGGCCGAGTATGGCCCGGCCAAACGTTGGCCGGCACGGCACTTTGCCGAACTGGCACGCCGCTATCGCGCCGCCGGTTATCAGGTCTGCCTGTTCGGCTCGGGCAAGGACAAGGAAATCGGCGAGGAAATCGCCAGCCTGTCACAAGGCGCTGCGGCCAACCTTTGCGGCAAGACCGGGCTGGAAGAGGCCATCGACCTGATCGGCCTGGCCAAGCTGGCCGTCTGCAATGATTCTGGGCTGATGCATGTGGCCGCCGCGCTGGATGTGCCGCTGGTCGGCATTTACGGCTCATCCAGCCCGGACTTCACTCCGCCGCTGAGCAACAAGTCGGTGATCGTGTCGCTGAACATGGATTGCAGCCCGTGCTTTGAACGCAACTGCCCGTACAAGCACACGCTCTGCCTGGAAAACCTGCATCCGGCGCAGGTATGGCAAGCGGCGGACGGCCTGTTGCAGCAGGCGAACCCACCAGCAACCTTATCGCAAGAATGAACTCATGAAGCGCAACGAACTGCCCGCCACCCCGGAAGAAAACAGCCGCCGCATGGAACTGGTGCGCGCCGCCGCCCGCCTGTTTCGCGACCAGGGCTATGAGCGCACTACCGTGCGCGACCTGGGCAATGCGGTCGGCCTACAATCGGGCAGCCTGTTCTATCACTTCCGCACCAAGGAAGAAATTCTGGTGGCCGTGATGGCGCTGGGCATCACGGCTACCACCGAGCAGCTGGCCAGTGCGCTGGCTGGCGCCAAGGACACCCGCAGCAAGTTAGCCACCTTGTTCCGCGTCCACCTGCATTCGCTGCTGGGTGACAACCAGGCGGCGCTGGAAGTGATGCTGTACGAATGGCGCAGTGTTTCCGCCGCCGCCAAACCCGGACTGATCGTGCTACGGGACCGCTATGAAGCGCTGTGGCAGCAAGTACTGGATCAGGCGGCCAGTGAGGGCCTGGTCAAACAGGATACCCGGCTGTTGCGCCGCACCCTGCTGGGCAGCCTGCACTGGACTGTGCAGTGGTATCGCAACGACGGCGAACTCAGCGTGGCCCAGCTGGCCGAACGCATGCTGGCACTGGTTATACAGGAAAACTGACTTGCCAATGGCTGGCGTGTGCTCTTGAATGAAGAGGGTTTTGGAGGATTCATAAATGGCAGCACGCCGGCTACGCAAGCATGCTTGGGCAGTGCTGGGCTACCTTAGCCTGGGCTTGGGTCTGCTCGGCGCCGTCACGCCGTTATTGCCCACCACCGTGTTCATCCTGATGGCCGCCGCCTGCTTTACCCGCAGCCACCCGCAGCTGGAACAGCGCCTGCTGCAACACCCGGTTTTTGGCCAAGTTATCCACGACTGGCGCCAGCATCGCGGCATGCGCCGCGGCACCAAGCGGCTTGCACTGGGCAGCATGCTGCTTTCCTTCGGCGTCAGTATCGCGCTTTGCACCCAGCTGCCCTATGTGCAGGCCATGCTGGTCTTGTTGTGGCTGAGCCTGAGCGCCTGGATATTACACCTGCCCACCCTACCCGCCGGGCAGCTGCCACAGCCAATGACCGCGCCGCGGTGTACGCTGCGTAAGCTAACGACTCCGACCGAGGAATATCAAGATGGCCACCATTAACAGCAACTACAGCACCAGTAGCGCAAGTGATGTTGGCCGCAACCTCCAGCTGGACCGGCAACAGCAGGAGCGTCAGCGCCTGCAAAGCGATCAGGCGGCCACGGAATCGGCGCGGCAGGCCGATGTGCGCCAGAACGACACAGTACAAACTGCTCAGGCCGTGCGTGAAAGCGAGTCGGCCGCCGCCGTTCGCAACGGCACCAGCAGCCAGAGCACCCGGCAATTGGAAGACAGCCTCCAGGCGCAGCTGCTGAATACCCGCAACGCCTCGCAAACTGGCACGGTGAGTAGCGCCTCGTCCAACCAGCAAAGCGACGACAAGCCCAGCGGAGAAGACAACCGCCGCCGTGACACCCAGGCCAGTAATCGTCAAGCCACCGGCCAGCCAGTCCAACAGCAGGATACCAGCCGCGCGGAACTCAACGCCTACAGTCAGCAGGCAGCCGTGGCGCAGTATCAAAGCAGCCAGTCGCTACTGCAGGATGCCGGCCCAAGCAGCACGGTACGCACCAGCGCCTGAGCGGGGCTTATGCCCAGGCATCGATATGCTGCCCCAGGTTGGGCGGACTTTCCCGCAAGGTGGCTTCCTGTGTCGGCACTCCTTGCAGCAAGGCCAGCACCGAAGCTTCATCTGCTTGCTGCGCCTGCTTCAGCGCGTAGACCCCTGCCGCCGTCCTTACCCCTTCTGCCGCGCTGCCATTGATTTCCATCGCTACGCCCCCATTAGTGCAAAACTATCCCGTCATTAGCAACGCTTAATCAGCTTGCCCACCACATTATTGCTAAAATAGCGCCAATTCACCGACGCACAGGAAAACGAACATGAGCCAAACTCGTCACTGCCCGCTGTTGATCCTGGGTTCCGGCCCGGCCGGTTACACCGCAGCCGTTTACGCCGCACGCGCCAACCTCAAGCCGGTGCTGATCACCGGCATGGCCCAGGGCGGCCAGCTGATGACCACCACCGACGTAGACAACTGGCCTGCCGACGTTGCCGGCGTACAGGGTTCGGAGCTGATGGTACGCTTCCAGCAGCATGCCGAGCGCTTCGGCACCGAAATGATTTTCGACCACATCCACACAGCCAAGCTGGACGAGAAGCCATTCCGTCTGATCGGTGACTCCGGCGAGTACACCTGCGATGCGCTGATCATCTCCACCGGCGCTTCCGCCAAGTATCTGGGTCTGCCGTCGGAACAGGCGTTCTCCGGCAAGGGTGTCTCCGCCTGCGCTACCTGCGATGGCTTCTTCTACCGCAACCAGGACGTGGCGGTAGTGGGCGGTGGCGACACGGCCGTGGAAGAAGCACTGTACCTGGCCAATATTGCCAAGCACGTTACCCTGATCCACCGCCGCGATAGCTTCCGTGCTGAAAAAATCATGGTGGACAAGCTGAACGCACGTGTAGTCGAAGGCAAGATCACCCTGAAGCTGAACGCCAACCTGGACGAAGTGCTGGGGGACGACAGCGGCGTGACCGGTGCCCGCTTGAAATTCAACGACGGCAGCACGGAAGACCTCAAGCTGATGGGCGTGTTCATCGCCATCGGTCACAAGCCAAACACCGACATCTTCCAGGGCCAGCTGGAGCTGGATGAAACCGGCTACATCGTGACCCGCGGTGGCCGCGACGGCAATGCCACAGCCACCAGCGTACCGGGCGTGTTCGCCGCCGGTGACGTGCAGGATCATATCTACCGCCAGGCGATTACCAGCGCTGCCTCCGGCTGCCAGGCCGCTCTGGACGCCGAACGCTTCCTGGATCACTGAGCCCAACTGCATTGAAGTCGCTCAAGGAGCAACTCAAGCCGATCAAACCACAGGCAAGGCCCGCGAGGGCCTTGCCTGTGGTCGTTGCGGCCAACCCCGAGCCAGAGCCAGACTTCTCCAGCCTGATGCGCAATGTGCAGCCGCTGAAACCGGATGGCCGCGTGCAACACCCACTGCCCCGACCCAAGCCCCGACCGCTGCGTCAGCCGCACAGCAAGCAGGCAGCCAGCACGCCCGACGGCTTGTTTGCCCAGATGCTGGGCTGGTTCGAACCCGCCGACATCGCCCAGCAGCACCGCCGTCCCGGCATGCCCAGCGGTACACTGCGCAAGCTGCGCAGTGGCCACTGGCCGGTATGTGCCGAGCTGGATCTGCATGGCCTGGATCGCTTCGAGGCGCACGAGCGGCTGGCGCTGTTCCTGCACCGTGCACGGCAGGTCGGCCAGTGCGTGCGCATCATTCATGGCAAGGGTTTGAGTTCGCGCGGCGAACCGGTGTTACCCAAAATGGTCCGCGCCTGGCTCAGCCATCACCCGGATGTACTGGCCTTTTGCGAAACTGCCAGCCATCAGGGCGGCAGTGGTGCCGTGCTGGTACTGCTCAAACGCCCATCGTGACAAGGAATATAAGCATGGAAATCTGCCCGACTTTTACCGCACCCACCACCGCTGGCCAAACGATCAGCCTGCCCGATGGCCAGCTGACAGTGCTGTACTTCTACCCCAAAGACAACACCCCGGGCTGCACCACCGAAGCGCAGGGCTTTCGTGACCAGCACGCCGCCTTTGCTGCCGCCGGCGCGCGCATCATCGGCGTATCACGGGATAGCATCAAATCGCATGAGAACTTTAAAGCAAAGTTCGAATTGCCATTTGAATTGATCAGCGATCCGGAGGAAACTGTATGTAATCTGTTCGCTGTCATGAAGCTGAAAAACATGTACGGCAAACAGGTGACAGGGATTGAACGCAGCACCTTTGTGATCGACGGTGCCGGTAACATCCTTCGCCAGTGGCGCGGGTTGAAAGTGCCGGGCCATGTTGAAGAAGTGCTTGCGTTCGTGAACACGCTTTAAGCGGGGCGCACATGGGGTGGGCCCCGCCAGCCAAGGGGGCCCTATCATGGCAAGCCGCAAAAAGAGCAAAAACATCAAACTTTTCGTTCTCGACACCAACGTATTGCTGCATGACCCCACCTGCCTGTTCCGCTTCGAGGAACACGACGTCTTCATTCCCATCATCACGCTGGAAGAGCTGGACACCCACAAGAAGGGCATGTCCGAAGTGGCGCGCAATGCCCGCCAGGCCAGCCGCTTTCTGGATGAAATCGTCAGCCAGGCCGGTGCCGATATCACCGATGGCATCGAGCTGAAAAACGCCAGCCGCGAGGCCGCCACCGGCCGCCTGCTGCTGCAGACCCAGGCTATTCACGCCACGCTGCCGGCCTCGATGCCGGTGGGCAAGGCCGATAACCAGATCCTGGGCATCGTGATGGCGCTCAAGCAGCTGGAGCCGTCGCGCAACGTGATCCTGGTGTCCAAAGACATCAATATGCGCATCAAGGCGCGGGCGCTGGCGCTGGAGGCGGAAGACTACTTCAACGACAAGGTGCTGGAAGACACCGATCTGCTGTACACCGGCATGCGCGAGATCGACCAGGGCTTCTGGGACCGCAACGGCAAAGACCTCAAGTCCTGGCAAGAACACGGCCGCACCTACTACCAGCTGAAAGGCCCGGACGTGCCGGGGTTGATCCTCAATCAACTGCTGTGGCAGCAGGGCGAGCAGCTGCTGCAATGTCGTGTGATCCAGCTGGATGGCAAGACTGCGGTGCTGGAGACCCTGCGCGACTACAGCCATCAGAAGAACAATATCTGGGGCATTACCGCCCGTAACCGCGAGCAGAACTTTGCGCTCAACCTGCTGATGAACCCGGAAGTGGATTTCATCACCCTGCTGGGCCAGGCCGGTACCGGCAAGACCCTGCTGACGTTGGCCGCCGGCCTGGCGATGACGCTGGAGCAGAAGTTGTACAGCGAGATCATCATGACTCGCGTCACGGTGCCGGTGGGTGAGGACATCGGCTTCCTGCCCGGCACCGAAGAGGAAAAAATGATGCCGTGGATGGGGGCGCTGGAAGACAACCTGGACGTGCTGGGCAAGACCGAGGAAGACAGCGGCGACTGGGGCCGCGCCGCCACCCGCGACCTGATCCGCAGCCGCATCAAGGTCAAATCGCTCAACTTCATGCGCGGCCGCACCTTCCTCAACAAGTACCTGATCATCGACGAGGCACAGAACCTGACACCCAAGCAGATGAAAACGCTGATCACCCGTGCCGGCCCCGGCACCAAGGTGGTATGCCTGGGCAACATCAGCCAGATCGACACCCCGTACCTGACCGAAGGCAGCTCCGGCCTGACCTATGTGGTAGACCGCTTCAAGGGGTGGGATCACTCCGGGCACATCACGCTGCAGCGCGGTGAACGCTCGCGGCTGGCCGACCACGCCGCGGAAGTGCTGTGAGCGGCCAGGCACTGGAACTGCTGCACGCGGCAGCCAGCGGCGGAGCCAACGCGGCTCCGCCGCTGTTGTTTGTGCATGGCGCCTACAGTGCGGCCAACTGCTGGCAGCAGCACTTTCTGCCGTGGTTCAGCCAACAGGGTTACGACTGCTGGGCGCTGAGCCTGCGCGGTCACGGCAACAGTCCGGGCCGCGACCGGCTGCACAGTTATGGCATCGCCGACTACGTGGCGGATGTGGCCTGGGCCTGCGGCCAACTACCGCAGCCGCCGGTATTGCTGGGCCACTCCATGGGCGGCTTTGTCATCCAGCAATACTTGCGCCAGCACACCGCCCCGGCGGCCGTGCTGCTGGCCAGCGTGCCGCCGGGCGGACTGGCGCTGTCAACCTGGCGCCTTGCCCTGACCGCGCCGGACATTCTGCTGGGCCTGAACCTGTTCCAGCAGGGCAAACATCAGCCGACAGCGGAGGAAGTGCGCCGCATGTTGCTGTCGCCCGATGTCGACCCTGCCAGCGCGCAATGGCTGGCAAGCAACTGCCAGGTAGAAAGCCAGCGCGCGGTCATGGACATGACACTGACCACCGCACTGTTTACCCGTCACCTGCCCTGCCCGGCGCTGTCACTGGTTGGCCGCAACGATCTACTGGTCAGTCCGCTGGAGGCTACCTCCGGCGGGCACCTGCTCGGCATCAGTATCACCGTGCTACCCGAGCTGGGGCACATGCTGATGCTGGATCACCGCTGGCAAAGCGTGGCGCAGACCGTGGCCGACTGGCTGGCCCGGCAGTTTCCGCAACCGGCCGTAGTCCGCGGCCAACTTGCCGGGCGCGGCAAGGTTTGCTAGCGTGGCCGCCGTTTTGCATGCCGCAACACTACAATTTCTCTTACAGGAGTACAGATGGCTGGTAGTAGCCTTTTCATGCTGATTGACGATATCGCCACCCTGCTCGACGACGTGGCCGCCATGACCAAGGTCGCGGCCAAGAAAACCGCCGGGGTGCTGGGGGACGATCTGGCGCTCAACGCCGAGCAGGTATCCGGCATCCGCGCCGAGCGCGAACTGCCGGTGGTGTGGGCGGTGGCAGTCGGCTCGCTGCGCAACAAGGCGATCCTGGTGCCGCTGGCGCTGGCCATCGGCGCCTTCCTGCCGTGGTTGATTACCCCGCTGCTGATGCTAGGCGGAGCCTTCCTGTGCTTCGAAGGGGCCGAGAAACTGGCGCACAAGTACCTGCATGCGGCAGAAGAGCAGCAGGAGCACAGCGAGCGTCTGCATGCACTGCAAGACCCGGCGACGGACATGGTGGCGTTCGAACACGACAAGATCAAAGGCGCCATCACCACCGACTTCATCCTGTCGGCAGAAATCATCGCCATTGCACTGGGCACCGTGGCGACGCAGCCGTTTGGCACCCAGCTGGCAGTACTGGTGGGTATTGCCCTGGTCATGACCGTGGGCGTGTATGGACTGGTGGCCGCCATTGTCAAACTGGACGATGTGGGGCTATATCTGACGCAGAAACCACAGGCCATCAGCCAGGCCATTGGCTGCGTGCTGTTGAATGCCGCCCCACCGCTGATGCGCTTTCTGTCGGTTGCCGGCACGGTGGCGGTATTCCTGGTGGGCGGCGGCATTCTGACACACGGCTTGCCGACGGTGCATCACGCCATTGAAGCTGCCGCAGCGGCTGCGGCCAACCTTGGCAGCCTGCTGGCAGGCATGCTGCCAAGCGTACTCAACGGGTTGTTCGGCCTGCTGGTCGGGATGTTGCTGGTGCTGTTGCTGACGCTGTTTTCGCGCCTGCGCGTCGGCTTGAAAGCCTGAGCGCCGCGACAATAAAAAACCCGGGCTTACCCGGGTTTTTTTATTTACGGCGACAGCGTTAATCGTCGTCATCCGCCAGCCAGGATGGCTTGCGCTTTTCCAGAAAGGCACTCACGCCCTCCCGCTGCTCGTCGCCGCCCATCAGCTCCAGAAAAGCGGCCTTTTCCTGCAGCAGCTGCCGCTCCAGCGTGCCCTGCGGACTGCCTTCGATCAAGCGCCGGGCCGCCAACACGGCGGAGCGGGCCTGACGGGACACCTTGCCAGCCAGGCTGACCGCCATGATCTTGGCCAGCCCGGCATCCACCACCTCTTCCACCAGCCCGATACGCAACGCAAGGTCGGCATCGACCATCTCGCCGCCCAGGATGATGCGCTTGGCCCACGGCACGCCGACCCGATCCGCCAATGCCTTGGTGCCGCCGGCACAGGGAATCAGCCCTACCGATGCTTCCGGCAGACCCAGCTGCGCCCCGCGTTCCGCCACGATGTAGTCACAGGCCAGCGCACACTCCAGGCCACCACCCAGCGCATAGCCATTGATCGCCGCCACGGTCACGCCGTGAAACTGGCGGATACTGTTGAACGCCAGCGCGAAGGCATCCGCCACCCGGCCGGCCTGCTGATTGTTGCCGTTGGCGAACAGGCGCAGATCGGCGCCGGCGGAGAAGAATTTTTCCCCGGCACCGGTCAGTACCACCGCATTCACCTGCTGGTCGGCATCCAGCGATTCCATCGCCGCGGCCAGTGCCTGCAGCGATTCCAGCGTCCAGACATTGGCCGGCGGGTTGTTGATGGTCACAATCGCCGACTGCCCAAGATGCTCGATCACGATTTGATTGTTCATGTGTGCTTGCTCCCATCCCTGCACACCTGTCACGCGGGCAAGGTGCAGTTGATGCTACGTGACCGGCGACACCAGTCGACACCGTTCAAGGCGTGCCATTTTGTGGCCAAATGACAAGTTTATCTAGCTATAACGATGGACTATCCCACTGTTTTTTCAAGGTATCGCTTAGAAATAAAGCTAATTGCATTAATAATTTAATTGCATAGTCATTAAGCCTAAAAAGCGCAAAATTTCCGCGCCGCAACACCGCTGCTACAATGCCGTTTTACCTAGCGCTGCTGCCACCATGCTGGAAATCAGTCTGCTCTCGCTTTTTCTTACCGGCCTGCTGGGCGGAGTGCATTGCCTAGGCATGTGCGGCGGCATCGTCACCGCCATCTCGGTAACCGGGCAAGGCAGTAAACCGCTGTTGCTGCTGGGTTATAACCTAGGCCGGTTGGCAAGTTATGTCGCCATCGGCGCACTACTCGGCGGGCTGGCACAGTGGGGGGTGGCAGAAGCGGACTTCAGACCATTGCAACTGGGGCTGTTTGCTGCGGCCAACGTGTTACTGATCCTGCTGGGGCTGTATCTGGCGGGGCTGTCCGGCGCGGTGACGCGCATCGAAAAACTGGGGCAACCACTATGGCGCAGCTTGCAGCCGCTTACTCGCCGCCTGCTGCCGCTGCGCCATGGCTGGCAAAGCGTACTGGTCGGTGCACTGTGGGGCTGGGTGCCATGCGGGCTGGTCTACACCGCCAGCCTGTCGGCGCTGGCCAGCCAGAGTGCCGCCAGTGGCGCGTTGGTGATGCTGAGTTTTGGCCTCGGGACCCTGCCCAACCTGTTGTTGATGGGCGCCTTTGCGAGCAAGCTGGGGCAATGGAAACAACAACGGCCAGTCCGCCTGCTGGCGGGACTGACCGTCAGTGCTATGGGCGCATGGCATTTGCTGCAGCTGCTGCTTAACGCATCGCGCTGAGCAGGGTTTCGACGTTGCTGCGGAACAATTGCACATAGCTGCTGGCCTTGCCGTCGCTGGACAAGGCATCGGCATACAGCTTGCCGCCCACTTTCACCCCAGCCTCATTGCTCAGCTGCTGCAGCAGGCGCTTGTCGGCCATGTTCTCGAAGAAAATGGCTTTCACCTGTTCCTTTTTCACCTGCTGGATCAAGCGGGCCACCGCCTTGGCCGAGGCTTCCGCTTCGGTGCTGATGCCCTGCGGTGCCATGAAGCGGATCTGGTAACGCGCCGCCAGATAGCCGAATGCCTCATGCGAGGTCAGCACCTTGCGCTTGGCCACCGGCACAGTGGCGAACTGTTGCGCCGCCCAGGCATCCAGCGCCTTGAGCTTGGTCTTATAGGCATCGGCGCGCTGGCGGAAATAGCCGGCCCCCGCCGGATCGGCCTTGGCCAGGCCATCGGCGATGGCATCGGCGTACAGCATCACGTTTTGCGGGTTGTGCCAGGCATGCGGATCGACACTGCCATGGTCGTGACCATCCTGCTCATGGTGGCCTTCTTCCGCTGCGGCCAGCGGCTTCACCTTGGCGGCAGCAGTCACCGTCAGCCCTTTGAAACCGGCGGCGCGCGACATGCGCGGCATCCAGCCTTCAAAACCCAGCCCGCTCACCACAAACACCTTGGCGGCGGCCAACTTCTTTACATCAGCCGGCGCCGGCTGAAACACATGCGCATCCTGATCCGGGCCGACCAGCGACTGCACTTCCACCCGCTCACCACCCAGTTCGCGGGTAATGTCGGCCACGATGCTGAAACTGGCCACCACCGGCACCTTGGCCATGGCGAATAACGGCGACAGCAACAGCGTTGCCGCGATGAACTTGCGCATTGAAAACTCCTAGTTGGTCAGATGGCGGGAACGGAACAGTCGCGGTAGCAAGCCGCCGCGCGGTGCCAGCAACATGGACAATAGGTAGGCGATGCCTGCCAGCAGGATGATGGCCGGGCCGGATGGCAGCTCGGCATGGTAGGACAGCAGCAGGCCGCCTACCGCCGACAGGCTGGCGATCAACAGCGCCACCAGCAGCATGCCCCCCACCGAAGCCGCCCACAGTCGGGCCGCGATGGCCGGCAGCATCATCAAGCCCACCGACATCAGCGTGCCCAGCGCCTGGAAACCGGCTACCAGGTTCATCACCACCAGCAACAGGAACAGCAGGTGCCACAGCCCGCCGCGGGCGCCGATGGCGCGCATGAACACCGGGTCCAGGCTTTCCAGCAGCAACGGCCGGTAAATCGCCGCCAGGATCAGCAGGGTGACACTGGCCACACTGGCCACCAGCAACAGCGCAGCATCGTCCACCGCCAGCACCGAGCCAAACAGCAAGTGCATCAGATCGACATTGCTGCCGCTCTTGGAAACCAGCAGCACCCCCAGCGCCAGCGATAACAGGTAGAAACCGGCAAAGTTGGCGTCTTCCTTCACCTCGGTGTAACGCGTGGCCAGCCCGGCCAGCAGCGCCACCAGCACGCCGGCGACAAAACCGCCGGCACTCATCGCCGGCAGGCTCAGCCCGGCCAGCAGATAGCCCACCGCCGCCCCTGGCAATACCGCGTGGCTCATGGCATCGCCCATCAGGCTCATGCGGCGCATCACCAGCAGCAGCCCCACCGGCGCACTGCCCAGCACCAGCGCCAGACAACCCACCAGCGCCCGGCGCATGAAGGCGAAATCGGCAAACGGAGCAACAAGCACTTCGTGCAAGCTCATGGGCGGGCTCCTTGGCCATCCACGGCGCACACCGGAGCATTGGCCTGCCAGTGGGCGGCGGTTTCGGTGGCGCGTTTCAGGTTGCTATCGGTCAGCACAGTATCGGTTGCGCCCCAGGCCACCACCTCGCGTGCCATCAGCAGGGTCTGCGGAAAAAAGGCGCGCACCTGTTCGTAGTCATGCAGCACGGCAATCACCGTGCGCCCTTCTTCCTGCCAGCGACGCACCAGCTCCAGCAAGTCGAAAGTGGTACGTGCATCCACGGCGTTGAATGGCTCATCCAGCAGGATCAGCCGCGCGTCCTGCACCAGGATGCGGGCGAACAACACGCGCTGGAACTGGCCGCTGGACAAGGCCGACACCGGATGCAGTGCAAAGTCTTCCAGCCCGACGGTAACCAGCGCATTCCAGCTGGCATCGTCCAGCTGGCGGCCAACCCGGCCAAACAGCCCGCTTCGGCGCCAATGGCCACTGCTGACCAGATCGATCACCGATACCGGCAGGCTGCGGTCGATCTCCGACTGCTGCGGCAGGTAGGCGATGTCCTTGCGATTGAGGCCATCAAAGCGTACCTCGCCGCTATCCGGGCGGATGGCGCCCATGATGGTTTTCAGCAGCGTGCTCTTGCCGGCGCCGTTGGGGCCGAAAATGGCCGTTGCCTGCCCGGGAGCAAAGCGGCCGCTCACATGGTGAACGGCCGGATGGCGCTGGTAGGACACGGTAAGGTTATGTAGCGAGATCAACTTTCCCCTCCCAATGCCCACAGCACCAGCATCCACAGCAGCAGCAGCAGGCCGGACGCCAGCAGCAGGCGCTGCCCGGCCGACATGGCCAGCAAGCGCCAGCGCGGCAGGTGGCTATCGTCGCCGGCACCATGCGGATGCGGGTGGGAGTGAGCATGTTCGTGCTCGTGATGATGGTGGTGTTGCGCCATGTCAGTCCTGCGACCAGGGTTCGATGCAGGCACGTAGCGCCGTCTCGATGGCGGCAGCATCCAGCCCGTTGGCAATCAGTTCGAAGCGGTTGTCGCGGCGCCACGCCACCTGGTTGGCCGCCCAGCGGCCCTCGGTCCAGTTCAGCCACAGCCAGGAGTCCATCACCTGGAACACACCCTTGGCGCGCACCAGGCCATCCACCTTCTGCGGCAGCGTGTCGAAAAAGTCGGTCAGCGCCTCGCCGGAAAATGTCGTGCCGGCCGGGAAGGTCCAGCCCTGCGACTGCCAGCCCGGCGCGTCATCCTTGCGTACCGAGGGGCGATACTGCGGCTTGGGCGCCAGCGCGGCATCCAGCCATATCGGGTTGGCCGCACCATGGTGGATTTCCGCCACCAGGGATTTGGGTGGAAACAGTCCGGCAGCCTTGTCGCGGTATACGGCCAACGTATCGGCATCCGCCAGATCGCTCTTGGTAGCCAGCAGCACGTCGGCCACCATCACCTGGTCGCGGTACAAGGGCTGACGGAAGTAGTCGTTGTTGACGAACTGCCGCGGGTCCACCAGCGTCAGTACCGCACCGACCTCCAGCGCGTTGCCCAGCGGCTCGGTGCGCAGTTCGTCGATCAACCCAGCGGCATGGGCCAGGCCGCTGGCCTCGATGATCAGCCGGTCCGGCTTTTCGCGGCGCAGCAGGTTGGCCACCGTTACTGTCATCTGCGGCCCGGCCACGCAGCACAGGCAGCCACCGGCGATCTCGGCCACCGGCAGTTCGCCATCATCCAGCACGGCGCCATCGATGCCGATTTCGCCAAACTCATTGACGATGATCGCCCACTTCTCGTCGCGCGGACGGTGGCTGATCAGATGGCGCAACGCGGTAGTCTTGCCCACCCCCAGAAAGCCGGTCAGTACATTGACGCGGGTTTTTTTCATGCTTGGCATCCTTGGCAATGTCCCGTCAACAACAGGTTTTGCGGTGCAATGGAAAAGCCCTCGCCACCGGCCTGCTCGCGCAATAGCGCCAGCATCGGCGTGGCGTCCAGTTCTTGTACGCGGCCACACTGGCTACACACCAGGATCAACCCTTCGTGGCTGCAACCGACATGCCGGCACACGATATAGCCGTTCAGTGCGTCTACCTTGTGCAGCAGGCCGCTAGCCACCAGAAAATCCAGCGCGCGATAAACCGTGGGCGGCGCGGCAATGCCGCGCTGACGTTGCAGGTCGGCCAGCACCTGATAGGCCTTCACCACCCCGTCGTAGCCCAGCACCAGTTCCAGCACCTGGCGGCGCAAGCTGGTGAGCTTTACCCCCTGTTGCTGGCAATGCCGGTCGGCGGCCTCAAGAAAACATGCTGCATCCATGATTGACGGATACTTCAAATAAGTAACAGACGAATAATGTTACGGTATAACAGCACCATTAACAAGCCTTAACCAATCCGTCGGCAAACCGGCCACACGACTGTGCTAAGCTGCCGCCGTTCATTCGTTTGCCATTTCTGCCGGAATCTACGCCATGAAAAAATTTCTGCTGACCGCCCTGTGCTGTGCCGTACTCGCCCCCGCCTTTGCCGCCGATCCGATCAAGGCGCGCCAGGATGTGTTCAAGCAATACAAGCAGACCGTGGCCACCATGGGCAAGATGGTAAAAGGCGACACGGCGTTCGATCAGGCGGAGTTTGCCAAGTTGGCCGCACACATGGACGAGCTGGCGCAGCAACCGTGGCAGTACTTCACTCCGGGCAGCGATAAGGGCAAGACCGATGCCAAGCCGGAAATCTGGTCCAAGCCAGCCGAATTCAAGGCCGCGGCAGACAAGCACAAGGCCGAAGTTGCCAAAATGAAGGCCACGGCCGCCAAAGCCACCGGCATCAACGATGTCAAAGCTCAGTTCGGCGCCATGCAGCAAACCTGCAAAGCCTGTCACGACCAGTTCCGCGCCGACTGACATCCCGCCCACGGGCTCGCCTGTGTGAGCCCGCTTGCTTACGCCGCGAAACTTATTACACTCGCGCGGTCAAAACCCGTTTCCCTCTCCTTGCCATCATGAAAAAAAGCACCACCGCCCTGATCCTGGCCCTGGCCCTGCTGTGCAGTAGCGCCATAGCCGGCCCCGGCGAAGATCGCCAGAAAAGTTTCAAGAAGGTTCTGCTCAGTTTCGAGCCCATCGGCGTGATGCTGCGCGACGGCCCGTTTCGCCAGGACCAGTTCATCAAGCATGCCGATGCCCTGAAGGCGGCGGCGCCGGTGCCGTTCACACTGTTCAAGCCGAACAGCATTGACGATATCAGCCGTGCCAAAGCGGAAATTTGGAGTCAGCCCGCCAAGTTCAAGGCCGAGCAGGACAAATTCCTCGCCGCGGTCAATGCATTGCAAGCTGGCGCGCGCAGCGACGATCTGGCTGCGGTGCGCATCAAGTACACGGCGGTTACGCAAAGCTGTAAAAGCTGCCACGACAGCTTCCGCGGCCCGAAGAAGTAATACCGGGCGCGCCGCACGAAAAAAGGCATGCGCTAACGCATGCCTTTTTGTTTGCCCGCTCGCCAGCTATACCAGCGCCAACCCGCCTAGCACTACGCCCGCCACGGCGACCAGCAGCAGCACGGCCAGCCAGGGCGAGGCAAACGCCGGCTGTGGCATCTGCTGCATCACCTCCTTATGCCCGGTCAGCATCGGCTTCACCAGGTTTTCCCGGCGCAGCACGCGATAGCCGATGATGGCCAGCAGGTGTACACCTACCAGAGCCAATAACACATTGAACCAGGCCTCGTGCCACTCGCTGACCCGCTCAGCCAGTTCACTATCCAGTAGCTTCGCCAGCGGGCCATCGAAGGTATAGCTGTCCACATCCACGGCGAATAGCCCCAAGCCCAACTGCACCAATAGTGCGGCCAACAGTGCCAGCACCATCAATGCGCCCAACGGGTTATGCCCGATGCCGTCGTACTCGCCGCGCAGGTAGCGCTGTATCGCTGCCGGGCCGCGCACAAAGCTGCCGAACCGCGCGGTCTGGCTACCCAGCACACCCCACAGCAGGCGAAACAGCACCAGCACCAGCAACGCTACGCCGGCACGGGTATGCCACAGCAACTGTCCGTTTTCCGCGCTCCACCACATCAGCCCGAACAAAGCCACCAGCGACCAGTGGAACAAGCGCGTCGGCAGATCCCAAACCTTCACCCGATAATTCATTGCCCAGCTCCATATCATTGCCAACTGTTGGCAGTTTACCCGTGCCACCGTGGCGACCAGCAACAAAGCTTTAACGAATGTTGCGGCGCAAATGCCGGGGCTGCCGGACAGCAAAATCGGCTAGAATAGCCCCTTTGCCGCCATTGCCAGCCAAGGCAGGCACCGCACCAACCTCAGGAGAGTTTTCAAGATGCACCAGTCCGCCCTTATCCAGGATCTGCAAGCCCGTGGCCTGATCGCGCAACAAACCGACGCGGCAGCCCTCGACGAACTGCTGACCAAGGAAAGTGTGACGTTGTATTGCGGCTTCGATCCGACCGCCGACAGTCTGCATCTTGGCCACCTGGTACCGGTACTGGTGCTGAAGCGTTTCCAGCAGTTTGGCCACAAGCCCATTGCCCTGGTGGGCGGCGCCACCGGCATGATCGGCGACCCCAGCTTCAAGGCTGCCGAACGCAAACTCAACACCCCGGACGTGATCGCCGGCTGGGTAGAGAAAATCCGTGGCCAGGTGTCGCCGTTCCTGTCGTTCGAAGGCGACAACGCCGCCATCATGGCCAACAACTACGACTGGTTCGGCGGCATGGGCGCACTGGAATTCCTGCGCGACATCGGCAAGCATTTCTCGGTCAACCAGATGATCAAGAAAGAGTCGGTACAGCAGCGCATCAGCCGCGAAGACCAGGGCATCAGCTACACCGAATTCAGCTACAGCCTGCTGCAGGGTTACGACTTTGCCGAACTGTACCGTCGCCACGGCTGCGTATTGCAGATTGGCGGTTCTGACCAGTGGGGCAACATCACCGCCGGCACCGACCTGACCCGCCGCCTGCATCAGCACCAGGTATACGGCCTGACCCTGCCACTGGTGACCAAAGCCGACGGCACCAAATTCGGCAAAACCGAATCCGGCGCCATCTGGCTGGATGCCAAGAAGACCTCGCCGTACGCGTTCTACCAGTTCTGGCTGAATACCGCCGACGCCGACGTGTACAAGTTCCTGCGCTACTTCACCTTCCTGTCCATCGCCGAGATCGACGCCATCGAAGAGCAGGACAAGAGCAGTGGCGGCAAGCCGGAAGCCCAGCGCATCCTGGCCGAACAAGCCACGGCCCTGGTACACGGCGCAGCCGCGGTGGCCGCCGCGCAGCGCATCAGCGCCAGCCTGTTCTCCGGCAGCGTGACAGAGCTGACCGAATCCGATCTGGCGCAACTGGCACAGGACGGCATGCCCAGCATTCAGCTGACCCGTGACAGCAGCGGCCTGATCGATGCACTGGTAGCCGGCGGCCTGGCCAAGTCCAAGTCCGAGGCGCGCACCTTCATCCAGAGCGGCGCAGTCAGCATCAACGGCAACAAGGCCGACAGCCTGGAACACCAGATCGCCGATGGCGAGCGCCTGTTTGGCCAGTACAGCCTGCTCAAGCGCGGCAAGAAGAACCACACCCTGGTGTGCTGGCAATAAGCCCTCCTCTGCGGCCAACGTTGGCCGCATGCAAAAGGCAAGCTCGCGAGCTTGCCTTTTTTACGGACACAGCAAATTATTTGGCATGAGCGGGCATTGTTCGGCGCGAAACAACCGGCCTGCCCGCCTTCGTTGCCACCCGCCGCACGGCGGCAGCACCGCCTCCGCGCTTACGGTCAGCAGTTCCGGCTCATCGCCAGAAAAGCCACTATTCATTTCATACACAGGCGGCTATAACGCACAATGACATGGGCAATAATGCATAAAAAGCACATAGCCCGTTATCGCTACAGTATCGCCACACTGTCCGTGCCACCAGACGCGGACTGACCAGCGCACCGGTAAGCACAGCCGGGCCTTGCCACGTGAAAAGGTGATTCGACCCATGCGCCAAACCCCCACCCGCAATCCATCGCATCTGCTGGGCATTGTCTGGCCATTCATTGTCGTGGCATTGCTGCAGGCGGCCATCAGCGGCGTGAGCCTGAATGTCCTGTCCAGCGTGCGCGCCTATGTCAGCGGCGAAAGCCTGTGGTCCAAGGGGCAAAAAGACGCCATCTACAATCTCAAGCTGTACGCCGACACCCGCAATCCCAACTACTACCTGCAGTACCAGCGCGCCATCGCCATCCCGCTGGGCGACCACGAGGCCAGAATGGCACTGGATCGCCCGGAGCCGGACCTGGCCCGCGCCGAGGCCGGCTTTCTGCAGGGCGGCAACCACCCCCAGGACATTCAGGGCCTGATCTGGCTGTTTCGCAACTTCCGCCACTTCAGCTACCTGGAAACCGCGATTGAGCACTGGCGCACCGGCGATCGCTTTGTGCTGCAGCTCACCCAGATTGCCGAGCAGATGCACCGCAACCTGAGCCGGCAACAGGCCAGCGAGACAGACATCGCCCGCTGGGTGATGCAGATCCAGCAGATCAACGCGCAGGTCACCCCGATTGAAAAAGCCTTTTCCGACACCCTTGGCGAAGGCTCCCGTTTCATCCAGCTGCTGCTACTGGCGGCCAACCTTGCCGCCGCCAGCATCCTGATCCTGCTGGCGGCACTGCGCACCGGCAAGCTCCTGGCCCAACGGCAGTCGTTCGAAGCCGCCCTGCATGCCGAAAAAGAGCGCGCCCAGGTTACGCTGGCCTCAATTGGCGATGCGGTGATCACCACCGACGAAACCGGCTTCATCTCCTACATGAACCCGGCAGCCGAGCAGCTCACCACCTGGCTGGACGAACAGGCGCGCGGCCTGCCCCTCACCTCCATTTTCCGCATCATCGACGAGCACTCGCCACAGGATGACTGGCGGCTGATCGACCAGATCCTGGCCGGCGAATGCAGCGACGGCAATCTGCACGCCCAGTTGATGGTGCGGCTGGATGGCAGCGCCATCGCGGTGTCACTGGTGGCAGCCCCCATCCACAGCAACAACCGCATCAGCGGCGCCGTAGTGGTACTGCACGACATGACGCGCGAGCGGCAATATGTGGCCAACCTTTCCTGGCAGGCAACCCACGACGCCCTGACCGGCCTGGCCAACCGCCGCGAGTTCGAGCACCGGCTGGAGCAGGCGCTGGGCAAGCTGGAGCAGCACAGCGGCCAACATGCCGAACACGCACTGATGTTCCTGGACCTGGACCAGTTCAAGGTGGTGAACGACACCTGCGGCCATGCCGCCGGCGACGAACTGCTGCGCCAGATCTGCACCCTGCTGCAACAGCAACTGCGCGATGGCGACACCCTCGCCCGCCTGGGCGGCGATGAGTTCGGCATCCTACTGGAACACTGCCCGGCCATACCGGCCGAGCAGATTGCCGAATCTCTGCGCCAGACCGTGCAGGACCTGCACTTTGTGTGGCAAGGGCATCCGTTCAATGTCAGCGTCAGCATCGGCCTGGTACATATCAACCATGCCATGACCACGCTGGCCGAGGCACTGCGCGCCGCCGATGTCGCCTGCTACATGGCCAAGGAAAAAGGCCGCAACCGGGTACAGATCTACCATGCCGACGATTCCGAACTGTCGTTGAAATTCGGCGAGATGGCATGGGTGCAGCGCATTCACCTTGCACTGGAAGAACACCGCTTCTGCCTGTATGCACAGCAGATCGCACCGCTTGGCGACACGCTGGAGCCGGGCGCCCACATCGAACTACTGCTGCGCCTGCACGATGAATTCGGCCGGCTGGTACCGCCGATCAGCTTTATTCCCGCCGCCGAGCGCTATGGCCTGATGCCGCTGATCGACCGCTGGGTGGTGCAGAACGCCTTTACCATCCTGGCGGCGCGCCAGCGCTGCGGTAAACCGGAATCCATCACCACCTGCGCCATCAACCTATCCGGCACCACCATTGGTGACGATGCTTTCCTGGATTTTTTGCGCGACCAGTTCCGCCTGCATGCGGTCGTGCCGCAAACCATCTGCTTTGAAATCACCGAGACCAGCGCCATCGCCAACCTCAGCGATGCCATCCACTTCATCACCGAGCTGCAGAAGATCGGCTGCCGCTTCTCGCTGGACGATTTCGGCTCCGGCATGTCCTCGTTCAGCTATCTGAAACACCTACCGGTGGACTACCTGAAGATCGACGGCAGTTTCGTGAAAGACATGCTGGACGACCCGATCGACCACGCCATGGTCTCGGCCATCAACCACATTGGCCATGTCATGGGCAAACGCACCATCGCCGAATTCGTGGAAACACCGCAGATCATGCAGGCAGTGGCAGCGCTGGGCATCGATTACGCCCAAGGCTACGCCGTCATGCGGCCGCAACCATTTACCTGCGAATGCGAAGTGCAACACCATTTCCAGCGCGACTGTCTGACCGCACCCTCTTCCGCCATGCCGCTCGACATCCTGCAGCAGGATATGCAGACCACCAGCAAAGGAAGCCATTAGTGAATGAGTTTCAGCGCCGGGGGCCATTGCGGGCCGCTGCCAGCTATCCGCAGTGGATGCAGCAGTTGCTAAATCAGTGCCAGCCTGCCAAACAGCTGGTCGTGGAGCATGAACTGTTTCGCCGTATGGCGGCCGGAAAACTGGGCTTACCGGCCATGCGCCTGTTCCTGATTGGCACCTGGCCGGTGATTGAGCAGTTTCCACTGTACATGGCGCAGAACCTGCTGAAGACCCGCGCTGGCCGCCAGCGGGGCGAGGACATGGCCCGCCGCTACCTGGTGCGCAATATCCGGGTGGAGCAGAACCATGCCGATTACTGGCAGGCGTGGGCCGAGTGCTATGGCATCACCATGGCAGAACTGCAGGCACAGCAAGTGCCGCCGGAGATGCACGCCCTCAGCCACTGGTGCTGGCATTGCAGCGCCAGCGACGAGCTGCTGCTGGCCATGGCCGCCACCAACTACGCCATCGAAGGTGCGACCGGCGAATGGTCGCAGCGCATTTGTACCAGCGGGCGCTATGAAGCATCGCTGCCGGAAGCGCGTCGTAAGCGCAGCATGAAGTGGCTGAAACTGCATGCCCACTACGATGACGACCACCCGTGGGAGGCACTGGACATCATCTGCACCCTGGCCGGGGAACAGCCGTCCAGCTGCCTGCAATACCAGCTGCAAGCGGCCATCTGCAAAAGCTACAGCTATATGCTGCTCATTCTTGACCGCTGCCTGCAGCTGGAAGCCAGCCTCAAGCCGCCCAGGCATGCGGCCAACCTTGCCTGACGCGCCACAAATGAAAAAAGCCGGGTAGCAACCCGGCTTTCGTTCAACCCGACAGGGTGATTACACCACGCCGGCCTCATGCGCCTGCACGTCGGCGTGATAGCTGGAACGCACCATCGCTCCCACCGCAGCGTGCTTGAAGCCAATTTCGTAGGACTTGTTCTCGAAGGCCTTGAACAGGTCCGGATGCACGTAGCGCAGCACCGGCAGGTGACCGTCGGTCGGCTGCAGGTACTGACCGATGGTGATCATGTCGATGTTGTGGGCGCGCATGTCGGCCATCACTTCGTACACTTCCTCATCGGTCTCACCCAAGCCCACCATGATGCCGGACTTGGTCGATACATCCGGGCACAGCTTCTTGAAGTCCTGCAGCAGCTGCAGCGAATGCAGGTAATCCGCCCCCGGACGCGCCTGCTTGTACAGCCGCGGCGCAGTTTCCAGGTTGTGGTTCATCACATCCGGCGGCGTCTTGCTGAGGATGTCCAGCGCGATGTCCAGACGGCCGCGGAAGTCCGGCACCAGCACTTCGATCTGGGTATTCGGCGACAGCTTGCGGATCTCGCTGATGCAATCGGCAAAGTGCTGGGCACCGCCGTCGCGCAGATCGTCACGGTCCACCGAGGTGATCACCACGTACTTGAGCTTGAGCGCGGCCACGGTTTCGGCCAGATGCTTGGGCTCGTTCGGGTCCAGCGGGTTCGGGCGGCCGTGGCCGACGTCACAGAACGGGCAGCGACGGGTGCAGATGTCACCCATGATCATGAACGTGGCCGTGCCCTTGCTGAAGCACTCGCCGATGTTCGGGCAGGTGGCCTCTTCGCACACGGTATGCAGCTTCTGTTCGCGCAGAATCTGCTTGATCTCGTTGAAGCGCTGGCCATTGGGCAGCTTGGCGCGAATCCACTCCGGCTTCTTGAGCTTTTCGTCCAGCGGTACGATCTTGATCGGAATCCGCGCGGTCTTGTCGGCGCCCTTGTGCTTTACGCCGGCCTGGTTATCCAGTTTCATGCTGTCTCCTTGATCACCGTCAGGTTGCGCTCCAGATGCGGCAGCAACCGCGCGGCGGTTTCCGTCACGGTAAGCGATGCACCGTGATTCTTCAATTGCGTCACCTTGAGGCCGGCATAGCCGCAAGGGTTGATCCAGCTGAACGGGGTCAGATCCATGTCCACGTTCAGGCTCAGGCCGTGATACACCGCGCCGTTCTTGATGCGCAGCCCCAGCGAGGCAATTTTTTCGCCGGCCACGTACACGCCCGGCGCGTTCACATCGCCATAGGCTGCGATGCCCAGCTCGGCCAGCAGATCGATCACCGACTGCTCGATACGCCGCACCAATTCGCGCACGCCGATGCCCATGCGCTTGAAGTCGATCATCAGATACACCACCAGCTGGCCCGGGCCGTGGTAGGTCACCTGGCCGCCGCGGTCGCACTTCACCACCTCGATGCTGCTGGGCATGATCAGGTGCTCGGGCTTGCCGGCCAGGCCCAGGGTGTACACCGGCGGGTGCTCCAGGCACCACAACTCGTCCGGGGTATCGCCCGTGCGCTGGTCGGTGAACGCCTGCATGGCGTGCCAGGTCGGGGTGTAGTCCACCTGGCCCAGGTATTTGACGATGCGACTCATGGCAGCCTTACAGCACCCACTTCACCAGCGTATGGCTGGTCAGCGAGCGGTAGATATTGTCCAGGTGCTCACGCGAGGTGGCGGTCACGGTAATGGTCAGCGACACGTATTTGCCGCTGGAACTATCGCGTGAAGTGATGTGCGCGTGCTCCAGGTCCGGCGCATGCACGCGTACCACTTCGTAAATGGTGAGCTGGAAATCCGGGTGGCACTCGCCCATCACCTTGATGGGGAAGCGGCAGGGAAACTCCAGTACGTCATTGATATCGATTGCTTGCTTGCTCATGTTACTTCCTGTCCAGCAAAAGGTTGGCCGCATCCAGGGCCTCATGCCCCACTAAATGCGGCCAAGTGCGGGAATTACCAGCCCAGCCAGAGCTTGATGCTATCCCACAGGCGGCTGAAGAAACCACCCTCTTCCACGCCCTGCAGCGCAACGACCGGTTTTTCCGACAGCACCTTGCCATCCAGCGACACGGTCAGTTTGCCCACCTGCTGACCCGGCTTCACCGGCGCGATCAGCGGCTGCACCGTGCTCAGCTCGGCCTTCAGGTGGCCGGACTGACCACGCGGCACCGTGGCATAGACATCACGGGCAAAGCCGACCGGCAGTTGCTTGCTGGCGCCCTTGTATACCGGGATCTCCTTCACGGCCTTGCCGGCGCTGTACAGCTTCGGCGTCTCGAAGAATTGCAGCGCGTAGTTCAGCAGCTTGCTGCTTTCCACGGCACGCGCTTCTTCGCTGGCGGTACCCACCACCACCGATAGTACGCGACGGCCGTCACGCTTGCTGGAAGCGATCAGGTTGTAACCGGCCGAGTCGGTGTGCCCGGTCTTCATGCCGTCCACGTTCGGATCGCGGTACAGCAGCAGGTTGCGGTTCGGCTGGGTGATGTTGTTGTACGCGAACGACTTGATCGAATAGATCGGATAATACTGCGGGAAGTCGCGGATGATAGAGGTCGACAGCGTGGCCAGATCGCGCGCCGTGGTGTAGTGCTGCGGGTCCGGCAAGCCGGTGGCGTTGCGGAAGCTGGTGGCGGACATGCCCAGGCGTTTGGCCTCGGCGGTCATCATCTGGGCGAACACTTCCTCGCTGCCGGCAATGGCTTCGGCCAGCGTCACGCAGGCATCATTACCGGACTGCACGATCATGCCCTTGATCAGGTCGTCGACCTTGGCCGGCACTTTCGGATCCAGGAACATGCGCGAGCCTTCCTGCTTCCAGCCATGCTGGGACACAGTCAGCATCTGATCCATGGTCAGCCGCTTTTCCTTCAGCGCCTTGAAGGTCAGATAGGCGGTCATCAGCTTGGTCAGCGATGCCGGCTCGATACGCGAATCCGGGTCGCGCGCGGCGAGCACCTGGCCGCTGTAGAAATCGGTAACAAAATAGGCCTTGCCGGCAATTTCCGGCACCGGCGGGACAAACCCGGTCGCGGCTTGGGCCAGGGCGGACAGCGACAGGGTTGCCGCCAGCAATACGGTGGTGGTTTTTTTCATTGGAACATCTATGGACGTGAGTTGCCGCAAAACAGCCCGCCATTATACACGGCGATCAGCGGCTGCCCTGCCCGGCGGGATACAAAATGTAGCGTGACAGCCGCCACCGGCCACCACACCCGGAGCAAGCTTGACCGGACGCGCCGCGGCAAGTTTCGCGCACTGCAGTTTTTTGCCGCCGCGACAGCAATCCGCCGCACGGTTTCCACCGGACAAAACCAGCCAGCCGCCCCGCTTGCCGCGGCA
The DNA here is from genome assembly GCF_040148885.1 of Vogesella oryzagri. NCBI lineage: Bacteria > Pseudomonadati > Pseudomonadota > Betaproteobacteria > Neisseriales > Chromobacteriaceae > Vogesella > Vogesella oryzagri. The sequence goes on from NZ_JBEFLD010000004.1 coordinate 338,487, forward strand.
TTGCCAATCACCGCCGCCCGTGCATTGCGCTGCACAAATCTGTCCCGTTCAAGCATTCCACCGCCGGTGGGTTCCTGCTACTCTGCCCCTTCAGGGACAAAAAATACGGAATCACCAACCATGTCGCACCCTAAGGACTATCTGGAACGCATCCTCACCGCCAACGTCTACGACGTCGCCATCGAAACACCGCTGGACGTTGCGGCCAACCTTAGCCGCCGCACCGGCAACACCATTCTGCTCAAGCGCGAAGACTTGCAGCCGGTGTTCTCGTTCAAGCTGCGCGGCGCCTACAACAAGATGTCCAAGCTCACGCCGGAGCAGCTGGCCCGTGGCGTGATTACCGCCAGCGCCGGCAACCATGCCCAGGGCGTGGCACTGTCGGCACAGCGCATCGGCTGTGAAGCCATCATCGTGATGCCGGTCACCACCCCGCAGGTGAAGATCGACGGCGTCACCCGCCGTGGCGGCAAGGTGGTACTGGCCGGCGAATCGTTCAGCGATGCCTACCAGCACACCATGAAGCTGGTGGCGGAAAACGGCATGACCTACATCCCGCCGTTTGACGACCCGGACGTGATCGCCGGCCAGGGCACCATCGGCATGGAAATCCTGCGCCAGCACGCCGGCCCGATCGACGCGGTATTCGTCGCCATCGGCGGCGGCGGCCTGGCCGCCGGCGTGGCCAGCTACATCAAACGCCTGCGCCCGAAAACCAAGATCATCGGCGTGCAGCCGGTTGATTCGGACGCGATGAAGCAGTCCATCGCCGCCGGCCACCGCGTGGAGCTGAAAGACGTAGGGCTGTTCGCCGACGGCGTGGCGGTGAAGCTGGTGGGCGAGGAAACCTTCCGCATCTGCCGCGAGCTGCTGGACGAGATCATGCTGGTGGACACCGATGCCATCTGCGCCGCCATCAAGGATATCTTCGAGGACACCCGTTCCATTACCGAACCGGCGGGCGCGCTGGCGGTGGCAGCGGTCAAGGCCTACGTGGAACGCGAAGGCTGCAGCGGCCAGACGCTGGTGGCGATCAACTGCGGCGCCAACATGAACTTCGACCGCCTGCGTCACGTGTCCGAGCGCTCCGAGCTGGGCGAGCGCCGCGAGGCCATTATCGCGGTGACCATCCCGGAAAAACCCGGCAGTTTCAAGAAATTCTGCAGCGTGATCGGCAACCGCAATATCACCGAGTTCAACTACCGCTTTGCCGACCCCAGCATCGCCCACGTGTTCGTTGGCGTGCAGATCAGCGGCAAGGAAGACGTTGGCCGCATCGTGGACGATCTGAAATCCAACGAGCTGGATGGCCTGGACCTGACCGACAACGAGCTGGCCAAGTTGCACATCCGCCACCTGGTGGGTGGCCACGCACCGCAGCTGAAGGACGAGCGCGTGCTGCGCTTCGAGTTCCCGGAGCGCCCGGGCGCACTGATGCGCTTCCTGGAGGCGATGCACACCGACTGGAACATCAGCCTGTTCCACTACCGCAACCACGGTGCCGACTACGGCCGCGTGCTGATCGGCATCCAGGTGCCGGCGGAAGACAACGCCGCCTTCGCCGCCTTCCTCGACAACCTGGGCTACCCGTGGGTGGAAGAGACCGACAACCCGGCCTACAAGCTGTTCCTCGGCAAGACACTGCGTTAAGCCTGGCGTAAACTCATGCGGCCAACTGTCCAAAGGTTGGCCGCATTTCTTTTGGAGACCGCAGCACCATGATCAAGGCCGTACTGTTTGACCTTGACGGCACCCTGGCCGACACCGCCCGCGACCTGGGCGCCGCCCTCAACCGCCTGCTGGCCGAAGAAGGCCTGCCGCCGCAGCCGTATGAAGCGGTGCGCCCGATCGCCAGCCACGGCGCCCGCGGGCTGGTCAGCCTGGGCTTCGGCATCGACAAGAGCCATCCGCGCTTCGAAGAATACCGCCTGCGCTTTCTCGACCACTACGAGCACAGCTTCGCCGATGAAACCGTGCTGTTCGACGACATCAACCCGCTGCTGGACGCACTGACCGCACGTGACCTGCAATGGGGCATCATCACCAACAAGCCGATGCGCTTTACCGACCGTCTGGTACCGGCACTGCCGTTTGCCAGCACGCCGGCAGTGGTGGTCAGCGGCGACACCGTGGGTGTGGCCAAGCCGGACCCGGCGCCGATGCTGCATGCTGCCCAGCAGCTGGGCATCGCCCCGGAGCAATGCCTGTACGTGGGCGATGCCGAGCGCGACATGCAGGCCGGCCGTGCCGTCGGCATGAAGACCGTGCTGGTGAACTGGGGTTACATCTCCGACGAAGACGACACCGCCAGCTGGCCGGCCGACATCGCCATCGACCATCCGCTGCAACTGCTGCAGCACTTGTAAGCACGCTTGCCGGTCAAGCCGGCATGCCTGGATTCTGACCTGCCATGACTACCAACGACGCCGCCACGCCCAGCAAAAAAGCCGCCCCGCGCCGCAAGAACGACCCGGAGGGCATGAAGAAGCGCATCCTGGACGCCGCCGTGGCCGAGTTCGCCCAGGCCGGGCTGAGCGGCGCCACGCTGGATGCCATCGCCGACCGCGCCGGCACCATCAAGCGCATGGTGGTGTACTACTTCCGCAGCAAGGAAGAGCTGTATATCGCCGCGCTGGAACGTTGCTACGGCGAGATTCGCGACATCGAAACCGGGCTGGTCCTGAAAGACCTGCCGCCGGTGGAGGCCGTGATCCGTCTGGCCGAGTTCACCTTCGATTACCACGCCAGCCACACCGACTTCATCCGCCTGGTCAGCATCGAGAACATTCACCACGCCAAGCACATCGCCCAGTCGCAGAAGATCAAGTCGCTGAACCGCAGCATCATCAACGAGATCGACGCGGTGCTGTCGCGCGGCAAGGCGCAGGGGCTGTTCCGGCCGGAAGTGGACGCCACCGACCTGCACATGCTGATGAGTTCGTTCTGCTTCTTCCGCGTCGCCAACCGCTACACCTTCGAGACCATCTTCGGCCGCAACATGGTCAGCGATGCGGCGCGCGAATCGCACCGTAAGATGCTGGTGGAAGCGGTACTGGCCTACCTGCGCCAGCACTGAGCCACGCGCGGCCACACGTTGGCCGCAGGCCAAAAAAACGGCCTTGCCGGGGGAACCGGGCAAGGCCAAAGCAACGCCGAGAAGAAAACGGGAAAAACGTAACGGGATCAGCCCGCAGCGATCATGCTGCGGAAATGCTGCTCCATGCGCTGACTGTCGGGCGCGCGCCCAGTAAACAGCGCAAAGGCGCCCACCGCCTGCCATACGGCCATGCCACCGCCATCCAGCACGCGGCAGCCGCGCTCGCGCGCCAGTTGCAAGAGTTCAGTTTCCAGCGGGAAGTACACCACCTCCGCTACCCACAGGCCGCCGTGCACCAGCTCGGCCGGCAGCGGCAGGCCCGGATGGCCGTACATGCCGGTAGGCGTGGCGTGCACCAGCCCACTGGCCCCCTGCATCGCCTGCTGCACATCGGTCTGGCCGCTGACACGACGATCGGCAAAGAAGCCTTGCAGCCGTGCGGCCAACCCTGCGGCGCGAGCGGCATCCTGATCGACAATCACCAGCTCCTGCGTGCCCGCCACCAGCAGCGCATGCGCCACCGCCGAGCCGGCACCGCCGGCGCCCAGCAGCACCACACGGCGCAGGTCATCGCCGGCAAAGTGGCGACGGAACGGCTCGGCAAAGCCGGACCAGTCGGTGTTGTGGCCATAGCGCTTGCCATCGCGGAACACCACGGTATTCACTGCACCGATCTGGCGGGCGTCTTCCGACAACTCATCCAGATACGGTATCACTGCCTGTTTGCACGGATGGGTGATGTTGACGCCGGCAAAGCCACAGGCTTCGGCGGCGGCCAGCAGCTCCGGCAAGGCCTCCACTCCCTTGCCCAGCCGCGTCAGGTCGATCAGCTGGTAATGCAGGTGAAAGCCCGCGGCCGCCGCCTCCTGCTCATGCAGATAGGGCGACTTGGAGCGCTGGATGTCGGCACCGATCAGGCCGACCAGCACCTTGTCGTGTGCGGCTGCCTCGGTTGCGAAAGTGGATACTTCAGTGATCATGTGTTGCCTCGGTAAGTTAAGTCCGGCGCCGCCACGGCGCCGGATTGCGCCGCTACCGGCTTAACGCAGCTTGGCCAGCTCGCTGTTCAGCTCGCTCATCAGCGGCTCGCCGACATCGGCGCTGAACTTCTTGGTCACGCCTTGCAGCTTGATGCGGATGCGGGTTTTTTCGGCGGCCGACAGCTCGTTCACCTTCATGGTGGCCTTGAGTTTGGTCAGCGCCAGGCTGGTGGCTTCGCGGTTGACCTTGCGCTGGTACAGCGTGGCGTCACGCGCGGCCTTCTGGATCAGCGCCTTTTCATCGGCGGACAGCTGGCCCCACAGCTTCTGGCTCACCAGCAGCACTTGCGGGTTGTAGGTATGGCCGGTCAGCGACAGGTACTTCTGCACCTCGTTGAGCTTGGTGCCCAGGATGGTGGCTTCCGGGTTTTCCTGACCATCCACCGCCTTGGTCTCCAGCGCGGTGTACAGCTCGGTAAACGGCATCGGTACCGGGTTGGCACCCAGCACGGAGAACATCTCGATGTACAGTGGCGACTGCACCACGCGCAGCTTCAGGCCGGCGATGTCTTCCATCTTGACCACCGGGCGCACGTTATTGGTGACATGGCGGAAGCCCAGCTCCCAGTAGCCCAGACCCACCAGACCCTTGCCGTTCAGCTTGGCCAGCAGCTTGCTGCCTACCGGGCCATCGACGATGGCATCGGCCTCCTTGCCGCTGTTGAACAGGAACGGCAGGTCGAACATCACGAATTCTTTGGACTGGCTGGCCAGCAGGCCGGCGTTCAGCACGGTGAAATCCACGGTACCACCCTGCAGCGCCGACACGGTCTGCACGTCGCCACCCAGCATGCCGGACGGGAACAGCTTGACTTGGATCTTGCCGCCGGAGGCCTTGCCGATCAGCTCGGCAAACTTGGCGGCGCCCAGCCCCTGCGGGTGATCCTTGGCGTTCAGGAACGAGAAGCGCAGCGTGCGTTCCTTGATATCTGCGGCCAACGTTTGGCCACTGGCGGCCAGACCCAGCAGGGCCACGCCAGTCAGGATGGCGATCTTGTTGAATTTCAGCATGGTGTCTCTCCTAGTGTTATGAGTGCCCGGGTTCTCTCCTCCCCGGGGTACGGCTTGAAAACGGATCAGTGGGCGAACCAGGCGGCCGGCACGGTAACCAGGCTGGGGAACAGCACCAGCAGGAACAGCACCGCCAGTTCGGCAAACAGGAACGGGTTGATGGCGCGGATCAGGTCGCCCATCGAGGTGCGCGTCGCGCCGCACACCACGTTGAGCACCGTGCCCACCGGCGGCGTGATCAGGCCGATGGCAGTGTTGATCACGAACAGCACGCCGAAGTAGATCGGGTCGATGCCGGCTTGCTGCACCACCGGAATCAGCACCGGTGCCAGGATCAGGATGGTGGGCGCCATGTCCATGGCGGTACCTACGGCCACGATGATCAGCATGATCACCAGCATCAGCAGCGTCGGGCTGTCCATCAGCGGCGCCAGCAGGCCGGCCATTTGCGACGGCAGGTCGGCAATGGTGATCATCCACGCCGATACCAGCGAAGCGGCCACCAGGAACATCACCACACCGGTGGTCTGCGCCGACTGGGTAAACACGTGGAACAGCTGCGACGGCTTCAGCTCGCGATACACAAACATAGCGACGAACAGCGAGTACACCGCGGCCACCACGGCGGCTTCGGTAGGCGTGAAGATGCCGAACTTCAGCCCGCCGACGATGATGCCCGGCAGCAGCAAGGCCCAGAAGCCATCGCGGAAGGCGGTCAGCACCTCGGCACGCGACTTGCGCTCGGTCGGCTGGATATTCTCGCTACGTGATACCCACCACCAGGCCAGACACAGCGACAGGCCAATCAGGATGCCCGGCACAATGCCGGCCAGGAACAGCTTGGAGATCGACAGGTTGCCGGCCACCCCCAGCAGGATGAAACCGATACTGGGTGGAATGATCGGCGCGATGATGCCGCCGGCGGCAATCAGCGCACTGGAACGCGCCTGGTCATGGCCGGCACGCACCATCATCGGCACCAGCAGCACCGCCAGCGCGGCGGCATCGGCCACTGCCGAGCCGGACAAGCTGGCCAGGATGCAGGAGGCAATGATCGCCACATAGCCCAGGCCGCCCTTGACGTGACCCACCAGTGCCAGCGCCACGTTGACGATGCGGCGTGACAGGCCGCCGACGTTCATCACCTCGCCAGCCAGCAGGAAGAACGGCACAGCCAACAGAGTGAAGCTGTCCGCGCCATTGATCAGGTTCTGCGCCACGATCTGCGCGTCGAACATGTCCATGTGATACATCAGTGCCACGCCGGACAACAGCAGGGCAAAAGCGATGGGCATGCCGATCGCCATGGCGCCCAGCAGGGAGCCCAGGAAAATAGTCAGTACCATGATTGTGTGCTCCCGCTCATTCGGCCATGTTCAGCTGGGTACCGACATCGGACAGCGGTGCGCCGCCCAGTACCCGCACGATATCCAGTGTCACCAGCAACGCCGACAGCGCACTGAACACCACCCCGGCCGCGTACAACAGACCGGTCGGCAGGCCGGACATCGGCGCCGGCACGCTCATGTTGATCTGCATCTGCTGCCAGCTGCCGCTGCCGAACATCCACAGCAGGTACAGAATGGTGGCCTGGCACAGCAGGTGACAGACCTTTTGCCCGAACATGGGCAGGTGACGGGTCAGGCTATCGACATTGAGGTGGCCTTTTTCGTACACGGCCACGATTGAGGCGAGAAAGGTCATCCACACCATGCTCCAGCGTGACAACTCTTCCGACAGGGTGATGCCGCTGTTGGCGGCATAGCGCAGCACCACATTGGTAAACACCAGTACCACCATGCTGGCCAGCAGCAGGGCCATCATGCCCTTGAGTACCAGCAGCAGCCGTTTGATCCACTTATCCATACAACCTCCGCACAGGTTGGCCGCAGGCACTATCCAGCGCCGCGCCCTACCCGCTTCCGTTACGCTTGCTTGTTCAGATGGCAGGCCAGGTGATGCACTGCCAGGCTGTAACCGTTGATCCCCAGACCGCAAATCACACCACTGGCCACCTTGGAAACATAGGACAGGTGGCGAAAGGCTTCGCGGCGATGAATATTGCTGATGTGCACCTCGATAATCGGGCCGCTGAACGCGGACAAGGCATCCATCAGCGCGATCGAGGTATGGGAATAGCCGGCCGGGTTGATCACGATGCTGCGATGCTGTTCGCGCGCCTCGTGCACCCAGTCGATCAACTGCGCTTCGGCGTTGCTTTGACGGAAGTCGATGGTGAAACCGTATTCGCGTGCCACGCTGCGGCAACCGCGTTCGACATCGGCCATGGTTTCGTGGCCGTAGATATCTGGCTGGCGCTTGCCCAGCAGGTTCAGGTTGGGGCCGTTAAGCACCAGGATGTCGGTGGCCATGTCACACCACCTTCTGCGCGGCCGCGGGTTGCGGCGAAATGGAACGGAACATGCTGCTCTCCTCTTGGACTGTGTCGCTTCTTATATTTTATGTACCGCGTGGTACATAACTAGAGAATGGTACAGCCATTGATGTGTGTCAATGCGCAATTGCCGGCAAAACCAAGTTTTTGTACCGTGCGTTACATTATTGCCACGCTGCGGCGTCACGCACCAAACACATCATGCCAATAGCAATTCATATGAGATAACGGCATGACACCGGCGCTAGCAACATCGACAGCAATCGCGATCCGGACCGCAGCAGGCCAGCGCGCCGGACCGCGGCAACGGCAGCGCACGGCACAAAAAAAAAGCGCCCCGCAGGGCGCCCAAGGAGAGATTGCCGGCCAGGCCGGCAGAGAGCATCAAATGGTCTGGCGACGACGCAGCTGCGCCTGTGCGGCCAACCTTACCGGCGCGTTAGCGGCACCGTACTGGTCGTAGCTGCCGAGCCGCTGCACCATCTCGAAGAAGAAGCGCTCTTCGAACGGCGCCGAATACACATGCAGGAACTCGCCGCCCTGCGCGTCGCGGTCGTACAGCACGTTGTGCGCCTGCAGCCGGGCGACAAAATCATCATCCAGATTGAAACGTGCCAGCAGGTCGTCGTAGTAGTTGTCCGGAATATCCAGCAACGGCACGCCATTGCTGCGCGCCTGCGCCACGGCGGCAAAGATGTCGCTGGTGGAAAAGGCAATGTGCTGCAGGCCGGAGCCCTTGTAGGTGGAGACCGAGCGGGCAATGGCGGTGTTGCGGTTTTCCGAGATGTTCAACGGAATACGCACGCTGTCGTTGCTGCTGCGCACCACCCGGCTCTTCATCAAGCCGTACGGGTCCGGCAGCGTCCACTCGTGCTCGGTGACAAAACCGAACACTGCGCGGAAGTGCAGGATCCAGTTGTCCATGGTTTCCGCCGGCAGGCCGATGGCAAAGTGGTCGATGCGCTGCAGCAGCGCCGGCCCGGAGGTTGGCCGCAAGTCGAAATCCGACTCGTAGATCGAGCCTTCACCGGCATCCACCAGGTATTGCAGGCTGCCATCCGGTGCCCGCACCGCCGGGATGTGGCGCTCGTTCGGGCCAACCCGGCTTTCAAACGATTTGCAGCCATACAGCTTGGCGCGCTGCAGCGCCTGCTGGGCGTGGTCGGTACTGAAAGCCGCGGCGCACAGCGACGGGCCGTGCGACACGTAGAAGGCATGGGCGAAGGAGTCCGGCTCCGCGTTCAGGATCAGGTTGATGTCGCCCTGCTGATACAGCGTCACCGCCTTGGACTTGTGCTCGCCGCTGCGGCTGAAACCAAAACCCTGCAGCGCCTTACCCAGCCGCGCACCAGATTCCTCGTCCACCGCGAACTCCAGGAACTCCACACCTTGATACTGCGCCGGCGGTGGCGGTGCAAACAGCGGCACATCCGGCAGCGACTGTTGCTGCCGCACCAGCGTGGCTAGCGTCATTTCTTCCAGGTAACGCAACGAACGCAGGCCATCGCCTGCGGTGAGGCGGGTCGGCGCCGCGCGGAAGCCGTCATTGAAGATTTCCAGCGACAGCGGACCGCGATAGCCCGCTTGCAGGATCGGCGCCAGGAATGCGCCCAGATCGAAATCGCCCTGCCCCGGAAAACTGCGGAAATGGCGGCTCCACTCCATCACGTCCATGTTCATGATCGGCGCGTCGGCCAGCTGCAGGAACACGATCTTGTCACCGGGAATCTGCGACAGCAGCGACAGATCATCCTTGATCGACAGGGTATGGAAGCTGTCCAGAATGATGCCGAGGTTGGGATGGTTGGCCGCCTGCACCAGCTGCCAGGCATGGCGATAGGAGTAGATATGCTTGCCCCAGGCCAGCGCCTCGTAGCCGACCTGGATGCCGCGCTTGCCGGCCCGCTCCGCCAGCTGGAACAGGTCGTCGGCGATCAGCGCATCGTCGCGGCTGGTATCCGGCGCCACACTGCTGCATACCAGAATGCGGTCGGTGCCCAGTTCGCCCATCAGGTCGAACTTGCGCTCGGCGCGATCCAGATTGCGCCCCAGGCGCTCGCGCGGGCCGCCCTCGAAATCGCGGAACGGCTGGAACAGCATGATTTCCAGCCCCAGGTCGGCGCACATCTGCCGCACGGTGGCCGGGGTGCCATCGAAGTACAGCAGATCGTTTTCAAAGATTTCGACACCGTCGAAACCTGCGGCGGCAATGGCTTCCAGCTTTTCCGGCAGCGTACCGCTGAGTGACACGGTGGCAATGGAATGCTGCATGTCGTCCTCCATCTTGTGGGTTGCGTGGATTTATTATGTACCAAACGGTACATAATAAACAGCACAACCCCGCAGTCGCCTTGTCGCAAGCACCCGACGCCAGCCGCAAATCATTGCAAAGTCATTTTTGCGCAATAAAAATAATACTATGGGCAGTGAAGCAAATAAAAATGCCCGGCAGCACGGCCGGACATGGCACCAAGGAGTGGAGAGTCGTCTCAATCCTGCAACACGGCAAAACCAAAACCGCCACGACCGTTGGCCTTGACGCTGTACATGGCCCGGTCCGCCGCCATCAATAATTGCGGGGCGGTTATGCCATGCTGCGGGAAGATGCTGATGCCGATACTGGCTGCCACCCGCAAGGTTCCGCCCTGGAAGGGAATGCCCGGCGACAGGCAGTCGATCAGCTTGCCGGCAATCAGCGCAGCATCACGCTCGGTATCCGGCCCATCCAGCAACACCACAAATTCATCGCCCCCCAGCCGCGCCACGGTATCGGTGTCGCGCACCGACAGCCGTAGGCGCTGCGCTACGGCCACCAGCACGGCGTCGCCCGCATCGTGCCCCCAGCCGTCGTTGATGTCCTTGAAGTTGTCGAGGTCGATGAACAGCACCGCGGCGCAACCGCCGTGACGCCGGGCGCGGGCAATAGCCAGGTCGAGACGGTCCTGCAGCATGCGGCGATTGGGCAGCTCGGTCAGCGCGTCATACTGCGCCATCTGCTTGAGCTGCTCCTGGCTGGCATGCAGCGAACCAAGCTGCTCGCCGATCTGCCGCTGCATCTGCTGGAAGCTGCGCGCCAGCTCGCCGATTTCATCCTGCCGGTCCAATGGCAGGTAGCCGATTTCCTGCCCGCGGCCAAAAAGGTTGGCCGCAGCAATCAGCTGCCGCAGCGGCCGCAACACCAGCCGGGCCAAAAACAGCGTACCCAGCAGCCCCAGCAGGCCGAAGCCCAGCACGCTGATCATGATCAGCAGGCCCAGGTGCCGCGCCCCTTCCCGCACGCTGGACAAAGGCTGTGCCAGGCCGACATACAGCTGCCCCTCTTCCGAGCGCAGCTTCAGCGGCTGGCGCACAAAGGCCATCACCACCGGCTGCAGCAGGCCGTCGGTGGTGGGCTGCTGAAACACTACCTGGCTCGTCGCGCCCGTCACCAGGCTGCGCGTAGCGGCAAATTCATCCTGCAGCAACACGCGCCGGCCGCGATCGAAACCGAAGGTCTTGCTGTGATCCGGATGGATCAGGATGTCGCCCTGACCATTGGCCAGGAATAGGCGGAAATCCAGCGGCAAGTCCGTCGCCAGCAACGCGAACATGCCATCGACGTCCAGGTTGATCACCACCACGCCCAGCGCTTTGCCGTCGGTGTCGCGCACCGGCATGGCCAGCTGCATCGATGGCCGTTCGGCCCCGGTATAGACGCCACGCTCGTGGTTGATGGTGATGCGCGACATGTACACGGTGCCGCTGGGCAGCTGCAGCGTCTCGGACACGTAGGAAAAGTGCCCCTTTTCCTGCAGGTCGGCCTCCGGCACATTGATGAACGATGGTCCCAGGCGATCCACCCGCACCTGTTCCAGGCCGAAATTGTCGGCCGAGATCAGCCGGATCTGAAAGTAAGCCGGGTTGGCCTGCATCATCAGTTCAAACAGCTCGGCCAGCTGGGCATTCATCTGCGGGTCCGGCTGCTTGAGCGTGCGCCGTACCGACGGGTGGTTGGCCAATACCTGCAGGTTGCGGGCGATTTCCTCCAGCGAGGTATCCACCCGCCGGCCCAGCACCTGGGTGGCTGCCACCAGCGATTGCTGCGACGACTCCACCAGCAGGCTACGGCTGACGCCATAGCTGTAAGCACCGGTCAGCGCGGAGGCACAGATACCGACTGCGGCCAACAGCAGGGCCAGTTTGACCGCAATGCCGTACTTCATGGTTGCAATACCTTGCCAGCGCGATCCCCCGCCAGGATGCGCCCCCACAGCTTGTCGCGGCGCTCTTCGCTTTCCGCCGGCTCCAGCCAGACAATGCGCGCCGTATTCTTGAAGTACGGCGACGGCGATGTGGTATTCGCCAGCCCCTGCCGCTGCAGCAGCACCCGGCCCGGCATGTCGTCGAGCACGTAGTTGATCCAGCGCGTGGCCAGCGGCATATCACGCACGCCGCGGCTGATGGCCCAGCAATCCAGCCAGGCCAGCGCCCCTTCGCGTGGAATGGCATAGCCGACATCGACATTGGCCGCTTTCAACAGCTGCAGCTGCTGCGAGCCAAAGTTGGCAAACATCAGGGCAGCGCGACGCTCCTTGAACAGCGCGACCGACTCAGCCGGCCCGGTATAGAACGCGCTGGCATTGCGCCGCAGCGCAATCAGCTGGGCCACCGCGGCCGGCCACTGTTGCTCGCCGATATGGAACGGCGACGGCAGCGCCAGCACCTGCGCCGCCAGCGAGAAGCTGTGCACCCCGCCGTTATACGCAATGATCTTGCCCTGATAGCGCTTGTCCCACAGCGCGGTAATGCTGTCCGGCGCCACCGGGATTTGCTTGCGGTCGTAGATCAGCCCCATCTCGGAATAGGTGTAGGGGATGGCGTAGGTTTTACCGCCATGCACCAGGCCGGGAATGCCCTGCCGCTGTCGAAAGCGCGGCAGCTGCCGCGTCAGGTTGGGGATCGCCGCGGTATTGATTTCGGTTACCAGCCCCTGGTGGATATAACGCTGCAACTCGGCGGTATTGACGGCAAAAATATCGAAATTCGCGCCATTGTCCTCGTTCAGCTTGCGCCATAAATCCGCATCGGATTCAACAATGGTGACTTCGACTTTGCTATTGGTGCGCTGCTCGAATTCCTTTACCACATCAGCATCGGCATAACCCGGCCATGCCAATACCCGCAGCACCCCGTCGGCCAAGGCTGGCAGTGGTGATAGCAGCAAGAGCGCAGTGGTAAGCAGTCGGCGCCAGTCAGCAAGCATTTGTATTACTTTCCATTAACATATTGATATGTGCGGTAGCGGAGAATCATTTTCATTTAGCTGGCTAGTTTTGCCAGAAATATTAAAGATCCCGCCCTAATTAACGCGGTTACCTATTAAATATCACCGCTTAATCCGTAACGGCAAGCCTTCGACGTGCCCGCTAAAGTTTTGGCGGCCATTCATGTCATACAACTCATTTATGGCATATTTTGTATTGCCAAAATCGTGTTTTATCCGCAAAAACCTCACCGCATTACCGACACCCCGCAAACCCAAGCCACAGGCATAAACAGGCAACCGGCAACAACGCCAGCTATTGTTGTTGGTAAGAGCTGGACACTCGCCACAGCACGCACCCATTGAGGAGGCATCACCATGGCTGACCTGTTCGACAATCCCCTGGGCCTGATGGGCTTCGAGTTCGTGGAGTTTGCCTCGCCCGCCCCCGGCACGCTGGAGCCAATATTCACCATGCTGGGCTTTGCCAAAGTGGCGCATCACCGCTCCAAGGACGTAGATCTTTATCGTCAAGGTGGCATTAACTTTATCCTGAATAACGAACCGCACAGTCTGGCGGCGTACTTTGCCGCCGAGCACGGCCCCTCGGCCTGCGGCATGGCGTTCCGCGTACGCGATGCACACCATGCCTATCGCCGGGCGCTGGAGCTGGGCGCGCAGCCGGTTGACATCCCCACCGGGCCGATGGAGCTGCGACTGCCGGCCATCAAGGGGATTGGCGGTGCCCCGCTCTACCTGATCGACCGCTTCGAAGACGGCAAGTCCATCTACGATATCGACTTCGAGTTTCTGCCCGGTGCCGATCCACACCCGCCGGGCTACGGTTTCAAGCTGATCGACCACCTGACTCACAATGTGTATCGCGGGCGCATGAGCTATTGGGCGTCGTTCTACGAGCGACTGTTCAACTTTCGCGAGATCCGCTATTTCGACATCAAGGGTGAATACACCGGGCTGACCTCCCGCGCGATGACCGCGCCAGACGGGCTGATCCGCATTCCGCTCAACGAAGAAGGCGGCTCGGGCCATGGCCAGATCGAAGAATTCCTGATGCAGTTCAACGGCGAGGGCATTCAGCATATCGCACTGCTGACCGATGACCTGCTCGCCAGCGTGGACCAGCTGCAAGCCGCCGGCGTGCCACTGATGACGGCGCCTCCTGCCACCTATTACGAGATGCTGGACGAACGCCTGCCCGGGCACGGCGAACAGACGGTGCAGCTGCAGACACGCGGCATCCTGCTGGATGGCACGACGGGCGACGGCAACCGCCGGCTGCTATTGCAGATTTTCTCGCAGACCCTGCTGGGGCCGGTGTTCTTTGAGTTCATCCAGCGCAAGGGCGACGACGGCTTTGGAGAGGGCAACTTCAAGGCACTGTTCGAATCGATGGAGCGCGACCAGATACGCCGCGGGGTGTTGCAGAAACCCTGATACGGTCTGGCGCTTGCCCGACGCTGCAGCCCCTTACGGAAAGGCTAGTCTTGTCACTCCCCATTACCGCACGCCTGAATCATGTGCTGCTGCTGATCGCGATCGCCACCTTGCTGGCCGGTGGTGCCTGCTACTTACTGGCCGCCCCCGCCCTTGCGCAGCAGCTGTGGCTGGCCGGGGTGCTACCGGTGCTAATCGCGCTGCTGTACGACACGGTGCGCAGCCTGCTGCAACGCAAGGCCGGGGTGGATATTCTGGCGCTGCTATCCATCCTGCTGGCGCTGTCACTGGGCGAAGTGCTCACCGCCGCCGTCATCGGCCTGATGCTGGCCAGCGGCCGCACACTGGAAGACTACGCCGCCGCGCAGGCGCAGCAGGAAATGACAGCCCTGCTGCAGCATGCGCCACGCTACGCCCACCGTTTTGAAAATGGCCAATGGCTCAAGATCGACATCAAGGAGATTGCCGCCGGCGACCGCCTACTGGTGCGCAACGGCGAAGTCGTGCCTGCCGATGGCAACCTGCTTACCGCCGCCATCCTGGATGAATCCACGCTGACCGGCGAACCGCTGCCGGTAAAACGCGCCGCCGGCGAAGCCCTGCACAGCGGCGCCATCAATGCCGAGCAGGCTTTCGAAATGCTGGCGACCGCCAACAGCGAGCACAGTACCTTCGCCGGCATCGTGCAACTGATGCGCCAGGCACAACAGCAACAAAGCCCATCCAGCCGGATGGCCGACCGTTACGCACTGCTGTTTGTCCCGCTGACGCTGTTCATCGCCTTGTTTGCCTGGCTGATCAGCCAGGACTTGACCCGCGTACTGGCCGTACTGGTAGTCGCCACGCCCTGCCCGCTGATCCTGGCAGTGCCGGTGGCCATCGTCTCCGGCATGTCCAGCTGCGCCCGCCGTGGCGTACTGGTGAAAAGTGGTGCCGCGCTGGAGCAGCTGGCGCAGGCGGATACGCTGTTTTTCGACAAGACCGGCACGCTGACCGGTGGCCACGCCCGGCTGGCCATCATCCAGACCTCGACTGGCATCAAGGCCGACAACGTGCTGTGGTTGGCCGCATCGCTGGAGCAGGCCTGTAACCACGTACTGGCAGAGTCGGTCGTCAGCGCGGCGCGCGAGCACGGCATTGCACTGGCCCTGCCACTGCAGACCAAGGAAACCCCGGGCGCGGGCATTAGTGGCGACATTGCCGGCCATCACGTGGCAGTGGGCTCCTATGATTTTGTCAGCAGCCAGGCCATCCCCGCCCCCTGGAGTCCGCTGTTTCTGCAACGGCTGGGTTATGAAGGCGCCAGCGGTGTGTTTGTCAGCATGGATGGCTTCATGGTGGGCGCCCTACAGCTAATGGACAAGCTGCGACTGGATACCCCGCGCGCGCTACGCCGGCTGTCGCTGGCCGGCATGCGCCGCATCGTCATGCTGACGGGCGATCGCAAGGACATTGCCAACACCCTTGGCTCACAACTGGGCGTCACCGAAGTGCTGGCCGAACAAACCCCGGCGGATAAGCTGGCGGCGATCCGGCAGGCGCGCCAGCAAGGCATCGTGGTAATGGTGGGTGATGGCGTGAATGATGCCCCGGCACTGGCCGCCGCCGATGTCGGGGTGGCCATGGGCGCCCGCGGTGCTGCAGCGGCAGCGGAAGCAGCCGATATCGTGCTGCTGGTAGACCGGCTGGACCGGCTGGTAGAAGCGCTGCACATGGCCCGCCGCGCGCGGCGCATTGCCGCCCAAAGCGTCATCGTGGGCATGGGGCTGTCCATCGTCGCCATGTTGGCCGCAGCACTGGGGCACTTGCCGCCGATCGCTGGCGCACTGCTGCAAGAGGTCATTGATGTGGCCGTGATCCTGAACGCCTTGCGCGCCCGCCAGAGCGGGCCGAGTGCCGCCAATCAGATGTCGCCGCAAGATGCGGCAGAGCTGAGCGCCGAGCACCGCGAGCTGGAGTCACTGCTCGGCCAGGTGGCGCAGCTGGCCGACCGCCTGCCCGACCTGCCCGGCCCGCAGGCGGTTGCCGAGTTGACCAGCTTGCACCTGGCACTCAACGAGCAACTGCTGCCGCACGAACAGCAGGAGGATCACGAGCTGTACCCGCAACTGGCACGCAAACTGGGGGGTGACGACCCGATGGCGGCGATGAGCGGCACTCATCGCGAGATTTTCCGCATCACCCGGCTGCTGGACTGCCTGATTGGCGACTTGCCGGTCGATGGCCCCAGCCCGCAGGCAGTGCAAGAGCTGCAACGGCTGCTGTACGGCCTGGATGCCATCCTGCATCTGCATTTTTCGCAGGAAGAAGAGCTGTACCACAGCCTGAGCAACCCGCCCTGAGCTACGCCGGACAACGGAACCACCACCTGTTTCCACTGGTAACAGCCACTATCGAGCCAATATCCCGCTTGCAGCACAGCGCGCCGCCAGCGCTCAGCTAGCCTGCAACGGTTTGGCACAGCCACGACGCCCGGCTGCCGCATCCGGCTCACCCTGACGTTTGCGGCCAACATAGGCCACGCTGATCTGTCGCTCCCGCGCCAGGTCTTTCATGCGTCGAGCCAGGTTGTGATTGATGAAGTCCAGCATGATCACCATGTGCGCCACCCCGGCCGGCAGCGGCCGGGTGAGATCCGCCGGCTTCCGCCCGCTCCAGTGCACGATATCGCCATAGCCGGACGCCAGCAACGCACGCCGCGCGGTATCGATGCGATCACCTCCGACAATCATTGCCTTCATGGTTCACCTCCCTTGACATGACCACACTGTAGCCAGGCAAAGGTTGCCCGCAGAACCAAGAAAAAGCGCATTGCTTATCAGTGGATATCGCGCGAGCGGATGGCGTGCTTTGTTTGCGGTGCGGACCCGCGGATGGCTGACGGATGGGGATCAATCGTTCGGCTGCACATCGCGGAACGACGGCAGGTTGACGGCATCTGCGTGGCACACACAGTTGCATCTTGCGCAAGGAATGACGGACAAAAAAATAACCTCCTGAATCGTCACGTCCAGGAGGCTTTATAAGTTACGGACTCGCCGTGATTCCTGAACTGCTAGCGAGGAACGCGCAGTAATCCAAGAACTGTTTGAATGATACGTGCAGGACCCCGCTGCGACTATTCGTAAAAATACCTAGCCTTGTTGCGCGGCTTTTTGCAGCGCACTCACCAGCTGGGAAAAATCAGTCACAGCCTTGATTTCATTGAACATTTTATCTGCCGCGCAATAGTTGCGGCGCAACAACTTCAACCATTGCTTGGTACGGCTCAGTGCATAGTTGCCGTTGGCCGCACGCAAGTGACATTGTTCGGCCAAGTCCAGTATCCACGGCAGCATGTCATGCCATGCCATTGGCGGCGGGATTTCGCCATGCTGCTGCATGTGCTTGATGCGCAAAGCCAAGTCTGGTGCCGACACCAGGCCACGGCCGATCATGACGGTGTCGCAACCACTCACCTCGCGGATAGTGCGATAGTCTTCCGGCGTCCACACCTCGCCATTGGCGATAACCGGGATGCTGACGGCTTCGCGAATGCGCGCCAGCCACTCCCAATGCGCCGGCGGCTTGTAGCCCTCTACCTTGGTACGGGCATGCACGGTCAGCTCATCGGCCCCGGCGCTGGCAATCGCCTGTGCGCACGCCAGCGTCAGACTGGTGTCTTCGTAGCCCAGACGCATTTTGGCGGTAACCGGCGTAGCGGCAGGCACCGCCGCCCGCACCGCCTTGACGATCTGGTGCAGCAGTTCCGGCTCTTTCAGCAACACAGCGCCGCCGCGATGTCGATTGACAGTCGGCGCCGGACAGCCAAAATTCAGATCGACGGCAGTCGCCCCCAGCTCGGCAGCGCGCACCGCGTTGGCTGCCAGCCAGTCGATATCCGACCCCAACAGCTGTACGCGCAACGGCGTGCCACTACGGGTAAGGGAGGCGTTATCCAGTTCGGGGGCCAGGCGGTGGAAGGTACGCGTCGGCAACAGCGAGTTGGTCACCCGGACAAATTCGGTGACACACAGGTCGATGCCACCGATACGCGTCAGAACGTCGCGCATGATGTCGTCAACCAGCCCTTCCATCGGAGCCAGAACGATTTTCATGAAACATGCCAGTAAGCAGGAGCCCGGATTGTATACAAGCCACTCCAACCGCACCACGACAACCGGAGACCAGTAGCGGGATGCACAGGGCGTTACGCCAGGCCCAGGTCGGGGCAGCAACCACCCCTTGCCACAAGGACAGTAATGCTTGACGCCGCGTGGCAAAGCACAGATTCTCGCCCGTCTTTTACGGCACCAGGCACAAGAACATCATGACGGATAAACGCGCCATCATTATCGATACGGACCCGGGGCAGGATGACGCAGTGGCGATTCTGGCGGCCTTGGGCGCACCCGAGCTGGATGTACTGGGCATCACCGCCGTTGCCGGCAACGTGCCGCTGGCGCTGACGCAGCGCAATGCTCGCATCATCTGCGAGTGGGCCGGCCGGCCGGAAGTACCTGTGTTTGCAGGCGCAGCGAGCCCGCTGCTGCGCCCGCTGGTTACCGCAGAACACGTGCATGGCAAGACCGGCATGGATGGTGTCCCGCTGCACGAGCCCACCATGCCGCTGCAACCGCAGCATGCCGTCGACTTTATCGTGCACACCCTGCGCAGCCGCCCCGTCGGCAGCGTGACCCTGTGCGCGCTGGGGCCGCTGACCAACCTGGCGCTGGCACTGCGCCTGGCGCCGGACATCGCACCGCGCATCAAGGAAATCGTGCTGATGGGCGGCAGCTATTTCGAAGGTGGCAACATCACGCCGGCGGCGGAGTTCAACATTTATGTCGACCCGCACGCCGCCGACGTGGTGCTGCGCTGCGGCGCGCCCATCGTGATGATGCCGCTGGATGTCACCCACAAGGCGCGCACCTCGGCCGAGCGCATCGGCTGGCTGCGCGCCCTGCCCAACCGCGCCGGCAATCTGGCTGCCGACACCATGACCACGCTGGAGCGCTACGATGTGCAGCGCTATGGCGAGTTTGGCGCGCCGCTGCACGACCCGACGGTAATCGCCTACCTGCTGCAACCCGCACTGTTCAGTGGCCGTCAGGTCAATGTCGCCGTGGAGCTGGCCGGCGAGCTGACGTTGGGCGCCACTGTGATCGACTGGTGGGGCGTCAGCGGCCGTGCGGCCAACGTGCACTACATGACCGAAGTCGATGCCGACGGTTTTTTCCGGCTGCTGGCCAACTGCCTGGCGCAGCTGCCATGAACGAGGACACCAATATGACGCAACCGACACTGCCAGCCGGCCGTTACCAGCACTACAAGGGCGGCCTGTACCAGGTGCTGGGCGTGGCGCGACATTCCGAGAGCGCCGAATTGCTGGTGGTCTACCGCCCGCTGTACGGCGAGATGGCGCTGTGGGTACGACCGTTGAGCATGTTTACCGAGCAAGTACAGATCGCCGGCGAGTGGCAGCCACGTTTTCGCCTGTTGCAAGCCGATTAGCTGCGTCACATGTTGATCTTCCGCACCGACCAGTACCCGTTGCCGCTACCGGCCGGGCATCGCTTTCCCGCCGAAAAATATGCGTTACTGGCAGATGCCGTCGCCCGGCTGGCGCCCGCGCAGCTGGATATCGCGCCAGCCGCCACGCACGATGAACTAATGCTCGCGCATGCGGCCAACTATGTTATGGCCCTGTTCGATGGCAGCATCGACGCAAGCAGCATGCGCGAGATCGGCCTGCCGTGGAGCCCGGAGCTGGTGGAGCGCAGCGCCCGCTCGGTCGGCGCCACCATCGGCGCAGCCCGCAGTGCGCTGCAGTACGGGGCTGGCATCAATCTGGCGGGTGGCACGCACCATGCCGGCCATGCCAAGGGCAGTGGTTTTTGCGTGTTCAATGATGTGGCGGTCACCATTCGGCTGTTGCAACGGGAAGGCCGCATTCGCCGTACCGCGGTCATCGACCTGGACGTTCACCAGGGCAACGGCACCGCCGAGCTATTTCAGGGCGATGGCAATGTTTTCACACTGTCGCTGCATGGCGAAAAGAACTTCCCGTTCCGGCGCACGCCGTCTACGCTGGATGTGGGGGTTGCCGACAACACCAGGGATGACGCTTACCTGCAGCTGCTGGATGACGCGCTGCACACCCTGGCGGCCAACTTCCAGCCGGACCTGGTGTTCTACCTGGCCGGCGCCGACCCATATGCGGGCGACCGCCTGGGCCGGCTGTCGCTGAGCAAGGCAGGCCTGCTTGCCCGCGACCGCCGCGTGTTCGACCTGTGCGAACAGCGGCAATGGCCACTGGCGCTGGTGATGGCCGGTGGTTATGCCGTACCGATCAGCGATACGGTGGACATCCATGTGCAGACAGTGCGCGAGCTACTGTCGCGTCATCACCCGAAAGGAGGTTGATCTCTATGGAACCTGTAACCGCCACATTTGCCGGCGGCTGCTTCTGGTGTACCGAAGCAGTGTTTCGCCAGCTGGACGGGGTGGTCGATGTTACCCCCGGCTATATAGACGGACATCTGGAGGATCCGGATTACGAACGTGTCTGCCACGGCAATACCGGTCATGCCGAAGCCATCGAGCTGACGTACCTGCCAGACAGGGTCAGCTACCAGACTTTGCTGCAAGTGTTTTTTCTGACCCACGACCCCACTACGCTGAATCGCCAGGGCCATGACATCGGTACCCAGTACCGCTCGGCGATATTTGCCCACGATCAGGCACAGCTACAGGCAGCACGCGACATGATCGCCAACCTGGAAGCCTCCGGCAGTTACGACGCCCCCATTGTCACCGAAGTGAAAATGGCACCGCGCTTTTATGCCGCCGAGCACTTCCACCACAATTACTTCTCGCATAACCAGACGGCGGGCTATTGCCAGGTCGTCATCGCACCCAAGCTTTATAAGCTGCATGAACAGCACCCGGAGTTGCTGAAAGCCTGATGGCTGCGGGGCTGGCACGGCCAGCTCCGTTCGCACTCCCCTGCACATAGCCTTGCGCTACAATGGCGGCATTGCCTGCGCCAGTCACCTGTCATTGTCGATGCCCACCAAAAAATCAGAAAAGCTTTTCGCCAACATGCCGTCACTCGATTCGTGGTGGCGCATGATTGGCGACCTTTCCATGCGGGTAAAGGCCAGCTTTGTGTTGCTGTGGCTGCTGCTGTCACTGGCCATCCTGCTTGCCGCGCTGTTCCTTACCGAAGAGAGCCGCCAGCAACAGTTTGAAGCCGCCACTCTGCACATCAAGAAGACCCTGGAAGAACGGCTGCTGATCTGTGAAACCGCCATCTACGGCTTTGCCGAGCTGTCTGCGGCCAACTATGGTAGCGAACAGACCCGCCTGCGCCAGTTTGCGCAGAATATCGGCACCCGCTACCCCTACATCTACCTGATGGGTTTTCAGCCCACCGTCAGCCTGGCCGATCGCGAAGGCTTTGAAGCCGCGATGAGCTTTCGCAGCAAGCACCCGTTTTTCATCAAGGATTACAACGGCCAAAAGGACAGCGGCTGGCAGCAGGCCCAGTTCTGGCGCCCGGCCCCGGCCCGTCCGTACTACATCCCGCTGGTGGACGCCCAACCGGCCAGCGCCCGGCGTTACGACTTCATGACCGGCCTCGACATCGCCCGCGACCAGGTGCTGGGGCCGGCGGTACTGCAGGCTATTCGCAGCGGCGAGATCGAAGTCACCCCACCGTTCAACCTGCAGGACGGCGAACACGGTTTCGGCTACCTCAAGGCGGTGTACCGCGAAGGCGTGGCACCGGAAACCGTGGCCGAGCGGCAAGACAGCGTGATCGGCATCATCCTGCTGGGAGTACGTGCCGAAACCCTGCTGACCGTGCAAGGCGACAGCAGCCGCCAGCTGGACTTGCGGCTGCTGCCCAACGACCCGCAGCAGCCGCTTGGCAGCATCGGCACGCACCCGGCGGCCACCATCTCCACCGCCAGCAGCGGCTGGCTGCACCAGATGCTGTTCCCCTCGCGGCAGATGCAGCTGTCCATCGAGCGCGATTACTTCCCCTATCGACTGGAGGTATTTCGCGGTGACGATGCCAACCGCATTCCGCCGCCCCTGTACGGACTGGCCCTGGGCTCCGGCGCATTCATCGCCGCGCTGCTGCTGCTGATTGCGGCCTCGCAGAACAACGAGCGACTGCAAAGCGAGCGCTACCACGAGACCCTGCACCGCGAACGGCAGCAGGCGCTGATCACCCTGGAAAGCATCGACGATGCAGTACTGGTGATTGATGGCGACTACCGCGTGGAGTACCTCAACCCCAAGGCCGCCCTGCTACTGGGCGTATCGCAGCAACGCTCGGTCGGCATGCTGCTGAGCGAAGTGTGGAAGGTGCGCTTTGAACTGGCGCGCGGAGCGATTGCCGACCCGGTGGCGGCGTGCCGCCAGCAACTGCAGCGCATCGAGCTGCCGGAGAACGCCTGCCTGCTGCGTCCGGACGGCCAGGGCGCCTTCATCGAAGGCACCGTATCGCCGCTGCTGGATCAGGACGACAACCTGCGCAGTATCGTCATCACCTTCCGTGACATGGCGCCGCTGCGCCAGCGCATGGCCGAGGCGCTGGAACGCAGCGAACAGCGCCTGAAGCAGCACCAGGCCGAACTGGCGCGCGTCGCGCGCATCAACACCCTGGGCGAGATGACCTCCGGCATCGCGCACGAGATCAACCAACCGCTGTCGGCGATTGTCAGCTACAACGAAGCCTGCCTCAGCATGCTGGAAGACGAGGAGCCGGATCGCATCCTGCTCAAGACCGCGCTGTTCTCCTCGGTGAAACAGGCGCAAAGAGCTGGGCATATCGTCAAAAAACTAAGAGAATTCGTCGCCAGCAAGCAGGCCGAGCTGAGCGCAGTGGATGTCAATCAGGCAGTGCTCAATGTCATCACGCTGATTGAGTCGGAGTTGCGCGATCATGCCGTCACCGTCGACACCGACCTAGCCGGTGAACTGCCGCGCGTGCAGGCCGATGCCATCCAGGTAGAGCAAGTGGTGATGAACCTGTGCAAGAACGCCATGGAAGCGCTGATGGACCTGCCGGGCGAGCGCCGGCTGTTCATCTACAGCGAACCACGCGGCCAACGTGTGCGCGTCGGTGTGCGCGACAACGGCCCGGGCATGCCGGCCGACACGCTGCAAAAAGTGTTTCAGCCGTTTTTCAGCTCCAAGTCGCAAGGCATGGGGCTGGGGCTGACCATCAGCCATACCATTATTGAAAACATGGGCGGGGTACTGCATGCCGGCAACCTCGATACCGGCGGTGCCGAATTCTACTTCGAGCTGCCCATGATCAAGCCGCAGGGCGAAACAGAAGGAGCAAGAGCGTAATGCCAGCCATGACCCCGACAATCTTTGTCATCGATGACGACCCGGCCGTGCGCGATTCGCTGGCGTTGCTGATCGGCACCCAGGGCATGCGCGTGCAGACCTTTGAGCACGCCGAGGCATTCCTGCAGAAATTCCACCCGGACGAGATTGGCTGCCTGGTACTGGACATCCGCATGCCGGAAACCTCCGGCCTGGCGCTGCAGGATATCCTGAACCTGCGCAACATCCGCATGCCCATTATTTTCATTACCGGCCACGGCGACATCGAGGAATGCCGGCGCGCCTTCCGTGGCGGTGCGGTGGACTTCCTCACCAAGCCGATCAATGCGCCACAGCTGCTGGACAGTCTGAAAAAGGCCATCCGCATCAGCATCCAGCAGCAGGAGCAGGTATCCGCCACCCAGGACGTACGGCAGAAGCTGGAGCGCATTACCGACCGCGAGCGGCTGATCCTGCGCCACGTGGCCGAAGGCCTGTCCAGCAAGGAAATCGCCCGCGAGCTGGACCTGTCGCCGCGCACGGTGGAAGCCCACCGTGCCAAGCTGTTCGAAAAACTTGAAATCAACTCACTGGCCGAGCTGGTGCGCTTCTATCTGCACGCACTGGAAGCCACCCAACCCAGCCAATAGCAAGCCTCACCATGACCCGACTCTTCAACAAAATCGGCCTGGTTGCCCGCCACGGCAAACCGCACATCATCGAATCGCTGCTGGGGTTGGCCGCACACCTGACCAAGCGCGGCTTCCACGTTCTGGTCGACAAGGACAGCTGTGACAACACCCATGTCGCCGGCTACCCGATCGTCGACCGCGACGACCTGGGCAAGCTGGCCGATCTGGTGATCGTGCTGGGCGGCGACGGCACCATGCTGTCGGTTGCCCGCGTGCTGGCACCCTACCGCGTACCGCTGGTCGGTATCAATCAGGGCCGGCTGGGCTTCATGACCGACATTCCGCTGCACGAAATGCTGGTGGCGGTGGACGGCATTCTCGACGGCCAATTCGTGCCGGAAGAACGCATCCTGCTGCATGCCTCGGTGATCCGCGAAGATGCCGAAGTGGTCAGCGCCCTGGCGCTGAACGACGTGGTAATCAGCCGCGGCTCGCTGGGCTCGATGATCGAGTTCGAGGTGTTCGTCGACAACCAGTTTGTCTACAGCCAGCGCTCCGACGGCCTGATCATCAGCACCCCCACCGGCTCCACCGCCTACTCGCTGGCCTCCGGCGGCCCGATCCTGCACCCCACGCTGCAGGCCTTTGCGCTGGTACCGATCTGCCCGCAATCGCTGTCCAACCGCCCGATCGCGGTCAGCAACAACTGCGAGGTGGAGTTCATGCTCACCCGCGGGCTGGACACCAAGGTGCACTTCGACGGCCAGTCGCACTGCGACCTGATGGAAATGGACCGCGTGATCATCCGCAGCTACCGCAACACGCTGAAGATCCTGCACCCGGTCGGCTACAACTACTACGACATGCTGCGCCACAAGCTCCACTGGGGCGAGCGCCTGCTGTGAGGCATCCATGCTGCTTTCGCTGAACGTCAAAGATTTCGTCATCGTCGATCAACTGCAACTGGAGTTCGCCCCCGGCTTTACGGTACTGACCGGGGAAACCGGCGCCGGCAAGTCCATCATCCTCGATGCGCTGGGCCTGCTGTTGGGCGACCGCGCCGAGGTGAGCCAGATCCGCGAGGGCACCGAGCGCGCCGAAATCGCCGCCCAGCTGGACATCCGCCAGCAGCCGGACCTGACCGCCTGGCTGGCGGAAAACGCGCTGGCCGGCGACGACGGCGAGCTGTTGATCCGCCGCATCGTCGACCGCAACGGCCGCTCGCGCAGCTTCATCAACGGCATGCAGGCCACCCAGGGCCAGCTCAAGGCAATGGGCGAATACCTAGTGGACATCCACGGCCAACATGCGCACCAGTCGCTGGTGCGCCCGGACGCGCAGCGCGAACTGCTGGATGCCTACGCCGGCGCCACGCAGCTGGCACGCGATACCCGCACCGCCTGGCAAGACTGGCAACGCATCCGCAAGGTGCGCGAGGATGCCGATAAGCGCCAGCGTGAATCCGAAGTGGAACGCGAACGACTGACCTGGCAGATCAGCGAATTGAGCGAACTGGGCCTGACCGCCGACGAATGGCCGCAGCTGAACCAACTGCACAGCCGGCTGGCCAACGCCGCCGAGCTGGCGCAATCGGCACAAGCGGCGGTGGACGTACTATCGGAAATGGACGGCAGCTGCCTGACGCTGCTGTCGCAGGTGCAGAGCCGGCTGGGCAAGCTGTCCGGCTACGACACCCGGCTGGCGGAATCGCTGGCGCTGCTGGATTCGGTGGATGCCGAGCTGCGCGAAGTGGTGTACAGCCTGCGCGACTACGCCAGCGGCTTCGAGGATGACCCGGGGCAACTGGCCGATATCGAAGCACGCATCCACGCGCTGATGAGCGCCGCGCGCAAATATCGCTGCCAGCCGGAAGACCTGCCGAAAAAACTGGCCGACTGGACGCAACAACTGGCCGAGCTGGAAGCCGCCACCGACATCGAGGCGCTGAGCACCGCGGAAAGCGCCGCGCTGGCGCGCTACCGTGCCCAGGCCGAATCGCTGTCCGCCAAACGCCGCCAGGCCGCCGCCGAGCTGTCGGCGCGCATCGGCAACGAGATGCAGCGCCTAGCGATGGAAGGCGCCCGCTTCGCCATTGAGCTGTCCGCGGCCAGCGAGCCGACCGCCCACGGTCTGGAAACCATCGAATACCTGGTGGCGGCCAACCAGGGCAGCACGCTGCGACCGCTGGCCAAGGTCGCCTCCGGCGGCGAGCTGTCGCGCATCAGCCTGGCGATGCAGGTAGTGATCAGCCAGGTGGCCAGCGTGCCGACGCTGATCTTCGACGAAGTGGACGTCGGCATCGGCGGCCGCGTTGCCGAGGTGGTGGGCAAGCTGCTCAAGCAACTGGGCGAACGCTACCAGGTACTGTGCGTCACCCACCTGCCACAGGTGGCGTCATGCGGCAACCAGCACTGGCGCGTGAGCAAGGCGGCGGAAGGCGGCCGCACCGTCAGCCGCATCGCCGCGCTGGATGCCGAGGGCCGGGTACTGGAAATCGCCCGCATGCTGGGCGGCGAGGACATCACCGCCACCACGCGGCAACACGCCAGCGAGATGCTGTCCAGCAATGCCTGAGCGCAGCCTTGCTACAAGCTACCAGCCCGGCCCCGCGCCGGGCTTTTTCATGCCGCCAACCAGGCGCTGTACAGCTCGCCACGCATCGGCACCCCGGATTCCTGGCGCAGTATCACCGGCTGACTCTGCCAGCGGGCAAAACCGGCGGCGGCCAATTGCGCGACCAGATAATCCGGCGCGTGGCTGTAGCGGCCGCTGCTATTGAGGCGAAAACCGACGGCATCGTCGTCGCCTAGCCATTCGCTGGAAAACACCAGCTGCCCGCCGGGGCGCAGGCTATCGGCGATGGCCGGCAGTACGCGGGACAGATCACCGATGTAGATGAAGGTGTCCATGCACACCACCAGCTCGAACAACTCATCCTGCTCTTGCAGCCAGGCACCCAGCTCCGCCTGCTGCAACAGCTGGTAGATACCCTTGCCCCGCGCCTGCGCCAACATGCCGGTGCTCAGGTCCACACCGACCAGGTAACGGGCATACGGCTGCAGCACCTGGCCGACCAGCCCAGTGCCGCAACCCAGGTCGGCGATGCGCCAGCCGGCATGCGGCCAACCTTGCTCCCTCGCCAGCGCCGCCACCAGCGCCGGTCCCTGGTAGCCCAGCTCGGCCAGCTTGTGATCGAAATGGCCGGAAAACTGGTCGAACGCCTGTTGCACATAGCTGTCGCTACAGCGCGGCGGGGCGTCGCCCCCGCCGCAGGCCGCCAGCAGATGACGGGCGATGGCATTGTCCGGCTCCTGCTGCAGCCATTGCCGCAGCAGCGCCTGCGCCGCTTCTGGCTGGCCAATTTCGTGCAGCGCCTGCGCCAGCGTGGCCGGCGGATGCTTGACAGCCCCCTCACAGACGATGCCGCGATAGTTGCACTGCTGGGCAGCGGCAGCATCGCCGTTGGCCGCATAGTGGGCGGAGAGCAGAAACCAGGCATCCGGCAGCGCCGGCTTCAGCTGCAGCGCCTGCTGCCACGCCTGTTCCGCCAGCGCGCCATGGCCCAGCGCCGCCTCGCTGGCCCCCAGATTGGTCCAGAAGAAATACTGCCGCGCATCCAGCGCCAGCGCGGCGCGGAACGCCACCACCGCCTCGGCATAGTGCTGCAGGCTGGCACAGACGATGCCAAGACTGAACCACCATGCTGCCTGGCTATTGTCGCCCTGCACCGCCCGCTGCAGCCACGGCAGCGCCTCCGCATCCCGCCCTTGCTGGTGCAACACGCAACCCAGCCAATGCTGGCCGGCAGCATCGTCGGGGTAGGCCGCAAGATGCTGGCGGTACAGCGCCTCGGCGGCGGCAAGCTCGCCAGTCAGATGCTGACGCTGGGCAGACTGAAACAGGGTGTGGGTAGCAGGCATGGTGTGACGTGGTGCGGGAAAAGGCTGCCACTATATGAATTTTGCGGGGCGGGAGCCAGCGGCGGCGGCTGACAGCACTCGCCATCGCCCATGCGGCCAACAGTTGAGCGCCGCGAACAATCGCGCCATTCGTGCAGAGGGGGCGCTGCCATCACCCCGGATGTGCTGGCGACTTCGACGCTAGTGTCGGCAGACAACGCTGTTGCGGCACCAAGGCACAAGGGCATGCGGCCAACGGCCGCATGCCCTTGCTCTGCGCCACCCAGTCGATGCGGCGGCAGAATGCCCGACAATACCGGGTTACTGCGCTATTTCACCGCTGCCACGAAGTCGCCAAAAGCCGCCACCAGCCGGTCGACATCGGCCGCGGTGGTGTCCGGGCACACCAGAATCATGTTGTGGAACGGCGTGATCAGCAGACCACGATTGAGCAGAAACAGGTGCACGATGTGCTCCAGCTCGCTGTCCAGGATCTGGTCGGCCTCGCTGCCGTTGACGGGCGGCGTGGCGGTGAACTGGAACTCGGTGCGCGCGCCGATCTGCGTCACACACCACGGCAGCCCGTGCTGCGCGATGACGCCACGCAAGCCTGCGGCCAACCTTTCCGCCAGCCCGAACATGTACTGGTAGGCGCTGTCAGTCATCACCTCGGCCAGATTGGCGCGCATCGCCGCCATCGCCAGCAGGTTGGCGGTGAGCGTGGTGCCGATGCCGCTGTGCCCCGGCGGCGCGGTGCGCTTGGCCTCTTCCGCACGGCGCGCGGTCTGCTCGCTAAAACCATACACCGCACACGGCACGCCGCCGGCCACCGGCTTGCCGACCACCAGCAGATCCGGCCGCAGGTCGTGGGCGCGGGTGTAGCCGCCGGGGCCGCTGCTGATGGTGTGGGTTTCGTCGATCAGCAGCAGCGTGCCGTAGCGCTTGCATAGTTCTTGCGCCGCCTGCCAGAAACCGGGCTGCGGCAGCACCATGCCGATATTGGTCATCGCCGGCTCGGCCAGCAGGCAGGCCACCTCGCCGTCCTGCAGCGCGGCTTCCAGTGCAGCCAGATCGTTGAACTCCACGCTGCGGGTGTGCTGGGTGATGTCGTACACCTGACCCAGCAGACTATCGCGGGTCTGCGGCTGGCCGTCCACCAGGTCGACGAACACGTCGTCCACCGTGCCGTGGTAGCAGCCATTGAAAATCAGCACCTGGCTGCGCTTGGTGATCGCCCGCGCCCAGCGGATGGCAAAACGGTTAGCGTCCGAGGCCGACAGCGCGAACTGCCAGTACGGCAGGCCGAAGCGGCGCGCCAG
Source organism: Vogesella oryzagri (assembly GCF_040148885.1). Lineage (NCBI taxonomy): Bacteria > Pseudomonadati > Pseudomonadota > Betaproteobacteria > Neisseriales > Chromobacteriaceae > Vogesella > Vogesella oryzagri. The sequence goes on from NZ_JBEFLD010000004.1 coordinate 367,904, forward strand.
CTCCTGTGCCACCCACACGCCGTCCTCGCTGGGCAGCATGGCGGTGTAGCCGCGCTGCGCCTGGTGGGCGATGGCATCGGCCACCGGCCTGGGGCTGTGGCCGAACATGGCGCCGGTGTCGCCGAGGCAGAAATCCACGTAGTCGTGGCCGTCCACGTCCTGGAAGCGTGCGCCTTGCGCCGCTGCCACGTACAGCGAGAACGGCGTCGACCAGTCGTTCATCCAGTGCAGCGGCACGCCGAACAACAGGTGGCCGGCAGCGCGCGACGACAGCTCGCGCGAACGCGGCATGCGGCCGATGAAGGCGTTGCGCTCGGCGACTTGCAGCGCCTGCGCCTTGTCCCAATTGATGCCATGGCGAGTGCTCATGGTGCTCTCCTTGTCTTGTATTGTGTGCCGGCGGCGGCCAAGGTTGGCCGCACGCCGTGAATTCATTCAGTGCGTAACCGAAAATCGGTTTACGAGCCAGCGCGAGAGCAGGCAAAAATGGAGGGGCGCGGAATCGACCTAGCGTCAATGCGCACTCTTGAGTCGAACTCGCGCCGCCGCGCCACCGATCGCCAGCGGGCTCTTAGACATGCAGCTGCAGGTGCTCGCGCTCCCAGGCGGTGATGCCGCGGCTGAAGGTTTCAAACTCCTTCTCTTTCACCGCGCAGAATGCCTGCACGAAGTCCTCGCCCAGGATCTCCGCCAGCTCCGGGCAGGCCTGCATCAGCGCCACCGCGTCTTCCAGGCTGCGCGGCAGCTCGTAGTCCAGGTCGTAGGCGCTGTCGTTCATCGGCGCCGACGGTTCGATCTGGTTCACCATGCCCAGGTAGCCGCAGGCCAGTGTCGCCGCCATCGCCAGATACGGGTTCACGTCCACGCCGGGCACGCGGTTTTCCACCCGCCGCGCAGCCGGGCCAGACGGCGGAATACGGATGCCGCAGGTGCGATTGTCATAGCCCCAGCGCACATTGATCGGCGCCGCGGTGTGGCGGCTAAGGCGGCGATAGCTGTTTACATACGGCGCGAACATCGGCATCGCCCGCGGCAGGTAGCGCTGCATGCCGCCGATATGGTGGAAGAACAGCTCGCTGGCGCTACCGTCTGCTTGCGAGAAAATGTTGTCGCCGGTTTCAGCGTCCACGATGCTCTGGTGGATGTGCATGGCGCTGCCCGGCTCGCCTTCCATCGGCTTGGCCATGAAGGTGGCGAAGATGTTGTGACGGTAGGCGGTCTCGCGCACCGCGCGCTTGAACAGGAACACCTGGTCGGCCAGTGCCATCGCGTCGCCGTGACTGAAGTTGATCTCCATCTGGCAGGCGCCCACCTCGTGGATCAACGTTTCTACGTTCAGCTTGGCCGCCTCGCAGAACGCCGACAGCTCCTGGAAGAAGGGGTCGAAATCGTTGACCGCGTCGATGGAGAACGACTGGCGCCCCACCTCGGAGCGGCCGGCGCGGCCGGATGGCGGGCGCAGCGGCTCGTGCGGGTTGTTGTTCTGGCGGATCAGGTAGAACTCCATCTCCGGCGCCACCACTGGGCGCCAGCCACGGTTTTCGTACAGCTTCAGCACCTTGCGCAGCACCGCACGCGGCGAGATGCCAACCGGGGTGCCGTCGAAATCCTCGCAGTCGTGGATCACCACCGCCACCGGTTCGATCGCCCACGGCACCAGGCGGATGGTAGACGGGTCCGGGCGGCACACCATGTCCGGGTCGTTGGCGCCGGCAAAGCGCTCGAACTCGGCGAACTCGCCGTTGACGGTGATGGTGAGCACCGCCTTGGACATCTTCATGCTGTCCTCGGCCAGAAACAGGTTCTTGGGCACGATCTTGCCGCGCGCCACCCCGGTCATGTCCGGTATCACGCACTCCACCTCGTGGATGTGGTGTTCGCGTATGAACGCGGCGAGTTGTTCATTCATGGTCATTCTCCTCCGGTATGCGATGTCGAGGGGCCGTTGGCTCCCGTCCCTGCCCAGCTTGCGCCATCCCTGGCAACTCAGAAAACCGCGGCAACTCGCAGATTGTGCTGCGCATGGTGAATTTGATCAAATTGTATTGTCAATATTTGATCAAATGCAAACTTGCACCCGCCGGCCGCTCTGCTATGCTTGCGGCCAACTTTGTTAGCCGCCCGATCATGAAGACCGCTTCCGCCTCTACCCTGCAGGACGACACCTACGACAAACTGCGCCACATGCTGATGCTGGGGCGCTGGCTGCCGGGCGAGCGCCTGAAGATCAACCACCTGGCCAGTGAGCTGGGCGTCAGCCAGATGCCGGTGCGCGCCGCGCTGCAAAGGTTGGCCGCAGAAAAAGCGCTGGTGAATACCCCCAACTGCGGCGTAACGGTGCCGCAGCTGACCGTAGCGCAGTTCGACGACATCCTGCAGAACCGCATCCTGCTGGAAGGCCAGGCCGCCTGGCTGGGCGCGCAGCGGCTGGATGCAGCCGGACGCGAGCAGCTGGTGGCGCTGTGCCAGGCGATGGCCGTCGCCATCGCTGCCGACGATGTAAAAGGCTACCTGGATGCCAACGAGCTGTTCCATCTACAGCTGTACCTGGCAGCCAACTCGCCGCTACTGCTGTCGCTGATTGAGACAGTGTGGCTGCACGTTGGCCCGATCTCCAACCAGCTGCACCAGGATCTGGCGGTATGGAAAACCATGAACGACGCCCACGACATGCTGATTACCGCGCTGCAAAACGATGATGCCGACGGCGTGCGCGCCGCCATCGCCCAGGATCTGCGCACCGCCGGCAGCTATCTGCGCCGGCTGTGCCTGCCATGAGAACCGCCATGCCCGATTACCAACCTGTCGACCTGACCAAATGCTACCGCCTGCTCAACCACGGCCCCACGGTGCTGGTAAGCAGCGCCCACGGTGGCCGCCACAACGTAATGGCCGCCGCCTGGAGCATGCCGCTGGATTTCAATCCGCCCAAGGTGGCGGTGGTGATCGACAAGGCCACGCTTAGCCGCCAGCTGATCGAGGCTTCCGGCGAGTTCGTACTCAACGTGCCGCTGCAGCCACAGGCGGCTGCGGTGCTGCAGGTAGGCTCGGACAGCGGACTGCAGGTGGCCGACAAGTTCGCCGCCAGCGGCCTTGTTGCCATGTCCGGCCACGCGGTGGCCGCGCCACATGTGGCCGGCTGTGCCGGCTGGCTGGAATGCAAGCTGCTGCGCGAGCCGCACAACCAGCAGCAGTACGACCTGTTCATCGGTGAGGTGGTGTCTGCCTGGGCAGACCCGGAACTGTTTGCCAATGGCCACTGGCAGCCGATTCTCGACGACGCCAAACGCACGCTGCACTACATCGCCGGTGGGCATTTCTTTGCCATTGGCGATGCATTCGATGTGAGCGTGCCGGACTAGTCGCGCCCGGTTTTCGGCAACAAAAAAGCAGCCAGACTGGCTGCTTTTTTTGTGCCTCGCGGCCAGGGTTGGCCGCAAGCCGTATCAACTCACGTGAATGCGCGGATCGCCCGCCGCCAGCACGCCGATGCGGCTGGCGTATTCAAAGCCGGCGGCATGGAACAGCTGCAACACCTGTTCCGCCGCCTCCGGCGCCACTGCCACCAGCAGGCCGCCGCTGGTCTGCGCATCGGCCAGCACCCGCAGCTGCCAGTCGGCCACGCTGTCGGCGCAGTGCACATCGGCACCGAAGCTGGCCAGGTTGCGCTCGATGGCGCCCGGACCGATGCCCTGCTCGGCAAAGCCGCGCGCCTCGCGGATCACCGGCACGCTGGCCATGTCCACATGGGCGGCAAGGTTGGAGCCGCGGCAGATTTCCAGCAGGTGGCCGAGCAGGCCAAAGCCGGTAACGTCGGTCAGCGCATGCACCGCATCCAGCGACGCCAGCTGCCCGCCCACCTTGTTGAGCTGGGTGGTGGAAGCGATCAGCGCGCGGTAGCCTGCATCGTCCAGCAGGCCTTTTTTCATCGCCTGCGCCAGTACGCCCACACCCAGACCCTTGCCGAGGATCAGCACGTCGCCCGCCTTGGCATCGCAGTTGCGCTTGATCTGGTCCGGGTGCATCAGCCCCATCACCACCAGGCCGTAGATCGGCTCCGGCGCATCGATGGAGTGGCCGCCGGCAATCGGGATGCCCGCCTCGCGGCACACCGATTCGCCGCCCTGCAGGATGTCGCGAATCACCTCCACCGGCAGCGTGTTCACCGGCATGCCGACAATGGCCAGCGCCATGATCGGCGTGGCGCCCATGGCGTAGATGTCGGAAATGGCATTGGTGGCGGCGATGCGGCCAAAGTCGTGGCCGTCATCGACGATGGGCAGGAAGAAGTCGGTGGTGGCCACCAGCGCCTGGCTGTCGTTCAGGCGGTATACCGCCGCGTCGTCGCTGGTTTCGCGCCCCACCAGCAAGTCCGGGTACGGCAGCAGGTCCTTGGCGCCGGCAAGAATCGATTGCAGTACGGACGGCGCGATTTTGCAGCCACAACCGCCGCCGTGAGACAATTGCGTCAATCTGATATCAGCCATCAAAGAAGCCCACAAAACCATGTTGTTCAAGGCCGCGACCGTAGCACAGCTGTCCCAGTTTGACGAGATCATCGACGTGCGCACGCCGGCGGAATTCGCCGAGGATCACATCCCCGGCGCCATCAACTGCCCGGTGATGAGCGACGAGGAGCGCATGCGGGTGGGCACCCTGTACAAGCAGGTGTCGCCGTTCGAGGCGCGCAAGGTGGGCGCCGCCATTGCCGCGCGCAACATCGCCCGCCATCTGGACGAACAGTTCGCCGGCCACCCCAAGTCGTGGCGGCCGCTGGTGTACTGCTGGCGCGGGGGGCAGCGCTCCGGCTCCATGGCCATCATTCTGGCGCAGATCGGCTGGGCGGCGCACCAGCTGCAGGGCGGCTACAAGGCTTATCGTCACCAGGTGCTGGCCGAGCTGGCCACGCTGCCCAGCCAGCTGCGGCTGCAGGTGATCGGCGGCCCGACCGGCAGCGGCAAGAGCCGACTGCTGGCGGCGCTGGCCCGCGCCGGCGCCCAGGTGCTGGATCTGGAACGGCTGGCGGTGCACCGCGGCTCGGTGCTGGGCCGGCTGCCGGATACCGAGCAACCCAGCCAGAAAGGCTTTGACAGCCAGCTGGCCGCCGCCATCAAGGCACTAGACCCGGCGCGCCCGGTATTCGTAGAGGCAGAAAGCAAGAAGATCGGCTTTGTCGCCTTGCCGGACGCACTGTTCGAGCGCATGCACCAAAGCCCCTGCCTGCAGGTGGAGGCACCATTGGCCGCACGCGTTGCCTTCCTGAAGCAGGACTACGACTTCTATCTGGCCGAGCCGGAACGGCTGGTGACCCAGCTGAACTTCCTGCGCAATGTGCACAGCAAGGCGCAGCTGGAGGCCTGGTATGCGATGGCGCGCAGCGGCGACTTCGACACCCTGGTGGGCGAGCTGCTGGTCAACCACTACGACCCGCTGTATCGCCGCTCGCAGGGCAAGCACTACACCGCCGGGCAGCAGACCCTGCTGCTACCGGCGCTGGACGACGCCACGCTGGCCACGGTGGCACAGCAGCTGACCAACGCCGGCTAAGCAGCGCCAGCTGCCGCTCCGGGATTACGCCGCCATGCCGTACTGCAGGCATGCTCGGCATCGGCGCCCCTAGGCCTGGGTACACAACACGGTTAGCAAGCAGCAGCCCGCCTGCGGCCAAGCTACCAGGTTGGCCGCACGGTTTTAGGTTTGCTCCAGCCGGCGCACAGTACCGCTACTGCCACACACCTCCACCAGCTCACCATCCTGCAACAGGGCCAGCACGCCCGGCAGGTTCACCACCGCCGGCACGCCGAACTCGCGCGCTACGATGGCGCCATGCGACAGGTAGCCGCCGGTTTCCATGATCAGCCCGCCGGCCTTGAGAAACAGCGGCGTCCACGCCGGGTCGGTGGACGGCGCCAGCAGAATGTCACCCGGCTGCAATCGCGCACCATCGGCGGGTTGCAGCAGCCGGCACACCCGTCCGCGCGCACGGCCGCTGGCGACGGGCAAACCTTGCAGCAGCTCGCCACTGACCGCCGCCACCGGCGGCGTGGCGGCATGGCTGGCGCCGTAGTGGATCACATCCGGCAGCTGCTGCGTCTGCCATGCCGCGCGCTGGCGCCGGCGGTCGGCGGCCAGCGCGGCAAAACTGCCGCCGCGCGCGCCGTGCAGCGCCTGCACTAGCTCGCGGCCGGTCAGGTAGAACACGTCGTCCCACTCGTTTAGCGTGCCTCGCTGCACCATGCGCTCGCCCGCCAACCGTAGCAGCTGACGCAGCGGCTCCAGGTAGGCCACGATGCCGCTGCGCGCCAGTTCGCGCTGCCCCAGTTCCAGCGCACACTGCCGTACCAACGGCCGCAGCAGCGGACGCCACCACCAGGGCAGCACACGGCGGGTAGCGGCATACGCCTGTTGCGCCTGCTGGCTGCGCCGTGCCGTCAGCGCCGCGGCATCCACCCGCACCAGACCGGCCAGCGCATCGAACAGATAACCAGGCGCCTCACGCCAGCGCGGCTGGCTGCTGTCGGACTCATAGACCGCGCGGTGGCCGTAGTCGTCGAGGAAGACGGCGAAACCATCGCCGAACGGCGTGCCCTGCGGCCAACGTTGCCGCCAGTTGTCGTTGTCGCGCCCGCTATCGTGCAGCCAGGCGGCCAGTGCCGGGTCTTGCCCCGCCAGTGCCGCCAGCTGCAGCAATTGCAGGTTCTGCTGCGCGGTGATGCTGAGCGGATTGTCGGCCAGCAGGCCGTTGCTCAGTGCATGGCTGCGTCCCGGCGCATGTTTGTCCAGCAGTTTGAGCAGCAGCGATAGCGAGCCGCCGCCGGATGCCTGCAGGAAGTGCAGCGAGTCGTTGGCATCCACTTGCTGCGTCAGTTGTAGCAAGGCCTGGCACAAGGCGTCGTCGCTGATGCCCGGGTGGATGCGCTGCCGCCAGCCGCACACCTCGGCCAGTGCCTGCCGGTAGTGCCGCTCTGCCCCACGGCGAATGCCGGCGGTGGCACGCATCAGTTTCAGCATGCGCCAGCCGATGGCCAGCCGCCGGCGCAGCGTGGCCGGCGCGGGAGTGATTTCCGGCTGGTAGCCGCCGGTCAGCTCGTTGATCACGGCGGGAGTCACGCCCAGGCTGTCGCACATTTCCCACTGGATCAGGCTCAGGTGCAGGTACAACCGGCCGGCGAACAACCTGCTGCGTTCCGCGCCGGGGTGCGGGCGGTAGCCGCAGTGGCGCATAGCACTGGTCAGCAGCCGGTTCACCAGTACGCGGCTGCTGCTCCAGTCCAGCGGCGTCATCACATAGGGCGCCACGTCTCGGCTGTTGCCGTTGGACCAGAAGCCGCCTTGCGGCGCCAGGCCGGGCGGCAGCGCCTCGTCCAGTTGCGTGACCGGACGCGCCTGTAGCAGCCAGAAGCGGCCACCACTGCGCAGCCATTCGATATCGAAGCACGGGCGGGTATCGTCCAGTGCCTCGGCCACGTCGCGGCACAGTTCCGCCAGCTGTTGCAGGCTGTCTTCATCCAGCACCCGCCCCTGCGGGCCGCCAGCCTGCAACGCCACCCGGCCATCGATCTGCACGCGGCTTTGTTGCTGCTTGCGGCCAACCCGGTAGTGCTCGACCGTGTGCGGGCCGTGCAGCGCGACGGTCAGCAGCGCCTCATCCGGGTCCGCCGCGCCGGCTACCAGTGCCTCCCCCAGGCCGAAAGTGGCCTGAATCAGCAGCTGATCCTGTCGGCCATTGGCCGGATTGCAGCTGAACGCCACGCCGGCGGCTTCGGCATCCAGCAGCGGCATGATCAGCACCGCCATCGCCACCGCCTGCTCGGCGATGTCAAAGCGCTGCCGATAGGCGTGCGCCTGCGGTGTATCGATGGAGGCGTATACCTCGGCTATCGCCTGCAGCAATGCCGCTTCGCCACGCACGCCCAGCACGCTGGCGTGGATGCCGGCAAAAGAGTACTCGCTGCCGTCTTCCGCCAGCGCCGAGGAACGCACCGCCAGCGGCAGCGCTCGCCATGTTGCCGGCAGCTGCTGCAAAGCGGCGACCAACGGCGGCCACTGCGCCAGTGCCGGGCGGCCTGCGGCCAACCATTGCCGATGCAGACTGGCCGGCAACACCCGGCCATCCGGCACCGGCAGTCCATACCCGGCCAGCTGCGCCAGCCTGGCCGCCTTGCCGCCGCTTTGCTCCGCGCCGGCGGCGCGTACTGCGCTCCAGTCAAGCATGACGCACCTCCGCTCCGGCAAAGAACAGCGCCAGCATGTCGTCCATGCGCTGCGTCAGGTCGTCGTCCTGCTCCAGCCAGGTCATCAACACGCCGGAGTACAGCATCTCCAGCGCCAACACCAGCTGCGGCAGCGGCAGATCCGCCCGCACTTCGCCGGCCGCCACACCCGCGGCCAGCAGCGAGCTCAGCAGCATGCCCAGCTGGCTGCGTTCGCGCTGTGCATCGAAGGCGGTGGCAAAGCGATAGCGCAGATACGGACGCAAGTAGCCGCGCTGCTGCCGCGACCAGGCCGCCGAGGCATGGAAGAAATGCCGCAGCCGACTGCGGCAATCTGCCAACTGCTGCAAATCATGCAGCAGCTGCGGGGCATCGGCCGCCAGCGCACGGTGGAAGCAATGCACCAGAATCGCCTCTTTGGCCGGAAACCGGCTGTACAAGGTGCCTTTGGCGACATCGGCGGCGCGGGCAATGTCTTCCATGCTGACCTGATCGTAGCCTCGCTGCTCGAACAGCGCATAAGCGGCATCGGCAATGAGGTCAGCACTTTCGCGCTGCTTGCGCTCGCGGCGGCTGAGGTTTTCCATGGCGGCACCAAAAATATGAACGTCGTTCATTTTTGAACGTCGTCTATATTTTTGCAAGCCGCAACTGTCATTCCCGCCGTGCGGCCATAAAAAAACCGCCAACGCTCAAGGCGTGGCGGTTTGATGGCGGCCAGGCGGGCTTAGCGGCTGCCCAGCACGCCCGCTACTGCCAGCTCCAGTATGCGCTTGGCCGTATCCATGTCGGCCTGGTGATAGGCAGACTTCAGGTACGGCACAAAATAGCTGGGGTCGTTGCTATCGCTGACATCCGGCTTTTCCGGCAAATCGTTGATATAGCAGAAGCGCAGAAACAGTTTCCCCGGCTGCGGCTCCTCGATGCGCATGCTCATGCGGCCACCGATGTGCTGGTCACTGGGCTCGGTGTGGTAATGCACCTCCAGCAGCTCGGTGAACTGCACCTGTTCGCGCACCACCAGCGCGCCGAACAACACTTCCCGCCGCAGTGTGTCATCGCTGCGCTCCAGGATGCGTACTTCGCTGATGTTTTCATCGAACCGCTGCGGATCCTCCGCACGCAACACCAAACCCTGCCATAGCTGGGCGCGGCTGATGTTCATGTCCAACGCTTGCGGGTTGCACATCTGTACCAAGTGCTCGTATTTCATTTGTCGTTCACGCCATGTAACCAATACTTTGATTGTAAGGCAGTCGCTAAAAAACAACAAAAGCCGCGGCTGTACACCCGCCTATTTGATAGCAAACGCTTTTGTTTAAACAAATTTCTAAGCCACATTAAAGCGAATGATTGATTTTATTTTGCCAATGGAATATTTATCAATATCTATAAATGCCATTAACATTTAAACTGTTTGTGTAATACGCTCACTGTGAGAGAATACTGCCATTGCTTTGCTAGCCCCCCTCATGACAGCCCATGGCTGCCTGTAGGCAAAGCCCATAAGCAATCAGGGTTACCCTCAAGAAATGACCAGCAAGAACCACTATCTGCAGCAGCCAGCTGTCGCCGAATTTGTCAGCCAGCTGGCCTGCTGGCTGGATGGCGAAAGTTTTGGCGAGCACCAGTTCAAAGTGCGCGACAAAATCCTGCCCGCCAACTACGACCGCGACTTCAACGCCAACACCCTCGAAGAGGCCTTTCAGCGCTTCTACTGGAACGGCCGGCATTTCGATGAAAGCCAGACACTACTGGACGACTACCGGCTGCGGCTGCGCTCCGCCCTGCGCGACGCAGACAGCCACTCCCTGCTGGCAGCCATCAACGATGTCCTGCTGTGGGGCTCCGGTGGCAAGGTCATCAAGCTCTACACCTATAACCGTGACTGGGCCACGGCGAACCACCCGCAGCTGCTGGACAAGCTGCGCCGCAGCCTGGACATCCTGCAGTCGGCCGAGCCGGACGCGGCGCCGTTTGACGGCGAGCTGCGCATGAATGCCGGTTTTACCAAGGTGTACGCGCTGGCCGGTGACAACATCATGATGTACGACGGGCGCATTGGTGCCGCCATGGGCTTTCTGGTACGCCAATTCTGCGAAAGCCGCCGCATGCTGCTACCCGAAGCCCTGTGCTTCCCGTGGGCCCCCGGCGCCTCTACCATGAACCGCAATCCCAGCACCGACATGCTGCACTTCAAGCAGCTGGCCAATCGCAGCCGCTTTCACGCCGAGTGGAAGATCCAGGCCAGCTGGATTGCCTGTGCGGCACTGCAAAGCGCTAGCGCAGCCTGGTGCCACGGCCCGAATGCGCTGCGCCACTTCGAGGCCGCGCTGTTCATGCTGGGTTACGAAATTCCGATGGCACGCCGCAAGGTTAACAAGCAGCGCCCGGCCCTGGGGCTATAACAAGCTCACGCCACAACACCCCGCGCTGCGGGGTGTTTTCAATTGTGCAGCGCACGGATGCGGTACACGCAGCGTTGCCCGCCTGCCAGCAGATGCTCGCTGCGTTCCACCTCCGCCACCCCGGCGAACAGGCGACGGAACTGCTGCAACTCCGCACGACAGAAACCCTGACAGCGACTGGCAGCGGCGCAGATCGGGCAATGATGCTCCAGCAGCAACCAATCGGCGCCCTCCTGCCGTACCTGCGCCATATAACCCTCCGCAGTGCGCAGCTCAGCCAGCTGCTGCAGCCGCGCCCCCGGCTCCAGCGCCGTCAGCGCTTGCCGATAGCGCAGCTCGGCCTCTTGTGTGCGTGCGACAATCAGCGCCTCCAGCCCGGCGGCGCCCAGCTGTTCGTCCAGCAGCTGCAGCAGCTGCACGCTCAACTCGTTGTGCCGGTCCGGGAAATAAGCGTGGCCCGCGGCGGTCAGCCGCCAGTATTGCGCCGGCCGCCCGACACCCTCGCGCCGCAGCTCGCAGGCCACCAAGCCTTCGGCCTGCAGCTGCAGCAACTGTTTGCGCACCCCCATCCCGCTCAGGCCACTCTCCGCGGCCAGTTGCTGCACCGTCTGGGCGCCAGCGGTCTTGAGGCGCTGCAACATGCCGTCGATCGCCATCAGGAGGGCTGCTTCACGGTATGCGGCATGGCGGCCAACTTGCCTAGCTGCCATACCGCCAGCAGGCACATACCACCACCCAGGGCGATGGTCAGCCGCGTATCCAGCAAGGTCAGCCCGCCGCCCAGCAAGGCCACCAGCACATTGCTGATGCAGAACACGGTAGACAGCAGCCCCATCACCGCGCCCTGGCCATAATGGGCAAACTGTTCGGCGCACCAGGCTGGCAGCAAGGCGTTGTAGATTGCCAGCGGCAAGCCCAGCGCCATCACCAGCAGCATGCCGGGCATGGCCGGCAACCCGGCCAGCAACAGCAGGCCGAGCGCGACAATCAGCGCATTGCGCCGGGCCAGCAGCAGCGGTTCACCGCCGTGACCGCGTTTACCCAACAAGGCGCTGGACAGCGTCATCAGCAGGCACAGGCCGGCCGTCACCCAGGCGATGCCGGTGCTGTCCAGGCGGGCGAACTCCACCAGCCACAGCGGATAGAATTCGTAGAAGGCATTGACGCCAAGGGCAAACAGCAGCTGCATCCAGAACAATGCGGCCAACAGTTTGTCCTGTCGCAACAGGCTGAAGGCGTGCTGCTTGCGTACCACCGCCAGCAGCGACAAGCCCTGTAACCCGCCGGCCTCGCCGGTTTCCGGCAGCACCCACAGCAGGATGGCCAGACATGGCAGCAAGGTAAACGCGCCGATCAGGAATGGCACCGGCTCGCCCAGCGGCAGGGTAAAGCCGCCGATCATCGGCCCCACCAGCCAGCCCATGTACAGCACAGCATTGAGAATGGCAAAGCTGCGGGCGCGATCCAGCTGTGGATGCAGATCCGCCACGATGGCACGCGCCACCGCCACATTGCCCTCGGTCACGCCGGTAAGAAAACGCGCAAACACAAACAGCAGGTACCAGCGCATGTCCAATGCCCAGGCGGTCAGCAAGTAGCCCAGCAAGGTCAATGTCAGCGTGGTCAGCAGGATGCGGCGGCGGCCAAGGCGGTCCGACAGCGCGCCGATGAAGGTGCTGCCCAGCAGGATGCCCAGCGGGTTGGCCGCCAGCGCCAGCCCCAGCAGCAGTTTGGGCGGCAGACCGGCAAAGTGATTGAAGGCATCCGCCGGCGCATCCACAAAGATGGGCGCCAGAATCGGGTAAGGCATGGCAACGCCGGCAGTGCTCATCAGCGCCACCAGGCAGACCGCCAGCAGAATCAGTTTTGGGTGAGCGACAGTCACGTCGTGGGCATCATTCATTCAAGGGTTACAAAGCCGGCACATGGACAAGACCACCCGCCGCGGCAAAACGCGCACGCCGTCGCCGGCCAGCAGCCAACCGTTACGCATTTGACGGGCGCCCCGTATTATCGGCATCGGCAGCCGCGCCGGCAGCTGTTCCAGCGGACAACACTATCAAGGCGTCAAGCAGGTGGCGAGCGCATCTAAACACAGCCGCTACAAACTGCCGCCACTACCGGGCGCATACACCGCCTGCCAGTATACGCCGCATTTGTCATATATAAACTTTGAGTTTACAAATTGCGCTGCAGCACCAGCTATGTTTCTGGCATCATGCAGGCAAACCTTCACCGGAACACCGCCATGAGCGCCAGCCGCATGCAATGGGAACAACTACTGTCCACCCGCCGCTTCAAAGTCCGCGATGGCGTGATCTGCGAGACCCACACCCCGGCCACGCTGGAAGGCGCCGCCGGCCTGCGCAGCGACTTTCACATCGACCACGACCGCGTGGTGTTTTCCAGTGCCTTCCGCCGCCTGGGCCGCAAGACCCAGGTGCATCCGCTGGCGCCCAATGACCATACCCACAACCGCCTCACCCACAGTGTGGAAGTCGCCAGTGTTGGCCGCAGCCTGGGCAACCGCGTCGGCGCCATGCTGCAAGCGGCCGGCAGCCTGCCGCCCGGTTACACGCCGTTCGACATCGGCGGCGCGGTACAGGTCGCCTGCCTGGCCCACGACATCGGCAACCCGCCGTTCGGCCACACTGGCGAAGACGCACTGCGCGAATGGTTCCGTGACCCGACCCACAGCCAATGGCTGCAGGGCCTGGGCGCCGCCGAACGGCAGGACATCCAGACTTACGAAGGCAATGCCCACGGCCTGCGCATGGTGTCTACGCTGGAGATGTATCGCGGTGAAGGCGGCATGCGCCTGACCTCGGCGGCGCTGGGCGCGCTGATCAAGTACCCGTGGACCTCCGATGCGCAACCGGCGCAGGCCCGCGGCAAGTTCAACCTGTACCGCACCGAACTGCCCTATTTTGAACGCGTGGCGGCCGAGCTGGGGCTGATCCGCAAAGGCGAACACGAGTGGGCGCGCCATCCACTGTCTTACCTGATGGAGGCGGCCGACGACATCTGTTACGCCATCCTGGACCTGGAAGACGCGGTAGAAATCGGCATCCTCGACGTGCATGAGTTCGAAGCGCTGTTCAGCCACTTCGGCGAGATGGAGCGGGTGTGGCACACCCAGGACATCACGCAAAAATGCGCGATGCTGCGCGGCATTGCCGTTGGCCGCTGCGTGGCGGAAGTGGCCGAAAAATTCATGCTGCATCAGGACACCCTGCTGACCGGGCGCTTCCCCGGCAAGGACCTGATCGATGTCTGCGCGCAGGACATCAAGCGCACGCTGCTGGATGCCAAGGCGCTGGCCAGCCAGAAGGTCTACCGCCACCGCACCAAGCTGGTCACCGAGCTGGCGTCCTACCCCTGCATCGGCACGGTGCTGGATATCGTGGTACCCGCGGTATACACCCAGGTAACGCAAGGGCCGCAGGCGCTGGGCGCCCGTCAGGCGCTGGCACTGGGCTTGCTGCCAGCGGCGCCGCTACACGGCAGCAGCCTGTACCTGGCCTATATGGCCGTGCTGGATTACATCGGCGGCATGACCGACAACTATGCGGCCAACCTGGCGCGCGAGATCTCCGGCGTCGGCATCCTGTAACTCTCCGCCGCAGCCGGCTGGCTTTCTGCTCGCCGGCTGCAGAACAAAGCGTTCTCCTCGCCGCCGGCAAACCGCGAGCAAACCCTTGCCGCAAGGTTGGCCGCACGCTGCACAATGGCAGCACCCACCCATCGAGCCCCACCATGTTCGAACGCATTCTCACTATCATCCTGCCGGTACTGGTCATCGTGCTGATCGGCTGGCTGTATGCCCGCCATGCACGGCCAGATATGCGCGCCACCAACAAGCTCAATATGGATGTCTGCGTACCACTGCTGGTGTTTTCGGCGTTGGCGGCGAAGGATTTCCATCTGGCGGCGCAATGGAAGCTGATGCCGGCGGCACTACTGGTGGTGTTGGTCTCCGGCCTGCTGAGCTGGCCAGTGGCCAGACTGGCCGGTATCAGTCCGCGTACCCTGCTGCCGCCGGTGATGTTCAATAATTGCGGCAATATGGGCCTGCCCTTGGCGCTGCTGGCGTTTGGTCGCGAGGGCTTCAACGCCTTTGTGGTGCTGTTCGTGATCTCCAATCTGCTGCACTTCACCCTGGGCGCCTTCATCTTCAGCCGCCACACCAGCCTGCGCAGCCTCGGCAAGAATCCCATCGTGCTGGCGACCGCGCTGGGCTTGCTGTTCGGCCTGGCCGGCTGGCACCTGCCGGACTGGCTGATGGGCGGCCTCAAGCTACTGGGCGAGATCACCATCCCGTTGATGCTGTTTGCGCTGGGCGTGCGCATGCTGGATGTCAGCTTCAAAGGCTGGCATATCGGCTTGCTGGGCGCGGTGCTGTGCCCGCTGACCGGGCTGGCTGCCGCCGCCATTGCCGTGCCCCTACTGCAGCTGGATGCTAGCCAGGCCGCGCTGGTGATCCTATTTGGCGCCCTGCCGCCGGCCGTGTTGAACTTCCTGATGGCCGAGCTGTACCAACAGGAAGCCGATCGCATGGCATCCATCGTGCTGATCGGCAACCTGCTGAGCCTGCTGTTCGTACCCCTCGGCCTGGCTTTTGCGCTGTAGGCCAAGGCAGGCTACAGTCTGTACTGCACTGCGGCGACCCGTTCGCCGCTTTTTCATCTGTCGTCTTCGGAGGCCGCGTGACCCAATTGACCCGCTTCTGCCTGGTACGCCACGGTGAAACCGCCTGGAATGCCGAACGGCGCCTGCAAGGCCAGACCGACATCCCGCTGAATGCCCAGGGCGAAGAACAAGCCAGCCACCTGGCGCAAGCCCTGCAGCGCCGCGGCCAACGTTTCGATGCCCTGTACAGCAGCGACCTGGCTCGCGCCCACTGCACCGCTCTGCCGGTGGCCACCGCACTGGCGCTGGACATCACTCTGCTGCCGGACCTGCGCGAACGCCACTTCGGCGCCCTGCAGGGCGTCACCCTGCATGCGGGCGCCAGCGAGCAGCCGGCTGCATGGCAGGCCTATGCCCGCCGCGATGTCGAGCACGACCTGGACGGCGGCGAAAGCCTGAACCAGTTCGCCCAGCGGGTGCGCACAGCGCTGGAGCGCCTTGCCGCCGACCACCACGGCGAAACGGTGCTGCTGGTAAGCCACGGCGGCGTGCTGGACGTCATCTACCGCATCGCCTGCGGCCAACCTTTGCATGAACAGCGCCGGGTACCCATCCCCAATGCCGCCCTGAACTGGCTTACTTTTGACGGCCAGCGCTGGCAGGTAGAACGCTGGGCCGACGAGTCGCACCTGGCGCAATCGCTGGACGAGCTGTAAGCAAACGCGCGCCCGTTCGACTGATCTCCTCCCGCCCCAGGAAAACATCATGAGCAGCAAAATCTTCAAGACCCCGCAGCAATGGCGCGAGCAACTCACCGCGGAACAATTCCACGTCACCCGCGAAGCCGGCACCGAGCGTCCATTCAGCGGCGAGCACTACTTTCACCAGCGCCGCGGGCGTTATCACTGCATCTGCTGCGACGCGCTGCTGTTTAGCTCCAGCAGTAAGTTCGACGCCGGCTGCGGCTGGCCCAGCTTCTGGGAAGAAGCCGTGCCCGGCAGCATCACCCGCCTGCGCGACAGCAGCCACGGCATGATCCGCACCGAAGTGCGCTGCGCCCAGTGCGACGCACACCTCGGTCACGTGTTCGAGGATGGTCCGCCGCCCAGCGGCGAGCGCTACTGCATTAATTCCGTGGCGCTGCACTTTGTGGCAGAAGACGAAGCGTAGTTACCCAATGACAGGTGACTAGCAGAACCTGCGCGTAGTATTCGGCGATCGCCTTTGCCATGCCACGTTGATAAAGCCAGATATTCGGCGCCCACCGGACGTGAGAGAGGCGACTCGCCCGCAGTTGACACTCCCCCGCTGAACTGCGAACCTTCCCGCCTCAATTTATTGGCCACTGCCCACCATGAAAATCACCCAAAACACCGCCGTCACTCTGCGCATGAAAGTCACAGACAGCCAAGGTCTGGTTTACGACGATGGCAAGAACCCAGTCTCCTACCTGCATGGCGATTACGACAATCTCTTCCCCAAACTGGAAGCCGCACTTGAAGGTCAGGAATCAGGCTTTCAAACCACGCTGGAACTCGCCACCGCAGACACCTTCGGCGAGCGTGACGACGCCCTCGTCACCACCATGCCCAAGGCCGACTTCCCGCCCGGCATCAAGGTAGGCGGCCAGATCCAGCGTATCGGCCCGGATGGCGAACCGCGCTATTACTTCGTTACCAAGATCAAAGGCCCGACCGTATTGCTGGACGGCAACCATCCGCTGTGCGGCAAAACCCTGCGCTTCGCCCTCACGGTAGTGGATGTACGCGAGGCGACTGCCGAGGAAATTGCCCATCAGCATGTACATGGCGAACACGGGCATCAGCACTGACACCACCCCGCCTTCACAAACAAAGCCCTCCCCAGCCGGAGGGCTTTGTTTTGTCTGGACCCCACCAGCCATGTGGAGTTGGGGTTGGCAATCGGCGCCTGATCCGCTCGCCAACTACAAGCCCAACTGCGAGGTCTCGACGCGCCTCCTCTCAGTGGCCACATTTGGTCGGAGCAGCATCGTGATGCGAAAAGACACATAGTCCTCAAGCATTAAGGTTTCTTGCGCGGATGTTCTCTCGGAAACTCGCAGCGAGAGGAAGCAGTCCGAGCGCTTGGATTGAGCTATATCTTGGTCAATAGCCAAAGAATCCTCCGATTGCGCAGAGCTTCCTTGGCACGACGCACCTAATCTGGAGGGCATGAGGTATGTTCAACAAGGATCGTTTTATCCAGGATTGTTTGAGCGCTCTTTCTGGGGGCCATGAGGCGATTAGTGAATTGATGGCCGAAGCGGTTTCGGATCGCACGGGAATCATGGCCGAGCTTGGCGAGCCGGAACATGCCGGACTTACGCCACTATTCAGATCGCCCGACCTTACCGTCATCAGCTTTGTCTGGGCGCCGTGCATGAGCCTGATGCCGCACAATCACCAAATGTTTTCGGTCGTCGGTATCTATACAGGGCGTGAGGACAACGTCTTTTGGAAGCGGACTGGCACGACGATCGCGGCAGCAGGTGCCAAATCGCTGGGGGCTGGAGATGTTGCCACGCTCGACCGCGACGTCATCCACTCAGTGCTGAATCCGATAGGGAAGATGACTTGTGCACTACACGTTTATGGCGGCGATTTCTTCGCCCCCCCCGTGCCGCGCAGTGAGTGGGACCACGAAACACTCATCGAACAGCCATGGAACGTTGAGCACGCAAAGTCGCTGTTTCGGGAGGCTGAGGCACGCTTTCGTGCAAGCCCCGGGTAGCCAGGTGAGATTGGCCACTCCAGGCACCTCGAAATGCACAATATACCGTTTCCCGCGGATTCCATTTATGGCACTGGCACGGCCACCAGGCCTCCAACGCTTGAGTTCACGAGCGCTCAGCAACGAAGAGTCACGGCTCGCATATGGCCATCGAACTGAAGAAGTCGCGGCTTTTCAAGAGCCGATGAAAGGTAAGCGACGCATTTCCGCCGATTCCGAGCCATGGAGCGATTGCTGCTATTAGCCGATGGCTTGCCAGCAAATTGACCGCAACTATGTCGTCAAGATTTTTTATCTGCTGTCCGGTAGGATCTCCAGCCACCGTCCGCCCTGGATTTGTAACGGTCGCACCCGCTCAATCGACTCAACGGCCTCTTTGGCCGGCCTGCAGCCTGCCCATCGGGATCACAGGCTGCTTGTCGGCTTGAGCGGTCATTCAGCAATACCCCCGATAGGCCAACAAGCCATTGCCGACGAAAGCAATGTGGTATCCAATCTGGATGACTACTCTTCAGACTTCAAACAGGAAGCACCATGGATAACAAGTTGAAAGGCGGCCTGACTCTTGCGGCTATCGCATTGACCAGCTGGTTCTACTACACGCCGTACCTGGCAGTACAAGGCATGCAAGATGCGGCACAAGAGCGCAATGCGACGAAACTAGCCCGCTACGTGGACTTTCCCGTCGTCAAAGAAAACCTGAAGGCCGAGTTGAACGGCCAGATGCTGCAGAAACTGCAGGGCAACCCGCTTGCAGCGGTGGGCGTGGTTTTTGCCGGGGCCATGGTCAATGCCATGGTTGATGCGATTGTTTCGCCGCAGGGGCTAGCCATGATGATGCAAGGCGAAAAGCCCCTGTCCACAACCACGGCGGAAGCCACTGCGCCCGGTTCGCAGGATGACCAGGCCAATACATCGAACAAAATCGAGACCAAGATGGGTTATGACGGACTCAGCCAGTTCATAGTCAAGGTCTATCAGCGCGATAAGCCAGAACAAGCGATCAATCTGGTACTGCAGCGGCACAATCTAGTGTCGTGGCAGTTGGCCGAGATTCGCCTACCGCACTAACCTGCTATCGAAGCAAAGCGTGGTCTGTCCGAGTTCTATCGGACAGTGAGATAAGGCAGCAGAACTACCCGACTGCTTGAGCCATCAACTTTGTTGAACGTCCATCTTGCTAACCAAGGTACTTCAGCTTTGCGGTCGGAAGTTCACATTAACCACACCAGGTATATGGACATTCCACGTAAATTGCTATGGATCGGCAGGTATCCTGAGCACTGTGGACCGACACGGTCGGCTACTTGCCGCTGAACACATAGCGAAACGACTAGGTGCAGATGAATCGTTTTAAATCGCGTGGCCTTGACCGGCAGGTCGCGGAGCTTCAAATCTGTGCAGCAATTCTGAGTCGCTTTACCGGCTTGGCACGCCGCAAATGGTACGCATGGGATAGGTCCGTCTGGAGACTGGATGCACCCGACATTTAATTGATTTTTGTGCAACAAGTTCCGTGCAAAATAAATGAAACCTTATCCAAAAAATCCGAATAGATGTATTGATATTGTGAATTTTGACAAAGACTTTGCTTTGGATTCTGCACGTGGAAAGTGTGGATTCGAATTGGACGACCACATCAAGGAGCTACCATTTTGATTGATTCAATTACTGGGAGTAAGGTATTGGTTGAGTCGGATCAAACTTATGGCTCGAAGGTAAGACTGTCTTGTTTTGAGGATTTTGATATTCTAGATGATTTTTTCAATGAAGATTTTCTAGTTCCAACATTTACCACCATGCAAAAAGAAAGTGACAGGGGATTTTATATTTATTTCGGTGTTTTGGCTAACTTGACTGTTTTGCAAAATGCTATTGACGGAGTAATTGAAAAGGTGAAATGCGATTTTCTTGAAGATTTTTATCTTGATCCAGTATATGGTGTAGCATTGAATTTCTATTGTTTAAGCGAGAAAATTAGAATAATTGATTTTTGTTATGAAAATAAAGTGGCTGTGGACTGGGTGCAAAATAGTGATGAAGGGGTTTTGTATTGGGGGCGTGCGGTTGGCTTGAGTGCAGTTAAAAGTTTCTTAAAAAAAGGGCTTTATGAATAGTGCACGAGATCGGGGCACGTCTGGATGTCTGTATATACCAGTCATTTCCCTATCTGTGCCACCTGTCCGCTTTGGCCGAAACGCAGCAGCCCGCATACCCCCTCTCCAGGCACTCCTCACGGGCTCCAACCCAAAAAGTAGCAGGGGCCGATAGCCCCCTCTCTTCGCTCAGACTCCCACAAGCTTTATTCTGGTCCGACAAACCCTATTTTCCGCAGTCAGCAACATCTTGATACATCAAGGGTTTTCTGCTATTTTGATTTTGTACATTATCAATAAAATCACATGAAACTCGCGCTCCTCTCCCGTCCGGCCCTGGCTGGTTTTCCATCGCCAGCGGCGGATTTGCCCACCGACGAGCTGGACCTCAACACCCTGCTCTGCCCGGACCGCATGGCCACCTTCTTCCTGCGCGCCCGCGGCGATGCACTGATGGACAGCGGCATCCTGGATGGCGATCTGCTGATTCTCAACAAGGGACTCACGCCGCAACATGGCGATCTGGTGGTGTACTGGGAAGAAAACGGCTTTGTCGTCCGCAAGCTCAGCCGCGTCAATGGGCAATGGTGGCTGGGACATCGCGATGCCCAGCGTCGTTGGCGGGAGCAACCGCCGCCCGCGCATTTTGATGCATTGCTGTGGGGTGTCATCGTCGGCGTCGCACGGCAATTGCATCGCCACACGGCAGCCGGCCATGCCCACTGAGCCGTGCTTTGCCCTGCTCGACGGCAACAATTTTTACGTTGCCTGCGAGCGGCTGTTCAACCCCGCCCTGCTAGGCATACCGGTGGTGGTGCTCTCCAACAACGATGGCTGCATCGTGTCGCGCTCGGCCGAGGCCAAGGCCATCGGTGTGCCGATGGGCGTCGCCTTTCACGAAGCGCGCAACTTGCTGTATCGCCATCGCGGCAAGGCACTGTCATCCAATTACGAGCTATACGGCTCGCTGTCACGCCGCATGATGACGTTGGCCGCACGCTATGCCAGCGCGCAGGAGATTTACTCCATCGACGAGTGCTTCCTGGATTTTGCCGGCCAGACCGACCCGCAACAGCAGGCCCGCCAGCTACGCCTGACCGTACAGCGCAAGCTGGGACTACCAGTTTGTATCGGCCTGGGAGCGAGCAAAACGCTAGCCAAGCTGGCCAATCAGGTTGCCAAGCAGCAAGCGCGTTTTGGTGGCGTGTTTGACTGGCGCATGCTGAACGCGACCGAACGTCAGCAACTGCTGCAGCACCTGGATGTGGGCATGGTGTGGGGCATTGGTTACCGCCTGCGCGAGCAGCTGCAGGGGCTGGGCATTGCCAGCGCGGCACAGTTGGCCGCGGCCAACCCGGCGTGGGCGCGGCAGCGTTTCGGCCTAGCCGTGGAACGTACAGTACGCGAACTACAAGGTGAAGCCTGCCTGAGCGTGGCGGACGTGACTCCGCCACGCCAGCAGATTCATTCCACGCGCTCGTTTGCACGGCGGTTGGATGATCCGGCCGAGCTGCAGGCAGCCATCAGCCACCACGTTGCCCGCTGTGCCGAGAAACTGCGCGCGCAGCACAGCGCTGCCCGCCTGCTGCACATCCTGCTGCGCACCGACCCGCCCGGCCGTGGCGGCGCCCTGCAGCAAAAACACTGGGCCAGCCTGCCGCTGCTGATGCCGACCACCGACAGCCGCCACCTGACCGCCCATGCGCTACAACTGTTGCAACAGCTGTACCAGCCGGGCGTGCGCTATCACAAGTGCGGGGTCATTCTGGATGAACTGGTCCCGGCCGATGCCAGCCGCCAGGGCGATTTGTTTCTGGCGGCGGAGCCGGCACGCAACCAGCAACTGATGCAGGCGCTGGATGGCATCAACCAGCGCTTTGGCAAGGACAGCATCCGCGTGGCCAGCAGCCTGCTGGGCAATGGCCGCTGGCATATGCGCCAGGATCAGCGCTCACCGCGCTGCACCACCCGCTGGGACGAAATACTGAGTGTCAGCACCTGAACAAGGTTGGCCGCAGCAACAAAATGCGGCCAACTATGGCCGCAAAAGGAGGAGGAGAAACACGGCACAACTCAGGGCACACACCAAAACGTATCTGACATAGCTTCAGCCTAGTCGTGTTTCCCGATAACACAAGCAAGAAAAACCCCGGTTTGCACCGGGGTT
Organism: Vogesella oryzagri; assembly: GCF_040148885.1. Taxonomy (NCBI): domain Bacteria; kingdom Pseudomonadati; phylum Pseudomonadota; class Betaproteobacteria; order Neisseriales; family Chromobacteriaceae; genus Vogesella; species Vogesella oryzagri. The sequence goes on from NZ_JBEFLD010000004.1 coordinate 390,168, forward strand.
TTTTGCGTCAGGCAAAGGCTTAGCCTTCAACCTTGGACATACGACGACGGTCGTGCTCTTGCAGCCAGCGCTTGCGGATACGGATGGATTTCGGGGTGATTTCCACCAGTTCGTCATCATCGATGAACTCCACCGCGGATTCCAGCGTCAGCTTGATCGGCGTGGTCAGGCGTACGGCTTCGTCGGTGCCGGAGGCGCGCACGTTGGTCAGCTTCTTGCCCTTCAGCGGGTTCACTACCAGATCGTTGTCGCGGCTATGAATGCCAATGATCATGCCTTCGTACAGCTTGTCGCCCGGAGAGACGAACATGCGGCCACGGTCTTCCAGGTTCCACAGTGCATAAGCCACGGCTTCACCGTTGTCCTGCGAGATCAGCACGCCATTGTGACGGCCCGGCAGATCGGCTTTCACCGGTGCGTAGTCGTCAAATACGTGGCTCATCAGGCCGGTACCGCGGGTCATGGTCATGAAGTCGGACTGGAAGCCGATCAGGCCACGTGCCGGAATGTGGTATTCCAGACGGGTACGACCCTGGCCATCGGATTCCATATTGGTCAGCTCGCCACGACGACGGCCGATTTCTTCCATCACGCCACCCTGGTGTGCATCTTCCAGGTCGATGGTCAGGTTTTCGTACGGCTCGCACTTCTGGCCGTTGATTTCCTTGAACACCACGCGCGGCTTGGCTACAGCCATTTCGAAGCCTTCGCGACGCATGTTTTCCAGCAGAATGGTCAAGTGCAGTTCGCCACGACCGGATACGCGGAACACGTCGGAGTCCTCGGTGTCTTCCACGCGCAGCGCCACGTTGGTCAGCAGCTCTTTGGTCAGACGATCGCGAATCTGGCGCGAAGTCACGAACTTACCTTCGGTGCCGGCCAGCGGGCTGGAGTTCACCATGAAGTCCATGGTCAGGGTCGGCTCATCTACCGACAGCATCGGCAGGCCTACCGGCTGCTCCTTGTCGCAGATGGTCACGCCGATACCGATATCGTCCAGACCGGAGATGATGATGATGTCGCCGGCTTCGGCCTCTTCCACCGGCACGCGATCCAGACCCTTGTAACCCAGCACCTGGTTGATGCGGCCAGCTGCCACTTGGTCGTCATGGTTCATTACCACAACAGCCTGGCCCGGCTTGATACGACCGTTCAGGACGCGGCCAACACCCAGACGACCGGTGTAGGTGGAGTAGTCCAGTGCCGAAATCTGCAGCTGCAGCGGGGCATCGGCGCTACCAGCCGGGGTCGGTACGTGCTTGAGCACGGTCTCGAACAGCGGGCGCATGTTGTCGGATTCTTCTTCCAGCTCCAGCTTGGCAAAGCCGTTCAGGCCAGAAGCGTAGATGATCGGGAAGTCCAGCTGCTCGTCGGTGGCACCCAGCTTGTCGAACAGGTCGAAAGTCTGGTCTACCACCCAGTCCGGACGTGCGCCCGGACGGTCAACCTTGTTGATCACCACGATCGGGCGCAGGCCCAGGGCCAGTGCCTTCTTGGTCACGAAGCGGGTTTGCGGCATCGGGCCTTCTACGGCGTCAACCAGCAGCAGAACACCATCCACCATGCCCAGTACGCGCTCTACTTCGCCGCCGAAGTCGGCGTGGCCCGGGGTATCCACGATGTTGATGTGCACGCCTTCGTAATCGATGGCAGTGTTTTTGGCCAGAATGGTAATGCCGCGTTCTTTTTCCAGATCGTTGGAATCCATCACGCGTTCGTCAACCTGCTGGTTGTCGCGGAAGGTACCGGACTGGCGCAGCAGTTGGTCAACCAGGGTGGTTTTGCCGTGGTCAACGTGGGCAATGATGGCGATATTGCGAATTTGTCGGGTCATGGGTGCTCGGTGTTCAGCGAAAAAGTCGCGCGATTCTATCATGAACAGGGTGACACTGCAGTGAAAGCCGCTATTTTTCGGTACACTGCGCCGTTTTGGGGGGCAAGACATATGTATGACTGGAATGCACTGTGGCATGTCCATGACAACTACCGCACCGGTTATGCCGGGCCGGCGGCAGACATCAACCAGCTGGCCGACGAGCTGGGCGGCAAACTGGTGAAGTCTGCCCGCGACGAACACGACCTAGCGGTATACGACACCGGCGACGCCTACACCCTGCTGCGCCACGACAACGGGTTGCAGATGTTGAACCTGGCCAAGCGCCACCTGTTCGACATCGGCGTGCGCCTGGTCACCACCGATGAAGGCCAGGCGCTAGCGCTGCCATATCTGGAAGTGCTGGTCGACAATCTGGCCACCGGCGAAGAAGCGGCCTGGCGCGGCGAGGTGAGCTGCAATGCCGCTGGCGAGCTGGTGGTAAACGGCGAAACGCTCAGCCCGGACCTGCCGCCAAAGATGCAGTTCCAGCTGTCGTTCAGCAACGAGCAACGCTTCAGCGCCGCACTGCAGGAAGCGTGGCAGGAAGCCGCCGAGCACATCACGCTGGACGCCGCCGCCTGGTTCAACGCCGAGGCGCTGGAAGACGCACCGGAAGAACCGCCGCTGGATGCCCGCATCCAGCAAATGTGCGACCGCTACGCCGAAATCATCCGCCGTGAACAAGCAATGCTGTCGCGCCGCTTTGCCGACGCCGAGCTGCACCTGGTGGCCGAGGTGCTGCGTGGCGTGCATTTTGACAGCGCCGAATCCTGCCGCGGCCTGTGGCTGGCGGTAGAGGCACGCATCCTGCACGATGAACTGGACCACAAGTACAAGGTGGATGGCGAGGCGCTGCTGGAGAAGCTGCGCGTACTGAGTTACACCCAGGAAGTGGCGCTGATCGAGGCGCTGGCGCCGGTACAGCCATAACAGCTTGGCCGCAAGCAAACGGGCGACCGACGGCCGCCCGTTATTCTTTCCAACTGCGATGTTTTGCACGTTAACGCGTGCGACTCAGCCGGCAATCACCGGCATCAGACTCAGTACCACCTTGCCCAGGTTGCGATTTTCTTCCACATAGCGGTGCGCATCGGCCACCGCGGCCAGTGGGTAGATACTATCCAGCGTCACCTGCGCCCGGCCGTCCTGCAGTGCCGGCAATATCTCCTGCGCCAGCGCTGCGGCCAACCTGGCTTTTACCGCTTCCGGCTGACTGCGCAGCGTGGAGCCAATGATCTTCAGCCGCTTCACCAGCAGCAGGCCAAGGTTGAGATTGCCCTGCACCCCGCCCATGACACCGATCAGCACCAGCCGGCCATCCTGTTTCAACACCGCGATATTGTCGTCGAACAGTGACGCCCCCACCGGGTCCAGCACCACATCCACTCCGCCGTGTTCCTTTATATAGGCTGCAAATCCCGCCTGACGGCTGTCGATGACGTCATCCGCACCCAGCCGGCGACAGAAAGCACGCTTTTCGTCGCTGCCGGCACTAGCAATCACACGACAGCCCAGCAGACTGGCCAGCTGGATCGCCGCCGCGCCGACACCGCTGGCGCCGGCGTGAATCAGCACCGTTTCGCCGGCACGCAGCTGTGCAATTTCCACCAGGTTGAACCAGGCGGTCATCCACGCCTCCGGCAGACTGGCCGCCGCCGCCCAGCTCATCATGTCCGGCTTGGGAAGCGCCGCCGAGCTATCCAGCAACGCATACTCGGCATAGCCGCCGCCGGACACCAGCCCGAACACGGCATCGCCCTCCTGAAAACGCGACGGCCCGTTGACGGCATCCACCACCCCGGCCACCTCCAGCCCCAGAATCGGCGACGCACCCTTGGGCGGCGGATACTTGCCCTCGCGCTGCACGATATCGGCACGATTGATCCCGGCCGCCAGCACACGCACGCGCAGCTGCCCGGCAGCCGGCTCCGGCTTCTCCACCACGTCCAGCCGCAGGGTGTCCACCCCGCCGGCGCCGGACTGTACAACCGCCTGCATAGCCATGCTTGACCCTCCACAAACCAGGCAAATGTTCTTGCATTACAATAGCACGCCATGAACCAGCCCTGTTTCCACTGCCACCTGCCCGTACCCGACGGACAGGACTTCCCCATCCGCTATCGCCAACGTACCGAACAAGCCTGCTGTGCCGGCTGCCAGGCCGTGGCACAGACCATCATCGACAGCGGACTGGGCGATTATTACCAGCACCGCACCGACAGCCAGCAAAAAGCCGAAGCCCTGCCGGCCGAGCTGCTGCAACAAATCTCCCTCTACGACTCGGACAAGCTGCAGCAGAGCTTCGTTCGCCACGAAGACGGCGCCGTGCGCGAGGCCACACTGATGCTGGAAGGCATCACCTGCGCCGCCTGCGTGTGGCTGAACGAACAGCACGTGCGCCAGTTGCCGGGCGTGCTGAGCGTAGACATCAACTACAGCAGCCATCGTGCCCGCGTGCGCTGGGACAACAGCCGGCTGCAGCTGTCGCAGATCCTGCATGCCATTGCCGAAATCGGCTACCGCGCCCACCCCTACGACAGTGCGCGCCAGGAGGCGGTGCAGCAGCGCGAGCGCAAGCAGGCGCTGAACCGGCTGTGGGTGGCCGGGCTGTCGATGATGCAGGTGATGATGTACGCGGTGCCGATCTACATGGCGCCAGAAGGCGACATCGAAGCACAGTGGCTGTGGATCCTGCACTGGGCCAGTTTTGTACTGACCTTGCCGGTGATGGTGTACTCGGCGGTGCCGTTTTACCGCGCCACCTGGCGCGACCTGAAAACCCGGCGCGTGGGCATGGATACGCCGGTCACCATCGGCATCCTGACTGCGTTCTTTGCCAGCCTGTGGGCACTGCTGAACAAGGTGGAGCACGGCGTGTACTTCGACTCGGTGTCGATGTTCATCTTCCTGCTGCTGGGCGGGCGCTACCTGGAAAGCATGGCACGGCGCAAGACCGGCGAGGCCACCGAGCGACTGGTCAAGCTGGTACCCGCCTTCGTACACCAGCTGGATAGTTGGCCGCACAGCCACGAGACAAGGGAAGTGGCTGCGGCCAACGTGGTAGCCGGCGCGCAGCTGCTGGTCAAACCGGGCGAAACCGTACCCTGCGATGGCCTAATTCTGGATGGCCACAGCAGCGTGGACGAAGCGCTGCTCACCGGCGAAAGCACCCCCATCCGCAAAACAGTGGGCGACATGGTGATTGCCGGCAGCGTCAACCAGGCCAGCCCGCTGGTGCTGGAAGTCACCCAGACCGGTAACGATACCCGCCTGGCCGGTATCGTGCGCCTGCTGGATCAGGCGATGGCGGAGAAACCGCAGCTGGCCAAGCTGGCAGACCGCTTTGCCGCCTGGTTTGTCGCCCTGCTGCTCTTGGCCGCTGCCGGCACCTATCTCGGCTGGAGCCTACTGGACGGCCCGCAGCACGCACTGTGGATTACCGTGGCGGTACTGGTGGTGTCCTGCCCGTGCGCGTTGAGCCTGGCCACCCCGGCGGCACTGACCGCCGCCACCGGCCACCTGGCACAGATCGGCGTGCTCACCACCCGCGGCCACGCACTGGAAACACTGGCCAAGATTACCGACGTGGTATTCGACAAAACCGGCACTCTCACCTATGGCCGCATGCAGCTACTGGCCACGCAGGAAGCCGCACATGCCGAGCCAACAGCCGCCATCGTGCTGGCCGCCGCGCTAGAGCAATCCTCCGAGCATCCCATTGCCCGCGCGCTGAGCGCCGCAGCGCCGGATGTCGCCCTGCCCACCGTAACGGCATTACATAACCAGCCCGGCCGCGGCGTGGAAGGCAGCATCGCCGGCCAGCGCTGGCGGCTGGGCCAGCCGGATTTTGTCGGCGAGCTGAGCGGCACCGATGCCACCGCGACCATACCCACCGCCGCCATGCATGCAACTGCAACGCTTGTCGCGCTGGGCGATAGCCGCGGCGTCAAGGCCTGGTTCGCCTTCGGGGACCAGTTGCGTGACAGCGCCACCGCGCTGCTTGGCCGCCTGCAGGCGCAAGGCCTGCACGTACACCTGCTGTCCGGCGATGCCGAACTGGCGGTGGCCACGTTGGCCGCAGAACTCGGCATTGCACATTACCGCGCCGGCGCCACGCCGGAAGACAAGCTGGCCTATGTCAGCCAGCTGCAGCAAGGCGGCGCACGCGTGCTGATGCTGGGCGATGGCGTCAACGATGCCCCAGTGCTGGCGCGCGCCGACGTCTCGCTGGCAATGGGCGGCGGCACCGATGTCGCCCGCGCCAGCGGCGACATGGTACTGATGGGCGACGACATCGCCCAGCTGTCCAAAGCGCTGACACTGGCGCGGCGCACCATGCGCATCATCCGTCAGAATCTGCTGTGGGCCGCGGTGTACAATCTGGTGGCACTGCCACTGGCGATTACCGGCCACATCACCCCGTGGCTGGCCAGCCTGGGCATGGCAGCCAGCTCGCTGCTGGTAGTCAGCAACGCGCTGCGGCTAGTCAAACGGAGCCAGTAATGGAAAGCCTGTATTTATTGATTCCACTCAGCATCCTGCTGGTGTTCGTCATCGGCGTGCTGTTCTGGTGGTCCACCCGCTCCGGCCAGTTCGACGACCTGGAAGGCCCGGCACACCGCATCCTGATGGACGACGACAGCCCACCGGGCGAAGACGACGCACGCTGAGCATCGCCACTGCGGCCAACCTTGCAAGGTTGGCCGCAGTGCTATTGCGCCGCGATAGGCCATGACAATCGCCGGCGGAATGGCATAATCTGGCCGCGCCCACGCCGCCACGACGCGGCACACAACGTAAACCCAGCACAGTGCGCGCCCCCTGCGCGCGCTACCGGCACGGATCTCTCGGCATGAAAATCCTAATTCTCGGCGGCGGCCAGGTTGGCGCCAGCGTGGCAGAAAACCTGGTTGGCGAAGGCAACGATGTCACCCTGGTCGACCAGGACAGCAACCTGCTGAAGCTGCTGCAGGACCGGCTGGACATCCGCACCGTGCACGGCAATGCCGCCCAGCCGGCCGTCCTGCGCGACGCCGGCATCGAGGAAGCCGAGATGCTGCTGGCGCTGACCCGCAACGACGAAACCAATCTGGTGGCCTGCGCGCTGGCCGAGCAGCGCTATAACGTGCCCACCCGCATTGCCCGTCTGCGCGCCACCGATTACGTCGACGGCGAGCAGCCGGTGATGACGCAGTTCGGCGTCGAGCATGCCATCTGCCCGGAACAGATCGTCACCGACAACCTGCTGCGCGTGCTGGCCTATCCGCGCGCGCTGCAGGTGCTGGACTTTGCCGGCAGCCTGGTGCAGATGGTGGTTACCCGCGCCGAGGCCGGCGGCAAGCTGCTGGGCAAACCGCTGCGCCAACTGCGCGCCGACATGCCGGAAACCGACTGCCGCATCTGCGCCATCTACCGCAAGGACAAGCTGGTCTACCCGGATGGCGATACCGTGCTGGAAGCCGACGACGAGGTGTTCTTCATCGCCGCCCGTGCCGATGTGCCGGCCATGCTGAGTGAACTACGCGCCAGCGAGAAACCAGTGCGGCGGGTGATGATCGCCGGCGGCGGCAATATCGGCTACCGGCTGGCACGCATGCTGTCCGGCCATTACGAAGTAAAGCTGATCGAGCACGGCGCGCAGCGCGCGCGCTGGCTGGCGGAAAACCTGCCGCAGGTGCTGGTGCTGCACGGCGAGGCCACCGACGAAGGCCTGCTGGAAGGCGAAAACGTGGACGAGATGGACGTGTTCTGCGCACTGACCAACGACGACGAGGACAATCTGATGTCCACCCTGCTGGCCAAGCGCATGGGCGCGCGGCGGGTGATCGCGCTGGTCAACCGCGCCAGCTACGTGGACCTGCTGGAAGGCAACCGCATCGACATCGTGATTTCGCCCTACCTGTCCACCATCGGCTCCATCCTCGCCCACCTGCGCCGTGGCGACGTGGTGGCGGCGCAGCCGGTGCGCCGTGGCGCGGCCGAGGTAATGGAAGTGGTGATTCACGGCGACGAAAACACCTCCAGCCTGGTTGGTCGCACGCTGGAGCGCATCGCCCTGCCACGCGGCTGCAGCATCGTGGCGGTGCTGCGCGGCACGCAGGTGCTGATGGCGCACCACGACTTGCAGCTGCAGACCGACGACCACGTGATCTTTTTTGTACATGGCCGCCACAAGGTGCGGCAGATCGAAAAACTCACCCAAGTCAAACTGGGGTTCTTCTGATGGCCATCCGCGGCATCCACCACCTTGCCATCATCACCGCGGACTACCCGCGCGCCCGTGCGTTCTACATCGACACGCTGGGCTTTAGCGTGCTGTCCGAGCATTACCGCCAGCCGCGCGACTCGTGGAAACTCAATCTGGTACTGCCCGACGGCAGCCAGATCGAGCTGTTCAGCTTTCCCGCCCCGCCGCCACGGCCAACCCGGCCGGAAGCCTGCGGCCTGCGTCATCTGGCGCTGCGCGTGGCACAGCTGGATGAGGAAATCGCCCGCCTGCAGGCCGCCGGCGTTGAATGCGAGCCGGTGCGGGTGGACGAGTACACCGGCCAGCGCTTCACCTTTCTGGCCGACCCGGACGGCTTGCCGATCGAGCTGTATGAACAGGCGGACTGAATGAGCAAACTGCTGCCCATCCTGCATGTGCTGTCCAAGCTGGTGCTGCTGTACTCGCTGCTGTTCGCCGTCCCCTGCGCGGTATCCTGGCTGTATGACGACGGCACTGCCCGCCACTTCGCGCTGTCCGCGCTGGCCGGCGGCGCGGCCGGCAGCCTGCTGTGGCTGCTGACCCGCCGTTTCGAACGCGAACTCAAGCCGCGCGATGGTTTCATCCTGGTGGTATTGCTGTGGATCACCTTCGCGCTGATGTCGGCCATCCCCATGCTGCTGTACGTGCCCGGTCTCAGTTTTACCGACGGCTTTTTCGAGGCCATCTCCGGGCTGACCACCACCGGCTCCACCGTGCTGTCCGGGCTGGACCGCCTGCCGCCAGCCATCAACTTCTGGCGCCATTTCATCAACTGGGTGGGCGGCATGGGCATCATCGTGCTGGCAGTGGCGATTCTGCCGCTGCTGGGCATCGGCGGCATGCAGCTGTACAAGGCCGAGATTCCGGGACCGATGAAGGACAGCAAGCTGGCGCCGCGCATTGCCCAGACTGCGGCCAACCTGTGGTACGTGTATGCCGCGCTCACACTGCTGTGCATGCTGTGCCTGTGGCTGGCCGGCATGACGCCGTTCGACGGACTGTGCCATGCGCTGGCGGCGATGTCGCTCAGCGGCGTGTCCACCCACGATGCCGGCATCGCCTACTTCGACTCACCGGCCATCGAGCTGGTGCTGTCCTGCTTCATGGTGCTGGGCGCACTGAACTTTGCCACCCATTTCCTGTGCTGGCGCAACCGCAGCCTGAAGTTCTACCTGCTGGACGTCGAGGCTCGCCACATCCTGGCGCTGCTGGCCGGCAGCATCCTGCTGCTTAGCGGCTGGCTGTGGTGGCTGGACATCTACAGCTTTCACGCCGCGCTGCGCCACGTATCATTCAATCTGATTTCCATCGCCACTGATGCCGGCTTTGCCAGCGTGGATTACGCGCAGTGGCCGATAGTGGTGCCGCTGTGGATGCTGTTCCTGTCCTGCGTGACCGCCAGCTCCGGCTCGGTTGGCGGCGGCATCAAGATGATCCGTACCCTGATCCTGACCCGCCAAGGCTACCGCGAGATGAACAGCCTGCTGCATCCGCGCGCAGTGCTGCCGCTGATGATAGGTACACGGGTGATTCCAGACAGCGTGGCGTTTTCGGTGCTGGGCTTCATTTTTGTGTATTTCATCAGCGTGGTGCTGCTGACTTTCACCATGATTGCCAGCGGTCTGGATTTCATCTCGTCTTTTTCGGTCATAGTAAGCTGTATCAATAATGCCGGCCCCGCCCTCGGCCAACTGGGCCCGGCCAGCAACTATGCCGGCTTAAGCGACTTCCAGACCTGGGTCTGCAGCTTTGCCATGCTGCTGGGCCGTCTGGAAATCTTTACCATCCTGATACTGTTTACCCCTACTTTCTGGCGAAAATAATCATGCTGCACACCACCCCCACTGCCGGCGACCAACGCCGGCACGCCAGAGCATCATGGCTGCGCCCGCTGGCGCTTGCGCTGGCCCTATTGCCGGCCACCAGCCATGCCCTGAGCGACACCCAGCTGTTCGATGCCCGCGATGCCTACCGCAAGGGCGACGTCACCACCCTGGCCAGCATCAGCGCACAGGCCGACAGCGGCCTGCTGGACAACTGGCCGGCCTACTGGCAGGCGCTCAAGTCGCTGGAAAGCGGCGACAGCGTGCCGGCGCGCGCCTTCATCAACCGCTTTCGCAGCGGCTACCTGGTCGAGCGCACCCTTAACGAACTGATCGAGGACATGGGCCGCCGCTACCAGTGGGACGACCTGCTGCAGGCGGCGCCGGCGCTGTCTGACACCGCCCGCGACGAAGAAGCCGGCTGCTATATCAGCCTGGCCACTCTGCAGCGCCGCCAGAGCGTGCGCCCCGACATCGACTACCTGTCCACCACCCTGCCCGATGGCTGTGCCCGCCTGATCGACGAGCAGGCGTCGCGCCAGCTGCTTACCCAGCCGCAGGTGGCGGCGCGTCTGCGCCAGTTGCTGAACGGCAACTTCCAGACCACCGCACGCCGACTGGCGCAGGCCGCCGGGCTGGATGGCGAATTTTTCCGTCCGGGTGGCAACGAGCAGCAGGTGCAAGCCATCGTCAAGCTGGGCAAGAGCAACTACAGCAGCGCGCTGGACAGCCTGGCCCGCGCCCGCAGCGGCCTGTCTGATGCCCAGGCCGGCTTTGTCTGGGGCCAGCTGGGGCTGGCGGCGGCACGGCGGCTGGACATGCAGCAGGCACTGGACGCCTACGCGCAGGCCGACCCGGCACAGTTGACCGACGAGCAATGGGAGTGGTGGCTGCGCGCCGCGCTGCGGCTGCAGGACTGGGCCAAGCTGGAACAGATCAGCCGCGGTCTGCCGGCCGATCTGGCGGCCAAGCCCGGCTGGCAGTACTGGCGCGCCCGCGCCCTGCGCGCGCTGGGCCGTGGCACCGAAGCCACCCCGTTGCTGGTCAAGACCAGCTTCGAACACAACTACTACGGTCTGCTGGCACGCGAAGAACTGGGCTCGGCGCTGGAATCGCAGCCGGAAAAAGTGACCGCCAGCAGCGCCTTGCAGCAACAGTTGGCCGCAGAACTGCCCATCCGCCAGGCCATGGCGCTGTTTGCGCTGGCCGAGCGCAGCGGGCGCGGCGAATGGCGTGAAGAAGGCCGCCGCGTCTGGCGCTGGGCGATGCGCGAACGCAGCGACGAGCAACTGCTGGTCGCCGCCGAGCTGGCGCGCAGCCAGGGCCAGTACGACATGGCGATCTACGCGGCGGAACGCACCAAGACCAGCCACGATTTCGGCCTGCGCTACCTGGCGCCGTACCGTGACATCACCCGCCCCTACGCGCAGCAGCTGGAAATCGACGAGGCCTGGGTATACGGCCTGATCCGCCAGGAAAGCCGCTTCTACAATGTGGCGCGCTCCGGCGTGGGCGCCAGTGGCCTGATGCAGCTGATGCCGGCCACCGCGCGCTGGGTCGCCGGCAAGATCGGCCTGGGCAACTACCAGGTCAACGACATCGACACCAATATCCGCCTGGGCACCTGGTATCTGCGCTATGTGCTGGACAGCCTGCAGGGCCAGCCGGTGCTGGCCACCGCCGCCTACAATGCCGGCCCGGGCCGCGCGCGCGGCTGGCAAGCCAGCATGCCGCTGGAAGGCGCCATCTACACTGAAACCATCCCGTTCAACGAAACGCGGGATTACGTGCAGAAAGTCATGGCCAATGCGGTGTATTACGCCGGTGCCTTCCGCCAACCCGGCGGCTCGCTCAAGCAACGCCTGGGCGTGATTCCACCGCGCTAGGCCAGTCATACGGGGATTACACACGATGAAAATTGCCATTATTGGCGGTGCCGGATTTATCGGCAGCTACATCGCCGAACACCTTGCCCGCGACGGCCATAGTCTGGATATCGCCACCCGCAACCGCGAGCGGCACCGCGAGGCGTTCCTGCACCTGCCGACGGTGGAGCTGGTGGAATGCAATGTGCACGACCCGCAGCAGCTGCGCGCCTTGCTGGTCGGGCACGATGCGGTGATCAGCATGGTTGGCATCCTGCATGGCAGCCGCACCGCGTTCGAACGCGCCCATGTCACGCTGGTGGGTAATATCGTCGCCGCCTGCCAGCAGCTGGGCATCCGCCGCCTGCTGCACATCAGCGCCCTGGGCGCCGCGGAAAACGCCCCCAGCGACTACCAGCAGACCAAGGGCAAGGGCGAGGCACTGGTGCGGGCCAGCGGCCTCGACTACACCATTCTGCGCCCGTCGGTGGTGTTTGGCGCCGGCGACAGCTTCCTCACCATGTTCGCCACGTTGGCCGCCACCGCGCCACTGTTGCCGCTGGGCGGCGCCGACACGCGGTTTTCCCCGGTGTGGGTGGACGACGTGGCCCGCGCGATGGCCGCCTGCCTGCGCAAACCGGCCACCATCGGCCAAACGCTGGACCTCACCGGCCCCGGCACCTACACCCTGCGCCAGCTGGTGGCGTACGCGGCCACGCTGAGCGGCCATCCGCGCACCATCATCGGCCTGCCGGAAAGCCTGGCCATGCTGCAGGCCACGCTGATGGAGTGTCTGCCCGGCCCCACGCTGCTGAGCCGCGACAACGTGCGCTCGCTGCGGGTGGACAACACCAGCAGCCAGCCCTTCCCCAGCGACTTGCTGGGCTTTGCACCCGCGGCGCTGCAAAGCGTCGCCCCGCTGTATCTGGGCAACGCCGGCTTCAAGCGCCAGCTGGATGGCTACCGTGCCAAGGCGGCGCGCCGATGAAGTGCTACATCGTTGGCGGCGCAGTACGCGACCGCCTGCTGGGGCTGCCGGTAAAGGACAGGGATTGGGTAGTAGTGGGCGCGACGCCGCAAGCCATGCTGGCCAAGGGCTTCCGCCCGGTGGGTAAGGATTTCCCGGTGTTCCTGCACCCCAGGACGCAGGAGGAGTACGCGCTGGCGCGCACCGAGCGCAAGGTTGGCCGCGGCTATCACGGCTTTACCTTTCATGCTGCGCCGGACGTGACGCTGGAAGAAGATCTGATCCGCCGCGACCTCACCATCAACGCCATTGCCGAGGACGACGACGGCAGCCTGATCGACCCCTACGGCGGCATCGCCGATATCCGCGCACGCGTGCTGCGCCATGTCAGCCCGGCGTTTGCCGAGGATCCGGTGCGCATTCTGCGGCTGGCGCGCTTTGCCGCCCGCTTTGACTTCAGCGTGGCGCCGGAGACCATGGCGCTGATGCGGCAGATGGTGGCCGCTGGCGAGGTGGATGCGCTGGTGGCCGAGCGCGTGTGGCAAGAGCTGGCCAAGGGGCTGATGACCGACACCCCGTCACGCATGTTTCTGGTGCTGCGCGACTGCGGCGCGCTGGCGCGGCTGCTGCCGGAGGTGGACGCGCTGTTCGGCGTGCCGCAGCGTGCCGACTACCACCCGGAAATCGACACCGGCGATCACGTGATGCGGGTGCTGGACTACGCGGCGGCCAACCAGCAGCCACTGCCGGTACGCTTCGCCTGCCTGTTGCACGACCTGGGCAAGGCATTGACCCCGCCGGAGGTGCTACCGCGCCACATCGGCCACGAACAGCGCGGCGAGAAGCCGCTGCTGGCGCTATGCGAACGGCTGCGGGTGCCGACCGACTGCCGCGATCTGGCGCGCATCACCGCGCTGAACCACACCAAGGTGCACACCGCCTTCCAGTTGCGCGCCGATACCGTACAGCGCCTGCTGCGTGATTGCGACGCACTACGCCGGCCGGAGCGCTTCACCCAGATGCTGGCCGCCTGCCTGGCCGATGCCCGCGGCCGCCTGCACTTTGAACACGCCGACTACCCGCAGGCCGACTACCTGGCCGCCATGTTGGCCGCAGCCGCCGGCGTGGATGCCGGCGCCGTGGCCCGTGACTGCAGCGACAAAAAAACCATCCCGCAAGCGGTGGACGCCGCCCGGCTACAGGCGCTGTCGGCCTGCAAGCAGCAATGGGATGCCCGCCAATGAGCTATCGCAGCCTGCCGGTTACCCTGCTGCGTGGCGGCACCAGCAAGGGGCTGTTCTTCCGCATGGACGCGCTGCCGACCGACACTCCGGCGCGCGAGCGGCTGTTGCTGCGCGCGCTGGGCAGTCCGGACCCGTACGGCAAGCAGATCGACGGCCTGGGCACCGGCATCTCCACCACCAGCAAGGCGGTGCTGATCGGGCCGTCCAGCCAGCCGGATTGCGATATCGACTACCTGTTCGGCCATGTCTCCATTACCGATGCGCTGGTGGATTGGTCCGGCAACTGCGGCAACCTCAGCGCCGCCGTGCCGTTGTTTGCCCTGCAGCAAGGCATGGTGGCAGGCGTGGCCGCCGACGGCCCGGTCAGCGTGCGCATCTGGCAGGCCAATATCGGCAAACGCATCATTGCCGAGCTGCACATGCAGCACGGTGAGCCGGTCTGGTGGGGCGACTACCGCATCGACGGCGTGGCTTTTCCCGGCGCGCCAATCCGGCTGCGCTTCCTGGACCCGGCCGGCGGTGCCAGCGGGCGGCTGTTTCCCAGCGGCCAGGCATGCGATCTGTTAACGCTGCCGGATGGGCAACAGTTGGCCGCCACCCTGATCGACGCCGGCAACCCGACCGTGTTTGTACGCGCCGCCGACTTCGGCCTAGACGGCGAAGAGCGTGGCGACGAGCTGGATGCGGACACGCTGCAACGACTGGAGTGGGCGCGCTGTGCCGGCGCGGTACGCATGGGGCTGGGCAGTGACCCGCGGCAGATCAGCCGTGAACGGCCGGCAACGCCGAAAATCAGTTTTCTGTCGCCAACCCGCAGCGCCGATTGCGCGCTGACCGCCCGCATCCTGTCGATGGGGCGGCTGCATCATGCCTACACCGGCACCGGCGCCATCGCCCTGGCTGCCGCGGCCGCCATCGACGGCACACTGGTGGCCGAGCTGTGCGGCGGCAGCTGGCGCGACAAGCCACTGTGCTTCGCCCATGCCAGTGGCAGCCAGACGCTGTCGACAGTGCTCAGCGGCGAAGACGGCCGCTGGCATATCGCGGAAGTGGTCATGACCCGCACCGCCCGGCCGCTGCTAAGCGGCACGCTGTATGTACCGGATTAAGCGGTGCACAAAACAATGCGGCCAACCTTGTACAGGTTGGCCGCATTGTTTGCATCGCCGGTGTGTTAATCGCTGAAGCTGAAATTACCGCTGGCGTCGCGGCGCGGCTGCAAGGTCACGGTGAAATCCGGAAACAGGCCACGGCGCACATGCCAGGTAAGCAACAGGGTCAGCACCGCCAACAGCAGCAGCCATAGATTGAGCAAACCACCGGCCAGGGCCTGCTCCAAAAGCTGTGGCAGACGAATCAGCGTGTACAGCAGGTATACATTGAACGCCGCGGCCAGATAGCGTGAAAAGCCGGCGGCAAAGGCGATCGGCACCAGCGCATAAAACAATGCCATCCACAAACTGGCGCTGCCGCCCAGCAACTGACCACCGGCGTAGCCAGCAAACAGTGCCAGCAGCGCCTGCAACACCATCACCACGATCAACGCACGGTTTTTCGGCAGCAGCTGCGTCTTGCGCGCCGGACTGGCGCTGGCCGCCAGCAGATAGGCCAGCTGGGCATCATTGCCGGCACTGCCGCGCAACTCGGCATAAATCTCCTGCTTGGCACGCCCCGCCTGCAGCAGGGTGGCGATACGGTGGGAAAGTTCGGCATTCTGCATGATGTTCTCCGGCAATAAGGGCGGCATTGTGCCATGTGCCACGGCTTTATGGCGGCAAAAAACGGGCATGCCGACAAGGACAACTGGATAAGTAATCGGCGGCAGATTATATAGAATCAATTGTTATTCGATATGGAGCCATCATGCCCAGTCACGTCCTGATCGCGGAAGACAGCGGCAGCCAGCGCGCCATCTTGGCCGCATTGTGCCAGCAGCTGCCAGATGTAGAGGTGCACGAAGCACCCGACGGACGCTGGGCACTGCAGCGGGCGCGCCAGCTGCCGCAACTGGATCTGGTGGTCACCGACCTGAACATGCCTGGCATGGACGGTATCGAGCTGATCGAACAGCTGTCGCGACTGGTGCAGATTCCCACCCTGCT
This sequence comes from Vogesella oryzagri, assembly GCF_040148885.1. Taxonomy (NCBI): domain Bacteria; kingdom Pseudomonadati; phylum Pseudomonadota; class Betaproteobacteria; order Neisseriales; family Chromobacteriaceae; genus Vogesella; species Vogesella oryzagri. Next base: position 406,292 of record NZ_JBEFLD010000004.1, read on the forward strand.
GCTACTCAGCGGCCACGTGCCGGAGCTGCTGGCCGGCTGCATGCGTGCGGCAGAAGAGCTGGGCTTTCCCGCCATCGCCTATCTGGCCAAGCCCATCGATGTGGACGTGTTTCAGAGCGAAGTTCAGCGCCTGCTGCTGGCGGCCAAACGCCCACCCAACCCGGAGCGCGCCATCCCGCTAGCAGAGATTTTCAGCGGATTGGCGCAGAACCAGTTCTGCGCTTTCTTTCAGCCCATCTACAGCCAGACGGAGCAACGCGCGGTGCAGATCGAAGCGCTGGCACGCTGGCAACATCCGGCCTACGGCATCATTGGCCCCGGCAGCTTTATCGACCGCCTGGAACACGAAGGCTTCATCGTGCTGCTGACGCGCCGTATCGTGCAGACCAGCCTGGATTTATTGGCGCGCGACCCGTGCGCGCAGGATCTGCGACTGTCGATCAACCTGTCGCGCAGCCTGCTGGAGGACGCGGATTTTTTCGACTGGCTGGTCGGCGAGGTAGCATCCCGCGGGCTGTCACCGCAGCGCATCGTGCTGGAAATCACCGAGACCATGGCCTTCAGTGACATGGGGCATACGCTGGTAACCTTGCTGCGGCTGCGCATGCGCGGCTTCGAGTTGTCGCTGGATGACTTCGGCACCGGCCACACCAATCTGGAGCAGCTGAAAGAGCTGCCGCTTACCGAGCTGAAGCTTGACCGCAGCCTGATTCGCGGCATTCACCATTCGCCGCGCAGCCAGAGCATCCTGGATGGCATCATCCGCATCGGCCGCGAGCTGTCGCTACGCATGGTGGCCGAAGGACTGGACAACAGCCACGACCTGGCCTATCTGCAAGGCCGCTACCCGGATCTGGAGCTGCAAGGCTTTCTGCTCAGCGTACCGGTCAGTGCCGGTGAGCTGTCGCAACACCTGGGGCTGGGCGAACAGGACAGCAGCGCACAGGCCTGAGCCAATACCTGTTTGCAGGCATTAGCCCGCTTCACGCTTATTGCGGCGCCAGTCCCACGGCGCCTGCGGCGTGGTTTGCTGCCACAGCCCCAGCCGATCATGCTCCGCCTGCTGCTGCGCCGCTTCATAGCGCGCAAAATCGCTGCCGCTCTGGGTTTTCTGCGCATATTGCCGGTAGTGCCAGGCATAGCCCTGCTGCACCAGCAGCAGGTTGATGTCCTGATCCTGACGCCACACGCGGCCAACGTTGCGGCCATAACGATCCTGCTCGATTACCTCCACCCGCACTGCCTGGTGAAACACCTGCTCGGATAAGGCCTGGCGTGCACGCTGACCATACGGCTGCGCCTTCTCAGGGGCATCGATAAACGCGAAGCGCACCTTGTGCTGTTGCTGGGCGGCATCTAGTACTGTCAGCGTATCGCCATCGGCGATCGCCACCACCGTTCCCTGCAGCTGCGCCCCTGTCTGCGCTCCACCGCCGGGTTGCGGCCACAGCCATGCCGCCAACGCGGCCAGCAGCACCAGTGCAGCCATAAATTTGCGTAGCGGGCTGGCATTGGAAAACAGGGTATTGATGGCAGCCAGCTGGCGACGATTGATAGACATGGGAGGTCCGGACAGAACGGTAAAATGAAACACGGCCCGCAGGCCGTGTGTGTATCAGCTTTCCTGCTGCAGGCGTCGTGGTCGCCACAGCACATCGCTAACGTTGGCCGCAGCATTGAGATGGCGCGTCAGGATGAACAGCACGTCGGACAGCCGGTTCAGGTACTGCCGCGGCAGCGCCGGCAGCGTGGTCTCTTCTTCCCCCAGCGCTACCACACTGCGTTCGGCCCGACGGCACACGGCACGCGCCTGGTGCGCCAGTGCCGCCGCCTTGCAGCCGCCGGGCAGGATGAACTCTTTCAGCATTGGTAAATGCTCGTTCCAGCTGGCGGCCTGTTGTTCCAGCATGGCCAGTTGTGTCTCCTGCAGTGCCTGATAACCCGGCACGGCCAGCTCGGAACCCAAATCAAACAGGTCGTGCTGCACCTCGGCCAGAAACGCATCCACCTCGGCGGGAATGCTCTCGCAGCGGATCAGGCCGACGATGCAGTTAAGCTCGTCTACTTCACCCAGCGAATGAATACGCGGCGAATGCTTGGAAACACGGCTGCCATCGCCCAGGCCGGTAGTGCCGGCATCGCCGGTGCGGGTAATGATGCGGGATAAACGGTGACCCATCAGTTGTCCTTGCTATGCCGGGGCGCCACTTCGTCGAGTGCTTCGCGTAGCGACTCTTTCAGCGACTGTGCCAGCATCATGTCAAAATCTTCTTTCATCTGTTGCATGACGCCGGAAATCAGCGATTTCGCCTGCTGCTCCAGCGCGTCTTGCATCCACAAGGTCAGTTCGACCTTCATGCGCGGCAACACCCGCGCATACAGCGCCTCGATCAGCGCGTCTTCATTCACATTACCGAGCGCCGAACCGGCCGCCAACGGCGGCGTTACCGACTCGACGCGAATGTCGGCACTGTCGACCGGCAGCGGCGTTGGCGCCATGGTAAACGGCGGCTCAACCGCCGGCGAAGGCTCGCTGCTTTCCGGCACCGGCTGGCGGCGCGAACGCATCACCATCGCCTCTGGCTCCAGCGCCATTGCCGGCGGACGCTGCGGCGCTTCCGCATGCAGGTCGCGCGCCCAGTCCAGCTCTACGTCGCGCTCGTCGGCGCTGCTGCGCAGCTGATCGCGCAGCGGCCAGGCTTCACCACCGGGCAGACGCTCGGCGGCGGCGCCCAGCTGGGCCGCCGCAGTTGCCGCAGCCGCGGTGCTGGCCAGGCCCAGGCCACCACCCAGCACCCCGGTCGGCAGACTATCCAGCGAGATGGTCTGCAACGGTGGTGCGGCATGCACACGCGGTGCATCCGGTGCCGCATCCAGCGTGGACCAGTCAGCGACTGCCTCGACGGTCACTTCAGCCGCGGACTCAAGCGGCGGCTCGTCTGCTGCCGGCAAAACCTGCTCCGCGCCGGCAAGACTGTCGGCCAGCACTGGCGCAAGCTCGGCCTCGGCTTGTTGCGGCCAAGCTTGCTCATCGTCGAGCGGTACTTCCGCTTCTGGCTGCCAATCGGCCGCATCCAGCGGCGCGGCGGCCGGCGATGTCGACATTGCGGGCGAGGCAGTCGGCTCCTCCGGCTCGGCTGACGCCATCTCTTGCGGCCAACCATCATCGTCGGCCAGCGAATCAGCCACGTCGGTTAATACCGGCACCGCCGCCGGTGCTTCCGGCACCTCCGACGGCAATGCCGCTGACATTGACACTACGGCTTCCACCGCCGCCTCGAGGCTCGGCAGGGCGGCATCCCCCTGTGGCGCCAATGATGCGGCGGTTACTTCCGGCTGTGCCAGCGGCTCCGCCAGCCAGTCCGGCACCATGGGTTCCCCCAGCGACCAGTCCGCATCGGCGGCAAGTACAGCATCTTCCGCAATGGCCGACAACGCCGCCGACTCCGGCAACTCGGCAACGGCGATAACCTCACCCGGCTCGCCAGCCTCAAGTTCGCCAGACATGGTCGCTTCCACCGCAAACGCGGCATCGACTGGCAGTGCCTCTGCGGCGACAACCGTGTCATCCCACGGGGCCGCATTGGTCGAGCTTGCCGCGTCAAGGTTGGCCGCATCGTCTGCCAGCTCAGTCGCAACCGGGGTTGCCATCTGCGGCGCCTCGCCAACCGTTACGGCCGGCTGCAACGCAGCCAGGAAATCATCCATCGACACGTGGTAGCTGCCGTCAACCTCGGGGGGCGGCACGACGGCTTCCTCCGCCAACAACGGCGGTTCTGCGGCCAACACGTCGGAAACGACCGGCGGCAGCACCTCGTCGGCGGGTTCCGGCAGTTGCGGTGGCTGCCAGCTGTCGGCCCATACCGGGTCGGGCTCGGCAGCCGGAATCAGCGTACCGTCAGTCACCACGTTGGCCGCAGCATCGGCCGCGCCGGCGACCAGAAACGCGTCGACAGGCAGATCCGGCATTTCTGCCGGCGCCGCAAACTGGTCCAGCTGTGCCGTCAGCACAGCCACGGCGGTCTCGTCATTGTCCACGCAGTACGGCTCGGCGGCGGCATCGCCCTCGGGTAAGACCGGCTCGAAACGCGCGCGGGCAAACAGGGCGTCGAGCCCGGCCTCGGCCGATGCCACCGGCGCCGCAGCCTCGGCGGCATCCAGCAGAAAGGCAAAATCCGTGTTCTCTGCCGCTTCGCCATCGCTGTCCGCCGCCATGGCCATGCCCGGCAGCACATCATCCAGCGTCAGCTCACCCGGCAGGTCTACTTCCAGGTCCAGCGACGGCAGGCTCTCGATCAGCTTGCTGGCATCCAGAGTCGGAGCCTGGCCGGCAGCACTGCCGGCGACCTCGCCCAGCACGTCATCCAGCGACAACTCGGGCGGCAGTTCCAGTTCAGGGACATCTTCGGGCGGCAGGCTGCGTGCCAGCTCGTCCAGTTCGGCGCTGAAATCAAAAGCCGGCACATCCAGGGTGCCGACATCTTCGTCGTCCACCACTTCGGTCAGTACCGGCAGGTTCTGCAGATTCCAGTCGCTTGCGCTATGTTTCGGATCGGTCATGCCACATCACTCATGTTGTGATGGTGAATGTCAAAGCCCAGGTCGAGATAGCGGCGGTAACGCTGACGCGCCACGGCCTTGGACGCCTCGTCCTGGCCCACCACTTCCAGAATACGGGTAAATGCCGCCGGATCGGCAGGCATATCGGGAGACAGATTCAGTAGCACCCGCCCGGCAGCGGCCTCGGGGAACTCCCCTGCGGCCAACCAGATCGGCGTCATCCCGGCTTCGGGCTGCTGCCACTGACAATGCGGGATAAAGGAGACATCGCCGAACGACCACAGTGCCTGGCTGAACGCCTGCAACGCAGGCTCATCCGGCAAAGCGATCAGCAGCGACTCTCCCTTGCGGTACACCGTTTGCGCTGCCCGGCAGGCAAAGTGCCGGGGCTGCGCAACGTGGGTGTAGAAATCAATCCGCGTCATCTTCTGCCGCTTCGACTACTTCGCGGCGAGGACGGCCACGACGCACGACGTTACCCAGCGCGATATCGGCACGATCCTGCAGGAATTGCACCAGCATCGGCACCGGACGACCGGTGGAACCTTTGTCCTTGCCGCTGCGCCAGGCGGTGCCGGCGATATCCAGGTGCGCCCAGTCGAAGGCCTTGGCAAACCGCGACAGGAAGCAGGCGGCGCTGATGCTGCCACCCGGACGGCCGCCGATATTGGCCATGTCGGCAAACGGGCTCTTCAGCAGCTCCTGGTATTCGTCCCACAACGGCATGTGCCAGGCGCGGTCGCCAACTTCTTCGCCCGCCTGCCACAGCTCCTTGGCCAGGCCATCCTGGTTGCTGTACAGGCCGGTCGCCACATTGCCCAGCGCAATCACGCAGGCGCCGGTCAGGGTGGCAACGTCCACTACGGTAGCCGGGTTGAAACGCTCGACATAGGTCAGCGCATCGCACAGCACCAGGCGGCCTTCGGCATCGGTATTCAGCACTTCCACCGTCTGGCCGGACATGGTGGTCACGATGTCGCCCGGCTTCAGCGCACGGCCGGATGGCATGTTTTCGCAGGTGGCCACCACGCAGATCAGGTTCAGCGGCAGCTTCATTTCCACCGCAGCGCGGAAGGCACCGAGCACGGCGGCGGCGCCACCCATGTCGTACTTCATTTCGTCCATGCCCTCGCCCGGCTTCAGCGAGATGCCGCCGGAGTCGAAGGTCAGGCCCTTGCCCACCAGCACCAGCGGACGGTCACCCTTGTCCTTGGCACCCAGGTGCTTCAGCACCACAAAGCGGGCTTCTTCTTCGCTACCCTTGGCCACCGACAGGAAGGAGTCCATCTTGAGTTCGGCGATTTCTGCCGGGCCCATCACCTCGGCCTCGGCGCCGAAGGACAGCGCCATTTCACGTGCGGTTTCAGCAAGGTAGCTAGGGGTGCAGATATTGCCCGGCATATTGGCCAGATCCTTGGCCAGCTTCATGCCGGCCGCGATGGCAAGGCCGCGGCCCAGGCCACGTTCGCCATCGGTCAGGTCACTGCGCCGTGGTACCGCCAGGGTGAACTTGCGTGGTTCCTTGGTTTCTTCCTGGCGCGACTTGAAGCGGTCAAAGCGATACAGCGCATCCTGGGTTACCACGGTTGCCTGCTCGATCATCCACTCCACGTCGTGCTTCTTCACGTGCAGTTCGGTGAGGTAGCTCACCACTTCGTTGGCTTGGGTGCTGGCCAGCGCTTTTACCGACGCGCGAATCGCCTCGCGGTATTCCTTGGCGCGGAAATCGCGCTCCTTGCCCAGACCCACCAGCATGACGCGGTCACACAGGGTGTGCGGCACGGAATGCAGAATCAGGGAAGAGCCCAGCTTGCCATCCATGTCCCCACGCTTGAGGACGTCAGCGATGAAGCCATTGGAGATGCGATCCAGCAGATCGGCAGCAAAAGACAGTTTGCGGGTTTCGTAAACGCCGACCACAACGCATGCTACGCGCTGCTTCTCAGGGCTCCCGCTTTTAATGTTAAACTCCATAAGACGCTCCACCGTGTGTGTTGGGTTCTTCAAGGCGCATTCCTGCAGGCTTGTGGCCCACTCGGAACCGGCCGCCAAGCCACGATTCCTGGCCGGCAATCAATCGATTGAAACCTTTCCAATTATCACTACCCTACCGACGGATTGTCAAAACAGGCCCGTTTTTATGCTTTTTCAAAAAAGCCTCAGCCGCGAGCTGACTTATACCAGTATCGGCGTTTTTTCCGTTTTATTTGCGATATTACTCTCCACCCAGACCATTAACATGCTGGGACGGGCGGCCCAGGGCCTGATTGCCAGTAATGCCATTTTTGCCCTGATCGGCTTCTGGTCCATCGGGTTTTTCCCGGTGCTGATGATTCTGACAATTTTTGTCAGCGTCATCGTGGTGCTGACCCGCATGTCGCGCGAGCAGGAAATGGCGGTCTGGATGGCCAGCGGCAAGTCGCTGACCGACTGGATCGCTCCGGTCATGCGCTTTGCCCTGCCCCTGTGCCTGCTGATTGCCGCCGGCACTACCATCGTCGAGCCGTGGGCGACACAGCGCAGCAAGGAGTACGCCGAGACCATGAAACAGCGCGAAGACATGACCGCGCTGTCCCCCGGCATCTTCAAGGAATCGCAAAGCGGCGACCGCGTGTACTTCATTGAAAGTTACTCGGTGCTGTCCGGCGCCACGCGCAATGTGTTCGTACAGGTCACCCGTAACGGTGAGGTATCGTCCATTTTCGCCAAGGAAGGCCAAGTCAGCACCGACGAAGAGGGTAACCGCATCCTGATACTGCAGGATGGCCGCCGCTATACCGGCGAGCCCGGCAATGGCAACTTCGAGGTACTGGAATTCAAGCGCTACACCGTCAAGATCACCGAGGCGGGCCAACTGGCGCGCCCGACAATCGACAGTGAGAGCCGGCCGACGCTGGAACTGCTTGGCAGCAGCAATCCGGCCGACAAGGCCGAGCTGGCCTGGCGTCTGTCACTGCCACTGTGTGGCCTGATCCTGGCGCTGCTGGCGATTCCGCTGAGCCACTACAACCCGCGCTCCGGCCACGCCTACAACCTGATCTTTGCGCTGGGCGCCTATCTGCTGTACCAGAACCTGCTCTGGCTGCTGCGCGACAGCATTTCCAGCGGCAAGATTCCCACCGCGCTGGGCATCCTACCCGCCCACTTGTTCATGCTGGCACTGGCATTGCTGCTGCTGCACTACCACAACCGACCGGCCCGCCCCATGCTGCAACGCCTGAAAAACCTGTTGCGGAGACAATCCGCATGAAGCTGATCCGCAACTATCTGCTGCGCCGCTTTACCGCCGCCACCGTCTTTGTGCTGATCAGTCTGCTGGGCCTGTACGGTTTCTTCGATGCCATCCAGCAGCTGCCCAGCCTGGGCAAGGGCAACTTCCATGCCGGCACGCTGATTACCTATGTGCTGCTGCAGGCGCCTGGCCATGCCTATGAACTGATGCCGCTGGCGGTACTGATCGGTGCCATGGTTGCCATGTCGCAACTGGCAGGCAGCTCGGAATACACCGCCATCCGCACCAGCGGCGTGTCGCTGCGCAATATCGCCAGCACCAAGCTGCTGTTCGGTGGCGTCATCGCCATCATCGCCTTGCTTCTGGGCGAATTCGGCGCCCCCTATGCCGAGCAGCAGGCGGAACGGATCAAGCTGCACGCCACCCACTCGCTGGTGGCGCAGGAATTCCGCTCCGGCCTGTGGGTCAAGGACGACAACAACATCATCAACATCGGCGAGATGCTGCCGGACAACACCCTGCTCGGCATCCGCATCCAGACCTATGACAAGGACTACCGCCTGACGCGCATCCGCTATGCCGAGCGCGCCCAGTACCTGCCGGACAGCCAGGAGTGGCGACTACAGAACGTGCGACAGTCCGATCTTGGCGCCGACAGCGTCAAAGTTGGCCGCATCGCCGAAATGAACTGGCACTCCATCCTGCAGCCAGAACTGCTGTCGGTACTGCTGGTGGTGCCGGAACAGATGTCGGCGCTGGACCTGATGACGTATATCGAGCACCTGCGCAACAACAGCCAGAAAACCCAGCGCTACGAGATCGCACTGTGGAGCAAGCTGTTCTATCCGCTGGCCTGCATCTCCATGGCCATGGTGGCACTGGCCTTCACCCCGCTGAACGGCCGCCATAACGACCTGGGCATCAAGCTGTTTGCCGGCATCTGCATCGGCATCGCCTTCCACTTCAGCAACCGGCTGTTTGGGCACATGGGCCTGCTGTACAACTGGAATCCGATCATTTCGGCCACCCTGCCCACCCTGCTGTTTCTTGCCGCAGGGGTGGCCGCCATCTCGCGACAGGAACGAAGATGAGCTCCGACAGCCGCAACGCCCATTGCAAACGCTGGCGACAGGCCCTGCAGCAAGGGCGTGAGGCGCTGGCCGCCGACTACCGCACCAGCCGCAATGCCCGCGACTACCTGCTGCGGCATGGCCAGCTGGTCGACGGCATCATCCGCTCGGCATGGGAAGTACTGGGCATGGGGCAGCGCGCGGCCCTGCTGGCGGTAGGCGGTTACGGCCGCGGCCAACTATTCCCGCACTCCGACATCGACCTGTTGCTGCTGCTGCCGGAAGCCACCTCGCAAAGCCTGAACGGTTTCGTCGAAGACTTCATCGGCGCGATGTGGGACATCGGCCTGGAGGTCGGCCACAGCGTGCGCACGGTGCAGCAGTGCCTGAGCGAAGCGGCACAGGACATTACCGTCGAAACCACGCTGCTGGAAAACCGCCTGCTGGCCGGCAACCCGGCGCTCTATCAGCAGCTGAATGCCGCGGTGGAAAAACATCGCGACCCGCTGGCGTTCCTGGAAGGCAAGCTGCTGGAACAGCAGCAGCGCCACACCAAGCATTTCGGCGTCACCAGTAACCTGGAACCCAACGTCAAGGAAAGCCCGGGCGGCCTGCGCGACCTGCACACCATTCTGTGGATCAGCAAGGCCATCGGCGTGGGCCAGAACTGGGACTCACTGACCCGCAACGAGATTCTCACCCCGTCGGAAGCACGCCTGATCCGCTACAGTGAACGCCAGCTGGAGCAGGTCCGCATCGACCTGCATCTGGCGGCGCGGCGCCGCGAAGACCGGCTGATCTTCGATCTGCAGCAGCAGGTGGCCACCATGGGCGGCCTGAGCGACAACAAGGCCAAGCGCGCCAGCGAACAGCTGATGCAGCTGTATTACAAATCCGCCAAGAACGTCAGCCAGCTCAACGGCATCCTGCTGCCCAATCTGCGCGCGCGCCTGCTGTGCGACGTGCCGCGCACCACCCAGCAGCTGGACCAGCACTTCTACAGCGTCAACAACATGCTGGGCATCTACGACAGCGACGTGTTCGACCGCGAGCCAGCCACCATCCTGCTGGCCTTCCTGCACATGCAGCGCCACAGCCTGAACGGCATGGCACCACGCACCTTGCGCGCGCTATGGCATGCCCGCCGCCAGATCAACGAGCGCTTCCGCCACGACCCGCAAAACCTGCAGCTGTTCATGCAGCTGTTCCGCGAAGGACGCGGCCTGACCCGCACCCTGCGGCGCATGAACCTGTACGGCGTGCTGGGCAAGTACTGGCCGGCGTTCGGTCGCATCATCGGTCAGATGCAGCACGACCTGTTCCATGTCTACACCGTGGACGAACACATCCTGATGGTGGTGCGCAACCTGCGCCGCTTCGCGGTGCCGGAGTTCAACCATGAATACCCGCTGCTGTCACGACTGATTGGTGATTTCGACAAGCCAGAGCTGCTGTACATCGCCGGCATGCTGCACGACATCGCCAAGGGCCGTGGCGGTGACCACTCGCAGCTGGGCATGGCCGACGCGGCGCAGTTCTGTGACACGCACGGCATTGCCGGCGACGACCGCGAGCTGGTGATCTGGCTGGTGCAGCACCACCTCACCATGTCCAGCATTGCGCAAAAACAGGACATCTACGACCCGGCTACCATCCAGCAATTTGCCGACCTGGCCCGAAATCCGCGCTGGTTGGCCGCACTCTACATCCTGACGGTGGCCGACATTCGCGGCACCAGCCCCAAGGTGTGGAATGCGTGGAAAGCCAAGCTGCTGGAAGACCTCTACCACGCCACGCTGCGCACGCTGACCCGCGGCGGCCAGATCAATGCCGACTCCGAACTGGAAGAACGCAAGACCGCAGCCCGCAAACTGCTGCGCCTGAACACTGTGCCGGAAGGCGCCGAACAGGCATTCTGGGCGCAGCTGGACATGGTGTACTTCCTGCGCCATGAACCGCGCGAGATCGCCTGGCACACCCGTCTGCTCAATCGCTGCCTGCACACCACCGAGCCGGTAGTGCGCGCCCGCCTGCTGGACGACAACAAGGACGGCCTGCAGCTGCTGGTCTACACCCCGGACCAGCCGGAGCTGTTTGCCCGTATCTGCGCCTTTCTGGGCCGCCACAACTACAGCATCGCCGACGCCAAGATCTACACTACGCGCCACAACTACGCGCTGGACACCTTCCATGTGTTCCTGCCGGAATACCACGACAGCAACTACCGCGACCTGATCAACTTCATCGAGTTCGAACTGGCCGCCACGCTGCAGCGACAGGACCCGATCCAGCTACCACCCAAGGGCCGCCTGAACCGCCACCAGAAGCACTTCCCGATCCGCCCGCAGGTGCTGATCCGCCCGGACGACAAGGGTCGGCACTATGTGCTGTCGATCACCGCTGCAGACTCCCCCGGGCTGCTGGCCCGCATCGCCAAGGTGCTGTCCGATTACCGGGTCAGCGTCGATTCGGCCAAGATCATGACACTGGGTGGACGGGTGGAAGACTCGTTCTTGCTGTCGTCCGCCTGCCTGGGAGACGACAGGACCCTGCTGGCGCTGGAAAACGATTTGATCAACAGCCTGCGCATCTAGACCCGCCATGCTCTATTTCGAAGACCTTACCCCCGGCCTGCGCTTTCACACCGCCAGCGTCACGCTGAGCGAGCAGGATATTCACGCCTTTGCCCATCAGTATGACCCGCAGTATTTCCATACCGACAACACCCGCGCCGAGGACAGCGTGTTTGCCGGCCTGGCGGCCAGCGGCTGGCATACCAGCAGCCTCACCATGCGTCTGGTGGTGGAAAGTGAATTTGGCCGCAGCGTCGCCAATGGCCTGATCGGCATGGGGGTCGACAAGATGCGCTGGCCGCGGCCAACCCGGGCCGGTGACACGCTGCAGGCCAGCGTGGAAGTGCTGTCGGGGAAACGTTCCGGCTCGCAGCCGGACTTTGGCGTGGTGAAACTGCGCTGGGTTACGCGCAATCAGCAGCAAGAAGAAGTGATGTCATTGGAAACGGCGATCTGGGTGGCGGTGCGCCAGCCCTGATCGTCGTCAGTCAACGGTTGCCGCTCAGCGGCCGTTGTTGTGCCACTTGCGATAATCGCGGGTGAGCTTGTCCAGATCGGATGCGGCCAACTCCAGGTGCTGCGAACTACCCAGCACTGCATCCGCGGTGGCGACATTCTGTTCGCCCAGCATCGCCAGCTGCTCAACCGAAGCAGCCACCTGATGCACCGACGAGGACTGCTGCGCCATCTGCTCAACCAGCGTGTGCGCAAACTGTCGCGCCTGATCGGCGATCTGCAGCAGATTCTGCAGATGCTCGCCCGACTGGCGAATCTCGTTGCTGACCTGTCCCACCTCGATAACCGACTGGTCCATATTGCCGCTGACGCTGTCGGTGATGGCCACGATATGCTGCACGGTCTCGGTAATGCCATCGGTGGCCTGCGCGGTGCGCTCGGCCAGCTTGCGCACTTCATCGGCCACCACGGCAAAGCCACGCCCCATCTCGCCGGCACGCGCCGCCTCGATGGCGGCATTCAGCGCCAGCAGGTTGGTCTGCTCGGCGATTTCATGGATCAGGTCGGTCATGCTGCTGATCTTGCCCATCGCCTGCTCCAGCTGCAGCAAGTCGGCCTTGGAACGATGCACCGAATCCACCGCCTGCACCGCGGCGTCTGCTGCCGTCTGCATCACCGCCTGCCCGGTGGTGGCTGCCTGCCGGGTGGCATCCGCCCCCTGCTCGCTTTGCTCAGCCATGGCCGCCACCTGCGCCACGCTGCCGCTGATCTCCTCCATGCTGGTGCTGATGTGATGCAGGCCAGTGCCCTGCTCACGTGCCCGCGCCACCAGGCCTTCCACCTCGCCGCTCAGACTGCGCGCCTGCTGATAGGTCAGGCCACCAGCAGACAGGCTGTCGGCCACCAGCGCGCGCTGATGCAGACGCAGCCCCTCCAGGCTATCCATCATGGCACCCAGCTGCCCGCCAAGATGGGTACGCAGCGGGTGCTCCAGCCGCCCTTCCGACAGGGCCATGAAACCATGGTGGATGCGTTCCATCACAACGCCTTCACGATGACGCCACCAGTAGGACGCCGCCCCCAGGCCCACAAAGCTGACCCCGCCAACCACCTGGCGCACCACATCGGCCAACCCCGGGCAGACTGCCGCAAACAGCAGCCCGGCACTGAAGATACCGGTCAGCACGAACCCGGCGCGACCGGAATCCGGGCGCTTGAGCAGTGCCTTCAGCGTCGACGGCATCGCCTCCTGCTTGTTGCGCAACTGCTGGTAAAACGCTTCGGCCGCCGCGATTTCATCGCGCTTGGGCGTGCTGCGCACCGAAATATAACCAATCAGCTTGCCATGCTCGGTCAACGGCGTGACATAGGCTTCCACCCAGTAAAAATCGCCACTCTTGGCCCGGTTTTTTACCAGCCCGCGCCACGGCTTGCCTTCCTTGATGGTGTCCCACAAATCGGCAAACGCCTCTGGCGGCATGTCCGGGTGACGTACGACATTGTGATTGCGGCCCAGCAGCTCTTCTTCGCTGTAGCCACTGATATCGATAAAGGCGCGGTTGGCGTAGGTAATGGCGCCTTTCAGGTCGGTCTTGGTAACAATCGGGCGGGCAGGATCAAGAAACAGTTCGTTGGCCGTTACCGGCATATTGATTTTCATAATGGTTTCTTAATGATGTGTGCGTGTTGACGGCAAGATTATCAAACAACGCTAATCAAGCCCACTGCTAAATACGGTGTTTGCTTGGGTATAGCGAAGGCTGCCGCGCTTTCCAACCAACTGCATCTGGCGGGCATCCAGTGGGCATTGTCAGCATCATGCCAAGACCGACAAACTGCGGTTTCATTATTGCGACCTGCCGACGTGCAGCGGCGACGGCGCGTAAGGACAAAGGTTGGCCGCATGCGGCCAACCTTTTATCGTTTAACGGGCCACGATAATCATTTCCACCGCGCGCAGCGCCAGCAAATCCTTGCCGCCGGCGTAGCTGATCGACGACTGCAGGTCTTCTTTCAACTCCACCAGCAGCCGCGCCATCGAGCCCTTGTATTCGACCAGAATCTTCTTGCCCTCGACGTTCTTGTATTCGCCTTTATTAAACTGCGAGGCGCTGCCGAAGTATTCCTTGTAGTGCTTGCCATTGATTTCGACGATCTCGCCGGCCGACTCGTCGTAACCGGCAAACAGCGAGCCGGCCATCACCATGCTGGCGCCACATGCCAGCGCCTTGGCCACATCGCCATGCTCGACGATGCCGCCGTCGGCGATCACCGGCACCGTTACCGCGGCGGCGCAATCACGCACGGTGGAAATCATCGGGCGATGAAAGCCGGTCTTGTTCTTGGTGATGCACACCCGGCCGCCGGCAATGCCGGCCTTGATCGCATCGCAACCCCAGGCCTGCAGATCGCGCGCAGCATCGGCGGTGGCGATATTGCCGCCAATGAGAAAACTGCCCGGAAACTGCTGCTTGACGTGGCGAATCATGCGCTCTGCCTTCACGCACCAGGCATTGGCGACGTCCAGAGTGATGTACTCGGGCACCAGCCCGGCAGCCTGCAATGCGGCCAACTGTTCCAGCGTATCGTCGTTTACGCCGATGCTGATCGAGGCAAACAGGCCCTTGGCCTGCATGTCACGCACAAAGCCCACGATGTCCATATTGAAACGGTGCATGGTGTAAAACCAGCCATGGCGGGCGAAGTATTCGCAGGTTTCGGCATCCACCACGCTCTTCATATTGGAGGCGTACAGCGGCATGTCAAAGCGGCGTGGCCCGAACTGGATTGCGGTATCGCACTGCTTGCGGCTGTCGACGACGGTTTTCCGGGGTACCAGATAAACATCGCCGTAATTGAGTTCGGTGTTGAACATGTGTGTGCTCCAAGTGTATTCAGGGTGGCATGCCGCCGTTCCGGAGTAGCGACATAAAACTGGGGGCCCCAAATAAAAAGCGGAAGCCGCATGGCTTCCGCTTGCAATTCTTCCTGCGCTTGCTCCGCAGAGCTGTCGCACACAAACCTTGTCAATCTATCGAAGCGGATACGGGGCGTCAAGCCACCGCCGTCAGTTATCCAGCCACTGCAAAATGCCGCGCCAGGCTTCCAAGTCCCGCGCCGCGCGAGAGGTGGGCAGGTCAAACAAGGTCATGCCGCTGGCCGCGGCCTGCACATATAGCTGCGTATCGCGCAGCCAACCCAGCACCGGCACATGCAGCTCGGCCAGAAACTGCTGCAGATCCCGCGCCGAGCGGGTGCGCGGATCGACCCGCATCCCCACCACCCCGACAAAAGCCCGCTGTTTGCGCACTGCCTTTTCCTGCAGCAGCTGCGCCAGAAACTCTCGGCTGGCCCACATATCAAACGGGGAAGGCTGGATCGGCACGATCACCCTATCCACCCGCGCCACCAATGCGGCCAACTTCTTGCCCTGCAGGCCCGCAGGACTATCCAACACTACCACCTGGGTGCCTTTTGGCGGCTTGGCCGGCTCACCCGGCGACACCTGCCAGCCATCGATATACGGTAGCGGGGTCGGCCGGCACGACAGCCAGGACAGCGAGGTCTGCTGCTTATCGACATCGCCCAGCATGACCCGCGAACCCTGCGCCGCATAAAAACCGGCCAGATTGGTCGCCAGAGTCGATTTGCCACTCCCCCCTTTGGGATTCGCAATCAGGATCGAATACGCCATACTGCCCTTCTTTTTATCGCGATGTCCTACATCACCTGTCACGATGCAATGTAACACGCCCACTTCTTTTGCCGCCCTGCTTTTCGACATGGACGGCCTGATGATCGATACCGAAAGCCTGTCGGCACGCGCCTGGCGCGATGCGGCAGCCATGCTGGCGATACCGCTGCAGCAAGCGCATATCGACGCCATGGTCGGCCTCGCCATGCCACTGTGCCTGAGCTATCTGATTGCCGAACTGGGCGACGAGGCGCAGGCGCGCCAGCTGGAAGCGCTCAGCCGCCAGCAGTATCACCGCGCGCTGCACCAGCAGGACATCCCGCTCAAGCCGGGCATTACCCAGCTGCTGGACTGGTGCGAAAGCCGGCAGATTCCGCGAGCGGTGGGCACCGCCACCCAACGGCAACTGGCCGACATCAAGCTGGGGCGCACTGGACTGGCACGCTACTTCGAGCACACCATTGCCGGCGATGAAGTCGCCCGCACCAAGCCGGCACCCGATGTCTACCTGCAAGCCGCCTCGCGCCTGCAAGTCCACCCCGAACACTGCATCGTACTGGAAGACTCGACCTACGGCGCCCAGGCCGCACTGGCGGCCAACATGCGCGTAATCGTGGTGCCAGACCTGCAGCAACCGCCGGCCGAGATAGCAAAACAGGCCCTGGCGGTATGCCAAGACCTGTTTGCCGCGCAGGCAGTGCTACAGCGCCTGCTCAACCTTCCGCATTGATACGCGCCACCAGCTGCTGCAGCACAGTGGCGGCCTGATCGTTGGCCACCTGGCAAGTGCCCGCCGCCTCGTGGCCGCCGCCGTCGTACTCCAGCATCAGCGCGCCAATGTTGCAGCGACTGCTACGGTCGATGATGGATTTGCCGGTGGCCAGCACCGTGTTTTGCTGGTTCAGCCCCCACATCACATGGATGGATACCTTGGCCTGCGGGTACATGGCGTAAATGGCAAAGCGGTTGATCGGGTGGATCAGCGCCTCATTGCGCAAATCCAGCACCACCACATGCCCCTGCACGCTGGCACAACGCCGCAATTGCTCCTTGGCCTGGATTTCGTGCTCGAAGTACAGTTCGACCCGCTCACGCACATCCGGTAACGCCAGAATTTCGTCAATGGAGTGATTACGGCAATACTGAATCAGGTCCATCATCAGCGCGTAGTTGCTGATACGAAAATCCTTGAAGCGCCCCAGCCCGGTGCGGGCATCCATCAGGTAATTGAGCAGCACCCAGCCCTTCGGGTTAAGGATGTCTTCCACGCTGAACTGCGCGGAATCGGCCTTGTCCACCGCCGTCATCATGTCCACGGCGATATTGGGGAAGCGCTCCTTGCCGCCGTAGTAGTTGAACACCACGCGCGCCGCCGAGGGTGCCGCCGGGTCGATGACATGGTTATCACGCCCGCCTTCATTGCGCAGGGTCTCGGAGAAATGGTGATCGAAGGCAAGATGGGCGCCGGGCACATACGGCAGGTTGGTCGTAATGTCGCGCGGGCCGATGTCCACCTTGCCATCCTGCATGTCCTTGGGATGCACAAACTTGATGTCGTCGATCAGGCCCAGCTCGTTCAGCAGCACCGCACATACCAGGCCATCAAAATCACTGCGCGTCACCAAGCGGAATTTCTCACTCGCCATACTTTTCTCCAATTATCGTCATGCTTAGGTGCATTCATCATAGCCAGAGTGCGCGTTTTTATCGAATGGCGGAATTGCCGGGGATTCACCAGCAACTGGTTACAAATGAACGAAACCGCGGCACGCCTGTCAGACTTGTGCTGCCCCTGCCCTGACCGCATAATCCGCCACATGAAATTCCTTACCGACCTGTTCCCCGTCATGCTGTTCTTTGGCGCCTACTGGCTGACCAAGGACATGTTTCTCGCTACCGGGATCGCCATTGGCGCCACCGTGGTTATCGTTGCCCTTACCTGGCTCAAACACCGCAAAGTAGACACCATGCAATGGGTCAGTCTGGCGTTGATCGTGGTCATGGGCGGCGCCACGCTGTTGCTGCACGACAAACACTTCATCATGTGGAAACCCACCGTGCTGTACTGGCTGATGGGTGGCGGTCTGCTGATTGGCCAGCTTACCGGTCGTATCGGCATGCGCTCGCTGATGGGCAGCCAGATGGCGCTGCCGGATAGCACCTGGAAAAAGCTCAACCTTGCCTGGAGCGTGTTCTTCCTGCTGCTGGGCGCGGTCAACCTCGTCGTGGCCTACCAGTTCAGCGAAGAAGTGTGGGTCAATTTCAAACTGTTCGGCGGCTTTGGCCTGATGATCATTTTTGTTATCGCCCAGAGCCTGTACCTGTCCAAATATATCGAGGAAACTCCCTGATGCTGTACGCCATTACCGGCCAGGACGTACCGGATTCCCTGACACAGCGCCTGGCCGCCCGCCCGGCGCATCTTGAACGCCTGCAGGCGCTGCAGGCAGCTGGCAAGCTGCTGCTGGCCGGCCCGTTCCCCGCCATCGACAGCAACGATCCTGGTCCGGCCGGCTTCAGCGGCAGCCTGATCGTGGCCGAGTTCGACAGCCTGCAAGCCGCCCAGAGCTGGGCCGACGCGGATCCGTATGTTGCCGCCGGCGTGTATGCCCAGGTAACCGTCAAGCCGTTCAAGAAGGTGTTGCCGGCATGAGCGACATCGCTACCCTGCTGCAGCAACGCCTGCAAAGCCTGTATCCGGAACACCTGCAAGTGACCGACGATAGCGCCGCCCATGCCGGGCATGCCGGCGCCAAATCCGGCGGCCATTTCGACATCGTGATTGTCGCCACCGCCTTTGCCGGCAAGAACCGCCTGCAACGCCAGCGTATGGTCTATGACGCAGTGGGCGATTTAATGCATCACGGCATTCATGCGCTGTCCATGCGCACCCTTACTCCAGAAGAAATCTGATTCCATGAAACTGACTACCAAACTCCTTGCCGCCGCCACCCTGGCGGCCGCGGCCAACTTGGCTGCTGCCGTACCAG
Organism: Vogesella oryzagri; assembly: GCF_040148885.1. NCBI lineage: Bacteria > Pseudomonadati > Pseudomonadota > Betaproteobacteria > Neisseriales > Chromobacteriaceae > Vogesella > Vogesella oryzagri. The sequence goes on from NZ_JBEFLD010000004.1 coordinate 424,867, forward strand.
TTGCCACCGTCAATGGTGTTGTCATCGACAAGGACACGCTGGATAAAGTCGTCGCCCAGGTGGTGCGCGAAAACAATGGCCGCCTGCAGGACAACCCGGCCCTGCGCGAAGAACTGCGCCAGACCCTGATCACCCGTGAGCTGGTACAGCAAGCGGCCACCAAGGGCGGCCTGGACAAGAGCCCGGAATTCATCCGCGCCCTGGAAGAATCGCGCAAGGATCTGCTGCAACAGGCATTCTTTGCCACTGCGGTAAAAAACCGCCCGGTAACCGACGCGCAGATCAAAGCCGAATATGAGCGCTACGCCAACCAGTTCAAGGGCGCCAAGGAAGTACAGGTACACCAGATCGTGCTGGCGGATGAAGCCGCGGCCAACAAGGTGATTGCCGAACTGAAAAAAGGCGGCAAATTCGATGCCCTGGTCAAGCAGTCCATCGATGCCAATAGCCGCAACCGTGGCGGCGACATGGGCTGGGGCAACCTGGCAACCATGGAACCGCCGCTGGCGGAAGCGCTGAAGGCCATCCCCAAGGGCCAGGTCAGCGCCAAACCGCTGAAATCGACCCATGGCTGGCATGTTTTCCGTGTGGATGATATCCGCGACGCCAAGGCCGCGCCGCTGGAAGCCATCAAGCCACGCATCGCGCAAGAACTGCAGAACAAAGTGATCCAGGACGCCGTCGGCGAGCTACGCCAGAAGGCCAACATTCAATAACCCAAAGAAAGTCAGCAATGAGCAAATTTTTCAAGCAGACCCTGATTGCCGCCGCACTGGCTACCGCCGCCGCTGCCGCGCTGGCTACCCCGACCGTTAACGGTGTCGGCATCAGCCAACAGCGCATCGACGCCGTGGTGAAAATGATGGAAGCGCAGGGTCAGCAAGCCAATCCGCAAATGGCGGAAATGGTGACCGACCAGCTGGTGACTGCCGAAGTGCTGCGCCAAGAGGCGGTAAAGAAGGGTCTAGACAAGTCGGCTGACTTCCTGGCCGAGATGGAAAACGCCCAGGCCATGTCGCTGGCCAACCGTTACATCAAGGAATTCATCCGCACCAATCCGGTCACCGACGCGCAGCTGAAAGCCGAATACGACAAGGTGAAGGCCGAGTTCCCGGAGAAGAAGAGCTACCACGCCCGCCACATCCTGGTGAAAACCGAAGCAGAAGCCAAGGCGGTGCTGGAAGCACTGAAGAAGGGCAAACCGTTTGACGCGCTGGCCAAGGAAAAATCCATCGATCCGGGCAGCAAGGTCAATGGTGGCGACCTGGGCTGGAACGAGCCGGCAACCTTCGTGGCACCGTTCTCCGAAGCCATGGTGAAACTGGCCAAGGGCCAGGTAAGCGCCACGCCGGTAAAAACCCAGTTCGGCTACCACATCATCAAGCTGGACGACGTGAAGACCGAAGCCGCACCGTCGATCGACCAGCTGCATCCGCAACTGGAGCAGCGTATCCAGTCCCAGCGCATCGAAGCGCTGATCAAGGACCTGAAGGCCAAGGCCAAGATTCAGTAAGTGCCCTCGCCCAAACAAAAAGCCCTCCACGCGGAGGGCTTTTTGTTTGCCTTACGTTGGCCGCAACTCAGCCAAAACGTCGCGCAGCATCCAGCGCCAGGCCGCTGCCGATACTGCCGTAGCGATCGCCCTCCACTGCGCGCGCATTGGGGAACATCGCCGCCACACGCTGGCGCAGCAGCGGCACGCCGCTGGAGCCGCCGGTAAAAAAAATGGTATCCACTTTGTCTGCCTGCAGCTGAGCATCCTGCAGCAGTCGCCCGATCGTACCTTCGATGCTGCCCAGCAGCTGGTCGATGGACTCGTGGAATGCCTCCCGGCTTACTTGGTGCTGCAGCCCATGCTCGATTTCCTGCATCGACAACATGGTACTGTCGCTGTCGCTCAGCGCGATCTTGGCGGTTTCCACCTGGATGGCCAGCCAATGGCCGGCGCGCTTGCTGATCAAATTGAACAGGCGATCCAGCTTGTCCCGCGCCAGCGCATCGGCATACACCCCCTGCAGCTCGGACCACACCTTGCGGCTGTAGGCAAAGTTGATGGTGTGCCAGGTCGCCAGATTGAAATAGTAGCTGGACGGCACCTCGGCATTGTTGCGCAGGCGGGTACGGTAGCCCAGCTCCGGCATCACCGCCTTGAGGCTGAGCTGCTTGTCGAAGTCGGTACCGCCAATGTGCACGCCGCCATTGGCCAGAATATCGTCCAGCCGCTCGATCCGCGTCACCCGGTCCGGCGACAGCCGCAGCAGCGAGAAGTCGGAAGTACCGCCACCAATGTCAACAATCAGCACCATTTCTTCGCGGGCGATCCGGCTTTCATAGTCGAAGGCTGCGGCAATCGGCTCGTACTGGAATGCCACCTCGGCAAACCCGGCGCGGCGGGCGATATCGCCCAAGGTGTCTTCGGCCAACTTGTCGGCCAGCGGGTCGTCATCGACAAAAAACACCGGGCGGCCAAATACCGCTTGGCTGAAGCCACGCCCGGCAGAGGTCTCGGCACGCTGCTTCAGCGAATTGATGAAATAGGACAGCAAATCCAGAAAGCGCAGCGGCCGACCATCCACCTCGGTCTGGCCATTCATCAGCCCGGTGCCGAGGATGCTTTTGAGCGAACGCATCAGCCGGCCTTCATAGCCTTCCAGATATTCGGTCAGTGCCGAGCGGCCAAAGGCGACGCTGTCTTCATCGGCGTTGAAGAACACCACCGATGGCAGGGTGGTTTTGCCGTCTTCCAGTGCCAGCAGCGTCCCCTGTCCCGGCCGCCACCAGCCCACCGTGGAATTGGAAGTGCCAAAATCCACGCCACAAGCTTTTACTGTCATGTCTCCCGCTCCCGGCGCAAAGGAGCGGGATTATAGCGAAAGCCACCCGTGACGGCGGCATTATTCGTGCTATTCAGTGAGGCAGCGGGCGGTGCTCGCGCCGACGCACCGCCCCGGCCTGCGCGTCGATTTGGCGTTGCAGCTCGCCCAGTACCCCCAGCAGGAATAGCCACTCGGCCACCACGAATAGCGGCCCGATAACCAGCCCCACCAGATCATCGACAAAGGCCGGCTTGCGCCCCTCGTACACATGGCCGACAAACTGGAACAGCCAGCCCAGTACGAACAGCCCCAGGCTCCAGCTCAGCCACGTCACCTGCGGCAATGCGGCCAACCTCAGCCCGCCCCACAGCGCCAGCAGCATGAACAACGCCATGCACAGCCCAAGCGCCCAGTACGCTCTCTGGCTCAGCCACAGGTAGTACAGCACCAGCAGCGCCACCACAAGGTGGGCCAGTGACACCCCCGCCAGCGCCGGACGCGCCAGCAAACCGGCCACCGCCAGCACGATCATGGGAATGCCGATGAAATGGGTGCGGATATTGCGTGGATCGCGGTGATAGCGCGCGTAATTGACTAATTGCTGCAGCACGGTTTTCATGGGGCCTCCTGTCGTTATCGGTATCGCCATCATGCCGTCAGCTGTCCAGCCATTCTGTCAAAACGGCGACACAAACCCGCCAGCCGCACTTGCCGCCAGCCCATGGTATGCGGCGGCACCGGTCGAGCTGCAACTGGCGCTGCAGGCACTGGGCCGTGCGCGCGCCCTCGACAGCGGCCAGTTCCTATTCCACCGCGGCGCACCGACGGACGGGCTGTATTGCCTGCTGACTGGCAGCATGCGCATCAGCTGCGTCAGCCGGCTGGGCAAGGAGGCACCGCTGGTACGGCTGCAGCCAGGCGACTGGTTTGGCGAGCTGGCGCTGTTCGACGACGGCCCGCGCACCCATGACGCCATCGCCAGCCAGCCGTGCACGCTGTGGCTGCTACCACAAGCCGCGCTGCTGGGCTGGCTGCAACAGCAACCGCAGCACTGGCGCCATCTGGGCCTACTGCTGGCAGACAAAACCCGGCGCTTGATGCAGGGGCTGGCACAGCAGACGCTGCTGGACATTCCATCGCGCCTTGCCCAGCGGCTGTGGCTGCTCAGCAGCGAGCAGCTGCCAGAACTGTTGCTATCGCAGGAGGAACTGGCTGGCATGCTGGGCATCAGCCGGCAAAGCTGCAATGCCGCCTTACAAACGCTTGCGGCCAACGGTCTACTGCAACTGGCTCGCGGCCGGATACGCATTGCCAACCGCCAGGCACTGGCCGACTTTGGCCGGCTGTAAATTCCTTATCCATGCTCAAGGAGCAGCAACGGGCCGGCTGGCACAGTTACACCATCACCTGATGGAGACTCTCATGCAAGCCCTGTCCGATACCGTTTTCACCTTCGATGCCCGCGGTGTTGCCAAGCGCTTCCGCCATGCTGCCATTTTCGGCGCGCTGGAAGCCCTGCACCACGGCGAAACCATGCGCTTTATCAACGATCACGATCCGCTGCCGCTACTGGGCCAGATCCAGCAGCGCTACGGTGAGCAGATCCGTTACAACTATCAACAACGCGACGCCAGCCAGGTCGTGATTGATTTCAGCATCCATCTGGCCGATGCCGAGCCGGCACCGCAACAGAACGCCGGCGGCTGCGGTGGTGGCGGCGGTTGCGGCTGCTCCGGCGGCTGATCTGCCAATGACAAGGGCGGTCCCAGTGGCCGCCCTTATCTTTTCTGAGCATAGTGCTTTCCCCTGCCACTGGCTTTACCTAGAATGCAGGCGTTGCCATCTGGACCACCCACTTCATGGGACGCGCGCTCGCCCTCAAACTGGTTTCCCTGCTTGGCCTGATCATGGCCGTGGTTGTCATGGGCACGCTGGGCTATCACCTGCTGGAAGGTTGGTCGGTATTCGACAGCCTGTACATGACGGTAATTACCCTGGCGACCATCGGCTACGGCGAGACCCACGCCCTGGACAACGTTGGCCGCATCTTCACCATCCTGTTGATCATCTTTGGCACCGGCGTGGTTGGCTACGGCTTGTCGTCGCTGACGCTGATGCTGTTTCAGGGCGACCTGCCCGTTTACCTGCGCAAGAAGAAAATGGACAAGCTGATTTCCCGCCTAGAGAACCATGTCGTGATCTGCGGGCTGAGCCGCAGCGGGCTGTATGCCCTGGAAGAGCTGCATCAGGCTGGCCACAACATCGTGGTGATCGAACAGAACGAAGCGCACGCCGCACAGCTGCTGGCCGCCTACGGCACACCGTATATCGTGGGCGACGCCACCGAGGACGCCAATCTGCTGGCAGCCGGCATCGCGCGTGCCCGCGCCTTGATCACCAGCCTGACATCGGATGCCAATAACGCTTTTGTGGTGGTGACCGCCCGCAGCCTCAATCCGCAGCTCACCATTGTCTCCAAGGCCGAGACCGAAAGCGCACGCAAGAAACTGCAAGCGGTGGGTGCCAACCAGGTAGTGATCCCGTCCTATCTTGGCGGCATGAACATGGCGTCACTGGTCGCCAATCCGCAGACCATGCACTTTTTCGAACGGCTGCATAGCCGCTACCCGCACGCCTTCCGCGCCGAAGTACTGCCCGTGCTGGACGAGTGGGTTGGCCGCAGCATTGCCGAATGCCTGCCAATCGCCGCCGGCAACATGATGGTAATCGCGGTGGAGCTGCCAGGGGGCGAAGTGCAATTCAACCCGCCGCTCGCCACCATCCTGCATCGGGACGAATCGCTGATGGTGATCGGGCAGCACGCGCAGAACGCCTTCAGCTAAAACAAAACCGGCCGCAATTGCGGCCGGTTTTGTCTGCGCACCCAGCGTTTAGCCGAAGTGGCAAACGTAATGCAGTGTGTCGGTCACTTCGATCTGGAAGCTGCTTTCACCCGGCACCGTGAAAGAATCGCCACCCTTGTAGCTACGCGCTTCGCTTTCGCCTGCCAGCGTCACCTTGCACTCGCCGGCCAGCACTTCCATGATTTCCGGCGCGCCGGTACTGAACAGCAGCTTGGCCGGCAGGATCACGCCTACCGATTTGCGCGTACCATCCGCCAGCACCACGGTGTGGCTGACACACTTGCCATCGAAATACACATTTGCGCGCTTTACCACGCTTACATTGTCAAACTGGTCCATGATTTCTCCTTGTCTTGGGCACGGCCGTTTCGGCTCTTGCACTGCATCATGCCTGCACGCCATTTGCAGCGTCAATGCCCATTCGCCAGCCTTAATTTACGCCGATCTGTACTGGCGGCTGCGGCTGGCTGCGCAGGTCCATCAGCACCAGCTTGCCCTTCTCGCTGGCGTACTTGATGGTATCCAGCCGGTTGGTCTCCAGTAGCAGCAACATGATGTCCTGTTCGTCGATACCGCTGCCACGCGCCTGGGCAATCGCCTCGGTCAGACTCAGCGCCAACACTGCGCGCGCCTTGGCCAGACCATCGGCACGCAACTGCTGCGCCTCGGCCTCGGCCCGCGCCTCCCCCAGAATCAACGCCCGCTTGGCTTCGGCTTCCTGCACGGCGGCCTCACGCTTGCGCTCGGAGGCGATCACGCTGTTAAACGCATGCTGTACTTCTTCCGACACCGTTGGCTGGTCGATCAGCACGCTGACAATTTCATAGCCATACACCCCCATGCGTTCGGCCAGATTGGTTTGCACCTGCTGCGCCAATTCATCACGGTCTTCGTACAGATTCATCAGGCTCATCGAGGCGGTAGACGAGCGCAAGGTATTGAGCACCCAGGTTTTTACCTGCTCCTGCGGTGCGGCCAACTGATAGTAGGCATCGGCCGCCCGCTGCGGCAGCACACGCACCATGATGGCCACCGGCAGGCTGACAAACATGTTGTCGCGGGTTTTCACCTCCACTTGCGCCGACAGCTCTTCCACCCGCAGATCCATCACCTTCGCCACCCGCTGGATACCCGGGAAAATCCAGTTCAATCCGGGCGTCAGCACCCGCGAAAACTTGCCAAAGGTTTCTACGATCGCCAGCGTCTGCTGACCGACAATACGCAAGCCCGCCAGCGCAAGCACCAGCAAGGGGGTCAACAACAGCATCACATCCATATTCGGAACTCCAGTTCAAGATGCGGCAAGGCCGCGTGCCGACATCATAAGCAGATGCCGGCATGCGGCCAACCTTCATGCCATTGGAGAGTAAAGCAAGCTAACGCACATGCGGCAGCATGGTGCCGGCATCCATCATATTGCGTACCACCTGGTTGAAATGGCCGATCCACAACGCGTCAAACTGGGCCTCGCCGGCGTTCACCTCCGCCACCGCCCGCAGCAAGGAACGCACCTGTCGCCGTTGACCATGCTTGAGGATCACGGCCTCAAAAGTATCGATAATGGCCAGCAGCTTGGCGCCATCACAGATTAGTTCCGAGCGCAGCCCGGCCGGATAGCCATGCCCATCCGGGCGCTCGTGATGCTCCCGCACGATGCGTGCTGCCATGTCCCAGCCCGGCATGCGCGCCAATATGTCCGCAGCCCAACCTGGGTGTGCGGCCAACTGCACCCGCTCCTCCTCGCTCAAGCGGCCCTGTCGCAGCCATAGCTCTTGCGGCAAGAACATCATGCCCACATCGTGCATGCATACCGCCGCCTCCAGCTGCAGCGGGTCGATCAGCAAGCCGGCTACCTGATTGCATGCAGCCGCCAATAACAGGTTGCGTTCGGTGCGGCCTTGAAACAACACCGAGCGCTGCTCGAATTGCAGCGCCAACGCACGGAAGAACGCCAGGTCGGCGGCCTGCAGCGCCGTGGCCATGCGCGGCTTGGCGGCTTGCCCCTGCTGCGGCACAAAGCCGGTCAAGCGCTTCACCAACAGCCAGGCCTGCGCATCAACCAACGTGGCCGGGGTCTGCCCAAGCTGCTGCAACTCAGCAACCAGGGCATTGAAATCCTGCAAGGAGATATCGCGCCCGCTATCGAGCTCGGCCATCAGCAACTCCAGCCGGTCCACCGCCAGCAGCAACACCTGCTCCAGTGCGGACCCAAACACCAATTCCCCAGCCTTGATGCGGACCAGAATATCTTCAGCCGCGTGTATCAGCGGCTCCACAAAATACAGCCGGCACAAACCGGCATCGCCTTTGATAGTGTGAAAAAGCCGCATCAGCTCTGCCAGCACGGCCTGCTCCGCCGGCTGCTGACGAAACGCCTGTAATAGGTTGGCCGCACGTGGCGCGTACTCGTTCAGCGCATAGAGGAAATCACCAAAACTTTCTTCATCCTCAATACGATAGTGCTCGATGGTCTCCAACATTGGCTTATATCCCCGCTCCGTTTTCTTTGACTGCACTATAGAGCGCCCTGCCCACCCATAATGATAAAAATACCCACTTGCTGCATGACAAGTTGTCATAGCCCACACTTTTTTTATGGACTTGGTGCAAAAAAGACTTGCTTGTACCCTGAAGCGCAGGCAGACTGCGACTTGCAGTTTTTCAAGTCGTGATCTGTACAGTTGTTGTAAAGGCTATCGCCGTACCACAGTTTGTCTTTTCCCTTGATTGACATGCGCTTTTCTCATACTCAACGCTTTCTCAATAAGGGAATAGAACATGGCAACCGGTACCGTAAAATGGTTCAACGACGCTAAAGGTTTCGGCTTCATTACTCCGGACAACGGCGGTGATGACGTTTTCGCTCACTTCTCGCAAATCAACTCCAAAGGCTTCCGCTCCCTGGCAGAAAACCAGCGCGTAAGCTTCGACATCGTTGATGGCCCGAAAGGCAAGCAAGCTTCCAACATTCAGCCGCTGTAATTCAGCACTGATTCGGAAGACAGAAAACCCGGATGCATGCATCCGGGTTTTTGCTTTTGCTGCCGCCGGCCACAGGCTGGCCCATGAACAGGAGCCGTATCATGGAAACCACCCACGACGACATTATCGCTAGCACCCGCAACTGGCTGGAAAAAGCCGTTATCGGCCTGAACCTGTGCCCGTTTGCCAAGGCGGTCTACGTCAAGGAGCAAGTGCGCATCGTGGTCAGTGACGCCGACACGCCACAGGCCCTACTGGAGCACCTGGTCACCGAGCTGCGCCTGCTGGCCGACAGCGATCCGGAAGAGATCGACACCACCCTACTGGTGCATCCTTTTGTGCTGCAGCGCTTCCTCGACTTCAACGAATTTCTTGGCGTGACAGATGCCGTACTGGCAGAAATGGCGCTAGAAGGCGAACTGCAGGTGGCCGAATTCCACCCCAAATTTCAGTTCGAAGGCACCACGCTCAACGACGTCAGCAATAACACCAATCGCGCCCCCTACCCCACGCTGCATTTGCTGCGCGAAGCCAGCATCGCCCGGGCAGTAGAAGCCTTTCCCGACCCGGCCTCGATCTACGAGCGCAATATCGAGGTAATGGAAGAACTGGGCCGCGCGGGCTGGGAAGCCCTGGACGTTGGCCCACACAAAGCCAAGTGAACTCCAGCAATAAAAAAGCCGGCGATGCCGGCCTTTTTATTGCTACCACCTGTTACTGGCAGTTCGGATGCTTGCCACGAATACCCTGATAACGCGCCCGGATCAGCGGCAAATCCTGCTCCACATCGCCACCCGGATAAAATACCTCCAGCACACCACCCTGTTTGCGCGCAAAGTCCAGATAGCCGAGCGCCACCGGCACCCCTGCACCACAGGCGATGTGATAGAAACCCGTCTTCCACTTGCTGACACGTGCGCGGGTGCCCTCTGGCGGAATGGCCACCACCAGCCGCTCATTGCGCTGAAATACCGCCACCATCTGCCCCACCAGCGAGTTGCTCTGGCGACGATCCACCGGAATACCCCCGAGCCAGCGCATGACTGGCCCCAGCGGCCCGACGAACAGCGTGTGCTTGCCCATCCAGTACAATTTGGCGCCACCGGCAAAACAGAACATCAACGTCAGGGGAAAATCCCAGTTGCTGGTGTGTGGCGCGCCGATAAGCACGTATTTATCCAGTGCAGGGAATGCGCCCTGCAGGCGCCAGCCAGCCAAACGCAACACGCCACACGACAGCCAATGCAGCAAGGTGCGCAGCACCGGGGTATCAAAAATCGTGTAATGCATGCAAAACCACCGCTCCGAGCAAAGCGGCGGACTGTACCCCAGTAGCCGTCATAGGTAAATCGCTTCGATCGCCACCTAACCGCAGCAGCGCGCCTTTATTTGCCCTGATGCAACACTATTCCACCCCGAAAACCCCGCTTTACCCGGCAAACCGTACACAGTATTGCATTCATGCAGCCACAGGCGTAGTACCGAATCTATTGGTATCTTTGCGCTGTCAGCGCCGGCTTTTGAGCCACCATCCCGGGTGCTGAACCCGCAGCGCTTGTCGCCGTTTCCTCATCAAGGAGCAGCCGCCATGTCGCATCATCAATCCAAAGCCGCCTACTTCGAGATTCGCGCCGAAGTACGCAGCAATATCCTCGCCGGCAAACCCATGCCGCGCAGCCGTCCGGAAGATATTCGCAACGCCAATGCCCGGCGGGAAATTGAACGGCGCCGACTAGAGCGCGAAGCCAAAGAGTAAGCCTGCCGCCAGCAACGCCACCACCCGGCGACCTGCCCGGCAAGCGAGCTGGTTCGGAATGTTCAAGCAAGCTGCTGCCGTAACAACGACTGCAGCGCGCCCACCGCTGTCGGTACAAGCGACACATCGCATGCCAAGAACCGCACGCCGCAACCAGATGGAGAAGAGACCACCATCACCCGCCACGCGACGTCAGCTCAACCCCCTCCACCAGCCACAACACTTAGCAGTGGAACAGGATGCAACGGATCGCACTGATGCCTGCCAGCCGCCCACAACAGCCTGCACTGCGGCCAACCTTGCTGACGGCACCATGCTCACCAGCCTGCCCTTACCGCGGCCAGCGATACCAAATATCCCACTCATCCTCGCCCGTCAGCACAAAGCCGTGCCGTTGGTAGAAGCGATTTGCCGGGCTATCGCGCAAGGCGCACAGGATGATGGCTTTTTCCTGTGCCGCCGCTTCCTGTTGCTGCGCCTGCAGCGCCCAGCCACCGGCACCCCGCCCCTGCGCTACCGGAAGAATGTAGAGATGATCCAGATAGCAACCGTCATCCTCATGGCGCATGGCGGTAAAGCCGATACGCTGCCCTTGCCACACGATCCAGTGCGTGACCTCGGGATAAAAACGACCAGCAAAGCGCGCCCGCGAGCGGACCGGGTCATACAGGCCAACCGCCAGCAGGCTGGGACGCATGGCCGCCAGCCGCAGCTGATGCAACGCCTCGAACTCCTCCGCACTTGCCGCTTGCCAACTGAACACCACTACCTCCTCAAATAAACCGCCAAACGGTGGCCACGCCACAAAGCACAAGGCCGCGCATGGCGCGGCCTTGTCGAGGGCAATCAACCTTCCTGCTGCCGCACCCGCTCGAACAGGCACACCGTGGCGGCCATCGCCACGTTCAGCGATTCGGCATGTCCAGGCATGGGGATGCGCACCCGCACATCGGCCTGCTGCAGCACGGCCTCGCTCACACCAGCGCCTTCGTTGCCAAAGACAAAGGCCACTGGCCCGGTGAGATCCTGACTGTACAGCGAGACACTACCTTCTAGGTGCGTCACCAGCTTGCGGCCTTGCCATGCGGCCAACCTTGCCGGCAGATCCTGTGCTTCGTGGATGTTCAGCACAAAATGCGCCCCCATCCCGGCACGCAACACCTTGGGCGAATACACATCTACACAGCCGCGGGACAAAAACACCTCGCGCACGTTGGCCGCAGCCGCACAGCGCAAAATAGTGCCCAGATTGCCCGGGTCCTGAATATCGTCCAGCATCACGCAGGCACTGCCGGCAGGCAGCGCCTGCACGGCCGGTCGCTCGCAGATGGCTAGCACTTCGGATGGTGTCGCCAGCGCGGTCACCTTGGCCAACACGGCCGTGGCGACCAGATGGCAGACGTGCGGATCAACGTGGGCCAGTAGCGACAGCAGCTCGCCCTTGCCGGCAGCTGCCTCGTTAACATACAGCGCCAGCGGCCGCCAGCCGGCAGCCAGTGCCGACTGCAGCAGGTGCAGACCCTCCAGCACGACGACGCCGTGCTTGCGGCGCTCGCGCGCGGTATCGAGCAGACGGGCCAACTGCTTCATCTCATCGTTGGCGGCCGAGGTAATGTGTTTGTGAAATGTCATTTACAGGGCAATCTGCGACACCCGCGCCACGGTTTCCTTGAACCGCTGGTAGGTATCGTCATCAATCGGTTTGTTGCTGCGGTAGTTGTCTACCACGAAGACACCCGCCAGCTTGTGGCCGGTAAACACGGACATGGCGGCAAAAGCACCATTGCCCAGCAGCGATAGGAACTCATCGCCGTAGCGGTGCGCCAGCTGCGGACGGGCGCCTGCCGGCGCATGGAAACTTTGCGCCTTGCTGGCCAGCAGGTTGAAAAAGCTGCCGGGCTCCAACGACACTGCCAGCTTGCGCAGCGGGTCATTATCATCCAGGCCGATCTGGTAGCGCAGTTTCAGCGTGTGACTGTGCTGCTCGTAGCGCAGGAAGAAAATACGCTCCAGCTTGAGATCATTGGCAAAGTGGCGAATGGATTCGCGCAGCGCCAGCTCCAGCTGCTCTTCGCCGCTGAGCGTGGCCACCGGATGCTGCTCGGCCACCTGCGGGAACGGCCCCTCCCGCCACAGATAGGCCCGGGCCGGGTAGGTATAGCCCGGCGCCCGCGGATTACGCGCCACTCGCAACACCGCATCCTGCACCGATTTTTGCGCCGCTTCGGCAGTACAGCCAATCAAGCGCGCCGCCGCTTCCACGCCGATGTTCCACTGCGAGCGCCAGCAACCCTGGTCGATACCATTGGCAGTGGCAATGGCCAGCTTCAGCAACTGCCGCCGCCGGCTGACCGGCCCGGTTCCCAATGTCGCCAGCAAACCACTGGGCAGTGGCATGCGCTGGATGAGCTGCTCCAGCAACTTGGGGTAATCCAAGCCGAATACGTCGGACACCTCCTGCAGCAACGGCCCCTGCGGCACCCGGTTACGGTAGATCAGATAGAGGCAGGCAGGCAGGTTGTACACCAGCGCGGCGATGAAACAATCCTCGACCCGCGTTTCGCCAATCATCGCCAGCCAGTCTTTGATCAGAAAGGCGGCGACGCGGCTTTTGCCGAGCCAGCCACCCAAGGCATCCAGCACCTCGGCATCCAGCTTGCCGCGACTGACCGCAAACGCCTGTACATAGGCGTAACGTTTCTTGACCGCTTCCAGCCCCAGCATCATCAGCATCTGCTCGACGGTAGGATTGGATTCGCTGCGTTGCACCGCACTGGACGCCCCGACCAGCCGCAACAGGTCCAGCAGCAGGAAGGGGTCGGACAGGGTGAGGTTGGCCAGCTCGGAGAACACAATGTCGTCCGGATGACGCAGCATCATGCGCCGCACCGCGCCGGCGGTGTCGGACAATACCGGCCAACGGTTTTCGGACAGCGAGGACAGCCAGTTAGCAAGTTCCATGCGGGTGACGCCAGATCAAGAGTTCGGTTTGCAGAGGGCCGGAGAGCGGCAAACGTTGCTGCGGTGCCATCCCTTGTATCATAAAAGTATTACTCACCAGTATGGCACCAGGGTGGCAGCAGCGCTGGAACTGCTGCCATACCCGCGCCATCGGTACCGGCGACAGGAAGGCATGCACCACGTCGTAGGACTGCCAGTCCAGCTGCCAGAAACTGCCAAACAGCAAGCGGGCATTGGCGGGCCGCCCGGCGCGCCAGTAGCGCCAGCGGCTCCACAGCCACGGCAGCAGCGCGTTTTCCACGCCGCAGACGGTCAGATCAGGGCGCAATGCGGCCAACTGCAGCACCACGCGGCCATCGCCACTCCCCAGATCCAGCACGCGCACACCGGTAGGCAGCGTCGCCGCCAGCGCAGCGATGCTTTCTTGCGATGACAGGTACAGCGGCACCTGCTCGGTAAGCGCGTTGCGTGACAACGACAGGGTCAGCAGCAGCCCTAGCAGATAGACCCAAGCGGGCAACTGCAGTTGCAATGCCAGCAATACGGCCGGTACAAACAGCACATGCAGGCCCAGCCCATAGCCACGCACGCCGGCAAACCAGGCCAGTAGCCCAGCGGCCAGTGCCTGCAGCACCCCCCAACGCCACGGCATGCCGATCGGCGCCACCACACTCCAAGCCAGCACCGCGGCCAGCAGCTGCACCAGCAGCACCCGCACGATGGCGCGCAGACGCACTTATTGACTACCCTCGGCGGCGGGGGCGGCACTCGGCTCCGCCTGCTGTGCTCCGCCATCGGTGCGGATGCGCTCTTCCGCTTCCTTGGTCAGGATCACGATGGCGATACGGCGGTTTTCCGAGCTGAACATGTTCTGCCGGTTGATCGGGTCCGCCGCGCCCAGCCCCACCACGCGCAGGACCTTCTCGTCGGCCATGCCGCCCGCCACCATCTCGCGACGAGCGGCATTGGCACGATCCGACGACAGCTCCCAGTTGGTGTAGCCGGCAGCACTACCGGTAAAGCGATTGGCGTCGGTATGACCGGAAATGCTGATCTTGCTGTCGATGCCGTTCAGCTCGCGGCCGATTTGCTGCAGGATGATGCGGGTATGCTCCAGCGGCACGAAGCCGCCGGACTGGAACATCGGCCGGTTCTGCTCATCAATGATCATGATGCGCAGGCCATCCGGCGTCATTTCCATGCGGATCTGTTTCTCCAGCGCTTTCAACGCCTCGTTCTTGCTCAGCGTCACATCCAGCTGCTGCTGGATACGCTGCTGCAGTTGACGCATTTTCTTGTCCTGCTCGCCACGGCTTTTGACATCGGCGGTTTCCTGTCGCGGGCTGCCGCGGGCGACTACCCCGGTCGACTTGGTCAGGTCGGTACCGCCGCCCTTGATCACCGAAGTCGAGGCGCCAGTGCCCTCACCGCCTTGCAGCGCGGTTTTCAGCGGGGTACGGAAGTAGTCGGAGATGCCGGCCAACATACCGGACGATGTCGAGCCCAGCAGCCACATCAGCAGGAAGAACGCCATCATCGCGGTAACGAAGTCGGCATAGGCAATCTTCCATGCACCACCGTGGTGGCCGTGGCCGCCTTTCTTGATTTTCTTGACGACAATGGGGCGTTGCGATTCGTCAGCCATGCTGCCTGCCTTTGTGCGTTTGCAACCATCCGGCCACCAGGTTGGCCGCGACAGTCCGTGCGTTGCGAGAAGAGATGCTGGCAGCACGCCGGTCATCCAGCATGCTGCCACCACGTCCTGCGATCAGTTTGAATAGAAAAAGCGGGTTTGATTGTATCAAAACCCGCTTTGGCTGAGTTGCTGCCGGAGACTAATCAGGCAAGACCGCGCTCACGCAGTTTCTGCTCGAAAGTTTCCATGCAGCGTGCCGCCGTCGCCAGCATGGTGTCGATCTCCGCCTTGGTGATCACCAGCGGCGGCGCGCAGACGATGTGATCGCCGCAGGCACGCATGATCAGGTTGCTGCCGAAAAAGATATCGCGGCACATCAGGCCGATCTCGCCCCAATTGTCGAACAGCTCGCGGGTGGCCTTGTTTTTCACCAGCGTGAACGCCTGGATCAGCCCCACACCGCGAATGTCGTCCACATGCTCGAACTGGCCGAAAGTCTCGCGCCAGCGCTTTTGCATATACGGACCGACATCCTCTTTCACGCGCTGCACGATGCCTTCGTCACGCAAGGCCTGCACGTTGGCGTGCGCCACCGCCGCCGCCACCGGGTGGCCAGAATAGGTAAAGCCGTGGTTGAAATCTCCGCCTGCGGCCAACGTTGCCGCCACGTCATTGCCGACGAACACGGCACCGATCGGCAGATAGCCGGACGACAGCCCCTTGGCGGTAGTGAAGATGTCCGGCTTGAAGCCGAAATGCTGCTGACCGAACCACTCGCCGGTACGGCCGAAACCGCAGATCACTTCATCGGCCACCAGCAGGATGTCGTACTTGCGGCAGATGCGCTCGATTTCCGGCCAGTAGGTGGACGGCGGCACAATCACGCCACCAGCACCCTGAATCGGTTCGCCGACGAAAGCGGCCACCTTGTCGGCGCCGATTTCCAGGATTTTCTCTTCCAGCCAGTGCGCGGCGGCCACGCCGAACTCCTCCGGCGTCATGTCCTTGCCGTGCTTGTAGTACCACGGCTGCTCGATATGGGCGATGCCCGGAATCGGCAGATCGCCCTGCTCGTGCATATAGCTCATGCCGCCGAGCGAGGCGCCGCCGATGGTGGAACCGTGATAACCGTTCCAGCGGCCGATCAGGGTTTTCTTCTGCGGCTTGCCCTTCACATCCCAGTAGCGGCGCACCATGCGGATCATGGTGTCCACCGATTCGGAACCGGAGTTGGTGTAAAACACGTGATCGAAGCCGGGCGGGGCCACTTCGACCAGCAGGCGCGACAGCTCCACCACCGCCGGGTGCGAGGTCTTGAAGAAGGTATTGTAGTAAGCGAGCTCGTCCATCTGGCGCTTGGCGACTTCAGACAGATCCTTGCGGCCATAACCAATATTTACGCACCACAGGCCAGCCATGCCGTCGGTGATCTTGTTGCCTTCGCTATCCCACAGATAGATACCGTCGGCGTGGGTAATCATGCGCACGCCTTGCTCGTTCAGCGAAGCGGTGTCGGTAAACGGGTGCAGGTGATGGGCCGCGTCCAATTCGCGCCACTGAGCGGTGCTGCGTTGTTGCTGCGTCATTTCTACTCTCCTAGGTAAGGCCACCTGCGGCCAGGTTGGCCGCAGGTGCATGCACCGTATTCGTCAGCCCTGCGGGCTGCGGTGCTTGTTATATCGCGTCAGCAGTTACACATGCAGCAGCAGGAAGCGACGTTCCCACGGGCTGATGACGCGGAAGTACTCGGCAAACTCTTTCTCTTTCATGCCGATGAACATCTTCACGAAGCGCGGCCCCAGCACCTCGGCCAGATCATGGCAGCGCGACAGGCGCTCCAGCGCTTCTTCGGTGCCACGCGGGAACTGGAACGGCAGCTCGTAGGCGTCGCTGGCCAGCGGATCGCGTGGCTTGATCTTGTTGATGATGCCCAGGTAACCGCAGGCCAGGGTGGCGGCCATGGCGATGTACGGGTTCACGTCCACGCCCGGTACGCGGTTTTCCACGCGGCGTGCCGCCGGCGAGGAATGCGGCACGCGCAGGCCGACGGTGCGGTTGTCGTAGCCCCACTCCACGTTGGTCGGCGCCGCGGTGTAGCGCGACAGGCGACGATAGGAGTTCACGTACGGCGCGAAGAACGGCATGCACTCCGGCAGGTAGTGCTGCAGACCGCCGATGAAGTGCAGGAACATCTCGGACGGAGTGCCATCCGGGTTACTGAACAGGTTCTTGCCGGTGTTGATGTCGGTCACGCTCTGGTGAATATGCATCGCGCTGCCCGGCTCGCCTTCCATCGGCTTGGCCATGAAGGTGGCGTACATATTGTGGCGGAACGCTGCCTCGCGCACGGTGCGCTTGAACAGGAACACCTGGTCGCACAGATCCAGCGCGTTGCCGTGCAGGAAGTTGATCTCCATCTGCGCGGTGCCGATTTCGTGAATCAGCGTGTCGACTTCCAGGTTCTGCGCGTGGCAGTAGTCGTAGATGTCTTCGAACAGCGGGTCGAACTCGTTCACCGCGTCGATAGCATAGGAGCGGCGGCCAAATTCGGCACGACCGGTACGACCGATCGGCGGGGCCAGCGGAATATCCGGATCCGGGTTCGGGGAAAGCAGGTAAAACTCCATCTCCGGCGCCACAACCGGAGCCCAACCATTGTCGGTGTACAGCTGCAGTACACGACGCAGCACGCTACGCGGTGCCACTTCCACCGGCGAACCATCGGCGCGGAAGGCGTCGAAAATCAGCTGCGCGGTCGGGTCGGTTGCCCACGGCACGAAGCGCAGGCTGTCGGGATCGGGCTTGAGCACCATGTCCGGATCGGTCAGATCCAGCATGCTGTCATCGGGGTAATCCCCGGTAACGGTCTGGATCAATACCGCTTCCGGCAGGCGCATTTCCGCTTCGGACACAAATTTGTCCTTGGGAACGATCTTGCCGCGTGCAACGCCGGTCATATCCGGAACAATGCACTCCACTTCAGTGATTCTGTGCTCTCGCAACCATTCGAACATTTGGTGACTCATGATGCTTTCCTCTTTTCTCCGGCCTCGCGGGCGGTCAGACCCGGGGCGGATGGTTTGCCGAGTACGAGCCGGCTATTGGTTCCGGCGCATACGGCGCTCTCGGCAGGCATCGCCGAAAGCCTTCAAAATCGCCTGGGATACTTTGTTATCCCAGTACTTCCACTCTGGATGCCACTGTACGGCAAAGGCAAAACTCTTGGCTCGGGCCACGCGGTAGGCTTCCACCAGGCCGTCTTCGGCCAGCGCCTCCACTTCCAGCCCTGGCGCCAAGCGCTTGATACCCTGCTGGTGAATAGAGTTCACCATCGCGCTATCGCAGCCCAGCCAACCCTGCAACAGCCCGCCTGCGGCCAACTTCACCGCGTGCGCCGGGCCATACATTTCTTCCACATCGCAGGTATCCGGCTCGCGGTGATCATTCAAGCCCGGCTGTTCCTGCACGTGCTGATGCAACTCGCCGCCCAGCACCACGTTGATTTCCTGGAAGCCGCGGCAGATGCCCAGCAGTGGCACGCCCTCGTCCACCAGCATGCTGATCAGCGGCAGCGTGGTAGCATCGCGCGCCACATCGTGCAGCGTGCCCTCGCGGCTGGGCTCCCCCTGATAGTGGTGCGGCTCGACGTTGGACGGCGAACCCGGCAGCAGCACGCCGTCGACCAGATCGACAATGGCGCGCAGCTGGGCGGCATCCCCCAGGGCAGGAATCAGGATGGCGATGCCACCTGCTCCGCCCACCGCGGCGGTGATGTACTTCTCACCCACCGCGTGGAACGGGAACAGCCCGATCTGCTTTACATCACATGGAATACCGATAATCGGTTGCTGCATGATTTCCTCGGTTGCTTAACTGGCAGCCTTAATCGCCGCCAACGGTTCTACATAGTCGTAACCCAAATCGCGCGCCACGGCGGCGTAGGTCACCTGGCCGCGGCACACGTTCAGGCCGTTGCGCAGGTGCGGGTTACTGGTTAACGCTTCGGCCCAGCCCTTGGCGGCCAGCTCCAGCACATAGGGCAAGGTGGCATTGGTCAGCGCCATGGTGGCGGTGCGCGCCACCCCGCCCGGCATATTGGCCACGCAGTAGTGCACGATGCCGTCCACGATATAGGTTGGGTCCTGGTGCGTGGTGGGACGGCTGCTTTCAAAACAGCCCCCCTGGTCGATCGCCACATCCACCAGCACCGCACCGGTCTTCATATTCTTCAGCATGCTGCGGCTGACCAGCTTGGGCGCCGCCGCTCCGGGCACCAGTACCGCCCCTACCACCATGTCAGCATCGCGGATCGACTCCTCGATGTTGGCCGCATTGGACATCAGTGTCTTGATGCGCCCCTGGTAAATGCTGTCGATCTCCTTCAGCCGCCCCAGCGACTTGTCCAGCAGGGTGACATCCGCCCCCAGCCCCAGCGCCATGCGCGCCGCGTTCAAGCCCACCACGCCACCACCAATCACCACCACCCGGGCCGGGGCCACGCCCGGCACGCCGCCCAGCAGCACGCCGCGGCCGCCCTGGGCCTTTTCAAGAGAATGCGCTCCGGCTTGCACTGCCATGCGGCCAGCCACTTCGGACATCGGCGCCAGCAAGGGCAGGCCGCCACGTTCGTCAGTCACCGTCTCATAAGCAATGGCAATCGCGTCGGATTCCACCAGCAAGCGAGTCTGCTCCGGGTCCGGCGCCAGGTGCAGATAGGTAAACAACACCTGCCCGGGACGCAACATGCGACACTCCACCGGCTGCGGCTCCTTGACCTTGATGATCATGTCGGCCGCGGCAAATACAGCCTCGGCCGATGCCGCGATTGAAGCCCCCGCCTGCAGGTAGTGCTCATCGGCAAAACCGATGGCAAGACCGGCGTGACTTTGCACCACTACCGCGTGGCCGGCGGCCACAATTTCACGAACACCGGACGGCGTGAGGCCAACGCGATACTCGTGATTTTTGATCTCCTTCGGAACGCCTATTAACATAGCTGTCTCCTTTGGGTGTGTCGTGATCTGTTGTACAGGTGTTGTTTAAAAAAATCTACAACAAGCTTGCAACCACACACTGATTTTGACTATAAATTGCACACGTTGCAAAGATTTTTCGTTATTGCATCGCAGCAAAGCAGCCAAAAGCGGTCAAAATCCTTATCATTGAACGTCTAAAATTATTAACATACGGATTGGACAGAAAGCATGGATGTCGGAGCACGACTACGGATGGTTCGCGAACGCATGGGTCTTTCCCAGCGCGAACTGGCCAAACGAGCTGGCGTTACCAACGGCACGATCTCTTTGATCGAGCAGAATCGCGTCAGCCCTTCGATCAGTTCGCTGCGCAAAGTGCTTGAAGGCATGCCGATGACCCTGTCGGACTTCTTCACCTTTGACGCAGACCCGCAACAGCCGCGCGTGTTCTACACCCACGACGAGCTCCCCAACCTGGGCAACGACCAGATTCAGCTGTTGCTGGTCGGCACGTCCCACGAGCGTCGCGACATCGCCATCCTGCGCGAGGTGTACCAGCCCGATGCCGATACCGGCCCGGAAATGCTGATGCACGAAGGACAGGAAGGCGGCGTTGTCCTGAAAGGCAGCATCGAAGTTACCGTGGGTAACGACGTGCGCGTTCTGGGGCCGGGCGACTCTTATTACTTTGATAGCAAGTTGCCACACCGTTTTCGCAACGTTGGCGGCGATACCTGCGAAATTGTCAGCGCAAGTTCGCCCCCTACGTTCTGACCGCCCCTGACACCGGGCGGGTAGACACAACAAAGGAGAATCACAATGGCTCGCACCCACGCTGAGTGGAAAGCCCTTTCCAGCGACCTCAAGATCGAAGGCCGCGCCTTTATCGACGGGCATTACGTCGACGCGGCCGATGGCCGCACCTTCGATTGCATCAACCCGGCAACCGGCGCCAAGCTCGCCAGCATTGCCTGGGCGGGTGAGCACGAAGTGGAGCTGGCGGTAACAGCCGCCCGCCGCGCCTTCGACAACGGCGGCTGGGCTGATCTGGCCCCGCTGGCCCGCGGGCGCATCCTGAAGCGCTTTGCCGCGCTGATTCGCCAGCATGGCGACGAGCTGGCGCTGCTGGAAACCCTGGACGCCGGCAAGCCCATTGGCGACACCACCACGGTGGATGTACCGGGCGCAGCCTATTGTGTGGAATGGTTTGCCGAAGCCATCGACAAGATCGGCGGCGAAGTAGCGCCGGTCGACCCGAAACTGGTGGGCCTGGTGACCCGCGAGGCCATCGGCGTGGTCGCCGCAGTGGTTCCGTGGAACTTCCCGATCCTGATGGCCAGCTGGAAATTCGGCCCGGCGTTGGCCGCAGGCAACGCGCTGATCCTGAAACCATCGGAAAAATCGCCGCTGACCGCCATTCGCCTGGCCGCACTGGCCAAGGAAGCCGGCATGCCGGACGGAGTGTTCCAGGTTCTGCCGGGTGCCGGCGATGTGGGCAAGCGCCTGGCCATGCACATGGACATCGACTGCATCGCCTTTACCGGCTCCACCGGCGTGGGCAAGATCATTGCCGCCGATGCCGCGCAGTCCAACCTCAAGCGCGTGTGGCTGGAGCTGGGCGGCAAGTCGCCCAACATCGTGCTGCAGGATTGCCCGGATATCGCCCGCGCCGCGCGCACCGCCGCCGGCGCCATCTTCTACAACATGGGTGAAATGTGCACCGCCGGCTCGCGCCTGCTGGTACATGAGGACATCAAGGATGCCTTCATCGCCGAATTCAAGAAGGCCGCCACCGGCTACACCCCGGCCGACCCGCTGGACCCGGCCACCGGCATGGGTGCCATCGTCGACCGCCTGCAGTACGACAAGGTGCTGTCCTATATCGACAAGGCCAAGGCCGAAGGTGCCGAACTGGTGTGCGGCGGCAAGGCGGCCCACGTCGACACCGGCCTGTTCATCGAGCCGACCGCCTTCGTGTGCCAGCGCCCGGACATGACCATCTGCCGTGAAGAAATCTTCGGCCCGGTGCTGTCCATCATCACCTTCAAGGACGTGGAAGAAGCGATCCGCATCGCCAACGATACCGAGTACGGCCTGGCTGCTGCGGTATGGACCAGCAATGTCACCACCGCACACAAAGTCTCCCGCCGCCTGCGCGCCGGCACAGTGTGGGTGAACTGCTACGACGAAGGTGGCGACATGAACTTCCCGTTCGGCGGCTTCAAACAATCCGGCAACGGCCGCGACAAGTCGCTGCATGCACTGGAAAAATACACCGAACTGAAATCGACACTGATCAAGCTGTAATCCAGCGCGATCCTTGCACCACGGGCCTGCGGGCCCGTTTTCTTTTTCCCCGCCGCGAACAAGCCCGCCGGCAAAATGTCGCAATAAGCAAAGCAGACCGACAGCAAGTCGCCGCATACTGTCAGCAAATGGCCGCCGGCCCGACTAAGTAGCGCCCCCAGGCAACCCCTACATCGAAAGAGGTAGCCGGCAGCCTACCACCGGCCAACTGGCAAGGCGTTTGCTTTGACCTACACTTTGTGCAACTCACCCGAACCCGGAAAGTGCCGTATGTTGTCCGACCGCTTTGGCAGAACCATCGAATACTTGCGCGTCTCGGTAACCGACCGCTGCGACCTGCGTTGCAGCTACTGCATCCCGAAAGGCTTCAAGGGCTTCGAAGAGCCGGAAAACTGGCTGACCTTCGATGAGATGACGCGCGTCATCGCCACCTTCGCCCGCCTGGGCACCCGCCGCTTCCGCCTGACGGGTGGCGAGCCACTGTTGCGCCGCAACCTGCCAGAGTTGGCCGCAAGACTGGCGGCGCTGCCCGGGGTGGAAGACCTGTCGCTGACCACCAACGGCACCCAGCTGGACAAGCACGCACAGGCGTTGTTCGATGCCGGCCTCAGCCGCCTGAATGTCAGCCTGGATTCGCTGCGCCGCGACTGTGTGCAGGAAATCAGCGGCAGCGACAGCCTGGACAAGGTACTGCATGGCCTGTCGGCGGCACGCGATGCCGGCTTCAAGACCATCAAGATCAATATGGTGCCGATGGTGGGCGTCAACGATGGCGACATCGAGGCGATGATTGCCTTCTGTATCGAGCACGGTTTCATCCTACGCCTGATCGAGGCCATGCCGATGGGCAGCACCGGCCAACACACGCAGGGCCTGAACCTGTCGCGACTACTGGCAGACCTGAGCCAGCGCTTCGAGCTGCAGGAAAGCTGCAAAACCCTGGGCGGCGGCCCGGCCCGTTACTGGGAAAGCCGCGATGGCCGTTTCACCCTGGGGCTGATCACGCCGATGTCGCAACACTTCTGCGCTACCTGCAACCGCGTGCGGCTGTCGGTGGATGGCACGCTGTACATGTGCCTGGGGCAGGAAGAACGCTTCGAGCTGCGCCCGCTGTTGCGCGCCGGCTGTACCGATGCCGAGCTGGAAGCCGCCATCCGCCACGCCATTGAACTGAAACCGGAAAAGCACGAATTCATCGAGCGCCCGAACCAGGTCGTGCGCTTCATGTCGATGACCGGCGGCTAGGCCGCCAGCGTTGGCCGCAACACGGCTGCCAGCCGACAGCCGGCAGCGGGCTCTGCTGCAGCCGGTTTTGCCTGGCGAGACCGGCTGCACCAGAACCCCTCAAGCGAGCCGCATCATGAACTCGGTCGAACCCCTGCTGGATGGCTTTCGCCGCTTTCAGCAAAACTACTTTTCCCCGGAACAAAACCTGTACGAAGCGCTGCGCCACGGCCAGCATCCGGCCACACTGGTGATCGGATGCTGTGATTCGCGCGTGCACCCGCCGGCACTGATGAGCAGCCAGCCGGGCGAGATGTTCGTGGTGCGGAATGTGGCCAACCTGGTACCGCCGTACGATGCCGGCAACCAGCACGCCAGCGTGGCGGCGGCACTGGAATTCGCGGTGCTGA
Organism: Vogesella oryzagri; assembly: GCF_040148885.1. Taxonomy (NCBI): domain Bacteria; kingdom Pseudomonadati; phylum Pseudomonadota; class Betaproteobacteria; order Neisseriales; family Chromobacteriaceae; genus Vogesella; species Vogesella oryzagri. The sequence goes on from NZ_JBEFLD010000004.1 coordinate 448,799, forward strand.
GCCTGAACGTGGAACGCATTATCGTGATGGGCCATGCCGGCTGCGGCGGCATCCGTGCGCTGATGCAGCGCTCCACGCCACAGGACAGCGCCCTCACCCGCTGGCTGGACATCGCCGCGCCGGCGCGCGATTTTGTCTATCGCAGCTATGGTCACGAAGACGAAGCGCAGCGTCTGCATCGCTGCGAGCAGGCTGCCATCATGGTGTCGCTGGACAATCTGCTGTCCTATCCATGGCTGGCAGAAAAAGTGCAGGCCGGGCAACTGGTGCTGGACGGCTGGTATTTCGATCTCAACGACGGCGCGCTGTGGGGCTACGATGCCGCCGGCAAGGCGTTCGTACCGCTGGTGTGCCCGCTGCAGCCCAGACAGCAGGCTTCCGCCGCCTGAAGCAAGACCGGCCGCACCATGTGGCCAGCCTTGGGATAATTGACAAAGCCCTTGCGCTACGCGCAAGGGCTTTGTTGTGTGAACGCAAAAGTTACCACCTCAACGACCGGTCACGGCCGATAGCAACGGAACAAGTTGCCTTCTCGGCAGCCGGCAAGGTTGGCCGCACCATGCGGCCAACCTTGCCCCCCCTGATGCACCAAATCAGCGCAGCACGACGGTGCGATTCCCGTTCATGAACACCCGGCGCTCCAGATGGAAGCGCACTGCACGCGCCAGTGCCAGGCACTCCATGTCACGACCCACGGTCAGCAACTGCTCGGCACTGTGAGCGTGATCGACGCGCTCTACCACCTGTTCGATGATCGGACCTTCGTCCAGATCGTCGGTGACATAGTGCGCGGTGGCACCGATCAGCTTCACGCCGCGGGCATGGGCCTGATGGTAGGGTTTGGCTCCCTTGAAGCCGGGCAGGAAGGAATGGTGGATATTGATCGCCCGCCCGGACAGCAGCCGCGAGGTCTCCTGCGACAGCACCTGCATATAGCGCGCCAGCACCACCAGCTCAGCGCCGGTGGTCTCGATCAGCGCCAGCAGCGCCGCCTCCTGCTGCGGCTTGGTGTCCGCCGTCAGCGGCAGGTGGTGGTAAGGAATATCGTAGGCCTGCGCGATGGGCGCCAGGTCCGGGTGGTTGGACACCACCGCCACCACGTCCATGTCCAGATCGCCCATCTTGCGGCGATACAGCAGGTCGTTCAGGCAGTGGTCCAGCTTGGATACCATGATCAGTACGCGCGGGCGCACGTGGCTGTCGTGCAGCGTCCATTCCAGCACGCCCTGCTCGGTCAGGCCGCTCAGCGCCGTGCGCAGCCCGCTCTCGGTAAAGGTGCCATCCAGCGCGTGGAAGGTGCAGCGCACGAAAAAGCGCTCGGTGTCCGGGTCGTCAAACACCGCCAGTTCATCGATATAGCAGTGCTGCATGTCCAGCAGATGCGAAATGCGGGCGACCTGGCCCGGCCCGCTGCGACAAGTACAGGCCAGGGTGTAACGGTGGGATGCGGTCATGGTGTTGTCTCCTTGTGCCTGCAGTTCATATTGCCAGCCCGCTGGGGGCATTGCGGCCAACCTTAGCCTGCTGCTACGTTGCGTACTGGTCGCCAGCCGTCACCGGTTGGCCTTTTCTGGACATTCCCCTGGTCGGGCCGACATGGGTTGATGTCGGAAACAGACAGGAATCGCCGCGGCAGACGTGGCCCAATGCTGGCATATCATAGGCGACCAGCAAGGAGACGACGTGAACACCCCCATTCTGTGCAGTTATATCGGTGGCCGCAGCATCGACAATCCGGCACTGCCGCTGGTAGACAATATCGAGCCGGCTACCGGTAAAGTGCTGTGCCGCGTACAACAGGCTGGCGATGCCGAAGTGGCACTGGCGGTGGAGGCGGCACAGCAAGGCTTTGCCGTGTGGTCGGCCATGAGCGGTGCCGAACGCGGTCGCATCCTCAACCGCGCCGCACTACTGCTGCGCGAGCGCAACCGCCAGCTGGCGGAGCTGGAAGTACGCGACAACGGCAAGCCAATCCAGGAAGCCGAGGTGGTGGACGTACTGTCCGGCGCCGACTGCGTGGAGTATTTCGGCGGCCTGGCCGCCAGCATCCACGGCCAGCAATTCGCGCTCAAGGGCGCGTTTGCCTACACCCGCCGCGAACCGCTGGGCGTGTGCCTGGGCATCGGTGCCTGGAACTACCCGCTGCAGATCGCCTGCTGGAAATCGGCACCGGCGCTGGCCTGTGGCAACGCCATGATCTACAAGCCGGCCTCGCTCACGCCGATGACCGCCATCGAACTGGCCAAGATCTACACCGAAGCCGGCGTGCCGGACGGCGTGTTCAACGTGATCCTCGGCAGCTCCGCCCCGGCGCGGCAGCTGATCGCCCATCCGGGCGTAGCCAAGGTATCGGTGACCGGCTCGGTGGAAACCGGCAAGGCCATCATGGCCGATGCCGCCAAGACGCTGAAGCGCGTCACCATGGAACTGGGCGGCAAGTCGCCGCTGATCATTTTCGATGACGCCGACCTGGACCAGGCAGTATCCGCCGCCATGCTGGCCAACTTCTACACCCAGGGCGAAATCTGCACCAACGGCACCCGCGTATTCGTGCACGAGTCCATCCATGATGCCTTCCTGGAAAAACTGGTGACCCGCACCCGCAAGCTGAAGATCGGCGACCCGATGCAGCCGGACACCCAGGTCGGCGCGCAGATCTCCGGCGACCATGCGGCCAACGTGCTGCGCTACGTCGAGCTGGGCATTGCCGAAGGCGCCAGCCTGCTGGCCGGTGGCCAGCGCGTGGAAGTGCCGGGCTGCGAGGGCGGCCACTTCATCGCCCCCACCATCTTTGCCGGCTGTCACGACGACATGAGCATCGTGCGCGAAGAAATCTTCGGCCCGGTGATGTCGGTACTGAAATTCAAGGACGAGGCCGAAGTGCTGGCGCGAGCCAACAACACCCGCCTGGGCCTGGCCGCCGGGGTATTCACCCGCGACCTGACCCGTGGCCACCGCATGGCCGAGAAGCTGCAGGCCGGCGTGTGCTGGATCAACAATTACAACATCACGCCGATCGAAATGCCGTTCGGCGGGCTGAAGGAATCCGGCATCGGCCACGAGAACAGCCTGGTCACACTGGACTACTACACCCAGCTGAAGAGCGTGTACGTGGAGCTGTCGGGCGTCGCCTGCCCGTACGAATAAGACAGCACAGACAACACCACGCTCACCGCGTTGCGTCCCCAGGCTCGGGTACGCAGCGCGGTTTTGTCTGCCACGCCCGCGCTGACCTAGCGAAGCGCCCACCCTGAACGCGGCCCGAGGCCGCAAGAGAACGGTCATGAAACAGGAATTCGACTACATCATCGTCGGCGCCGGTTCGGCCGGCTGCGTACTGGCTGCGCGGCTGACCGAAGACCCGGGCGTGAGCGTGCTGCTGCTGGAAGCCGGCGGCCCGGACTGGCGCCTGGACTGGCGCACGCAGATGCCATCCGCGCTGGCCTACCCGCTGCAGGGCAAGACCTACAACTGGGCCTACACCACCCAGCCCGAACCGCACATGGGCAACCGCATCATGACCCAGGGCCGCGGCAAAGGGTTGGGCGGCTCATCGCTGATCAACGGCATGGTCTACATCCGCGGCAACGCCATGGATTACGACGGCTGGGCCGCGAACAAGGGGCTGGAGGACTGGAGCTACCGCGACTGTCTGCCCTACTTTCGCAAGGCGGAAACCTATGACAAGGGTGGCAACGACTATCACGGCAACAACGGGCCGCTGCACGTCACCACCCCCAAGGCCGACATCTCGCCGCTGTTTGCCGCCTTCGTCGCCGCCGGCGAGCAGGCCGGCCACCCGCGTACCGACGACCTGAACGGCTACCGCCAGGAAGGCTTCGGTCCGATGGACCGCACCACCACCGCTGACGGCCGCCGCTGCAGCACCTCGCTGGCCTACCTGGACACCGCGCGGCAGCGGCCAACCTTGCAGGTGAAAACCCGCGCGCTGGCCGACCGCATCCTGTTCGACGGCAAGCGCGCCATCGGCGTCAGCTATCTGCAGGGCGACAGCTGGCACGAGGCGTTCGCCAGCCGCGAAGTGATCGTCAGCAACGGCGCCATCGCCTCGCCGCAGCTGCTGCAGCGCTCTGGCGTCGGCAACGCCGACGAGCTGCGCGCCATGGGCATCAACAGCGTGGCGCACCTGCCGGGCGTGGGCGAAAACCTGCAGGACCACCTGGAAATGTACCTGCAGTACGAGTGCCTCAAACCGGTGTCGCTGTACCCGGCGCTGCAGTGGTGGAACAAGCCGCCGATCGGCATCGAATGGTATCTGCGCGGCACCGGCATCGGCGCCAGCAACCACTTCGAGGCCGGCGGCTTCATCCGCAGCGACGAAAGCTTCGCCTGGCCCAATCTGCAGTACCACTTCATTCCGCTGGCGATGAACTACGACGGCAGCAACCCGGTGAAGGCGCACGGCTTCCAGTGCCATGTCGGCTCCATGCGTTCGCCCAGTACCGGCAGCGTGAAGCTGAAAAGCTGCGACCCGCGCGACCATCCGATCCTGCGCTTCAACTACATGGCGCACGACACCGACTGGCGCGAGTTCCGCGCCGGGGTGCGCATCACCCGCGAGATCATCGCGCAGCAGGCGATGGACGAGTTCCGCGGCAAGGAAATCAAGCCGGGCATGATGATCAAGAGCGATGCCGAGATCGACGCCTTCGTGCGCGAACACGCCGAAACCGCGCTGCACCCGTCCTGCACCTGCAAGATGGGCGACGCCAGCGATCCGATGGCGGTAGTGGACAACGAAGGCCGCGTGCACGGCCTGAGCGGGCTGCGCGTGGTGGATGCCTCGATCATGCCGCAGGTCACCACCGGCAACCTCAACGCGCCCACCATCATGATGGCGGAGAAGATCGCCGACCGCATCCGCGGCCGTGCGCCACTGCCGCGCTCGCAGGCACCCTACTTTGTCGCCGGCCGGCAGCCGGCCAAGCTGGCCGAAGCCGCCGCCCGTGACCCGCAGGCGGCCCTGCTGTGGTATCCGCCCAGGGCCGAAGCCATTCGTTGACCCGACTCCACACCTGTCACGCGCACTCCGGTGCGCGTTTTTTATTTGCGCAGCCGGCAGTGCAAATAAAAATGGCCCGCCAGTTGCGAGCCGTTTTTCATATCCGAATATTTCAGCAGATGACTGCCAGATCTTCCTTCGACAACCAGTCGCTACCGCCACGCGGCCAGGCCACCAGTACGCCACGCGCCTTGTCGTAGGCAACCACGGTGCCGTCGAACTTTTTCACATAGCCATGCGGGGCGTAATTCACGCGCAGGCCGGCTTCCAGTTGAATGTTCTTGTTACGCAGCAGTGCCAGCAGGCTAGAGATAATGTATTTCATTTCAGCGTCCAATATGTTTTTCAGTCATCAAACTACACCGCAATTGTAGCGCCATCTTGTGCAATGCAACATCAAGATTGCGACACAAATGTTCGATACTGATCATATAAATGTATTTTTACGAATCGATTACAATCGATAACGAAAGTTCATCTCCGCCACATCACCGCAAGCGATAGTCGCCCGCAACACAGGCAGACTGTCGCAAAAAAGCCGCATTTCCCATAAAAATCAAAATATTATAATTGCCACACCATGCTGGCGAGCGGCGCCAAAGCATTGCCATAGCCGACCGCTTTCATGCCATGACCGACGCAATTCCGGCACTTTCCCGCCCTGCCCGCGCCGCCAGCCAAGACCCGCCGCCGGATGGCGAAAAAGCCGCCGACGGCACGCATTGACGCCCGTCAAGGCGCTCTCTAGATTGACTGACAGCCATGTCAGGCAGACAGGAGAGATCGCCCGGGTAGCCCCCAGCGGCGGCGCCGAAGGGGAATCGCCCCGAAAACTCTCAGGCAAAAGAACTGTCCTGCCCAGGCTCTCTGGAGAGCAGATGCGCCGCCCGCGCATCTCGCCGAAGGCAGCACGGCGCATCGTCAACCCGATGCGCCCAATCTCTCAGGCAAACGGACAGAGGGGGCAAGCACGGTCGCCAGCGACCACCCACCCCGTTTATCGGGCTTGCGGCCAACGTTGGCCGCAGCCCACCCGTTTGGAGAGCGCCATGTTTACCCAGGATATGCAGATTGCCGGTTTCGACGACGCCCTGTGGGCCGCCATGCAGGCCGAAGACCAGCGCCAGCAGGACCACATCGAGCTGATTGCCTCCGAGAACTACACCAGCCCGCGCGTAATGCAGGCACAGGGCAGCCAGCTCACCAACAAGTACGCCGAGGGCTACCCCGGCAAGCGCTACTACGGCGGCTGCGAACACGTGGACGTCGTCGAGCAGCTGGCCATCGACCGCGCCAAGCAGCTGTTCGGCGCCGATTACGCCAACGTGCAACCACACTCCGGCAGCCAGGCCAATGCCGCCGTGTACATGGCACTGCTGGAACCGCACGACACCGTGCTGGGCATGAGCCTGGCGCACGGCGGCCACCTCACCCACGGCGCCAAGGTCAACTTCTCCGGCAAGATCTACCACGCGGTGCAGTACGGTCTGAACCCGGAAACCGGCGAGATCGACTACGACGAAGTGCAGCGCATGGCCAATGAATACCAGCCGAAGATGATCGTGGCAGGTTTCTCCGCCTACTCGCTGGTGGTGGACTGGAAGCGCATGCGCGAGATCGCCGACAGCATCGGCGCCTACCTGTTCGTGGACATGGCCCACGTTGCCGGCCTGGTGGCCGCCGGCCTGTACCCGAACCCGATTCCGCACGCCCACGTGGTGACCACCACCACCCACAAGACCCTGCGCGGCCCGCGCGGCGGCCTGATCCTGGCGGCCAGCAACCCGGAACTGGAAAAGAAACTGAACTCGGTGGTATTCCCCGGCATCCAGGGTGGCCCGCTGATGCACGTGATCGCCGCCAAGGCGGTGGCGTTCCAGGAAGCGCTGCAGCCGGAGTTCGTTGACTACCAGAAGCAAGTGCTGGCCAATGCCCGCGCCATGGTGCATGTGTTCCAGACCCGCGGCTACAGCATCGTGTCCGGCAAGACCGATGACCACCTGTTCCTGCTGAACCTGATCGACAAGGGCCTCACCGGCAAGGCCGCCGATGCCGCGCTGGGCGCCGCCCACATCACCGTGAACAAGAACGCGGTGCCGAACGATCCGCAAAGCCCGTTCGTGACCAGCGGCATCCGCATCGGCACTCCGGCCATCACCAGCCGTGGCTTCAAGGAAACCGAAGCCCGCCAGGTGGCGCACTGGGTGTGCGACATCCTCGACGACATCGAGAACCCGGAAGTGAGCGCACGCGTGAAACGCCAGGTAGCGGAGCTGTGCGCCGCGTATCCGGTATACCGCGCAGTCAGCGAGAGCTGATCATGGCCATCAGCGTGTTTGATCTGTTCAAGATCGGCATCGGCCCATCCAGCTCCCACACCGTCGGCCCGATGCGCGCCGCGCGACAGTTCGTCGCCCGCCTGGAGAAGGACGGCCAGCTGGCCGCCGTAGCCAGCGTGCGTTGCGAGCTGTTCGGCTCGCTGGGCGCCACCGGCAAGGGCCATGGCTCCGACATCGCGGTACTGCTGGGGCTGCAGGGCGAACTGCCGGACGAAGTCGACACCGACGCCGTGCCGGCGATGGTGGCGGCGATTCGTGACAGCAAGCGGCTGCGACTGCTGGGCAGCCACGAGGTGCTATTCGCGGAAGGTGAACACCTGGTGCTGCACAAGCGCAAATCGCTGCCCTACCACCCCAACGGCATGACCTTCGAGGCGCGCGACGACCGCGGCGAAGTCATCGTCAAGCGGGCGTATTACTCGGTGGGCGGTGGTTTCGTGGTGGACGAAGCGGCGGTGGACGCCGGCTTCGTACCACCGGGCGCCACCGAGCTGCGCCACCCGTTCAAGAACGCGGCCGAGCTGTTGGCACTGTGCAAGGAGCATGGCAAGCCGATCAGCCAGATCATGCTGGAGAACGAGCTAGCCTGGCGCAGCGAGGAAGAAGTGCGCGCCGGCCTGCTGGGCATCTGGCACGTGATGCAGGCTTGCGTGCAGCGCGGCTGTGCGCACGAAGGCATCCTGCCCGGCGGCATGAAAGTAAAACGCCGCGCCGCCGACATGCACCGCAAGCTGCTGTCGACGCCGGAAGCCAGCCTGCGTGACCCGCTGACTGTGATGGACTGGGTGAACCTGTACGCGCTGGCGGTGAACGAGGAAAACGCCGGCGGCGGCCGCGTGGTCACCGCACCGACCAACGGCGCGGCCGGCATCGTGCCGGCGGTGTTGCACTACTACGCCCGCTTCGTGCCCGGCGCCAGCGACGACGGCGTGGTGCGCTTCCTGCTCACCGCCGGTGCCATCGGCATCCTGTTCAAGCTTAACGCCTCCATCTCCGGCGCCGAAGTCGGTTGCCAGGGCGAGGTCGGCTCCGCCTGTTCGATGGCGGCAGGCGGCCTGGCCGAGGTGATGGGCGGCACGCCGGAACAGGTGGAAAATGCCGCCGAGATCGGCATGGAGCACAACCTGGGCCTGACCTGCGACCCGGTGGGCGGCCTGGTGCAGGTGCCGTGTATCGAACGCAACGCCATGGCGTCGGTGAAGGCCATCAACGCGGTGCGCATGGCGCTGCGCGGAGACGGTCAGCATTTTGTGTCGCTGGACCGGGTGATCAAGACCATGCGTGACACCGGCCGCGACATGAGCACCAAGTACAAGGAAACCGCCCGCGGTGGCCTGGCAGTAAACATCGTCGAGGTACCGGTCAACATTGTCGAGTGCTGAGCGGCACTGCGGCCAACGTTGGCCGCCCCCACGACAAACGCCCGCAGCTGCGGGCGTTTTTTTATCTGCCGTGTGGACCGCTTGCTCAGGCCAGCTGCAGGCTGACCGCGATATTGCCGCGGGTGGCGCGGGAATACGGGCAGACCTGGTGTGCGGCATCGATCACCGTCTGCGCCGCCGCGGCCGCCACGCCCGGCAGGCTGATGTTCAAGGTCACCGCCAGGCCGAAGCCGCTATCGTCACGCCCGATGCTCACCGCTGCCGCTACAGCCGCGCTAGCCGGCAGGGCCACGCGCTGCTGGCCGGCGACCAGCTTGAGCGCCGACAGGAAGCAGGCGGCGTAGCCGGCGGCAAACAGCTGCTCCGGGTTACTGCCAGCGCCATTGCCACCCAGTGCTGGCGGCATCGCCAGTGGCACATCCAGTTGACGATCGTCGCTGACGGCGCGGCCATCACGGCCGCCAGTAGCGGTGGCATGGGCGGTATACAGAACTTGCATGGTGTACTCCTGGGCTGTGCGATTGGGGAGCCACAATGATCATACACAACTAAATTGCACACAACTTGTATTTGGCAATATCAGCCATTGCTCCACCCTATTGCCGGCCGCAAAACCGCCAGCGCCGGTGGTGGCTTTCAGGCGGCAACAAGGCACGTCTATCTACAACTGAGGGCTCCGGCGACACCAGCCGCCGCCAGAAAGCACGACAGCAGCTCGCTGTAGCCACCACAGCCCCATCCACTCAGCGCACGGGAGCAACAACGACAAAGCCGCCATCACAGGATGGCGGCTTTTGCACGGCAGACGCAGAATCAGTTGGCCAGGTGGTGCTGTACGGCAGCCATGCCGTCCTTGCCATCGAAGGTGGTCACGCCCGCGAGCCAGTTCTTCAGCACGAACGGGTTTTTCTTCAGGTAGTCGCGCGCGGCGGTTTCCGGCTTGACCTTGGCCATGATCGGGCCCATCACGCGGTTTTCGATGTCGGTGGTGAATTGCAGGTTGGTCAGCAGTTTCGCCACGTTCGGACAGCGGGTCTGATAGTCGGTAGCCAGCGCGGTGTACACCTTGGCCTCGCCGAAGTTGGGGCCGAACACGTCATCGCCACCGGCCAGGTAGGTCATCTTGAACTTCACGTTCATCGGATGCGGCTCCCAGCCCAGGAACACTACCCAGCTCTTCTGGCGGATCGCGCGTTCCACTTCCGACATCATGCCGGCTTCGCTCGATTCCACCAGTTTGAAGCCGGTCAGGCCAAACTGGTTCTTCTTGATCATGTCCTGGATCAGCTTGTTGCCGTCGTTACCCGGCTCGATGCCGAAGATCTTACCGTTTAGCTTGTCCTTGAACTTGGCAATGTCGGCAAAGGTTTTCAGGCCGCCAGCCGCCACATAGTCCGGCACCGCCAGCGTGTACTTGGCGCCCACCAGGTTGGGGCGATCCAGCACCTTCAGCTGCCCAGCCTTGGCAAACGGCTCGATCATCGGCGTCATACTCGGGTTCCAGTAGCCGAGAAAGGCGTCGATCTGCTTGTTCTTGATACCGGCAAAGGTGATCGGCACCGAAGCAATGGTGGTCACCGGTTTGTAGCCCAACCCTTCCAGCACCACGCTGGCCATGCCGGTGGTGGCAGCGATATCGGTCCAGCCGACATCGGCAAAACGCACCTTCTGGCACTGGGCGGATTCGGCCGCCAGCGCCATACTGCTGACGGTACCGATCAACAGCGCCCCCGCAATCTTGTAAGCATTCATTGTTTGGCTCCTGCTTCTGCTATTTATTTGGATGGCGCATGGCGCCGGGCTACGGCCATCGGGATGATGGCCTGTGCCAGATTGCCACGCTGCTTGCGGCCAACTTGCCTGCGCACGACTCGCAGTTGCCTACAAGCGGCGTCGAGGCATCACATGATGGCGGCTTCAAGTGCCAGCTGTTGCCGCTCACGGCTGGGTGGGTAGCCAAACAGGCTGCGGTAGGATTTGGAGAAATGCGACGACGACAGGAAGCCGGTGGCCACCGTCACTTCCATCACGCTCATATTGGTCTGCAGCAGCAGCTCGCGCGCGCGGCGCAGGCGCAGGTCCAGGTAGTACTGCGCCGGCGTGCTACCCAGGTAGCGCTTGAACAGCCGCTCCAGGTGGCGCAGCGATACCCCCAGCTCAGCGGCCAGATCGTCCAGCGGACGCGGGTTCTCGATGTTCATTTCCATCGCCAGCGCGGCGTCGATCAGCGATTCGTGACCGGTGCCCACCCGTGCCAGCAAGGGGATGTGCTGGTGGTCGTGCTGGTCGCGGATGCGGTCGACGATGAACTGGGCGGACACGTCTGCGGCCAACCCTTTGCCACCCTTGTAGCGGATCAGGTTGCACATCATGTCCAGCGGCGCGGTGCCGCCACTACAGGTCAGCCGATCGCGATCGATAACGAACAGCTCGCTGGAAAACTGGATCTTGGGAAACTCCTCGCGGATCGACGACAGGTTTTCCCAGTGAATACTGCTGCGGTAGCCGTTCATCACCCCTGCCTTCGCCAGCGCGAAGGGCCCGGTACAGACCCCGCCCAGCGGCACGCCGGCGGCGGCAAAGCGACGGATGATAGCGAGCGTGGCATCGCTGGTGGCCTCGCGTACCTGAATGCCGCCACAGACGATGAGCAGATCGTAGTCGCTCGGCTCCCCCGGCCCGGTGGTAGGGGCCAGCGCCAGACCGTTACTGGCCGCCACCGGCTGGCCATCGCTGGAAATCAGCGACCAGCGGTACAAGCGTTTGCGCGACAGTTGATTGGCCATGCGCAGCGGTTCTACCGCATTGGCAAAGGCGATCATGGAAAAATTGGGCAACATCAGGAAACCGATGTGGCCCAGCGAACCAAGTTGCTCAGGGCTCATGGTGACCTCCGGTAGGGGCTGTGTGTGGATGGGTCGCACCTCGTAGCGGGTGCTGTGTAAAACGTAAACCGGTATGTCGCAAATACCGGGCCAGCTGTCGCCGGCCCGGTCGTTTTATTTTTTGCCGCTTAGTGACCGCCCCCTTGCGGTGAACTCGGGCCTCGGCCAAAGCTCTCGGTCAGGCGGTCCAGAATGATAGCCAGCAACACTACCGCAAGGCCGCTCTCGAAGCCAAGTCCAACGTCCAGTCGCTGGATACTGGCCAGCACGTCGTTACCCAGGCCACCCGCCCCCACCATGGAGGCGATGATCACCATCGACAGCGCCATCATGATGGTCTGGTTGACCCCGGCCATGATAGCCGGCAGCGCGATTGGCAGCTGCACCTTGAACAGCAGCTGGGTCGGCGTGCAGCCAAAGGCATGGCCAGCCTCGACCTGCTCCTTGTTCACCTGGCGAATGCCCAGGCTGGTCAGGCGCACCGCCGGTGGCACGGCAAACACCACCGTGGCCAGAATGCCGGGCACGCGGCCCAGGCCAAAGAACATCGCCGCCGGAATCAGGTACACGAATGCCGGCATGGTCTGCATAAAGTCTAGCACCGGACGCACCAGCGTGTTGACGCGGCGGCTGCGGGCACACCAGATACCCACCGGCACCCCCAGCAACAGGCTGATGATGGTGGCAGACAGCGTAAGCGCCAGCGTGGCAATGGTTTGCGCCCAGAAGCCGGTACCCAGGATCAGCGCGAATGCCGCCAGTACGAACAGGGAGAAGCGCCAAGTCAAACGCCAGATGCCCAGCGCACAGAAGAAGCCAATCACCAGCCACACCGGCAGCGACAGCAGCGCCACTTCCACATTCTCGGCGAACAGGTCCACCGTCTTGCCGATGGCGTCGAAGGCGCCGCCGTTGTTATCCAGCAGGAAATGAATGAAGTCGTTGACCCATTCGCCAATGGGCAGGAAGTCGTGCGGGTTGGCGATAAATTTTTGCCAGAAGTCGTTCATGGCGTGTACTCCAGTACGGACAGGCCAGCGGCGCCGTCCTCGTCAATCGGGGAATCGGCTCGCGGCTTAGTGCACAGCCGTCTGCAGGCGGTGCTCGGACAACTTGGACAGTACGCTGGAAGCGGTAATCACCCCCAGGTAGCGGCCATCGTTGTCAATCACCGGCAGCGGCTCGCGCTGGCCCTGCAGGCGCTTGAGCACATCGGGCAGCGCCGAGGCCGGGGTGATCGGCGATACCGGCACACAGCGTTCGGCCGGGTTACAGCCCTCGGCACGCAAACTGTCGCGGCCAACCAGCCCCAGCAGCTTGTTGTCACCGGAAACACAGGCCACCCAGTTGTGGTGCTGCAAGTCGTGCGGGCCGGCGAGATTGCCGCTCACCATCACGCCCACGCCATGCGGGTCGAGCAGATCCTTGGCCAGCAGGTAGCGCGAGGTATCCACGCTCTTGAAGAATTCGCGTACATAGTCTTCAGCCGGGTTTTCGATGATTTCCTGCGGTGTACCCACCTGCACCAGACGGCCGCCTTCCATGATGGCGATGCGGGTACCGATGCGCAGCGCTTCTTCCAGATCGTGCGACACGAAGAAAATGGTGCGGCGGTGATCGCGCTGCAGTTGCAGCAGGATGTCCTGCATTTCGCTGCGCTTGAGCGGGTCCAGCGCCGAGAACGCCTCGTCCATCAGCATCAGCGACGGGTTGACCGCCAGCGCGCGCACCAGGCCGACACGCTGCTGCATGCCGCCGGACAGCTCGTGCGGCATCTTCCGGGCGAAAGTGGCCAGCCCGACCTGCTCCAGCACCTCCATCGCGCGTTTCTCGCGCTCCTTGCGGCCAACCCCGGCGATTTCCAGGCCAAAGGCGGCGTTATCCAGCACGGTACGGTGCGGCATCAGCGCAAAGCTCTGGAACACCATGCTCATGTCGCGGCGACGCAGCGACACCAGCTCGCTGGGCGACAGTTTGGTGATGTCCTGGCCATCCAGCAGGATGCGACCGTCGGTGGGGTCCATCAGCCGGTTGATCAGGCGGATCAGCGACGACTTGCCGGAGCCGGACAGGCCCATCAGCACGAAGATCTCACCTTCGTCCACCGAGAACGACACGTTGTTCACGCCAACCACTTGCCCGGTGTTGCGGAACACCGTTTCTTTGGTTTCCCCAAGCTTAAGCAGACGCATTGCGTCCTGCGGCTTGTCTCCGAAAACCTTGTACAGGTTTTCTACTACGATCTTGCCTGACTGCATTGCTTTCTCCTTTGCCCTGGCGAGGCTGCTGCACCGCAGCAAGCGCCGTGCCTTGGTGCACTGCGCAAACAACCGGCGTAACCACACCCAAGCTGTTGTAGTAATTGATATGTATCAAGGAAAAGATATGGATGATACGACTGGAGAAGCAATGACCAACCGACGCCTACCTGTCGTAAAACGACATTGCACCAATCAGTACCACAGAAGGGGCCAATATCGTTGTAATGCCCGCCAGACGGGCGCTTTCGTCCCCGTTACTGTGCATGCTGCAGTGGCGAAAAACACAGCGCCGGTCGTTCCAAGACAGGTCAGCATGCGCCTTTTTGTCGGTCTTGGCTGTACAAAAATTGCACACGGCTCCAGCCAAAGAGAAACGCCGCCCGGTGGGTACTCGAACGGCGTGAAATAAAGGGTAAATCGGCAGCCAAAAGGCCGTCAGCGGTCTAGCACCACCGGCGTCAATGGCACACTGCAACATGGCAGGATCCAGCCCTGGTCGATCTCGCGCTGGCGAATACCACCGCCGTGCTTCATGTCCACCTTGCCCTCCAGCAGCTTGGTCTTGCAGGTGCCGCACAGGCCCTTGGAACAGGACGACGGCACCCGCAACCCCTGCTGCTGCGCAGCGGCCAGGATGGTCTGCCCGGGCTTGGTATGCACCACGTCGCCCAGCTTGGCAAAGCGCACATCGAAGCCACCCTCGCCCTCGCCGTCGCAGGCGGTCGCCACATCCGGCTCCGGCGCGGCAGCCGAGGTCAGCTCGGCAAAGTTGAAGCTTTCTTCGTGGTACAGCGCCATGTCGAAACCGGCGGCCTGCAACAGCGCCCGCACGGCAGTCATGTACGGCGCCGGGCCACAGCAGTAGACCGCCCGCTGGCGGAAATCCGGCACCAGCCGTTCCAGCGCCGGCAGGTCGAGGAAGCCTTCCAGGCCATGCCATTCCGGCTCCGGATGGCGGCTCTGCACGATGGCGGCCTGGCGGAAGCCATTGCGCGCCCGTGCCAGCTGCACCAGCTCGTGGCGGAAGATCAGATCCGCCGGCGAGCGCGCGCTATGCACGAAGGCGACGTCCATGCTGCCGCCCAAGTCGCCCAGCGCACGGCTCATCGACATCAGCGGCGTGATGCCGCTACCGGCCGACAGGAACAGATAACGATCGGCCGGGGCGTGAGCGAAACTGAATTCGCCGGACGGCCCCAGCACGCTGATTTTCATGCCCGGCTGCAGATTGTCGTGCAGCCAGTTGGACACCTGCCCGCCCGGCACGCGCTTGACGGTGATGGTGACCGTGTCCGGCCGCGTCGGCGACGACGACATCGTGTAGCAGCGGTTGACGGTGGCGCCGTCGATCTCCAGCTCCAGGGTCAGAAACTGCCCCGGCAGGTAGGCAAAACGCCGCGCCGGTACGGCACGGAAGGTAAAGGTGCGCACATCGTGCGTTTCATCGTGCACCGACACGCACTGCAAGGTGTCATCGACACCGCTTTGCCAGTACGGCGCCGGTTCGGTAAAGGCGAAGGTGGGAGTGGCGGTAGTCATGATGGCACCCTGTGATGGCTGGGCCGACAAGGTTGGCCGCATGCGGCCAACCTGCCGGTGGTGTGTGTAGTACTGCCTTGCTTGCCGGCAGTCTGTGCGGGTGCGCAGGCTGCCGGCCGCAGGTCTCGTGGCTTGCTACCGGCTGCGCTTACTCCAGCGCGGCACCCAGGCGGCGGATATACCAGTCGGAAAACTTCTCCACCAGGGTTTCGGTAAACGGCGAGTACGGGCCCGGCTGGTACGCCGTGCTCTTGGCGCCGTGGTGCGACTCTTCCACCAGACGACGGTCCTGATCGTTGGTGGCGTTCCACACCGCGGTCAGGTTCTTCACGTCGTAATCCACGCCTTCCACCGCGTCCTTGTGCACCAGCCATTTGGTGCGCACCAGGGTGGTGTCGGCGGACAGCGGAATCACGCTGAAGGTAACGATGTGATCGGCCATGAAGTGATGCCAGGAGTTCGGCTGGGTCCAGAACGACAGACCACCGATGGAGGCATCCTTGAAGTCGGCCAGCAGTTTCTTGCAGGCGGCATTGGTATCCAGCGTCTGCGATTGCCCGGCACGGTCCAGCGGCATGCGCATGGTGCGGAAGCCAGACACGTCGGACAGCCGGTCCACTTCACTGGACGGCAGGCCACAGGACTCCCAGTGCTGATGGCGGTCGGCCACCATTTCTTCGTACTGGCGCAGGCCTTCGGCGGTGTCTTCCTTCGGCGCAAAGCCGTAGCTGTAGGCGAACAGCGATACCGTCAGTTCCGGGTGGTTGCCGGTACAGTGGTAGCACTCGCGGTTGTTTTCCAGCGTCAGCTTCCAGTTGCCCTGCTCGATGATGTCCACCTGCACCGCCACCTTGGTGTTGTCGATCTGGTGCGGTGCGATGTACGGGGTCATCACCTCGGCCATGGCGTCGAAGTCAGCCGGCGGCTCGTCGGCCAGACAGATGAACAGCAGGCCGGCCATATTGCGCAGGTGCACCGACTTCAGGCTGTGGTGCGACAGGTCGAAACCTTCCTGCATGTGATCGGCGAAGATCAGCTTGCCGGACAGGTCATAGGTCCACTGGTGGTACGGGCAGACCAGGTTGCCTACCGTGCCTTTTTCCTCGGCACACAGACGCGAACCGCGGTGACGGCAGACGTTGTGGAAGGCGCGGATTTCGTTGTCATCATCGCGCACGATCAGGATCGGCTGCTGACCCAGCTGCACGGTCATGTAGTCGCCCGGCTCCGGCACGTCTACCGACACGCCGACATAAATCCAGTGCTTGCTGAAGATGTGTTCCATGTCGGCATCAAACACCGCCGGCGAGGTGTAGAACGGGGCTTCCAGGCTGTAGCCCGGCACACGGCGGGCCACCAGTTCGCGCAGATTGACGGCCGGATGAAACGCGATCGTGCTGCTAGTCATGATGAACTTCTCCAAAAACAACGCGGGTTGTGGGTGTGCGCTGTTGCCGGGTGGGGCGGAAAACAGCAAGTAGTTGTCAGAAATCGACGAGATGATGGTCGCGCAGGTAATCCAGTAGAACTTGCGCTTTTTCGACAGGATCGCCCTGTTTTACGACCACGCCGCCGGCTTTGGCGCCATCGCTGGCAATCGCGCCCAGCATGCGCTCGTGACCACTGGCCTTGCTGGCCGCCACCAGCGGGCGGGCGCGGCGGTTGGCCGGCTCCAGATGGCAGACGCCAGGCGCCAGATTGGCAGGCGACAGGTGGCGGATCTGCCCCTGCTGCAGGCGCGCGTGGGCATACGGCAGCGGCGCGCTGGCGCGCTCATGCACGCTGACGATGGCCGGCAACGCCGCGGCCAACTGCCGGCGCTGACCCTTGGGCAGATACTGTTCCACTTCCACTTGTCCATTGCCGACCTTCAGCTGCAGCGCATCCGGCAGCAGCGGCGCTTCCAGCTCCTCGGCCAGCAGATAGGGCAGCATGGCGCTGCCCTGCCCGCCGCCGGCGCGTCGACCGCACAGCACCAGATCGACATCCTGCAGCTGCCGCGCCAGCACCCGCGACACATCGGCCCCGGCCACCGCCGGCAGCACGTTGACACAGCTGACACCCTGCGCCAGATACGGCGCCAGCGCACTATCGTCGGCATCGCCGGCATACAGCACCAGCAGGTGCTGCGGCGACGGCACCAGTTTCATCGCCAGCGCCAGCGCGGCGCTGTCGGCCGCGGCGGCACACGGCCGCCCGCTGACCGGATGGGTCCCCGGTGCCAGCAGCACCGCCACTTTCAGGTTCTGTTTGCTCATCACGCAGTCTCCAGCACAGGGTTGGCCGCACGTTCGGCGGCAAGCAGCTGGTTCAGGGCACTGATCAGCGCTTGGCAGTCTTCCACCAGGGTCAGATCGGCACGTTTGACGATGGGGGCGGCGGCATCCAGGTTGACGGCGATCACGTGCCGGCACTCCTTGATGCCCTGCAGGTGCTGCACCGCGCCGGAGATGCCGAACGCCAGATAGGCGCTGGCCTGCACAGTCTTGCCGGTGGCGCCCACCTGCTGCTCGCGGGCGAAGCGACCATCGTCCACCGCCACGCGCGAGGCACCCACGGCGGCACCCATGCGCTCGGCCAGCTGGCGCAGGCCGCCGGTGTCCTGCACGCCGTTGCCGGCGGAGACGATCAGGTCCGCCTCTTCCAGCGCCAGCTGCGACGCCGGGCAGCTGCGCGTGCCCAGGTCACGAATGCGTTCGCCGACATCCGGCAGCGCCAGTACGCCGCCATCATTGCCCTGACCGCGGAATGGCAGGCGGGCATCCGCCGCCTTGCGTGCCAGCAGCAGCACCGGCGGCAGCGGCTGCACCGCGAACTGGCCGGCAGGCGCCAGGCTGCGCACTTCGCGCCCCGGCACCACTTCGATCACATCACAGGCCACCGCCAGACCCTGGCGGCTGGCAAAACGCCGCCCCAGGTCGGCATCGGCGCCACGATCCGGCAGGCACAGCCGGGACGGCGCTTCGCGCTGCCACAGCTCGGCCAGCACCGCCAGCTTGCGCTGCGGTGCAAAGCCCGGGTCGGCGCACAGCAGCACGCGGTCGGCACCGGCCTCGCCGGCGGCGGCCACGCTGTCGGCATTACCGCCGAACAGCAGCGCCACCACTTCGGTGTCCGGGCTGGCCAGGATGGCGGCTGCGGCCAACGTTTCGCGCGCCGCCTCGTCCAGCGCGCCACGGTCGGTGTGCAGCACCACCAGGCTGCGCAGGCGGAACGGCCCTTGGCTGCGCTGTGGCTTGACGCTGCTGTGGCCGTGCGCGTTCTGCTGCAGCTCGCGGCTGCCCACTTCTTCGCCCAGCACGATACGTTTGAGTCCCGATGGCCCGATCACATAGGGGCGCCGCGGGTCGATACGCGGAATGGCTCTATCGTTGAACATGCTCTCCTCCGCTTTCATTTGGCCAGCCGGGCAGCGACCAGCTCGGCCAGTTCCACCACGTCTGCCCGCTCGCCGACCACGCCTTCCAGCATGGCGGTGCAGTTCGGGCACGCTACGGCCACGGTGCTGGCGCCGGTGGCACGAATGTCATCCATACGCATGTCCGGAATACGGCGCTCGCCCGGAATATCGGTGAACGAAGCCCCACCGCCCCAGCCGCAGCAACGCGCCTTGAGACCGGAACGCTCCATCTCCACCACCTTGATGCCGATGCCCTTGAACACCTGGCGCGGCGCGTCGGTTTCACCGTTGTAACGGCCCAGATAGCACGGATCGTGATAGGTGATGGTGGCGGCCTCGGCATCGGCCCGCAGCGGCAGCTGCTTGTTGGCCAACAGCTCGGCGATCAGCTGGCTGTGGTGCTGGATGCGGTAGTTGCCGCCCAGCGCCGGGTATTCGTTGGCCAGGCAATGGAACAGGTGCGGGTCCGGGGTCACGATGCGGTCGAAGCTGTAGTGACGCAGCGTGGACATCATCTTGTCGGCCAGCAGCTGGAAGGTCGCCTCGTCGCCCAGGCGGCGTGCCAGGTCGCCGCAATCCGGCTCGGCCTCACCCAGTACTGCCACCTTGAGATTAGCCGCTTTCAGCACCTGTACCAGTGCGCGCAGTGCACGCTGGTAGCGCATGTCGAAGGCGCCCTCGCCGGCCAGCAGCAGCCAGTCGGCGTGCTCGCCCGGCAGCAGCACCGGCACGTTCAGATCCACCGCCCAGTGGTAGCGTGCGGCCAACGGGTAGCCACCCACGGTGTCGGTATCGCGCAGATTGGCCAGCGCCTCGGCACCCTTGTTCGGCACCGTGCCGCGGGTCAGCGTGACATGGCGACGCAGGCTGACCACGGTGTCCACGTGCTCGATCAGCATCGGGCATTCCTGCACGCAGGCGCGGCAGGTGGTGCACGACCACAGTGTTTCTTCCGCCAGCAGGCCGCCGAGAATCGGCTGCTGCGCATCACCGCCGCGCAGCGCCTGCCCCGGGTGCGGGTTGCCGGCATAGCCCTGGCCATCGCCGGAAGCCAGACCGGTGACCATGTCCTGGATCAGCTTCTTCGGGTTCAGCGGCTGGCCGGCGGCATAGGCCGGACAGGCGGCTTCACACTTGCCGCACTGCACGCAGGCATCGAACGACAGCAGGCGGTTCCAGGCGAAATCCACCGGTTTTTCCACGCCGAAATCATTGCTATCCAGGTCCAGCGGCTTGAGGTCGGTGGAACGCTTGTTGCCGGAGAACCGCTCCTGGCGCGGGTGGAAAGCCAGGTGCAACAGGCCGGCCACCGCGTGCTTCATCGGGCCGCCCAGGCCAATGCCCAGCGCCAGCTCGGCGCCACCCAGCGTCAGCCCGGCCAGCGCCAGCAGTGCCAGCAGCTTGGCGGCACTACCCAGCGCATCGCCGCTCAGGGCCAGTACTGCGGCCAACCCTGCACCCACCGCGAACAGCAGCAGGCTCTTGGGCAGGCGGTTCCAGGCGCCCTTGGACAGGCGTGCCGGCGGCGACTTGCGCCGCGAGCGCACCAGCATGGCACCGGCGAACATCATCAGCGCGGCCAGCAGCATCAGCACATCCAGCGCCGGCAGATACAGCATCAGGCCATAGTTGGCCGCAGCCAGTGCCAGCACCGCCACCGCACCACCGGCCACGGCCACGTGGGCACGGGCAATGAACGGGTCGCGCGCCACCACGTGGTGCAGGTCGACAAAGTAGCGTTTCGGAATGGCAAACAGTCCGGACCAGGCTACCTGGGCATCGCGCCCCTGCCGCCACAGGGCGGCACGGCGTGCCAGCCCCAGCGACAGCAGAGCCGCGCCCAGCCAGAACAGGCCGGTAAGCGCGAGCGGGAGTGTCATGTCAGAAGTCCTTCACCAGACGCAGCGCGTCGTAGATTGCGCCGTGGATGTTGTGCATGGAGATGCAATCGCCCACCCGGAACAGCAGGAACTCGTCGCCTTGCAGCGGCTCGGACAGGCACGGCTGCGGCTGGGAGGCGAACAGGGTGTGCACGTCGGTAATGCCCTGGTTCTTGGAGCGTTCCTTCAGCGACCAGTACAGCGTGTCGTTGGGCAGAATGCCGTTTTCCACCACCACCTGGTCCACCGCGCGCTCTTCCAGAGCCTCGGTATATTCGTTGCGCAGCACCGCGATCAGCTTGTCACCTTCGCGGTAGACCTTGTCCATCCAGTAGTTGGGGGTCGGAATCATGCCCTGAGCATAGAGGCGACGATAGAAGATCGGGAAAGTGGTACCGCCGGTGTCGTCGCCCACTTTCACGTCCGGGGTAACGATCTCTACCTGGCTGCCGCGGCTGGCCAGGAAATCGGCCACACCAAAGCCGGCATGCCCGCTCACCGCGTCGTACACCAGTACGTTTTTCTTCGGCTCCACCTTGCCGGACAGGATGTCCCAGCCAGTCACTGCCAGGCCCTCGTCCACGCCCCAGCCTGGCACCATGCCGCTATTGGGCACGCCGCCGGTAGCCAGCACCACGATGTCCGGCTTCTCGGCCAGGATCATCGCTTCGTCGGCAGCGGTACTCAGGCGACGATCGACGCCCAGGCGCTGGGTTTCCATGTCCAGCCAGCGGATGATGCCGGCCATCTGCTCGCGCTGCGGCGCCTTGGCGGCCAGCACGATCTGCCCGCCGACCACGTCACTCTTCTCGAACAGCACCACATCGTGGCCGCGTTCTTTCGCCACGCGGGCGGCTTCCAGCCCGGCCGGGCCGGCACCCACCACCACCACCTTGCGCTTGTGCTTCGCTTTTTCGAAGGTGTGCGGCATGGTGGCTTCGCGGCTGGTGGCGGCATTCTGGATGCACAGCACGTCCTGGCCGAAGTATTGGCGGTCGATACAGTAGTTGGCACCCACGCACTGGCGGATCTGGTCTTCCTTGCCGTCGCGGATCTTGATCACCAGATGCGGGTCGGCGATGTGGGCGCGGGTCATGCCCACCATGTCCACCATGCCGCTGGCCAGAATGCGCTCGGCCTGGTTCGGGTCGCGGATACTTTGCGCATGCATCACCGGCACCTTGGATACCGACTTGATGCCAGCGGCCAGGTGCACGAACGGCTCCGGCGGTAGCGCCATCGGCGGCATGCAGTTGGCCAGGGTGTTGTGGGTGTCGCCACCGGAACCGACCACCGACAGGAAGTCGATCAGGCCGGTTTCCGACATCGCCTGCGCGATGTCCTTCAGCATGTCGTGAGTCAGGCCGTCTTCGTGGAATTCGTCACCGCACATGCGCAGGCCGACACAGAAGTCGCGGCCAACCTCTTCGCGGATCGCTTCGAACACCTGCATGCCGAAACGCATGCGGTTTTCCAGCGAGCCACCGTATTCGTCGGTGCGGAAGTTGGTACGCGGGCTCCAGAACTGGTCCATCAGGTGCTGGTGCGCGGCGGAGACTTCCATGCCGTCCATGCCGGCGGCCTTGATGCGGCGGGCGGCCTGTTTGAAGTCGGCGATGATGCGCTTGATTTCGTGCGGCTCGATGATCTTGGCGTTGCCACGATGCACCGGCTCGCGAATGCCGGACGGGCTGACCAGATGCGGCCAGTGCTCGCCGTAGTAGCTGGAGCGGCGACCCATGTGGGTAGCCTGGATCATGATCTTGGCGCCGTGGCGGTGCATGCTTTCCGCCAGCCGTGCCAGCGGATCGATGATCTTGTCGGTGGACAGGTTCACCGACTTCCACCAGCTTTGCGGGCTGTCGATCGACACCGGGCTGGAGCCGCCGCAGATGGCCAGCCCCAGGCCGCCCTTGGCCTTTTCTTCGTAGTAGCGGATGTAGCGCTCACCCGGCAGCCCACCTGGCTCGGCGTACACTTCGGCGTGGGCGGTGCTGACGATGCGGTTGCGGATGGTCAGCTTGTTGAGGGTAATCGGTTCAAACAGGTGCGGGTAACGCATGACTCACCTCACTTCGGCTCGACAGTGAACACACAGTAGTCGGCACCACTGCCGGCACACTGGGTTTCCGCGCTGATGGTGTGATAGTCGTGGCCCAGGTGTTCGCCCACCCAGTCCATGGCTCCGGAGAACCAGCCGGCAAACATGTAGCAGGCCATGCCTTCACTCTGCGGCGCACCGGCCACGCCCTGTGCCAGTACGAAACAGGAGTTATCGAGACGGATCTGCGCATTGCCGGTAGCCGGATCGGCACTAATAAAGGAGAACTGGCCCCAGCCGCGCTGCGACAGACGGTTCAGATAGTGTTCGAACACGGCCATGCCTTCCAGGCCATGGGTGCGCGCTTCGCTGTCGCACCAGAAGTAGGCCGAGCGGTAGCCGGCATCGTACAGCGCCTCGGAATAGGTGCCCTTGCCCAATGCCGCTTCGACGGCCATATGGTTGTTGACAAAGAAATGGCGCGGCACATACAGCATCGGCAGGCCATTGGTGGTCCACACGCCGGTATCCTGGTCGACGTCGATGGGTACGAGTGGTTGCATCATGAGTCTCCTGCACGTTGTGTTTGCGGGCGCGGGCTGCGCTCCGCCAGTCAGGAGAAATGTTGCATGAGGGCAATGCGGCCAACGTCGGCGGCAACGACCGGTATTTGCCGTCGCCCGACACGAAATGACGAAATCCGTCTTTCTTGCCCCACGCCGACAGCTGGCCGGGCAAGAAAGTGACACCGCCGCCACCACGGCAAGCCGACAAATGGCGACCGCGCGGGATGCGGCGACGCGGCCGGCCGGCCATGCCGGTGTGGGCGAATCGGCGGCGTGACCGCCAGGCGGATATAACGGTAGATCAGCAGCGGGCTGGCTGGATGCAAGCCGACAGCAGTCCGCCACGCCCCGCCGGCAGACCCGGCACTGGCCGCACGACCCGCCTGTGCGGCCAGGTTGGCCGCAGCAAGGGCATCAATATGGCAAACCGCCGAGCGTCGCTTGCAGTTAACCGCCGGCCTTACCCGCGGGCAATGCAACTGCAGCAGCGAATGCAACTGCGGCAGCGTTTGCCGTGCTGGCTGCCATCTTGTCGATTTTCAGCATTCGGCTGTCGTACCGCAGCCGTTCGCCAGTGTGGAGCGGCCTAGACTCCCGCTCAATATACGCGCAGCTCATCAATCGGAGGCCCCCATGCGTCTGCTACCACAAGTCCTCAAGGAACATGCCGCAGAGCTGGCTGCCATCGTGCTGATCGCCGCCACGCTGTATTTGCTGTTTTAAGCCGCCAGATCAACTTGCCCGCCCCGCCCGCGCTTTTTGCGCCACAGGCAGCAGCACAAATAAAAAGCCACGCTTGATTGCCAAGCGTGGCTTTTCGTATTGCGGGCTATTGCCGGACAAGGCAGTTAGCCCGCGCCGTGCATGCTGTCTTAATCGCGGTCACCGGCAAAGGCCAGCAGCAGCTGCAGCAGGCTGGTAAACAGGTTGTAGATGCTGATATAGATGCCCAGCGCCGCCGAGATGTAGCTGGTTTCGCCACCATCCACCACATTCTTTACTTCCCACAGGATCATCAGCGAGCTGAACAGCGCAAAGGCAGCGGCAATCGCCAGGTGCATGGCCGGCAGTTGCAGAAACAGGTTCGCCACCACGGCAACCATCAGCACAATGGCACCGACAGTCAGAAACTTGCCCATGCCGGACAGGTCACGCTTGGTGGTAGTGGCGATGCCAGCCATCACGGCAAACACCACCGCAGTCGCACCGCCCGCCACCATGATCAGCTGCGAGCCGTTGGCAAACTTCAGCGCGTATTGCAGCAACGGGCCAAGCAGCACCCCCATCAGGAAGGTGAAACCCAGCATCAGCGGTACGCCAAGCGCGTTATTGCGATTGGCCTGAATGGCGAAGACCAAGCCATAGAACACGGCCATGATCGCCAGTGAACCCATCAGCGGGCTACCCGCCAGGAAGGCAAAGCTCATCGAGCTGCCAACCGCAGCGCCGATGACAGTAGGAATCATCGACAGGCCCAGCAGGCCGTAGGTATTGCGCAGCACCTTGTGACGGCTGGCCGTGTAACTTGCAGTTTGGAATGCAGGTTGAAATTGCTGTTGCATGGCGACGTGGCTCCTCGCTCTGTAAGTAAAGTGTGGTTATGCAGCGTTACGACTACATCTGGTTACATAAGTTTCCATGTTGCTACGGATAGATGCAAGCACTTGCCAATTCACTATGTGCAGGCTACTATTCGACCCCTGCCAAGCAATGCTTGGCCGTGCGAGAGTGGCGGAATTGGTAGACGCACTGGATTTAGGTTCCAGCGCCGCAAGGCGTGAGAGTTCGAGTCTCTCCTTTCGCACCAACTTACAAATTACGGTACCGGACCTGCTGTTCGGCACCACTTCCAGCGGAAGCGTGGCCGAGTGGTTTAAGGCAGCGGTCTTGAAAACCGCCGAAGGTGCGAGCCTTCCGTGAGTTCGAATCTCACCGCTTCCGCCAATTCAAAACCCCCGAAATAACTTAGTCAGAAGCTGAAAATCAAGCACTGGCAAGGGATTGCGGGGGTTTTGTCTTTCTGCGCCACAGCAAGCCAAGCACGCCAAATAGCGCAAATTAGCGCCCCAAGTTGCCCCAAATGCGCCCCAAATTTTCAGCAACCCAATTCGCGGTACTCGCCTCGCAAGATTAGCCCGTCAGGCTGCTTGATGTAGCGCCCGTAGTGACGTCGAATCATCTCGACCGTTGCGTGACCCAACAGTTTCGCCACCGTCAATTCTGGCTCCCCGGCCATCAGCAGCATGGATGCAAACGTGTGGCGCGTCTGGTACTGGTTTCGGTAGCGGACCGTCGTTTCGGCCAGAATCCTGGTCCAGTGTGCAAGCAGCACCCTAACCGCAGTTTCCTGCGCGGCCATCACTTCCATCGCCTCGGTCAGGGCTTCCGGATGGTAGAAAAAATGCCCCAGTGCGATGCGTGCCAACTCCAGGTACTCGGGGTTGCAGATGACCTCGATCTCGGCCTCGACCACCTCTCTTACCCCTCGCCCGCACCATGCACTCAAAAAATTCCGCAATCAGCAGCTTGACTACCAGACCAGCTTCGGCCAGTTCGTAGACATCACCCTGGCTTACCTCCGGACGAAGCGCAGCGAGCCCAGCCCGCTTGGTGCCATGCCGATGCACACGCTGCGCATGCCCGACTTGCCGTCGGATGACGCCACCACACTGGTGCGACTTGGCCATTCCACGGTGCTGATCCGCATCGATGGCCAGTACCTGCTGACGGACCCGGTGTTTAGCGAGCGAGCCTCGCCGCTGCAGTGGGCCGGCCCGAAGCGCTTCCATCCGCTGCCGATCAGCATTGAAGAGCTGCCGCCTATCAAGGCAGTGATCCTGAGCCACGACCATTACGACCACCTCGACAAGCACACCATCCTGGCACTGGACCGCAAGGTGGAACTGTTCGTCACCCCACTGCGGGTTGGCGGTCACCTCCGGCGCTGGAGCATCAACCCACACAAGATCATCGAGCTCGACTGGTGGCAGCAGGTCAAGCTCGGCACACTGCGATTCACCGCCACGCCCGCCCAGCATTTTTCCGGCCGCGGCCTGCGCGACCGGGACCGCACCCTATGGGCGAGCTGGGTCATCGAAGGCAGCCGGGAGCGGCTGTTCTTCAGCGGCGACTCGGGCTACTTCCCCGGCTTTCGCGAGATCGGTGAACGCTGCGGCCCTTTCGACGTCACCATGATCGAGACCGGCGCCTACAACGCACTGTGGAGCGACATCCACATGCTGCCGGAACAGAGCGTACAAGCCCATATCGACCTGCGCGGCAAGGCAATGCTGCCGATTCACAACAGCACGTTCGATCTCGCTCTGCACGACTGGCACGAGCCGCTGGAGCGAGCCAGCAGCATAGCGGCAGCGCGAGGCGTCACCTTGCTCACCCCGATGATAGGTGAACCCTTGGCATTGAATGCCAGCACCACCGGAACGGCATGGTGGCGCACGCAGCCGGCTCCCGAACAGGGCCAGCTGGCCTGGCAGCCATGAAGCGGCGGCATTCCGTTACCACGCAGCACCCCGGCCGGCCAACGCCGACACGTTGGCCGCATCGACGCCCAGCCATGACAACACATCAACCTGCCCGGGCGTCCACCGTTACCACCTCGCCTGTTGCGGCGTACCGCGGCCCCGCGCCCGACAGTGCGACGCGCTTGGTAGCCATGGCGACATGGGCGCCCTCTTCTGGTCGTCAGTTTGTTACGGTTTTGTTTCCGGATGATTCCGGCACAACAAAATAAGGACAAACATAAATGAAGAGTCTCCTGAACACCGCACGCCTTACCTTGCTGGCAGGTAGCCTGGCATTGGGCACCAGCGCCCATGCCGACACTGCGGCCAACAACAACCTGCTGATTTCCGCCGTGGCCTGGAAGCAGACGGCCGCCGAATACAAGGCGCTGTACTACCAGGCTTACAACCTGGCACGAATGCAACTGGACCGCGCACTCGCTGGCCAGAAAAGTGGCGACAAGCCGCTGGCTGTGATCACCGACATCGACGACACCATCCTCAACGCCAGCAACTACTGGGGTTATCTGATTAACAACGGCCAGGACTTCTTTGACGATGCCGTATGGGACCGCTGGGTGCCGCGCAACCAGTTCACCGCCATGCCGGGCGCAGTGGATTTCTTCAATTACGCCAAATCGCGTGGCGTGGAAGTGTTCTATGTCAGTAGCCGCGACCAGGGCGACAAGACTTTCGACTATGCACTGGGTAACCTGAAATCGCTCGGCTTCCCCTACGCCGATGCCGAACATGTCACCATCCTGCGCGAAAGCTCCAACAAGGAGCCGAAGCAGAACGAGATCGCCCAGCACTACAACGTGGTGGTGATGCTTGGCGACAACCTCAACGATTTCCGCCGCAAGTACTACGTGAAGAATGTCGATGAGCGCACCCGGCTGATGGAGGAAGACCGCGAGCTGTTTGGCAGCAAGTTCATCATCATGCCCAACCCCACCGACGGCCACTGGATTCGCGCCATTTTCGGCGACTCTGAGCCGCCGGCCACCGATGCCAATCGCGCCAAATTCCGGGAGGCCGCCAGTAAATCTGCCTGGCAACCCTGAGGCAGTATCCATCCGTTGAAAACAGCCAGCCGACATGGCTGGCTGTTTTCATAAAGCGCATGAAAAACCTTTTCTTCACCGCTACCGACAATTGCCCTTGCCTGCGCATTTGGCGACCCGCCCCACTCAGCGACCTATACTTAAAAAGCGGCGCTAGCAGCGCCGGATGGCGCCTGAAAATCCGTCCGGTCTGCCGGTAAAGTCATGAGGCGCCAATCCTTGTAATGAGCTGGTCGCCATTTACCGTCAGGAGATAGCCATGTTCATCGATTCAAGCTGGACGCTTCCTATTGTTATCGTGGTGGCGCTCATCTGGTTATCAGCAGCATCGATTCGTATTTTCCGTGAGTATGAACGCGGTGTTGTTTTCACCCTTGGGCGTTTCTGGAAGGTAAAGGGACCGGGGCTGGTCATCATCATTCCAGCCATCCAGAAATCCATTCGTGTCGATTTGCGCACTGTGGTCCTGGAGGTGCCAACGCAAGATGTAATTTCGCGCGACAACGTTTCAGTAAAAGTCAGCGCGGTCGTTTATCTGCGCGTTATCGATCCAGAAAAGGCCATCATTCAGGTCGTGGACTACCTCAATGCCACCAGTCAGCTGGCGCAAACCATGCTGCGCTCGGTGCTGGGCAAGCACCAACTCGATGACATGCTGGCCGAACGCGAAAAGCTCAACACCGATATTCAGCAGGCGCTTGATGCACAAACCGACTCCTGGGGTATCAAGGTATCCAATGTTGAAATCAAGCAGGTGGACCTGACCGAATCCATGATCCGGGCCATTGCCCGCCAAGCCGAAGCAGAACGCGAGCGGCGTGCCAAGGTGATTCATGCCGAAGGGGAATTACAAGCATCAGAGAAATTGTTCCAGGCCGCCAAGGTGCTCGCCCAGGAGCCGCAAGCCATCTTATTGCGCTACCTGGAAACCCTGACCGTGATAGGCGCCGACAAGAACACCACCGTCGTGTTCCCATTACCAATGGACCTGATTGCCTCCCTCGCGGAAAAAACCAGGCCCCCGACCAGCAGTGCCTGATTCATACCAATCATGGCGCTAGCTAGCCCGCGGCGTCAGTCCGACCGCTCGGAACACGGGTGCGTCGCTGGAAATACGGCCTCTCAAACGCCTCCGGCGCTAGCCCATGTGCTGAGCGATGCCGGTGCTTCGGCTGGTAGCACCCCTCAGAGATGATCGAAGCCGGCATGGCGGGTGCCCCTCGGTTGTGACAGGTTTTTTCGCCTGATACGCTCCCGCTTCAGCAACGGGAATCAGCTTTATAGCGCCATCCGCAAGCCATGCCGCAGCGACCCTCTGCCGCCATGTGACTGCATCGCTCCGCCCGGACCGGTCGCGAGAACAGGTCGAGCACCACTAACTACAGCCTCTATGCGTGTGGATACGAGCAGATCACGGTTGTCGAACAACATTCATAGACACAAAAACTTCATGTAGACTACAATTTGTAGACAACACAGAAGCAATGAGCTCGGAGGCGCGTATGGGCAAGGCCATGATGCAGGACAAGCTGTTCAGCCCCCCGGCCACGTCGGACCGCAAAGCTGCACTGGCCCACGTGCTCCGGCAACGCATCCTGACGATGGAGCTTGCCCCGGGTGCAGTGCTTGACGAGATTGCGCTGAGCGAGGAGTTCGGACTGTCGCGCCCTCCCGTGCGCGAGCTCATGCGACAGATGGCGGCCGAAGGCTATATCGAGCTTGAGGCCAACCGTGCCGCGCGTGTTACGTCCATGAGCTACCAGTCCCTGCGCAATTTTTTCCTGGCCGCTCCACTGGTCTACGTGGCAACCACAAAAATCGCGGCCTTGAATGCATCGCCAGATGAAATACAAGGCCTGAAGCTGATACAAAACCGCTTCCGCCTGGCGGTTGAACAGTGCGACATTGATAGCCGGGTTTATTACAACGATCAATTTCACCTGGAAATTGGCAAAATGGCTCACAATCCGTACTTGATGCCAAGCCTTAATCGTTTACTGATTGACCATGCCCGGTTAGCAAAAACCTTTTACCAGCCCAACAATAGCCATATGCAAGCAGACCTGGAGTCTGCAGTACAACAACACGAAGAAATCATAGCAGCCATTGAACGGCATGATGCCGATGCGGCCGTAGAAATTGTTCGTGCCCATCTTGAATTATCACGGCGCAATATGGCAATGTACGTCGCCCCTGAAGGGCTGGAAGTCCCAGCGGATATCTAGCGGCGGCCAGTTAACAACCGAGAGCAGCAATAATAAAGGCCTTCTCTCGGCAGGAATGCGGCCAACCATCACGCCGTCAATTTGCAGTACCTGAATTTGAAATTCAACCACCCCCAGTGGCGCCTTCTAGTTGCCCAGGAAAAGCCATGAACAGCAATCACCCATCAAATCAGGAAAACAAGACCAAGCCGCTTTCAGTGGCCTTTCTGCTTTCCCCTGATTTCACCCTTAGTGCATTCTCGAATTTTGTGGATGCGCTACGCCTGGCAGCGGACGACGGCGATTTCAGCCGCCAGATACGATGCAAATGGAAAGTGCTCAGCTATAATAGCCAGCCAATCAGATCCAGCTGTGGCATCGAAATATCACCAACCGCCGATCTGGTTGAGCCAGGGCTGTTCGATTACATTGTTGTCGTAGGTGGGTTATTGCATTCCGGGAAAAAAATCGCACCACCCTTGGTAAGCTATCTAAAGAAAGCCGCAGAGCAGAACGTTCCACTCGTTGGGGTCTGCACCGGGAGTTTCATTCTGGCGCGCGCCGAATTGATGAATGGCCACAAGACCTGTGTAAGCTGGTTTCATCACCAGCAATTTGAAGCGGAATTCCCAAAGCTGCATGTAAACTCTGACAGCCTATTCATCAATGATGGCAACCGCATTACATGTGCCGGCTCGGCTGGCGTCATGCACCTCGCTGCCCACATCATTGAAAAGCACTGCGGCAAGCATGAGGCCAGCCGCGCCCTGCGCATTATGCTGGAAGAATTCCCCCTATCCGAAAAAACACCACAGCCGCAGCCATTCATAAAAAACAAAATATCCAACATCAATGTTAACAAAGCCATTTCTTTAATTGAAAGAAACATCAGCACCCCTCTTTCCATTGAAGAAATAGCAAACAAAGTAAACCTCAGCCATAGGCACCTGGAGCGGATTTTTCAAAAAGAGATCGGCATGTCCCCGGCAGAGTTTTCCATAAAAATAAGAATCAACCACGCCAAGAATCTGCTAATCAACACCAACAGCCAGGTTTCATTTATTGCAATGGAATGCGGATTTCTGGACACTTCTCACTTCTCGCGGCGCTTCAGAATAGAATTCGGGAAGTCGCCAACCGAAGTAAGAAAGGAAGCCATTCTGAAGCACGGCAAAAAGTAATTTCCACGCCAGCATCCGTTCATGCCTGCCCGGTGAAATCACGGCATGAACAAAACCGTACCACGGCAAAAGCATCATCCCCCTCACAAGCAACACGGGCAGTTGCTTGTCTAACCCGACTGGCTTCTTGCTACCCCCCAGCAGCGGAAAACCTGGACAGTAATCTGGCATTACTGCAGCCATCACCGCCCACTTGCCCATCAAATATCTTTTGACCCGGTGTCCGCAGAGCAGGCCAGGATGGTTTATCACCAGCCACATCAGCCCCCTACTTTCGCAGACCATCGCATCGCTCCCAACGCCGACACCCAGCACACTAGCGACTCCGACACCCAGAAACCACAAGCAGGCAACACACGGCAAACGCTCCAGAGCCAAGCGCGACAACAGGCTCAATCAGCACATTCTTTGTCGTATCTCGACAAGTCCACAGCAAACATTCGTAGTTCAATCAAAAAATACGTCAGGTCTTTTGTAGCCGAGTTTCAATTAGCCCACAAAACGATCATTTATAAGTACATATTAATTTAGTGGCGTTATCACTTCACTAATTACTAAAAATACAACTTTGCCGCTCTAGCCAAGCCGTCTTGGCTAGCTTTTCTTTTGGACCGCAACTCAGGCTGGAGTGACATGAACGCCATCCGCAGCATCCTGATCGCCAACCGCAGCGAAATCGCCATTCGTGTCATGCGCGCCGCCAGCGAAATGAACATTCGCACCGTCGCCATCTACGCCGAAGAGGACAAGCTCGCGCTGCACCGTACCAAGGCCGACGAGGCCTACCAGGTCGGCGCCGGCAAGAAGCCGATCGCCGCCTACCTGGACATTCCGGACATCATCCGCATCGCCAAGGAGACCGGCGTCGATGCCATCCACCCCGGCTACGGCTTTCTGTCCGAGAACCCGGACTTCGCCGAGGCCTGTGCCGCCGCTGGCATCACCTTCATCGGCCCCAAACCGCAGGTGATGCGCCAGCTGGGCAACAAGGTGGCGGCGCGCGAACTGGCGCAGGCTGCCGGGGTGCCGGTGGTACCGGCTACCGGCGCGCTGCCGTATGACGTGGCCGAGGCCAAAACGTTGGCCGCAGCGGTGGGCTACCCGCTGATGCTGAAGGCCAGCTGGGGTGGTGGCGGCCGCGGCATGCGCGTGGTGGAGCACGAGGGCGAGCTGGCCGATGCGATGGAGGTGGCGCGGCGCGAGGCGCTGGCGGCCTTCGGCAACGACGAGGTGTACCTGGAGAAGCTGGTGCGCCGCGCGCACCACGTCGAAGTGCAGGTGCTGGGCGACCAGCACGGCAACCTGGTGCACCTGTTCGAGCGCGACTGCTCGGTGCAGCGTCGCAACCAGAAAGTGGTGGAGCGCGCGCCGGCGCCGTACCTGAGCGAGCAGCAGCGCGCCGAACTGTGCGCGGCCGCCCTGAAGCTGGCGCGACAGGTGGACTACACCCACGCCGGCACGGTGGAATTCCTGCAGGATGCCGACAGCGGCCAGTTCTACTTCATCGAGGTCAACCCGCGCATCCAGGTGGAACACACCGTCACCGAGGCGGTGACCGGCGTGGACATCGTCAAGGCACAGATCCGTATCTCCGAAGGTGCGCGCATCGGCAGCGTGGAAAGCTTCGTGCCGGCGCAGGCCGACATCCGCCTGAGCGGCCATGCGCTGCAGTGCCGCGTCACCACCGAAGATCCGGAAAACGGCTTCACCCCCGACTACGGCCGCCTCACCGCCTACCGCAGCGCTGCCGGTTTCGGCGTGCGGCTGGATGGCGGCACCGCCTACGGCGGCGCGGTGATCACCCCGTTCTATGACTCGCTGCTGGTCAAGGTGACGGTATGGGGCCACACCGCCAGCGAGGCCAACGCCCGCATGCACCGCGCGCTGCGCGAGTTCCGCATCCGCGGCGTGTCCAGCAACCTGCCGTTCCTGGAAAACGTCATCACCCACCCCTTGTTCGTATCCGGGCAGTGCACCACCCGTTTCATCGATACCAGCCCGGAGCTGTTCCGCTTCTCCGCACGGCGCGACCGTGCCACCCGCCTGCTGAACTTCCTCGGCGAGGTGATCGTCAACGGCAACCCGGAAATGGCAGGCCGTCAGCATCCCAACCCACTGCCGGCGCAGCCACGGCTACCGGTGGTGACGACCCCGCCCCCCACCGTCAAAGGCAGCCGCGACCGCTTACAGGAACTCGGTGCCGAGCGCTTCGCGCAGTGGATGCGCGAGCAGCCGCAGGTGCTGATCACCGATACCACCATGCGCGACGCACACCAGTCGCTATTTGCCACCCGCATGCGCAGCGCCGACATGCTGGCGATTGCGCCGTACTACGCCAAGCTGGCGCCGCAGCTGCTGTCGCTGGAATGCTGGGGCGGTGCGACGTTTGACGTGGCGATGCGCTTCCTGAAGGAAGACCCGTGGCAACGGTTGGCCGCACTGCGCGAAGCGGTGCCCGGCACCCTGCTGCAGATGCTGCTGCGCGCCTCCAACGCGGTGGGCTACACCAACTATCCAGACAATGTGGTGCGCCAGTTCATCCAGCAGGCCGCCGCCGGCGGCGTGGACCTGTTCCGCGTGTTCGACTCGCTGAACTGGGTGGACAATATGCGCGTGGCGATGGACGCGGTGCGCGAATCCGGCGCGCTGTGCGAGGCCGCCATCTGCTACACCGGCGACCTGTTCGACAGCAGCCGCCCGCGCTACAACCTGCGCTACTACGTGGACATGGCCAAGCAGCTGGAACAGGCCGGCGCCCACATCATCGCCATCAAGGACATGGCCGGCATCTGCAAGCCGCGTGCCGTCTCGGCACTGGTCAGCGCCCTCAAGCAGGAAGTCGGCCTGCCGATCCACTTCCACACCCATGACACCTCCGGCATTGCCGCCGCCAGCGTACTGGCCGCCATTGATGCCGGCGTCGACGCGGTGGACGCGGCGCTGGACGCCATGAGCGGGCTGACTTCGCAGCCGAACATGGGCTCCATCGTGGCCGCGCTGGCCGGCGGGCCGCGCGACAGCGGACTGGACCCGCAGGCGCTGCAGCAGCTGTCGGACTACTGGGAACAGGTGCGCCGCAGCTACGCGCCGTTCGAGGCCGACATGCGCGCCGGCACCGCCGCGGTGTACCACCACGAAATGCCAGGCGGCCAGGTGACCAACCTGCGCGAACAGGCTCGCTCGCTGGGGCTGGAGGCGCGCTGGCCGGAAGTGGCCGAAGCCTATGCCCAGGTCAACCTGCTGTTCGGCGACATCGTCAAGGTCACTCCCACCTCCAAGGTGGTGGGAGACATGGCGCTGTTCATGGTCTCCAACGGGTTGACCCCGGCCCAGGTGGCCGACCCGCAACGGGCGATCGACTTCCCGGATTCGGTGGTGTCGCTGTTCAAGGGCGAGCTGGGTTACCCGGCGCACGGCTTCCCCGAGGCGCTGCAGCGCAAGGTGCTGAAAGGCGAGACGGCGCTGACCAAACGCGCCGGCGCACTGCTGCCGCCGGTGGACCTGGCGGCGGAGCAGCAAAAGTTGGCCGCCAGCCTTGGGCGTGAATGCACGGAACAGGAACTGGCCTCGCACCTGATGTACCCCAAGGTGTTCAAGGACTTCGCCACCCATGCGGCCAACTATGGCGACGTGTCGGTGCTGCCGACCAGCGCCTTCTTCTACGGCCTGAAGGAAGGCGAAGAAGTCTGCATCGAGCTGGAACGCGGCAAGACGCTGCTGCTGCAGTTGCTGGGCCGCGCCGACACCGACGACGGCCACGTGAAACTGTTCTTCGAACTCAACGGCCAGGCGCGGGTCGTCAAGGTAGCCAAGGCCGGCGCAGAAGCCGCCAGCAGCCAGCCCAAGGCGGAGGAGGACAACCCGCACCACGTCGGCGCACCGATGCCAGGCATGGTCAGCACCGTGCTGGTGGCGCCCGGTCAGACGGTGGCGCAGGGCGACACCCTGCTGACCATCGAGGCGATGAAGATGGAAGTGGCGATCAAGGCGGAGCGCGATGGCGTGATCCAGCAGGTGCTGGTGACATCGGGCAAGCGGATTGCCAATAAGGATTTGTTGGCCGTGTTTGCGTAGTTGCTTCTCTGTGGGTGCTTGTACCCTTACCCCGCCTCTTCCCCTGGCGGGGTTTTTTTATGCCATGCGCGGCTTGGTGGGCATCTCTATCGCCCCCAGACAGCCCGCCATGCGGCCAATGGTCCAGGCGCGACGCAATAAGCACGTAGCGTGTCCGTTTTGGTCAATCTTTAATTGCCCAGTTGGCCAACAATCAACTCACATCTGGCAACAATTATGGGGCGCTCCATGGCAAACCGTTACTCCTTCTGGAGCCTGCTCAAACACGGGCTCAAACATCACGAAACCTGGCAACCGGCCTGGCGTACACCGCAGCTCAAGCCACGTTACGACGTGATCATCATCGGCGGTG